>JAJEAL010000096.1 GCA_022822785.1 Candidatus Poribacteria bacterium
AGTCTTGGCCTTGGCTGAGCAGGCTGCGTGCGAACATCCAGAGCAGGGCCGCGGCTGCTGTCCCCAGACGGCGCGACCAGTCCCTGTCTGCCCATCCCGCTGTGTCGTATACCGTCTCCTTGATCATGTCCTTGGTCATGATCGGCAATGAGGTGGACGCAGCCAACACGTCGGTGAGATGCGATTTGCCGGCGCAGGGCGGCCCGTTGACCAGTACCAGCACAGGTGGCCGGCCTGTGGCCGTCATCGAACCGAAAGTAGACATGGCCAAACCTCAGCCGGCACAAGCCCGGGGAAGTTGAAAGACGCTTGTGCGGCAGGCAGAACGCGGAGGACAGCACGCCTGGAGGGATTCGAACCCCCGACACCTGGTTCCGAAGACCAGTGCTCTAATCCACTGAGCTACAGGCGCATGTTGTGTCAAAATTTTGGGAGGAAAGTATGATATAGTTGAGTCTCACTCCGTCCAAACCGACTTATAACCACGCAATCATATCAGTAGTTATAAGTTCAAAAACGGAGAGGGTGGGATTCGAACCCACGATGGCTTACGCCATAACTGCTTAGCAGGCAGTCCAGTTCAACCACTCCTGCACCTCTCCATATATATGGCGGTGGGAGTAGGATTCGAACCCACGGTGACTTGCGCCACAACGGTTTTCAAGACCGCCGCTTTCGACCTCTCAGCCATCCCACCAAAAAAGCGTCTTTATTGTAACAAAAAAAAGAAGCGTTGTCAAGAAGCATTGAAAACTTAGAAGCGAAAATTCTCCCGCCGCCTGCAATTGAGTTTATCAAGCTGATGCTAACCTCGGAACCTTTGATTTCCTTGCATCTGTTTGTGGATATGGATATAATACCGAACGGCTACAACCGTACCGAACTGAAATAACAATCGATGCAGCGCAGAATCAGCAACGATATGGAGACATGGATATGACTCGTGATATACTAACACAACAGCTCATAAATGATAAGGAGAGACTTAATGGTACCGCAAGGAATGTGCAGGATTTTTGGAGGTTGGAACAAGAGGTTTTTTTATAATATTAATTATTTGGTTCTAATCGTGGGAATCCTGTTCTTATTCGCAGGATGTGAGGAGGTCCAACACCTGCTTGCACCGTTACCGGTTGAGGAGGAGGCTGGTAACATCAGGATTGGCTTTATATATACGAGGGCGGCCCGAAGCAACAGTCTGAACGGTGCAGAATTAGCCGCGCTGCAACTGAACGGAGAGGGCGGCGTACACGGTAGGGAGATCGAAATTATCGCGCGTGGTAATATAAGTGATACGGAACAAGCTGCAGAGATAGCTGAGAAACTGATTATCCGGGAGGGGGTATCGGCAATCGTCGGTCCCAATAGATCGAATTATGCTATAGTCATTGGACCGGTTGCCCAGCGCTATGGGATACCGATGGTGACTACTACCGCCACCAATCCGTCTGTTACGGCTGCGGGTGACTTTGTGTTTATGGCAGCATTCACCGACGATTTTCAGGGTAAGGTGATGGCTCAATTTGCCACGCAAGACTTAGATGCAAAGACCGCCGCAGTTCTCACACGCAGCGGGTCCCTTTATTCGGAAGGTTTATCACAAACCTTTATTGATAACTTTACTGCTTTGGGAGGCGAAGTCGTATATGCTCAATTTTATATGTTGGGGGATACCGATTTCTCGACGCAGCTAACCGCAGTCGCTGAAGCTGGTCCAGATGTCTTTTTTCTGCCCGGTTTTGCGTCCGAGATTCCGTTGGTAGTTCAACAGGCAAAAGCGCTCGGTATAACAGGCATCCTGCTCGGGGGGGACAGCTGGGATAACACCGCGTTGATTTCTGAGAATAGCGAGATTCTTGAGGGCAGCTTTTTTAGCAGCCTGTTTTCCGCCGACGTTGCGCCGGGCGATTTGAGTGAAGATGCGGATCAATTTATCACCGCCTATACCTCAATTTTTAATGCCCTACCCGCCGGCGGCGCGGCGCTCGGTTATGATGGGGTCCGGCTTGTGGCTCAGGCGATGCGTCGTGCGGATGGCTTGACGCCAACCGCAATACGCGACCAGCTCGCAGCGAGCATGGACTATAGCGGAGCAACGTTTATCTCCGGCTACGATGAAAGCCGACATCCGAATAAGAGTGCAGTCATCAATCAGATTGTCAATGGCGAAGCACGATTTTATAAATTAGTTAAGCCGTAGATTTATAGTGAGGTAGCGTACTGTGATTTGTCCAACGATTAACAGGAGAGTTTCAATGACAGAACGACACCTCCGGTGGGCCGGACGCGGATATATCGGTCTGCTTTGGAGGCTACTCTTTTTAATGATTACCCTATTTTTGGGGTGCGATCAGGTTCAGCAATTGCTCACACCCTTACCGGAGATAGGCGATGAAGATGTCATTAAAATTGGTTTTCTCCATACCGCACCGGATCGAAACAACAGTCGTTACGGAGCAGAATTAGCGACGCTGCAGCTAAACGAAGGGGGAGGGGTGCAAGGTGTACCGGTACAACTGATTGCACACGGTATACCGACACAACGCTTCGTAAGCGAGGATATAAACGATACCGAATATGTTACAGAACTAGCACTGGAACTGATTGATAAAGAGAAGGTATCGGCGATCGTTGGGCCCAATCGTTCAACCTATGCTGTCGTTGTTGGGGGAATTGCACAGAACCACGGCATACCGATGATGGCAACATCTGCCACCAATCCGTCCGTCACTGCTGCGGGTAACTTTGTATTTATGGCGGCATTCACCGACGACTTTCAGGGACGGGCGATGGCAACGTTTGCCCTCCAAGATTTAGAAGCAAAAACTGCCGCAGTCCTTACGCACAGGGGTGATGTCTATTCGGAGGGCTTATCACAGACCTTCATTGAGAGCTTTATCGCTCATGGGGGTGAGGTGGTGGCGGATGAGTTTTACACAGCAGGGGATACCGATTTCACCGCGCAGCTGACGGTAATCGCTGAAGCAACACCGGACGTAATTTTTAGCACCGGCTTCCTCCCCGAAGTCCCTCTGGTCGTTCAGCAGGCGAGGGGTGAGATTGGGATAACAGCGACCTTCATCGGCGGTGATGCTTGGGATAACGCTGCGTTGATCGAGGCAGCTGGGACGGTTATTGACGGAAGTTTTTTCAGTAGTGGATTTTCGGCGGAGGCGGAACCGAGCGATTTGGGCGAAGATGCCTATCAATTCGTGGCTGCCTACACCGCAATGTTTGGTATGCTGCCCGATGGGGGCGCTGCGCTGGGATATGATGCACTTCGGCTTGTAGTTGAAGCGATGCGTCGCGTGGATAACCTAACGCCGGTGGCGATTCGCGATCAGCTTGCCGCAACGATGAATTATAGCGGTGCAACATTTATCTCTGGTTACGATGAAAACCGACACACGTCGAAGGGTGTGGTCATGAAACGCATTGTCGACGGTGAAGTACAGTTCTACAAATTGATTGAACCATAAACAACAGGGTGTATAAACCATTCTGTAGATTTTTTTATTAAATAGGAGGATAACATGGACGATAATGAGCGGACATATACGATGGGACGTAGCAAGGAGGAGACGGAACGTTTAATTCAGCAGTCAGGACTGTATGAAGATATAACGCGACGTTTGCTCACAGATGCGGGTCTCTTTACCGGGATGAAGGTGCTTGATATTGGTAGTGGTGCCGGGGATGTGGCGTTCGCTGCGGCGGAATTAGTCGGTAGTGAGGGAGAGGTCGTTGGTGTGGATATGAATCCGGAGATCCTCGAAACTGCCCGAACACGAGCGCAGGCAGCGGGCTTAGCAAATGTCCAATTTGTGGCAGGGGATGTCCAAACTTTGGATCTACCAGACGACTTTGATGCCCTTATTGGACGCTTGGTCCTGCTGTATTTGCCGGATCCTGTAGCGACCTTAAAACAGCTTGCAACGCATCTACAGCCGGGGGGTATCGTCGCATTTCAGGATGCAGAGTTTTCGGTCTACTCGTTGATTGCCCATCCGGAGACTCCCATTATGAACCAGTTAGCAGAATGGGGGGTAGAGGTGTTTCGACGTTCAGGCGCGCATGTTAATATGGGGCTTGACCTGTACAGCACTTTTGTCAATGCGGGTTTGCCTGAACCCACTCTACAGTATTCAGCGCCGCTGGGCGGTCCGGAAACGTGGGGAGGTTACCAATTCATAGCAGCCGCTTTTCAGAGTCTACTCCCGCTCTTGGAAAGATTCGAGATTGCGACCGCTGAAGAGGTCGATTTGGATACGCTTGTCCAGCGGCTTCGGGCGGAAGTTGTTGCATCGAAACGTCCACTCATGTTGCCGCCGCATATTACGGCTTGGGCACAACTTCCAGCGTAAAGTTACTTGTTAGTTTTGGTGTTCTGATTGATGGGCGGTTGGGCTATTTCATATCCGGTTTGCGATGAACATTTCCCCGACCGCCAACAGGAGCACCCCAAGCATTAGATACCACCACACTCCCTGATTTTTTTCAACCTCGCCGTGATAGTTTGTAACCATCTCTGCTGTGACGACCTGTGTGGCGACTGCTTCCTCACTGCCAGCTAACATGCTAGTTAATTCTTCCGGGTCACGCGAGGTGAGATCGGATTCAGCTGTGTCTGGGTTGACAATGAAATAGCGTGGCCCTTTGCCGGAGGTATGTGCTGAATAGATTCCCGGCTGCTCGGTGGTATCGTAGATAATACCGCCGTTCTCATTAATTTGTGTTCGAGCCTCTTCACCCATTGGATTGAAAATGGCGACTTCTGTTCCCGGCGGTAGTTGATAGCCGCTCAACTCAACCACATCGCCGATGCGGTAGTCCGGTCTCTCCTCTGTCCGCTTGAGCGCGAGGTATTTGATCGTTTCGTACAGAAACGGGAGATAAACGCCGTGGATTGGCAGGTCTGTCCACTCCCTATCAATCGTTGAAGTGAAGCAGAGCACGCGCCCGGTCCCATAAACTTTCTCGAAGAGTGCCGGGGTGCCGTCGTCGAAACTTGCTAAAACTGTTGAACCTTTTAACGGTACGGCTTGGACGTATCGGTAGAATCGTCCTTTCCCAAAATCACCGTGATTCGGGTCTTTGAACGGATGGAAGATGGGGTGATTGTAGTCAAGTGTCGCGAGGACGCTGAACCGATCGTGGTCAAGTGCATCGCCAACCGATTGTACGAAGTTACACGGCATCAACGGTTCTTCCCCGTCACCTAGTGCACTCCGATATGCCTCCAAATCGACCCGATCCCCCACAGTGATAATCAACCCGCCACCGTTCCCGACGAACGCTTTCAAGGATTGTGCCTCCCCGCCGGTCACTTGCTTCACATTTGCTAGGATAATCACATCATATCTTGAAATCTCCGATGTATTTGGCAGTTGACGGGATTGTGTCAAGTCGATTGGTACAATCTGTGACCCAGGTTGAAGTGCTGCCTCTAGGAAGAACGTCTCACTCTCGTAATCGGGCTGCCCCGGCTCACCATTGACGCAATGTACTTTAATTGACTTCAGGCTCTGCAGGCCGAAATATCGGGTGTCGTCCAGCGTTAGGTGATCGTCCGGTAGGGCAGCGTAGCCGGTATGAATTTTCTCCGTTTGGAAACGGACCGGGAACAAGGCATCCATGACATCATTCGGCTCGATGTCAAGCGTGGTTGTGCCGACGTTGTTATCATCGATAAATAGTTGCACAGGAAGCCCTTCGACCGCTTGCTCTCCGAAGTTCTGAACGCGGATAACTATCTGTACTGGTTTCTGCTCGTTCAGTACCACTTGAGGTACGCTGACGCCGGTGATAGCGAGATTAATCGGTTCTTTTGCACTCACATCGACAAAGGCAATCTCGACATCGGGACTGAGTTTATCGGTGTCAACGAAGCTTTCCCACCCGATTCGCTGTAGATCGCTGACGAAATAAATTTGTTTGGCACCGATTTCTGCCTCTCCAAGTAGCTCATCCGCCGATTGAATCGCGTCGAGGTAATCGGTGGTGTGATTGGTCAACTGCGCGCCCGTTACCGCTGATTGGATCCGCCGGTGTTCCTGGTCAAGCGGCTTGACTAGCTGTGATCGGTTGCTGGTAAAGATGAGGGCGGAGGTGTCACTCGGTTGAAGATCATCGGCGAGGTCGAGTGCCGCTTTTTTCGCCTGATCGAAGGTGTCGAGATAGCCCATACTATAGGAGGTATCGAGGATAATGACGACATTTCGCACCCCGCCTGTCACCCCAGTAGTGGTAGGGGTGTCCGCGAAAAATGGACGGGCAAACGCGAACCCAAGCAGCGCCAAGATTAGGATTCGCATCAACAGCAGAAGCAGCTGTTTCAACCGGTGTCGCTGCACGTTCGCTTGATGGGACATCTTAATAAATCGAATCGTGCTGAACACAAGCTGTCTCGCCCGTTCCCGGTTGAGGAGATGGATAATCAGCGGTAGCGTTGCTGCCGCTGCGCCTACAGCGAGGAATAAGGGGGTTAGGAATTGGAGTCCAAACATGCTATTTATTGTAATACGCGATTGCCAAGTTTTCAACTGTTTATTTTTTATGCGGCATAACCTTCGAGTTATTTAGAGTGTCTAATTAATAACTTCATCATACCGTTAGGAGATTGTTTTCGTTTTTTTCGATCGGGAGGTCCTTATGCGTTCAGACGACGAAAAATTAGTGTCCCAAACACTGGCAGGTGATCGGGACGCCTTCGGGGTGCTGGTCCACAAGTATCAGGAGATGGTCTACGCCTACGCCTTCCAGAAAGTGCGGAACGAGGAAGATGCACAGGATGTCACGCAAGAGGTCTTCTGGCGGGCATATCACGGTCTCTACCAACTCCGGCAGCCACATCGGTTCCGAAGCTGGCTCTATACGATTATGTCCAACGAGTGCAAACGCCGATTAATGAGCATCATAAAAACACGTCAGCGCGAAACCGCGTTAGAGAATGCTACGGACGATGTCCTACAGATTGAACCAGCGCACACGACTCCCACAGAGGAGTGGCGGGTGGATTTAGAGCAGGCACTCACTAGGCTTCCTGATGACAATCGAGTTGCGGTATCAATGTTCTATATGGGCGACCATTCGTTGAAGGAGATCTCCGAATTTCTTGGCGTCTCCGTCAACACGGTCAAGGGCAAGTTGTATCGTGCGCGTCAGCAACTTGGGAATGCACTATCTGAACGCTACGGCAGCCTCTTGAAAAGCCACAAACTCAAAGGAGGTTTTCTCATGCAATTTATGGAGCAAATTCATCATACAGCACCGCCGACAATGGTGTCGTCGTGGAGTAGTGCAGCTATTGGTAAAATTGTATTCTCGTTAATCTTGGCGGTATGTGCGTTAATCGGAATTGCTAGGGATGGAGCCGATTCGCCAACGGTTCCATCAATGAATCAAGCTGGGATGGGACCGACCGAAGTGGTACTGTTGGCCCCCACTGCCGACTTGACACGATCGTCAATCCTAGTCACTTCTACCCAAACGGAAAACCTTCCACCGGCTGGTTCTAGCCGTACTTCGGGGGATCAGGGGCGGGAGTTGGCTTCCCGGAGGACGACGCCGGAAGATGATGGCAGCACGCAGCTCGCAGCAGCAAAGGACAAATCCGAAAAAATGATCTTTTCCGGCCGCGTCGTTGACAACAACAACATGCCGGTAGCGGATGCCAAAGTTCAATACGCCGTAAGTTTCTATTACCTTGAAGGGGCTGCCAAATCCATATATTTCTCCACCCATTATACTTCTGACGGTTATACTTCCGACTCTTTTACACATACAAGGGTAGATGGGACATTTCAGCTTTTGCCTTATAAGCTCAAATGGATGCCTTTCGACTCTAGGGGCGTGTTGAGTCGTCTGAATATTGTTGCCACGCATCCCGATTACGCAATCTGGTGGCGAGAATTTCCGCTTCAGAGCGCAGCGGATGTTGAGATTCAGCTCGAAGTGCCGGAAATCGTCTCTGGTAAAGTGATGAATGAAGGGGGCGAGCCGATTCAGAACGCAGAGGTGCAGATTCAATCCGTGTTCCGCCGTGACCTAATGCTAAGGGAACGCGAAAATAGTTTAAGGCTTGATACTTTGCCTCAACCCGTCAAGACAGATGCGAGTGGGGAGTTTGTGCTTCTTAGATTGCCGCAAGGTGCGACTATGACTCTTGAAGTCAAAGGCCCGGGATACGCAACGGAGAATCGTCACAACGTGCCGGTGAGCGCAAAGAGGCTTGAATTCCGGCTGAAACGTGAGGGCAGGATTACAGGACGGCTCACCTATGCGGATAACGGCGCGCCGGTCACACACGCGATGGTTCTGTGTGCGCTTACCCGGCCGAATTATGGGGTGAGACAGGCACGTGTTGATGCAAATGGAGATTATCTCTTGGCAAACCTTGCCCCCGGTGCGTACAGTGTTTATCTCGCTGACGGTCCAAAAGGGTGGACAGCTATCCCCAAAGAATCCATTTCAGTTTCTGAAGGAAAGACCGTTTCTAAGGTGGATCTGACCCTAATTCCGAGTGGGTTCGTCACCGGACGGGTGACCAATCGGGACACAAACGAACCGATTGCCAATCACTTTATCAGATTAAAGGATGCTGCCCGTCCAGAGGGGTCTCAACTGACGGATCATTTTGCGGTAACGGATATGACTGGTACTTATCGCTTCGACGCCGCGCCTGGTCGGGTGCTCGTCCATACCGATCTACCGGTTGGCTATCAAGATAGTGGGCAGATTGAAAGACTTGATATCAGACAGATTCGGCGATATATTGATGTCGTTGAAGGTGAGACCGTCGTCGTTGATTTTCAGTACTCGGGTGGTCGGTGATGAGTACAATATCTCTACGACCAAGCCATCTTGTGTCAGATCAAAGGGTGTGCGTTGCGTTCTCGCGTTCATTCTAGCATCCAGTGTTGCCTAACACGTGGGGCAGCAGGAGGGCCAAGAAGATCCAATCCATCGTCGTCGGTGTCTATACGAAAGGTCCCCCACACAGGTCGATGGTCGCTCACTGCGAGTGACGCTGCAGCGTCATCATTCCCGAAATGGATTTCATCAAAACGATCTATCCCGCTATCTCCGGTGTACTCGGTCACATGGCGCGTTTGGAAAAAGATGTTGTCGTAGAGGCTGGTATCTTTGATATGGGACTTCTGCGGGAGTTGGAACAGATGCTCCATTGATCGGATGGACAGCAGCGGACCATACGCTGATTGATCATCGGGGTTGCGATTGAAATCGCCTAACAGTATCACGTCCTGCTCATCTTCGTCCGCCGCTTGCACCGCTTGATACACATTCGCTAGTTCCTGCACCTCCCGCCTCCGTCGATTGACCGAATCACCCCAAATCACATGCACAGCGATCGCGGTGAAGTCAAACTCACCTGCCCTGAATGTGGCGAAATAGGGTTCACGAAGAAAGGCGTCATTGGGATCAGGAAACACTTCGCCATCTTCAATAACCCGGACTATCTGTCGGTCAAACAGAAAGGCATAGCGTTCCTTCACCTTCGCCCCGACTGGTGGACTCATCACATAGTCATAATCCCTTCCCATGCCTACCAATATTGCTTCAGTCCGCATCAAAACCACCTCATCCCTCAACTCAACAATAGCGATAAAGTCGTAGTCTATCAGCACCTTGGCGATGTGGTGTAACTCCTCGTCAGTCCGGCTGCCATCGCTGAAGATGCGGATATTCCATGCGGCGAGGCGGAATGTGGATGTTTCCTGCTCTGTTAGAAGGTTCTCCTTAACCGGCTCCTTGGGGATATCTGTCTCAACAAGGGGAGTATCGTCGCGATCCGCACACGCCGCGAAGATATAAATCAGGATAAGGAGCAGAACACTCTGTTTTCGCGCAGTCATAGGCCCCCGTCGCTGGCTTGGAAAATGGTCTGAATCGGAATTTACCCAAAGACCTGAAGTTCACCGTCCTTGACGATTAGCATAAATGGATCGTAGACCGTGTCCCCGACAGCGTTAAAGGAGAACTTACCCAACACGGTGTCAAAATCTGAGAGATTTGCCATGGCGTCTCGAATTGCGGTTGAATCGGTGGATTGAGCGTTGGTAATCGCTTCCGCCAAGATATAGAGTGAGGTGTACGACTGGGCTGCCCAGATGCTCGGCTCAACGCCGTATTTCTCGGTGTAATTCTGGACGAAGGCTTGGTTTCCCGGTGTATCAGCAGTGCTGAGCCAGCTCGCAGCGGTTATCAGACCTTCGGCGGCATCGCCTGCGGCTCGGACTTCATCAGCACTCACTTGGGCAACAATAAAGGGGATCGAGTAGGGAATACCGAGTTCACGCGCCTGAATCATAATGTCAGGCATATCTGTTGGCAGAGCGGAGATAAAGATGGCATCAGGATTTAGGTCCTTGATACGAGTTAACTGTGCGGAAAAGTCAGTATCGCCACTTTGGAAGACTTCTGTGGTCAGAATCTCGACACCGCTTTTGGTGAGGGCATCTCGCCATACCTGATCGCTATTCCGGGCGACGAGTTCGACGCTGTCAACGATGGTGACCACTCGTTGATAGCCGAGTTTTGCGTGTGTTAGCTTGACACTGTTTGGGATAACCACATCTGCGGTGAGGCTGGCACGAAAGACATAATCACCAATCGCGCTCAAACCGGAGGCACCGGAAGTCGGGCTAAGAGCTACAACTTGGTTCTGTTGTGCGATTGGAAACGCCTCTCTTGCCGCACTTGAACTGGCGGGACCGAGTATAGCAGACACGCCAGCTTGATGTATTAGTTTATTGAAAGCTTCAACGGCACCTTCAGGGGTGGTCCCATCGTCCTCAATGATGAAGGTAATTTCTCCATCACCAAGTTGCCCTGAATTGTTAATTTCTTTACGTGCTAACTCAAAACCCTCTTCCATCCGTGAGCCGAGTGCGGCAAGTTGCCCTGTAATTGGCAAAACAACGCCTATCGGAATCTCTCCGGTGAGTTCTTCCATTTGAGGCGTTGTGGGGATGAGAAGCTGCCCAATCTGATCACAGGCGGAAAGCCCTGCAATCAGCATGGCGATCATCAAGACAAACGCAAATGTGGTGAACCTTCTGATGTTCATATTGAATCTCCTTCTTGGCTCATGTAAAAAGAAAGTACAAAGCACGACGAGAAACCGAGTTTTTTCTTGAAAACTCGGTTTCTGTTGCACGATTTCTTAACATGAGCGTCCTTCTTTTTAAGTTAAAAGAGTGTGGCACTGTTCTAAGCGGGCACCCACAAGTTGCTTTGAATCCCGATTCCATCGGAGGAGTGCCCCTACGAATCCTGTTGAGATTCGGAGATTTACTCGAAAACCTGAAATTCGCCGTTTTTGACAATCAGCACAATCGGATCATAAACGGCATCTCCAACGGCGTTAAAAGAAAACTTACCCAGAATGGTGTCGAAATCTGTGATATTCGCCAGCGCGTCCCGAATTGCGGTTGGATCAGCGGATTGGGCATCGGCAATTGCCTTGGCGAGAATATAAACGGTGGCATACGACTGCGCTGCCCAGACGTCGGGTTCGACGCCGTATGCTGCTCGGTAATTCTGAACGAAGGCTTGATTTCCCGGCGTGTTGGCGGTATTTATCCAATTTGTAAAAGTAATTGCCCCCTCGGCAGCCTTACCCGCGAGTTGAATTTGACTCGCGGCGAAAGTAACGCTTATAAGAAAGGGAACATCGGTGGGAATGCCAAGCTGACGTGCTTGAATCATAATATCTGAGGTCTCTGTGACCGCAGTCGAGATAAAGATGGCATCAGGGTCTGAATCCTTGATACGGGTCAGTTGAGCGGAAAAGTCAGTATCATCGGTTTGGATGGTCTCTGTGGTCAGGATTTCGACGTTGTTTGCAGTGAGGGCTTCTCTCACCACTGCGTTACTATCAATGGAGAAGAGATCGATCTCATCATATATGGTTGCCACTTTTTTATAGCCGAGTTTTTCCTGAGTTATCCTGATACCGTTTGGAATCAATATATCTGTGGTGAGACTAGTGCGAAAGATAAAATCGCCAATCGCACTGAGTCCGCGGGCTGCAGAGGTAGGACTTAGTACCACAACCCGGTTCTGTTGTGCAATTGGAAATACTGCTTGTGCCTGCATTGATGTGGCGGGACCGAGGATAGCAGATACACCATCTTGTTGAATGAGCTTATTGAAGCCCGCAACGGCACCCTCAACAGTACTTTGGCTGTCCTCGACTATGAGTTTAATTTTTACGTCGCCGAGTTGTGAGCTGTTAATCTCTTTGACAGCGAGTGCAAAACCCTGCCCTATTGGCGGATTATTGAAGCTGAGTCGTCCGATGATAGGATGGACGGCACCAATGGCAATTTCTCCACGTAGTCCTTCCATCTGAGGTGTTGCGGGTAGGAGCAGTTGCCCAATCTGGTCACAAGCGGAAAGGCCCGCAATCAGCGTGACAACTGTCAGAACAAACATGAATGTGGTGAGCTTTTGAATTTTCATCTTGAACCTCCTTCTTTTTAAGTGTTTTCCTAAGAGAGCACCCACCAGTTGCTTTGAATCCCGATCCATCGGGGGTGTTGCCCCTACTCGAATACTTGAAGTGCACTGTTCTGAACAATTAGTACAACCGGATCGTAAACCGCATCGCCGATGGCATCAAAAGAGAATTTACCCAAAATGGTGTCAAGATCTGTGATGTTTGCGAGCGCGTCTCGAATTGCGGTTGGATCGATGGATTGGGCATCCGCAATTGCCCTAGCGAGAATATAGACGGAAGCATACGACTGCGCCGCCCAGATATTCGGGTTGATACCATACTTTGCGCTATAACTTTGAATGAATGCTTGGTTTCTTGGCGTATTGGCTGTATTAACCCAGCTAGAAAAAGCAATTGCTCCTTCAGCAGCATCGCCCGCGGCTTGTACATCGGAGGTAGTCAGCGTGTTAATAATGAAGACCACCGGATCGGGTATACCGAGTTGGCGCGATTGAATCAGAATCTCAGGTTTGTCTGGCGGCAAAGCGGAAACGAGGATAACGTCGGGATGTAAGCCTTTGATCCGAGTTAGTTGTGCGGAAAAGTCGGTATCACCACTTTGGAAGGTTTCCGTGGTCAGAACCTTGACGCCACTGGCAGCGAGGGCGTCCCCCATCACTTCGGCACCATCTGCGGAGAAAAGATCAGTTTCATCATATATGATTGCCGCCTTTTGATAGCCAAGTGTCGCTTGCGTAGCATTGATACCGCTTGTAATCAACACATCTGTGGCGAGAATGGTGCGAAAGACAAAATCGCCAATCGCGCCCAAATCGCGGGCAGCGGCTGTGGCGCTTATCGCCACAACCCCACTCTGTTGTGCGATCGGAAACGCTGCTTCGGTTGCACTTGAACTGGCGGGCCCGAGGATGACAGACACGCTGTCTTGATGGATTAGTTTATTAAAGGCTGCGGTAGCACCTTCAGCGTTACCTTGACTGTCCTCGATAATGAACTTGAGTCTTATCTGGCCAAGTTGCGAGTTATTAATCTCTTCAAGCGCTAGCTCAAAGCCACTTCCCATCTCTGTCCCGACCGAAGCAAGTCGTCCGGTGGCAGGATAGACGAGACCGATGGCAATCTCTCCGATAGGTTCGTCCATCTGTGGTGGGGTGGGGATGAAAAGTTGCCCAATCTGATCGCAAGCGAAAAGCCCTACAGTCAGTATGACAACTGCCAAGACAGATGCGAATTTGGTGCCCCCTCTGATGTTCACCTTGAATCTCCTTGTTTTTACACAAAAAAATACGGTGTTGTCCAAAGAGGGCACCCACAAGGGGTGCCCCTATGAATCGTGCTAGTGTTTGACCGCTTAGTCAAAGATTTGAAATTCGCCATTTTCGACGATCTGTACAATTGGGTCGTAGATTGCATCCCCGACGGCATTAAAGGAAAATGCCCCTAAAACGGTATCGAAATTTTTGGTGTTCGCCAGTGCGTCCCGAATAGCGGTTGGATCGATGGATTGAGCTTCTGCAATTGCTGCAGCGACGATATAAACAGCAGCATACGACTGCGCGGTCCAAGCGTTCGGTTCGGAGTCGTATGTGGCTCGATACTTCTGGACGAAATCTTGATTTCTCGGTGTATCAGCCGAGCTAATCCAACCCGCAAAAGAGATTACACCTTCGGCGGCATCGCCTGCGTTTTCCACGTCATTTATCAGGCTTGTGATAAAGGGCGTTTCGGTGGGAATCCCAAGCTGGCGGCCTTGAATCAGAATTCCAGTCTGCTCCGGTAATTGTGCTGCGATAAAGATAGCGTCAGGATTTGCGTCTTTTATCCGAGACAATTGGGCAGAAAAATCGGTGTCGCCGCTTTGAAAGCTTTCTGTGGTCAGGATCTCAACGCCGCTTTCAATAAGCGTGTCCCTGAATTTTTCATGGCTATCTATGGAGTAGAGATCTATTTCGTCATATATGGTTGCTACCCGTTGATAACCGAGTTTCGCGTGTGTTGCTCTGACACCACTGGGGAGCAGGATATCTGTGGTGAGTCCAGCTCGGAAAATAAAATCGCCAAGCGCACTTAGACCGGTGGCATTTGAAGAGGAGCTAAAAGCCACAACTCCATTCTGTTGCGCGATTGGAAACGCCGCTTCGGCTTGGCCTGAGGTGGTGGGACCAAAGATAACGGGTACGCCCGCTTGAATCAGTTTATTATAGGCTTCAACGGCACCCTCAACAGTGCTCTGATCGTCTTCGGTGATGAACTTGAATCTTACATCGCCGAGTTGTGAGTTGTTGATCTCCTCAAGAGCCAACTCAAAGCCATATTGTATCGGGCGCCCAAAATCGGCAAACCGTCCGGTGGCAGGGTAAACAAGACCGATGGGAATCTCTCCGGTGAGTCCGTCCATCTGAGGCGTTTCGGGTAGGAGCAGTTGCCCAATCTGGTCACAGGCAGAAAACCCGATAATCAGCGCAACAATCGTTAAGACAAAGGCGAATTTGGTCACTCTACTTATATTCAACTTGAACCTCCTTATTTTTTTATTCTGTTGTTGAGGGTTACTCGAAGATTTCCAATTGACCATTTGTTACGATCAATATCTTCGGGTCGTAAACGGCATCTCCGACTTCGTCAAAGGAGAATTTACCGAAAATAGTGTCAAAATCGGTGATATTTGCTAGGGCGTCTCGAATTGCGGTTGGATCGGCGGATTGAGCGTCCGCGATTGCCTTAGCCAAAATGTGGAAGGCGGCATAAGACCGTGCTGCGTAGTTGCTCGGCTCTACCCCATATTTTGCGCTATAATTCCGGACGAAGTCTTGATTTCCCGGTGTGTCAGCTATGTTTGCCCAGCCGACAAAAGTGATCGCCCCTTCGGCAGCGTCACCCGCAGCCTGCACATCGGCTATGGTCAACGTGCGCATAACAAGCGGCACTGAATCGGGTATGCCGAGTTGGCGACCTTGCGTCAAGATCCCAGGCTTTTCAGGCGATAAAGAAGAGATAAAGATAACGTCCGGATTTGCGTCCCGAATCCGAGTTAATTGTGCGGAAAAGTCGGTATCGCCACCTTGGAAAGTTTCTGTGACTAATACCTCAATGTCGTTCGCAGCGAGTGCTTCCCGCACTGCTTCATCGCTGTCCGTGGAGAAGACATCGTTTTCATCGTACATCGTTGCTGCTGTCTTATAGCCGAGTTTTGCGGAGGTCGTCTCAATGCCACTTGGAATCAGTACATCTGTGGTGAGCGCGGCACGAAAGACGAAATCGCCAATCGCACTCAGTCCTCGGGCGGCGGAGGTGGGACTAAACGCCACGACTCCATTTTCTTGGGCTATCGGAAACACTACCGCACTCTGACTTGAGGTGGCAGGTCCGAGGATAACAGGTACGCCCTCCTGAAGAATCAGCTTATTATAGGCTTCGATGGCACCTTCAGTGGTACTCTGATCATCCTCTATGATAAACTTGATGCTTCTCCCTCCGAGTTGTGAGTTGTTAATCGCTTCCAGAGCGAGCTCAAAACCTTGTTCTATTGGTACGCCAAATGTAGAGGCGAGCCGTCCTGTTGTAGGTAGAACGAGACCAACGGGAATTTCTAAACTCACATCTTCCATATCGGATGCTGCAGGGACAAGCAGTTGTCCAATCTGATCACAAGCAGAAAACCCCGCAATCAGCGTGAGGATCGCTAGTGCAAACGCAAATTTGATGGATCTTCTGGTATTCATAATTATACTTCCTTGCCATTATTTGGCACGAAGGGGTTGGTTTATACTCATGCTTCCATGGGGGTAAAATTGCCTTATTATACCCTATCACGGTGCATTTTTGCCAGTACATTAAGATGTTGGTTATTGACGTCCAACGGTATCCCTGTGTCACGCCTTATCTCGTTTCTCTGAACAGCGCCAGAGCGATACTTGATAGTCGTAGGGTGATGTGTTATACTTTTGCTGGAGTCTCGAAAGGGGGCGCAAAAAAAATGTTAAATCCCAACATGAACAGCAATGAGGTTGTCGCAAGGACAGTGCTTCAGCCGATGAGTTTCATGGATATTTTAGAAGCAGTATTCGGTATCTATCAGAACTATTTCCGACTGATTATAGGCATCTGCACCGTTTATTTTATTTTAAAGTTAGGGGTGGACCTCTCCAAAGGTATTTCTACGTTTGTCTTAGGAAGCTCGGGTTTGCAAGGTGTGGCGATTGCAATAAATCCCGGTGCTACTTGGATTACTATTTTGATTTCGCTATTCTTCCTAGGGGCACTTCTATTCGCCGGTTCGCAAATCTATTTAGGCAGGCACATCACCGCTGGCGCAGCGTTCGGTCAGGTTACACGCCGGTTTTGGTCCTACCTCGGAAGTTTTTTACTGTTAATGATAACTATTGTGGTATTGGCGATAACTATTATCGGTATCCCGTTCGCCATTTATCTTGGAACACGATGGGGGTTCTACGCACAAGCGGTTTTGATTGAAGAAACTTCAGCGATGAATGCGCTGAAACGCAGCCGTGAATTGGTCAGGGGAGCATGGTGGCCTGTCTTTGGCATTATATTAGCGCTTTTTTTTCTCTCTTTCATGATTGAAATTGTGCTTCAGTTCTTCTTACTGTTTGCTTTTGGTTTCACAGAAGCGATAAGCGCCGAAGACGGGATGCTGGAAATGTTTCGACGGATGGTCACACCGGCACTGACGGCTTGGGACCGCTTGGCCGCTTATATTATTCACAGCTTGATCAACAATGCTGTTACTAGCTTGCTACTTCCATTAACACCAATCGGTATCACGCTGCTTTATTTTGATCGACGTATTCGGAAAGAGGGGTTTGATATAGAGATGGACGCAACCAATGAAGGGGACTCTGCTTCTGAATCTATAGACATACTACCTCGCGGAGACGAAAGAAACTATTGACTTTTTCTATAGACATATCATTTTGCTAAGACTTTAGTCGCAATTTGCGTTAGAATAACTTTGATTGTTACAACGTTGTCCACTTGGTGAGTGAGGGCTAAATCGCATCAATTATCGATTATATTGGGTTTCTGAATCTAACAAAATCTAACACTTTTTGGTTTTTTATAGTTGAATATTCAAAACCAAGATCAGAAACGGTCGCGTGACAAAATATCCGGTAACGCCTAGCAACATGCCGGGCTGATTGAAAATACCTAGTCAGCACATTAACAGTAAAAGGAAAATAACCATGTCCAATTCAGGTTTTAAGTCAGTCGAGCCTTTGACAGCGGATCAGATTGTGCAATTCAAGCGCGATGGATTCTTGGTGCTTGAAAGAGCCCTGGACCCTGGGCTCTGCCGCGAAGCGCGTGACGAAATGTGGGAGGTGATTCAAGCCCACCTGCCACGTATGGAAAGGGATGATCCCTCCACATGGGGTCCCATCACTGAGGAGGAGAATGCCAAGCTACAGCATCGGCCCGAGGGCGGTGGCGACCCGTATTTCAGCGGTAACGGACACCGGTTCACAGTTCGCAACGGGGCATCGGAGTTGATGCTCAACCTAGCTCCGCGTGCGTTGTGGAAGGTTGCTGAGCAGCTTCTTGGGGAAGGGACGGTGGTATGGCCCGCTGGACTTGACGAGTCGGGTTATACGGCTGGCCCGTGCTTTATGTGCGACGACGCTGTGGGCGGGCTGAATTCCCATGTAGGAAACACGATGGGTTTGCCCTCGGAGGGCACCTTCACAACAGAACCAGCGCTGCGGTTGCCCGAAACCGGACCGGTGTGGCTCAATGGGCAGGGGACGCGTGGATTATATTGCACGCTACCGAACAGTCCGTCCCATGCCCCCGAATACCGTGGTGCACACTCCGATGGTGCGTGCTACGGTCGATGGCGGTTGCAGATGTCAGCGTACATTTCGGAGGTGCCGCCCAACTCCGGTGGATTTATGGTATGGCCCGGGAGTCACTCGCGGATTTGGCCCGAACAGTGGGAGGCTTTCAAGGAGGGCGAGAAGCATACGGACAAGCATTTAGCGGTACGCAAGGCGGGTGGTTATACCGACCCTGTCATTGGGGAGATTAAGGCAGATACCGAGCCTTTCGATTGCCACGGTCCTACCGGCACAGTCGTATTGTGGCACACCAAAATTCTGCACATCGCGGGACAGAACGCTTCTGACGATGTTATCCGTCAAGCGACAATCTACGGTTTTAAAAAGACGCCTGAATCGGTTCCTGACGCGCTCGTGGTGGACAACACCGATGGCGATATCTGGCGGGATTGGTCCGATGCGGTGCGTGTTTAACCGTTAATGTTGATATCAGTCAACCAGGTCGCCGGGAAATATTGTCCCTAATCAGTATCTGAACTCTTTTCCGATGATATATTGACTTGGATTAGATGTGCTCTGGAGAGCAGAGCACATCTAAAACTTCGTGACAAATCATTGCGATTCACGCGATTCGCTACGAAGTCCCATGAAAACACAAACCGCCATTCCCAATAAGACGATGGCAAATGGCAAGCCGGTTGCGAGCGATGCTGCCTGTAAGGATCTCAGACCGCCACCAAGTAGCAGTGCGATAGCAACCAACCCCTCAAGACTGCACCAGAACACCCGTTGAGAGACCGGTGCATCGACCTTGCCGCCGGCTGCGATGATATCGATGATTAGGGAGCCGGAGTCGGACGAAGTAACGAAGAAGATGATTGTCAGTAGCATCGCGACGGAGGAAAGCAGGGTTGTCCACGGTAGTTCATCGAACATTTTGAACAGTGCAAGCTCTAACTTCCAGTCCGCAACGTTCTCGGTCACACCCGTATAGCCATCAACCGTGTGCTGATGGAGCGCGGTGCCGCCAAATGCGCCAAACCATAGCAGACATAACAGTGTCGGTAGAAGGAGCACAAAGATCACGAACTGGCGTACTGTGCGCCCCTTTGAAATGCGGGCAATAAAAGTACCAATGAATGGCGCCCAAGCTATCCACCATGCCCAGTAGAAGGTGGTCCAGTCATGGAAGAAGCCGGTGTCCGTGCGGCCTATCCAGTTGCTGAGTGGCACAATCCTCATGGCATAGTCAACAAGCCCGGCGCCCATCGTGCGGATAATGTAGAGGGTCGGACCAAGTATAATAACTGCCAACAGCAACAGAAAGGCGAGAATTACATTGAACTGGCTCAGACGTTTAATCCCGACATTAATACCGGTCAGCACGGATGTCATCGCGATGCCTGTTATCACCACGATCAACACCACCATGGTGACGCTATTCGCTGGAATCCCGAACAGGTAGTTAAGGCCCGAGGTAACCTGTTGTACCCCCAAGCCGAGCGAGGTTGCAAGTCCAAACATCCCCGCGAATATGGCAAACGTATCAATGACGTGGCCGGGCCATCCCCAGACACGATCACCGAATATGGGATAGAATGCCGAGCGCATGGTGAGAGGAAGTCCCCGGTTGTAGGCGAAAAACGCGAGCCCGAGTCCGACGACGCCGTAAACTGCCCAACCTTGTATTCCCCAGTGGAAAACCGTCGCCGCTATGCCGGCGGTCACGGCCTCCGCCGTTCCGGCGGTAATGCCGAGCGGGGGATTCTGGAAGTAGTACATCGGCTCCGCCACCCCGAAAAACAGTAAGCCAATGCCAATGCCCGCAGCGAAGAGCATCGCAAGCCAGGTTATATTGGAGTACTCGGGTTTCGCATCGGCGCCCCCGAGACGTATCTTGCCGAGCGGGGAGAACGCCACAATCAGACAGAATAGGCAGACAAGATTGACGGTAATCATGAACAACCAATCGAGATTCGTGGTAAGCCAGACGCGGACATCTCCAAACAGTTTTGTTGCGCCCTCTTGGAAGACGAGTGATCCGACGACAAATACCACAATGGCAATACTGGCAATCACGAATACTGGTGTCAGGTAGATATCTAAACCGAATAACTTCCGGTACTCCTTGTCCTCCGGTAGTTGCGGTTGTTGTCCTTCTTCGTGCATATTCATAATTCTCCTTCGAGTTAGACAGACACAGGGGTCTATCCCTACAAGCGTAGAGGTTTAGAAATAGTAACCGAAGTTAACGTTAAACCGCCAATTCCACGCATCATTTCCGTTGGCACCATAATCGCCGGCACCTGTATAGATGTTCGCGTAGTCCTCTATGTTGCCGTCAGCATCGACGTTGCCGACAAAGCCGTTGCCGTTGGAAAGTGCCAAATCACTATAGACATACAGGGCACCAAAGAGTGTCCAGCTAGCACCAAGAACCACCATGGTACTAGGGTTGTAGGTATCGACTGTTTTCAGGATAGTGCTTGCTTCAACATAGGGCGTAACGCTGTCCATCCATGAAATTCCTGACGGATCTATACCGCCGTAGCGCAAAGATAGTGCGGGTATCAATCCTTGGGATGCTATGGGCCAAGCGAAATCATAAGCACCCATTGGAATTAGGTCACCGGTGCCCCACGGTGTATCATCGGTGATATTATACGCGTAATAAGAGAATTGTGAAAAGAGCGTGAAGTCCGCGAATGCGTTCTTCATGTGTGCAGAAAACGCATAGTGGTTCGCGCCATCATCGTCCACGTCTGTTCCCTTCAATAACCCGTATTGAACCGATGCACCCAGATCCGCGATGTTTTCAAGGGCATAGATTGCGCGTAGGTTCAATTGATGCTGCTCATCAAACCCGTTTTCACCGGCACCCCATTCAACGTCTCCCTTTGCGTTGGCTTTCTCTTCCCACCGGACAATGTCGTAGCTGTATCGCGAACTCGCAAGGCTATTTCCATCTGTCTGGGGTTCACTCCCAAGATAGTAACCCACGTCAAGGGTCAGTTTGCCGAGAGTGTCACTCCATCTGACTCCCAGATCCATATCATCGGCGAGCCCGACATAAAAATGTTGGTCAAAGAACCAGCTGCTGGAGACACCGTAAGCACCGGGCCCGAACGGTACTCGCACAATTCCTGCCTTGAGTGTGCCCAAATCGCCGAGGTTATACCCCAGCCATGCGGTGTGTATCATGCTGTAGGTGTCGTACCATCGATATTCGATTCTACTTATAACATTGTGATAGTCAAGGTCAGAGTTCAGGCGGAAAATCTCAAGGTCAACATCTCCGATCCTTTCGCTCCGGCGGCTTGGATTGTCAGCGTCACCGTAACTACCGTATGCCCAGCCTACCCGGAGAGCACCCCCAATTTTAAGCGGACTTTTTTTCTCTTCCGCGAGAGCGGACAATTGTAAGACGAATAACAGACCCACAATACCGAGACTGAAAATTCGTTTGTACCCCCGATTTTTCATACAATATCTCCTCTGTTTTTGAGAGTCCGGCGAAGAATTATCCTGCCTTTCTCTCCCTGTTCCGCAAATCCTCGGAACTATATTATCGGTGCGTTTGGGCTTCGTGCGTTTCTGGATACGAATACACCTATCACCGAAGTTAATCTCCGGACGAACCAAAACCGAAGAACACTGAATCCATTATAGACATTGTACAGATTAAAGTCAACTGTAATAACACAAGTTATTACCGATTATGGAAAAGCGCCAATTAAAATCCAACAAGCATGTCGAGTTTATTCGATTAGGGAAGATTGGGGCAAAGGGTGGGGCGATTCTCGTTCGTCGACCAATCAGTTCGCAAGAATGGGGGTAGGTTAGCGAATTGTTTACGGCTTTTCGTGGAAGTGCAGGGTTCAACATCAATTGGTGGGTGAGAAGAGTTGTTTTTATCGATTTGGCTGCTGTTTACTTGGGTATAACTTAATGCTTTTAGGCATATCCCATAGCAGCACTGTGCCATCAACGGAGCCCGACGCGATTTTTGTTCCATCTGGCGAGAACGCCACTGCGGTGACCGCTTCTTTATGCGCGGTCAGCAGTGCAATTTCATCAAACGTCTCTGCATCGTAAAGCCAAACACCCATGCTGGTCGCCACAGCGAGACGACTCCCATCGGGGAAAAGGCGATCCCCCGGTCCTCGTAACTCACTCCGCCTTTCCCCAAACGGACGACGGCACCCTCGGGTAGGTTTACCCTCGAATAATCTTGGGTGTGGGCGATAGAAACCTGACTAAACGTGGAAAGGGTGAGGCTGCTCAATAGGGTAGCTGTAAAACGGAGTACTTGAAGTTTCATCTGTTTGTGTTTGATGAGGGTGTTAGAAACCGAGTTTTTTAGAAAAACTCGGTTTCTGGATATAACTTTGCATTGGACTCCCAAAGTAAGATTACTTCTCTTCTGCTGGCATTTTGCTGGCCGGATTTTTTCTTTCAAGGATAGCCATTCGGACAGACATCCAGGCCCCACTCTCGGGTCCAACGTCAGACCATTCTCCTGTTGGCGAATGTCCCATGAAAACATAATCCTCCTCACCCCTATCGGTATCCATCGGTTCATAGGGTTGTCTCCAGTTGGTGTAGGTAACCGGCTCACCGTTTGTCCACCTCCATTCGCCCTCCTTGGCAACGTCGGTCAGCCCGATCCAATAGGGACGAGATCCAAAAATTTCCGAGAGCCACTTCTGCTCTGCTGCATCGTTAATTGCGACGAGATGTGCATCTTCAGCAACCGCTTGCTTGTTCGCTTCGTTCCAGCTCTCGCAACGGATACTTTTGTAAGCGTGTCCATTTGCCGGGTTCACTACCCATGCCCCTTCACCCGGTGCCGGCGAGGTTAACGCTTGCACCTGACCACGAGGGGCATCGGTGGGAATCGGTTCGCTCTCGACGGTGAAGACCACATCGTCTTTTCTTTCGTCTTCCTGAAGTAGGAACGGTTCCGCCGTTGTCGAGAGTTCTTGGTAGTTCACCGTTACCGTGTAGAGTCCGGGTGAATCCACATATTCTATAAAGTAACCTGCATCATCCGTCTGAGCTCCGCCGCTTGACCTACCGCTGCTCTGCCCATCAAGAGAGCGATAGCGTACGTTGATGTCAATCCTCACCTTAGCAAGTGGACTTCCGTCGGCAAAGACAACTTGACCCCGAATACGCATCCGAGGTTTCGCTATGACTTCAACGTTCTCGATGTGTGTCCCCGGCTTGATGGCAAACGCAATTCCACCAAAAGGTGGCAGTTCCCGCTGATAGACAGTCACCGCCCCTATTTTAACGGATAGAATCTCATAGTCAGGTGCATCGTAGGGTAGTACAACCAATTGGACTGAAACCGGAGGGATATTCGCGATAGAGAAGCGTCCTACATCATCGGTTTGTGAGCCCAGTACAAAGAAGGGGCCCTGCCGTTCCATACCATCAAAGGTTTCCGATGGCTGAATTGCTATCGAAATCCCAGCGATCGGATTACCATCCACACCAACAACGCGACCGGATAGAGTACTGGTGGCTTCTTGAGCATTACTGTATGACAACGATCCAAATAAAAACACTACAATCGCAGTGAGATACATGAGGTTGGGTTTGAAACGTGAACGGTTCATGGTAAATATCTCCTTTTGGGTGGGTTGCTTATGAAGGACTTGGTCAAGACTTGGATTACTTCGCCTCCACCGACGACTCAACCGGCAAACCCTCCTTTTCAAGGATGGTCATTCGGGGCATCTGCCATTCCGGGCTTTGGGGACCAACTTTATGCCATCTCCCGTCCGGTGAAAATCCCATAAAGACATAATCCTCGTCGCCCCTGTCGGCATCTATCAGTTTATGGAATGCCCAGTTGAAATAGGTGAGCGGCTCCCCACTCGTCCAACTCCATTCGCCTTCCTTTACCGTATCGGTCAAGCCAATCCAGCAGGGAGCGGTGCCAAAAACCTTCACGAGCCACTCCTGCTCTGCTGCGTCGTTAATCGAGACCAGATGTGCACCTTCGGCAATCGCCTCCGCTTGGGCATCGTCCCAACTTTCGCAATGGATACGCTTGTAGCTGTGATTGTTTGCGGGGTTTAATACCCACTGTCCCGTGTTGTCTAGTTCCATCCGCTCGAAAAGTGGCTCAAAGGGAACCGGCTCGCCATCGAGCGTTAAGATCAGATTATCATATCTTTGGTCAGTTTCGAGGATAAATTCCTCCGAAGTTGCTGCAAGCCGTTGAAAATCGATTGCGACCGTATAGATTCCTGGCTTATCCACATATTCCACAAAGTAGCCCACATCATCCGTCCGAGATCCACCAGATGAACTACCTCTGCCCTTCCCATCTATACTACGCCGTCGGATACTGGTCCCAATCTCTGCGTTGGCAAGGGGAGTTCCATCTGCAAAAACGATTTGCCCCCGAATACGCATCCGTAGCTTCACCGTAACCTCGACATTTTCGAGGTGTACGCCCGGCTCAATGGCAAATGTAACCCCACCGAAAGGTGGATGCTTCTCGTACGGCGGGTAGAAGGTGATTGCTCCAATTTCGACGGATAAAACCTCAGCATCCGGGGCGAGGTCTGGTGATACCGATTCATCAGCCGGCAGATAGGCGGGTCGCGCCACGAATTGAATGGGCCCAGGCTTGATTCCCGTAACAGAAAATCGCCCCGCTGCATCGGTGTGCGATATAAGTAGAGGGATATACGCTTCTGGCATAAAATCCTTCAGAAAATGTGCCGATTCCAACCAGCCCCCCTCAACGACTACAAATGATTGAATCGCTATCGGAATATTGACAAATGGATTGCCCTCCACATCAACAACACGACCGGATAAGGTGCATGTAGCCTCTTGAGCGAGGGCATGCGACCATGCGCTAAGTAAAAAGCCCACAGTTGTGGCCAGAGATATCAGGTGGAGTCTGAAACATGAACGGTTCATGGTAACAACCTCCTGTTGGGTGGGTTGATTGTGATTGGTAGTGAGAGTTTACACAATCGAAAGATCAGCACTTGTTAGCTCACCTATTCATCGTTGGTAACCATAGCTCGCTGGAATCGCTGAAGTGTGCAGGTTCCGAGTATCTTTACAATGAGGTTCTCACAGTTAACGGGCGAGATCCCATAAAAGCACAGTACCATCGTAACTTCCACTTCCCAGTGTACTACCATCCGGGCTGAAGACAATACTAGTAATGTACGATGTATGCCCATTCAGGGTGTGGCGATGTACTCCAGTCATAGCATCCCATAAGTGGATGATACTGTCGCCATCCGCGCTTGCGAGAATGCTTCCGTCCGGGCTGAAGGCAATACTCGAAATACCTGTCTCATGTCCCTCTAGGGTCCAACGGGGAGTCCCTGTCTGGGCAGCCCACATACGAACGGTATGGTCGCCGCTGCCGCTGGCAAGTGTGCTGCCATCCGGGCTAAAAGCAACGCTAGTGATATCCGCTGTATGACCCTCCAATATTCGTTCCTGTACGCCTGTCTCCACATTCCAAAGACGAACGTTAGGGTCGCTCAGGTTGTTGCTTCCGCTTGCGAGTGTGGTGCCATCTGGACTGAATGCAAGGGTCGTGCTGGCAGCCGGTTTGTACGCGATGCGAGGGGTGCCCGAGGTATCCCAGTGCAGTGTTCGGAGCTGCGTACCGGTCTTGGGATTCCACAGTTGGATGGTGGTGTCGCCGTTCCAACTTGCGAGTATATTGCCATCCGGGCTGAATGCAATACTGTAGTCACGCCCTGTATCGTTCGTCAGGATTCGGAGTTGTGCACCTGTTTTGGGATTCCATAGGGGAATCGTATGATGGCTACTTCCACCCGCCAACATTGAGCCATCGGGACTGAAAGTGACGCTGTTGAACTGTGACCAATCCTCCACTAGTGTCTGTTTGATCGCCCCGGGCACGACATCCCATAGATGGACAGTCTCTCCTCTACTCGTACTGGCTAGCGTCGCACCATCCGGACTGAAAGCAATGTCATAGATGGTCCTTATATGCCCTTCTATTGTCCTGATAGGCACGCCTGTTGCCAAATTCCACAGACGGATGGTGCCGTCCTGATTCCCGCTTACAATTTGCCTGCCGTCCGGACTGAAGGTGAGATTATCGACCCCATCTGTATGCCCTGCTAAGGTCCGCAAATGTACACCCGTCGTAACATCCCATAAATGGAGGTCACGATGCCCACTCGCCAGCGTGCTTCCATCCGGACTGAACGCAATACTACCGACTCCAGGTATTTCTTCTCCTAGTGTGTCCAAGTGTGCACCTGTCATTATATTCCAAAAATGAATACCTTCGCGTCGACTCCCACCTGCTAGCGTCAGTCCATCTGGACTAAATGCGACGCTAGTAATATTCGACGTATGCCCCTCTAAGGTCTGCGGGGACTCGCCTGTTGCTACGTTCCACAAACGGAAGGTCTTGTCCCAACTCCAGACTGCCAGCATACTTCCATCAGGGCTGAATGCCACACCGCTGACCTTCGACATGCTCGCGTCCAATGTTCGTAGCTGCTCACCTGTCCCCGGATTCCACAGACGGATAGTCTCGTCCCAACTTACGCTGGTCAGGGTGTTGCCATCTGGACTGAATACGACACGGCTGACAGCCGACGTATGTCCCTCCAGTGTATGCAAGTATGTACCCGTGTCTACCTCCCACAGGCGAATGGTTTTGTCCGAGCTCGCACTTGCCAACATCGCGCCCTCTGGACTGAATGCGACGTCGAAAATGATTCCTAAATGTCCTGTGAGTAGGTTGGTCTCTTGAAAGGTTGCTATATCGTAAAGCCAAATACCTATACCGCTGCCGACTGCAAGCAGGGTGCCGTCGGGAGAATACCGTATTTGACCACTTATCGCGCCTTTTCCGAGACGTGTTTTAACCCCTTGAGGCAAACCCCATTGCGAAGGATCCTCAGATGAAGCGTTGAATACGGATAGGGTAAAAAATGTAAGTAACGCTAAAATTACTTTCATAGTAGAATCCCCTTTGCGATTGATAGCGTCGAATGCTCAGTGTCTGGTAGTTCTAAGATTTATGGTCAGGTCCCCCTGTTATAACATACAATGAATTGTGCCATTACAGATAGAACTTTCAATACAAATCCACCAATTGGATCTACTCAGTAGATTTGATGCTCAGAACCCCTTGCCTTTGACTTGATCAAGGTTTGAATTACTGCTCCCCCACTAATGGCTTGGTGGACAAAACTTCCTTGTACATATTAATCACAAGCATTACCCTCGGAAGGAGAAGCCTGTCCTCAAAAACAGTCTGTTCCCGTGCAGACATAGGAGCTCATTGGGGCGTGAAAACCAAATCGTCCCGTTGTTCGCCACTATTGAGGGTAAACTCGGAGGTGGCTGAAAGTCCTTGATATTTGACCGCAACCGTGTAGAAAGCGACATCAAACTCGGGTTCATCTACATACATTACAAAGTAACCGTCGGAGTCGGTTCGCGCTGGATAATCTTCCATCGTTGTGCGATTCCTGCCTCTGTTATACTCGTTTCGCACGTCGAGGTTAATCGGGGTATTCCTAAGTGGTATACCATCCCTAGAAACGACCTTGCCCCGATAGCGAGTGCGAGGGCGCACCGTGATTTTAACATTTTCCATATGTGCACCCGGTTCAATAGAAAACGTGATTCCTTTAATGTATGATGGAATGGTCGGATGGAAGGTTATCTTACCGATTGTCATTGAAAGTAGCTCGTAACTTTTCCGAGATTTCTCTGACATGGACGGCAATCCAATCAATTGGACAGGACCGGGCATCACCTCGGCGATAACAAAACGGCCCGCGTCGTCGGTTTTATTGGCAGCTGATAATGATAGCGAAAAATCAGCTTCCAATGTAATGGCATGACCGTTGATGAGCTTTGTGTGCTGAATGATGAGCGGGAACCCAGCAACCGGATTGCCCTCCACATCAACAACACGACCGGATAAGGTGCATGTAGCCTCTTGAGCGATACTAAGTGACGGGACGAGAAGTAACAGGGTTACAATCGCGGTGAGAAGTGGGGCGAAGTTGGATCTAAGGTGTGAACGATTCATGGTGAGTATCTCCCTTCGATCGATTCATGCTAAAAAATAACGAATAGGCCTACGCAAGAATTATCAAACTACTTCTATTATATCATACTTGTCCAATAGCGTCTTAGATTTAGTCATCAATTTGGGTGAATGGTAAACCGCTTTCAACCCCTGGAGCGTTAATACCACCGTGATAAGACTAGGATGCAAAGCAGTTGGAGCTATGTTAGCTCAGCCGTTATTAATGGAACCGTAGAATTCAATGGTCGCTCATGTAAAGAAATCGTGCAAAGAAACCGAGTTTTTTCTTGAAAACTCGGTTTCTCCAAGTCGCTCTGCACTCTCTTTTGACATAAGCCCAATGGTTTGTGGGACAGAGGTTACGGCCGACGGAGTATGCCTACTATCTGGTGGCAACTTGCGTTATTCTAGGATAGTGGAGAGAATCATGTCATCCATCACTGTATTATCCCCCTGCACACAAGCGGAACACTTCACCTTAAAAGATAAGACGATGGTCGAATGCAAATATCTCAACAATCGAATCTACGCAGCATTAATGTCAATTGGGCTCGTATTGACTCTACTTGTCTGGAGTTCGTGCGGCGAGGGGCCGTTTCACCCTGTTAGTGAAATGGAAGAAAAAAATATAAAGATGGCGTTAAAAAATCGGTCATTCCGGCAATTTGATCCTGACGATATAGACGCGAGTCCGAGGAAAGCGGTGGTTCTGGATTTCTTTGACGGGGTTAGGTTCTGGGCACAATATTCCGAGGGCACGTACGCAATCAACGAATGGGAGATTTTCGCAGCGGATTATCGCGTTGAAAAGGCGGAGAACGGTTCGACGATTAAGATCTATTTCACAAAACCGAGTTCAGCGAGAATATTGCCAACGCCGTGTGAAGATTGTATTGAAACGTTGGGAATCTCTATTTCAATCAGAGAGGTCTTCGATAGTGAAAAGATATCCTTCAAACTGAATGACCCTGATGATAGTTTGCCTTCACCGTTTCCTGTCTTTAAGTCGTGGACAAAATTTAGGGAAGATGAATATTTCGATTGATGTGTGCAGGCTAGCCTGACAGCTGCAGACAAAAAGGCGCGGGGAAATCGGACATAGAGGAGGACTTCAAACCCGTCTTTGTGGAAAAGCAGGAGGTGGGGGATATGCTACGGCAGGATCTGATATGTTCCCACACCCGCTGCGACGCAAAACGAAATTGGGAGTGAAATACCGAGGATAAGACGGGGACCGAATCCCGACAGGTACAACCCATCCATCGTAACCATTCGCTTATTTTCTCTTTCATTTTTACTGTCTCTTCCCCTCGCTTGGATCTGCTGATCTAAATAGGACGTACAGGATTGATCCATACGCGCTAGTGCACCCTGAACGGCCCACCTTTTGGCTCCTCCTCAAGGTCAGGGCGGGTGGAATCGAGGAATACCTCGTGAAGCTCCAGCTTGTTTGATTGTGTGAATGCTTCCGCCGGCAGTGTTCCCGACTGAGCGTGTCCCTTGCGGAATTCTTCCGATTCGACCCAATTTTCAAAGTCTTTTCGCGATTCCCAAAGCGTAAACACAACGTAGGGATCATCGTCATTGACCGGACGTAACACTTGATTCGAGATGAAGCCGGGCATCCCGTCAATGAGTCGAGCGCGGTTGCGGAAACGTTCCTCAAAGGCGTCTCGATATTCGGCTGCGACATAAATTCGATTTGCGACAGTGATCATGGTGTTACCCTCCGTTCTGGCTTTGTATGATAAACGTGAATGGGATTATGTTGGACGGGTTGGCTGGGTGAGTTGATATCGACAAGAATATGCTCCCCGTCAACCTTCACCGGATAGGTCGCGATCTTACACTTTCCGGGCCAAATGCACTGGCCCGTTTTGACATCAAACTTCCATTGGTGAATTGGGCAAACGATAACGTCGTTTTCTAGTCGTCCTGCGTGCAACATTCCACCGACATGGGGACAGATGTTGTTTACCGCGTAAAACTTTCCGTTGACGTTGTGGATACCGATGAAATTACCTTCTAACTTCGCGCTGATGCCGTTGCCGGGACTCACTTCATCGGTCTTGGCTGCTTTTATGAAGCGAGGGACTCCCGGATTTCGTTGTAATTCTTGGACTTGCAAAGCCATAAGCCTCCTCTACTTGGTTCATATCAAAAACAGGAGCAGAGCTGGTAAAAGAAACTGTTTGGATTGAGTAAACCCTCCACCCTTCCGCAGCGTTACTGTATACGGTTTCGATTGACTCTATCTTACTTCAAATACTCAAATATAAGGAAAAAACAGTGAACGGACATCCTGAAATTATCGAAGTACTCAACGACGTTTTAACCGCTGAACTTACTGCTATCAACCAATATTTTGCCCATTCCGAAATTTGTGAAAATTGGGGATATGAGCGTCTCCATCAAGCGATACGTGAACATGCCATCGGAGAGATGAAGCACGCTGAAGATCTGATCGCTCGTGTGCTCTACCTCAATGCGATGCCTAACATGGCACGCTATTTCGAAATTAAAATCGGCGCAAATGTCCAAGAGATGATGGAAAACGACCTCGCCCTTGAAACAGAAGCGGTCGAGCGGCTCAATGAGTTTATCCAGCTTGCCCATACCCACAAGGATTTCGGGTCGGAGGAGCTGCTTGAGCAGATCCTCAAAGATGAAGAGGAGCATATTGACTGGATAGAGGCGCAACTCGATCAGATTAACCAAGTAGGCATCCAAAACTACCTCGCGCAACAGATTATTTCTGATGAAGAGGGAGAGGAAGCGTAACTCCCTCCCGTGTACGCTACAGCGATTCCAGAAAAGCGATGAGCGCATTTCTATCGCTTGCGGACATCCCCTGAACTGCATCACGCGATTGCTCTGCTTCCCCACCGTGCCACAAAACTGCCTCCAGTAACCCTCTTGCCCGGCCGTCGTGGAGGAAGTTGGTGTGCCCGTTGACCACCTTGACCAACCCTATACCCCACAGCGGTGGTGTACGCCACTCCGACCCGCTCGCCAGAAAATCGGGACGGTTGTCCGCTAACCCCGGACCCATATCGTGTAACAGCAGGTCGGTGTAAGGGTGAATTGTCTGATTGGAAACCTCCGGCACATCGGATAATGTTCCTGTCTCCAATGTTGGGATATGACAACCGGAACAACCCGCGCTTTCAAAGAGCTCCTCACCGTGTTGAACAATCGGGTCGTCGAGGCCGCGTCGGGCAGGCACCGCGAGGGTTTGGACGTAAAATGTCACTACATCCAAAATTTCATCGCTGAGTTCTGGGTCGTCACCCCGCCCATCGTATTGCGGTTGCCCATCCGAACTCTCTCTCGGCAACAGCGAGGTTGTAATACCCATGTCATCGTGATAGGCGGAGGCGACCTGTTGAATCAGTGTCGGCTGATTCGCCTTCCACCCGAACCGACCGAGGCTCAGTCCATTCTTCTGGACATCCCAGACGTAATTTGGTTTCCCGGAAATCCCATCGCCATCCTGATCGTCTTCGTCCGCCAAGGCGAGGATAGTCGCTTCGGGTACTGCTTCAAGTAGTCCTAAGCCGAACACAACGGGTGCGACGCGGGGCGAGATTTCAACGTCATCGGGCAACGGTTGATACGCGTTTTCAATTTTGTAGCTTGGTGTGCGGAGATGTACCTTCACTCCGTCGCTTGTCATGAATTCGCCTTCGGTATAATTGATTGTTACCGTTCCCTCCGGAGGGACGCCGAAGATTGCGCGGTTATTGAGTTGCGTACCGAAGCCGGGAACCGGCACCGGTCCTTGTGTGCCGTCACCATTTGGGTTCGGAAGACTCACACGGAAAAGCATTGATGTGAGTTTTTCACCCGAAGTCGGTGCGCGTCCCCGTCCATCTCGCGCATGACAGTTGATGCAGGAGATATTATTGTAGACAGGACCCAGGCCCGGGTTGACCTCCGCGGGAACTGTGACAAAAACGGCTTCAAACTCGACATCGCCTTCGAGGTGCTTTGCTAACCCATCTGCTGAAAGGTTTGGCGCGGGTGTCGAAAACGCGTGGCTTGTCGCGTCAAACACGGTCGTCTCGCCGCCAGAAAACTTCTTATCTGAAACCTCCATCTTCGCCGGATCGGTTAAGTCACTCGAATCGCAAGCGGCGATTAGGGTACAGAGTAAGGCTATAAAAAATAAAACGTATGAAATATAATTTGATTTCACGGTTTCAACCATCATTTTTGGATTCACGTATTCTCGCTGTCAACTGATATAACTCCGCTAACTCGAACCGATTAATGGATCTGAACCGTTGAGCGGCTTCCTCAATAGTAACGAACTCGACGCTTACCACCTGTTCGCCACCTTCAGGATTTTCAGGGTTGCCGATGATTTCTACCGCGCCATAGCCCACAAGCCGATAGAATTCGGGATGTGGCAGATGTGGACGATAGGGCTTTGAGGCAGTCGAAAAACAGTGCCAAGCGCCAAGTGGTTCAAAGGTTATCAGACGCGCACCGGCTTCTTCAATCAACTCACGGCTGATTGCGTCCGAGTAACTTTCGCCCGGCTCCAATGTGCCGCCCGGCACCTCCCATTCCCCAGTTTGTAGGCGAAGTACCAACCACCGATCCCCCTTGAATGGAACAAGGTTGACATTACTGATCAAATCGAGGGGTGGAATTTCGTTGAGGGGTTCAAACGTGCAGGTTACAGTTCCCCAAGTAGTGTCTGCAAACAGGTTTGGAAAGTTGCTTTGCATCCCGATCTTATCGGGGTCATCTTTTAATATCGATTTTTCCCCTGTTGACTTCATTGTTTTTCCGGATCAATTAATGAATCGTGCAAAGAAACCGAGTTTTTGAGAAGCCCTCGGTTTCTCTGCCGTGGGCTAACCTGCGTTACTCGAAATTACTGTCTAACACTAATTTCAAGATATCGTTTTCCAGTGTCTGCTGAACTGTGCTGACCGCGTCAATTGCTGCTTGGACAGCGGCACGTTGAGCAGTGATTGAGTCGCGGAAGGGGTCCGGAATCGCACCGATGGTGTCGATGGCGGTCTGGACTTCGGTTTGGAATCTCGCGTCTAGGTTGGGGTCCACCCCGTTTACAAATTCGTTAAGTCCCTGACCGTCTGCCATGAACTTGCCCATGTAGACGTTTTGAATGCCACGGATATTGTCTTGGAAGTCACTAATCGAGTTAAAGCTAAACTGTGACTCAACAAGGGTCGTGTCACTCTCATTGAACGGGTCGGAGATTTTGCCATTGGCGACTTCATCGGCGATAACAATCATACCGTTGACCATCTCCTGCATTGCGTCTTTCTGTGATTGGTAAATGGTGCTGGTGTCACCGGCATTGGCGACCTCTCCGGCGTAATTTTCACCCGACGCCTCCCACGCCCTACGCAATTGAGCCGTTTTTGCTTTCAGATTCTCCGTTGTCGCGGTGAGGTATTCCAGCTCGCGGGGGGTAATATCCTCCGCTTTTCGCTGGTCCCCGTCACGGAAAAGGAGATACTCGATGGTATGGAAACCTTTCAGCGTGTCTTCGAGCGCGTCAATGGATGCTTCGGTCAATCCCTGTCCGCTGTTAAGCACGCCGTCGAGGTCAACCCGATTGACGGGCCAGCTATCGAGTGCTGGGTCAAGACCCTGCGTATCAACAGGACCGAACAGGAATGCCTCGCTCTGTTCCCACGGTGTCCGGGCTGCCTTCCAGGCTGCTTGTGCCAGTTCCAAATGGGCTTGGTTGGGAGCCGCGTTCAACGCCTGTACGGCGCCTAGCAGTTCGCCGGCTTTGTTGTCTAAGTCAGTATAGGTGGCGAGTACGACTTTGTTAGCGAAGTCGTTCAAGGTGGTGCTAGCATCAAACACGGATTCTTCAGCGGCAGTAGTGACATCATCGTCGTCGCTGCCGCAACCAGTCAGGCTGCAACCGATGAGGCCAATTGATAGGACCAGAAGAGCCGATAGGGTTCTGCAAAATAGCTTTGTTAGATATTGATTGAATCTCATTGGATCCTCCTTTTTGATTTGTGGTTAAATTAGTATTGAAACCCGAAGCTGAGTGCAAAGGTGTTTTCCCGGTTTTCAACTTCGGTGCCCAATCTCCGTGCGGAGTAGTGTCCCTTGAAAACAAGTTGTGGGTGTGGCTGATAATTGAGGCCGAGGGTCCACGTCTGCCGTTCCCAACGCGGATTATCAAAGATGTCTCCCTCAGTCTCAGCCATTGTGTCGTAGTTGTCGTAACGGACGAACAGATCGAGCGCTGCCTCGGTGCTCAAGGATGATTTGAAGAACGTGAGCAGGTTGTAGCCAACTTCAAGGTATCCTCCAAAGGCTTGGCTACCGACAGGCGTCCGCTTTACGTTCAGGTTATTTGAAAGATTACGATTGGTTTTGGAGATAAGTTCTGAGTTTTCGAGTGTTCCGTAAAGGAACATTCCACGAACCTTCAGCGCACCGACCTCATAAAATCCGTGTAGGTCAACAATTGAGACATTGGCGTCAAGCTCGAAATCCGGTTTCGGACGGTTGTCCGCGCTGTCCCCGTAGTAACCAGAGACACCGAGAACTGCACCATCCATGACCGTATAATCGAGGCGACCGACGAGCGCGAAATCTTCAGCATTGGCGGCCTCAAAACGCAGTTGGTGACCGCCGACAATCCAACGGCGCGAACTGAAGCCGGTGGAGTCCAAGCCGTTGACGATTTGCGCTTGATAGCTGAGCGCGCCGATTGTGCCGAATAGCTCAATCCCATTTTCGTGCCAGATGGTTGGAATTAGATTTGATTCAGATTCGGGGCGGGTCGTTGTGAAGTAGTGTTGGGGGCGATGCCGCTTGGCGGTTAAGCCGACCGGCACGATGATGTGACCAATCCGTAGGTTGAGTGTTGGGCGAAACTCAAAGACCGCAGCGAGTTTCTCAACGATGACTTCGCCGCCTTTTTCGACTTCCATCTCGAATTCACCAAACTCCTCAAATTTATCAAACTCCATGGTAATGCCGGTGCCACCGTGCTCGAACTCGAGTTCTGATTCAAGACGGATGGTGTCGTTGATCTGGAGTTTTGGCGCGATGACGAACCGTTCAACATCAATATGAGCGCGCCGCTCCGGATCGGTCTGCCAATCAAAGTTGGCGTAGTTGATTACCCCGTAGCCGGAGATACTTAATCGTTTAGATTCAGCGGGCACGGTTTGAGCCATCGAAAACAGAAGTACGACGCAACAGAGGATTCGCAATTCTAACCTCTCAGGTTTATTTGAAACTGAGTCTCAATTTCACTATGGTATTAAATAAAAACGGGCATCTTTTGCCCGATTGATTCTTGTAGAAATTGATATTGAGACTCATTCGCAAGTAAGATTTTGTAGTATTATAAATTGCTGTAAAGCGTTTGTCAAGTTTTTTTACAGATTATTCACAAAAAAGATTCCGGACGCCTAAATCACGGGTTGGACGAATCAGGATTGCCCCCCTCCGATTCGTGGCTGAAGAGCTAATCTGTTGAAGCGAGGACTGACTTGAGCAGGCTCCAAAATCAGAACAGACAACCTGACAGGCAACCTGAACCACCGGGGACATAGTTTCGAGAAAAGGAGATGCCAAATGTTAGCGGCATTATATCTTGGCTTTCTAACGAAAAGAACGGCCTATCTATTCGCAATTCGAGATTCAAGCGGCTCTGGGTGAGGCGCAGTGCTTCTATTCCAACGACGGCATAAGCGCCCAAGCCAGTATCGGTTTCTGAATCATAGTCGTCGTAGTATCTCCACTCGTCACCGAACCACTCCTCCCCTTCACCGACAAACGAGGGCCAATTTCGCTCTCTTATCCTTACTTTCGTCTCATAGCTGGTATTAACAATGGCGAGCCCACCGCCCACATAGGGTGAGATATTCCGTTTATTAAAGAAGTAACGTCCGCCAATTGACCAAGCAAAGAAGGAAAACCCATCGCCTTCACTATCTTGGAACCCGGTTGCTACGGCCCCTTCAACCGCATCGCGTCCACTAGTCCGGAACTCGGTTCCCACAGCATAGGATGGGGTCTGATAAGACCAACCGTACTCAAAGCCGGGTTCGGCGGCTACATCTGTACCAGGGACAAAAGTTCCGAAGATGCCTAGGCTCCAAAGAGACTCACCCGATATCTTCCGAAGTTCGCGAGCCTCCTGTTCGGTGACGGTTTCCATATCCACTGTATCATCAATCGGCTTGTCGTGGACGAGTGCGTCAACCAGTCTCGGTGCTGCTGGGATCATCTCTTCGATGTTCGCCAAGGTCAGCTGCCGTTCGGTGATAATCGTGCCGATAGGTTTTTCGTGACTCAAGCGCACGATAATCTTCTCACCCAGCCGGCGCAAAACAACGCGATACGCACTCGCTGTAGTGGGTACCTCAAATACGGGATCGCTGACCGGTATGCCTTGTTTGCGTAACTCATCACACACCAACAGCGCCGCGGTCTGCACGTCGGAGTCGAGGATACCCGGATGGTCTCCAATCAGGCAGACAGCGGAAGTATCCTCCTGTGCAATAGTGGGAACAACCGGTAAAACAAGAAAAATAAAGCCAAACACGGATATCCAAATCCGCTTGAAATCAAACATTTAAAATCTCCTTCTGAAGTGCAATAGAAACCGAGTTTTTTCTTCAAAACTCGGTTTCTCTCTGATCTAACAACTTGTGCTTTGTTAGAGAATAACAGTTGTGGTGCAAATGTACGAGTCGTTGCGCAGATTGCCTAATCTGCGATCTACCGTTATTCTAGGCAAATTGCCCGGTAGGCACTATTGACATCTCAACGGAACCAGATAGGATCTAATGAAATTCCCTCGATCCATCAAGTACGCGCAATTTCGATACCACCGTTATCTCAGATCATCTAAAAAGATTGTACAGAAAACTGAGTTTTTTGGCAAACGCTTTCTCTAGGCGTAGGAACATTTAACCCCAGGAGGGCGGTATGTACTTCGTCCTTCGCGAAGTTTCTGAAGTCCCCCTGACAAGGGGGATTTAGGGGGTTAGTTGTCTAGTGACAGTGTATAAGTAATTCTAAAATCTACCATAAATAACCCTATGCCGTTTGTAGGGGCATTTAGCCCCATCGGGGCGACATGTTTATAGCCGGGTGATATGTCCCTGCTCCAAGCCCCATCGGAGCGGCATGTACTTTCGGGTTACTTTTGGGATGAGCTATGATCTTAAAGGGAGGGTTATGTCCACAGGGAGGTTGTGGGAAATGTGCCACACCGTCGTCGCAAAAATGCTACACCGGTGCTAAAGTGTGTTTCATCAACAAAATTGAGTTGAGCGAGTCTTTTTTCCGTTAAAGATGAAATGTCAGTCTTTCGCTCCAGAGGAGCGATATGTCTATAGAATGACGATATGTCCAATCTCCGCGCTCCAGAGGAGCGCAATGTGTATGGCAGAATTGTTAGATATATCGTATATTATGAACTTTCCTCATTCGCAGAGTCCTCAAGTTGTTCCATCAGCTTCTGGGATAATCGCGCTAGGATAGCGAGGCGAAGGTTAGGATTCCCATCTACACCAGCGGACTCAAAAACTTCCTCGATTCCACGCTCAATGTCGTCAAGTTGCGCCTCCGCAGTCGGCGGCACCGTAACGACCCGTTCCTGTTCTGTTGCGGAGAGGGTAGTGATACCAACCCGAATCACCTCACCTGCGTTGTCATCAGATTGCCCATGTCGCTCAAATGACAGTGCCTCAAAATGGTGAAACTTCCGTGCAAGCTCAGAAAGGTCCATCTCAAACTGGGCTTTATCTAAGTCTGTCCACGATGCCGGGGGTTTGTTGGCGAGGTACGTCCCGATTGCCTCAACCCATTCCTTAAAATCAAGGCCTTCGTCGCAGATCCGAATCAAAAACCCTTTGAGTTTCGTGTCAATCGCCCAATCGAGTAGAGGTCGTGCTCTGTTAATGAGTTCAATATCGGGTGAATCACTGTTTGATTGCAACGAAAACGCAGAAATAAGCATCTCCTCAATAAAAGAAAGCAGGTCATCGTATGCTCGGTTTAACTCGGACAGCGAACTCCGCAAGATATTGAAAAACTCATGAACCGTGTCTGAATCTGTCTCCACCGATGGTCCAAAAGGGTCGAAGCCGAGGGCTTTAGGCAACTGTTCAAAAAGAAGCGCGTCCGGCTCTTGGGCATCAGTGATAGCTCTGCGTAAGGCGATTGCTGCGTCGCTTAAATCCTGCGTGAGCATCGTATAACGGGGCAGTTTGTGTATAAAACTGATGAGTGGCCTGACAATAACTAGAAGATTTGGTGGGCTTCCTACCGTTGACACCGGTTTAGAGAGCATCCCTGTAAATTGTTCAAACACCTCCGCTCGAATACCTTCCATCCGGAAACGCTTGATTTCAAATTTCTCAGGAGCCCTAATCAACCGTTCAAAAACCGGCATTGAGATGTCCGCGACAAAGGAACCATCTTCGTACAACGCGATTTCCGTCTCATAGTGCAGCAACACTGCACATAACAAGATGGGCATGGGACCGCTTCTCAATCCGAAGGGCGGCTGCTCCAACCGATTGTAGAGTTCGGCAACGGATTGACGCTTCTCCTCACATTCGTTAAGAAACCGGTCAATCTCTGACCAACTGGGGGAGAAATTATTTTTATCATCGGTATTCGGTGGATGAAACCCCCAAACCCCTGAAACGCGACGGTGTATCCCGGTGTCGAATAGTAAAGAGAGGTAAATACTCAGTTCCGGGGGATAACTCTTGATATCCAGTTTTTCTAGATGTGGGAACTCAAGCATCCCTCCAATCAGTCTTCGTCTTGCGGCCGCTGCCTGTGAGGAAATTTTTCTCCGATTGATCAACTCGTTACGAAGGATAGGTGTTTCATCGTAAACAGCGTCGCAGATTGTTGAGAGATACTCGTTGAGCCCTCTTCTTGAGGCAATCTGTCTCAGGTTTCCTCTGTGATACCATAAACAGCCTCCAGTGTCCCCTTTACGGGTAGGCACAAGACCTACCCCAACTTGCGGGGCAGCACTGTTTCCGCCAAAAAGCGCAGCTAATTGCTCGGACACCCCTCGCTCAGTTTCAGTGCGCCGCGCCCGGAGCTCACGCCGTGCTGTTGCATCGCCAACGAGTTCGGGTGTGTTTTCCTCAACCCAACCCAAACACCTAAGTTCAAGAACAGCATCGCGCAAACGACCAATTGATTGAGGAATCGCAACAAGCACCTCTTCTCGATCCGCAACCGATGCTTCAGTTGCCTTTTCAATAAGCTGTTCCGCTTCTGGCTCGCTTGCAGGCAGGGCGTAAAGCACAAGCCCGTCGGCATCTGTACCGTTAGCATAGGTTTATTAGCTTTCATAGCCAATCTTTAGTCCAATATGATATGTGAACACTATCAGATAAATCGGAAACCTCTTAGCTTCACGAAAGAGTTTCTCTTTTTCTCTTCTGCTAATTACAATTCACGGTAATCGCCTTTAAACACCTCTCTGACGTGCCAACTGATGAACTCTACCTCCGGATAATAGGATTGCCTTTGCGGGTAATTGATTTTTTGCCCATGGAAATCCATAAGCCACTCCTGAAAGCCCACTGAACCGTTGGCCTCATCTGATACCATTATTTCTAGTCGGTCAGACAAGGTAAACGCGCCACGGTCAAATAACTTGTGGTGTAGCGAGCATAGAGCCAATCCATTCACTTCTATATCAGGTCCATCTGCCTGACGCCATTTGATATGAGATGCTTCTAGTGCAATAGGTTGATGACGTAATGTCACATCAAAACTGCAAACAGCACATTTATATTCGTAGGCTTTTAGGATATTCGCTCGGAAATTGGGGTCGCTTCTTTGCGGCTTAGAAATCTGGAGAGGAAGCTCAATCCCAACAGTCTGTAAAATGTCCTCATGAAGCGAGGAAGGAAAATGAGCACCTAATAGGCTTTGAATTATTTCAAAAGACAAACTGGAATCACTCTGAAGTTGATAGGCAATGTCTTCGAGAAAACCGCCAGAAACGTCGTAATGAACCAGATCGCTTTTTAGAGCATCTCCACTGGATGTTTGTCTAATTTTGTCGGCGTCGGATATTTCCCAAACCTCATCGTTTTGGAGCCGCCAAAACGGATATTGTGTTCCCTGATTCGTTTGTCTGGTCCCAAATTCCCTCAGTAGGTTTCCAAGTTTGTCATCTATTTCGGAATATGGAAGGAGGCGGTTCCCATCTCGTAGTAATTCCCCGATGGCATACAAAACCAGCAGAGGCTTGTGAGGTGCTCTCTCGTCAGCATTTCTCCACACCTTTAATTGTTCAAATTTTTGAATAATTGCTTCTCTGTCCATTTTGACGCTTTGTTGTTTGGGGGAATTTACAACGATCTCACAAATCAGGCACGGCTCCTCATCGTCAAAGATATCACTGATGAAATTCCAATATCCAAGATTCCAATAGGCCAGAAATTCTGTCTGTTTCTTCTTGAACGTCCTGAAGTTTGCCGTATGCATTAGAACGTGTTTGTGAAACAATACGAACCTTTAGGTTATGTGCATATAACCAATTAAGCAATCGCAGTTGTACTAAGTGTTCTACGGCTATCCGATATTCCTGGCTATCAATCTGAAAGATTTCTTTCGATGTGAATTTTATTGCTGCAAGATTCACTTTCTCCAGGGGTACTTCCTCATAGTAATAGACATTAGACAAACGTTGAAGATAGGTATTATTATTTCCGTCAGATAAATGTTGGGCGAGTCTACCGAGTGCCCCTGTACGGCCTCTTGTCTGTCCAACGTAGAGAGTCGCCTGATTTTCAACTGTCCCATAAATCGCATACAAAAAACCGTTTCTTTTCGCTATTGTTGGATCAAAAACTGTTGCTAGTCCAAGTTCTGCAGCGTGTCTCATAGGTCCGTCAAAAAGTCAGTCAGATCAAGCTTTTGAATCACATCTGAAAGCGTTTCGCTAACTCGCTCCCGATATTCCGCCATAATCTCCTCAATTTTATCGTCATCCTGCTCTGATTTATAAACAAGGTCAAATTCACCTTTAACGATCGAATAGAAGAGAACGTCCATGACTTTCAGCAGATTGCTATTGTCGTGGGCCGTGTCTAAAATATCCCGACAAAATCTGTGAGATCTATTAACTCTAACAATCAGCCCTTCCGTCGGATCATGGGCTCTTTCCCAAAGTTGATTGTTGTCTAGTATATCCACAAATAGCACACGCTGGCCCGTTGCTTTGACATATTGTGCATCTTCAGGTGTTATCGGCTGGGCGCGAACAGCTTTATTCCGACGCTTTTCTAACTCCTTTTTTTCCTTTATAGGAGCAACACTCTCGTCACGTCTAGCTTCATCGGCTTGGAGATGTGAGATCCGATTTAGCTCCTGATTAGCAGCATCATGAGGACCTTGCCCAAGTGACGCGACCGTAACGCGGTGCACGGTTTGCCAAGCAATCCGACTCTTTTTTATAGCTTCCTGAACCTCTGGTTTCAGCTGGTCTTGAGCGTTTTCTGAGAGATGTACACGACTCTTTGTAACATTTATATTTAAAATATCATCAGCATCACTATTGATTAACAGTCTGCCACGAAAAGCATATAAATCTTGATCTTGTGGTACGAAATCTAACCTATCTGCCCACGAAATCAATCGCCAGTTACGATAAATGTAGAAACCGTAATTTCCTGCCCCAATCAGATAATGGTTGTGACAATCCCTCCGGCTCATTAAACCCTTACGTTCTACGCTCGGTGGGTGTGGGAGTTGCGTTATTTCGACCTGTGCCCATGTGCTTCCGGTAGCATCCAGTTGAATCGCCTGTGGTTGTGTAATCCATTTTGGATTAAGACCATCCCAATTGTGCTCGTTCAAATCTCCGTTATCAGCGTCAATTTCATCTATAAACAGCGGATCCACCGGTAGGACATTGCTATCATCAATTTTCAACGAGAGGCGTTTCACCTCATCAACCATACCTCTTAAATAGTAGTAGTAAATCACACCAGCTCTATCCTGTAATCCGCGGATAATCTCAGACGTCGACGGCAGGGACTGATAAAATAATTTGGTGATACGGATTAAAGTGCCAGATTTCCCTTGAGTGCAAGCGTCCAATTCATTTAAATCTTCCTCTGTAGGATCAATCAAATTGTAAACATATTTTCCTTTTTCAACGATTAAATCTTGGTCTAACACGACTTTGCGGACCCTATGCAAGTCGTCTTTAGCACGTGATATTACTTCTAACCGTTTTCCTAGCGATGAAGCAGCTGACTTTAAGCCCATACCAAACTTTGAAAAGGTTTCCGCATGATATAGTTGTGCTGAAGAACCTAAGGTAAGAGCGTTATCTAATCCCTTCTCGTCCATACCGCATCCGTTATCAACAATAACTAGTGACTTTAAAATCGCGCGTGGCCTTCCACGTTGTCCTTCTGCTCGCTCCTCTCTTTCTGTATTCACTTTGATCACAACGGAGGTTGAGCCTGCCGACACCGAATTATCCACAATATCCAAAATAGCAGATACTGGATCATATCCTATTCGACCCATGGCTTGAAATACACGGACCGGATCCCATGCTCCTTCTTTTTGAATATTCATTTTTTTCCTGTTCTTGCAAAAAACGAGTTTTATCGTTTATAGGCTCCAAAGCCTCTACCTAATGCTATTGACAATCCTCTATTCCCGAATACATAGGATTTCTCTATCACTACAAATCACAAATCAAACATGGTTTATCATCATCTTCATCGTCAAGGACATCGCCAAAAATTTCAATTAACGAGCGATTCGGTTGAATTTTCTTTTCCTGTGCTATTGCTTTTGCATGGTTCTCCTTAATCTGCTGTTCCCGTTTAGGGTCGGTCAGTTCTTCTAAGCTCTCGCTTTGGCTCCAGGTATACCGCTCGCCGGTCTCTTTATCGAATTTCTCGTAATCCTTGGCGAGTTCAAAGAGGTCGGGGTGGTTCTTCTTCAATCCAATCCACTCCGCTTTGCGTTGGTAAAAACAGAAATAGCATCCGGAGCGGGTTCGCCATTTGTAATACTCTGGTAAACCGAGACCACTCTCCTCTAAAATCCGATAGACATCCCGCTCGGTGATGCCGTCCTCTTTGAAGGGATACTTGGGTTCGATATTTCGTGCCTCAACGTTCTTCAGGGGTTTATAGCCAACACGGTCCTCGTCGGCACGGATAGCGATGTAGTTGTAAGCCTTATCCTCACCAACAAAATCCTCAAAGGGCTTGATTTTGAGGAGGCGTGTACACCACCGCACTTGTGATGACGGCAGTAATCCACCGAAAACCGAAAGCCAATGGTCAAATTCACGATCGGCGTTTAACCGTTCAATTTTTTTGCCTAGAAAGGCTTCCAACCGATCGAGAAATTCATACGTTTCCGGCAACTCCTTCCCTGTGTCGCAGAAGGCGTATTCCATCTCCGGCACTTTGTCACGCATGTAAATCGCGAGTGCGGAACTATCTTTGCCCCCTGAAAGACCGAGGATATGGCGTGTTTTTTGTCCCATAGTATCCCCCTGTTTTCTTTTTATCGTATACTTTGTGTCCCACTAATCTGTCGCCTCTAGGTCAGTTAAATCTTCGACGCCAGCGATATCGGCTAGCATTCGAGAATATTTGCGTAATTCCACCTGGAGAGAAGCGAGTTCTTCGCGGAAAGCGGAGCGTTCCGATTCCTGCTCAAAATCACCTGCCAAGCTCTTTCGATGCCACTTTGCAGTAAACGGACGAACAACTTGGTTAAGCACAACAATTGCAATTTTTGTGAAATTGATGCAATCTGGACCTTGTTCTTTGATGACTTCCCGCGTAATTGCGAAGAGTGAATAAACACTGTCCAATGCTGTTTGCTCATCGCCGTGCTCGGTAGGCAATGGCTGTGTGGTGATTCTTGTAAGCAATTCAATGTATAGTGCCCAAGCGGCATCTTTATCGGCCGTTTCTGTAGTCCACTCCATTTGCAGAAAAGGAGGGGTAATCTTCAGGCTCGTCATACCCGATTTTTCAAGGAAATCTGAGAATCTCATCATTACCACCTTTCACCAGAATGGTTGTTTACAAACGAAGGGTAAGAATTATCGGGAATTATCTTGTTTCTCCGATTGAAAGCTTCATGTATCCACGATTGTACGAGAGTCGGATCGATGTTCCAATTGTAAATCTGTGCGAACCCACACTCTATGTTATCGTGAAGCCTCGGAGGAATTGTGTGGACAAAATATTCATTCGGTTTGCCGTATGGCTTAGGATAGGTCGGCAACAAAATCCCTAAAAGACCTGAACGAGGATTGTATTGTGTTTGACGTATGCTCGCCCCGATTTCCCAATCCACATGTTTTCTTTTCCATGTTTCCGCACCAATTAAAACGACTGTCACGGTCGAATCTCGAAGATATTCGTCCCGGATTTTTTGACGAATCGTGTCTGTTTTGAGGTTTGGATCGATATCACCAATTTGGACAGATTGTGATACGATGATGTCATGAATATCTGAAAACAACCCTTCAAACTGATTTCTGTATACTTGGTCATTATCATGATGATAACTGACAAAAACCTTATGGCGATTATTCATCTGATTTAGTCCATACTGTGGTCTCATTCCTCAGTTTCCCCCATTAGACACATAAGAACAAATTTCAATTTCAGCGGAAGTTTACTAAAACCCACTACAATCTCAAAAACATCTAATTATTGAGCAGTAGCCACGTTAATAAACGTTGCTGTTGACAATGGCAGCGGAACAACAAATCCATCTTTTCGTAGACTATCAATATGAAATTGGATCGCTTCTGTAATCAATCCGCGCACCTCAACCATCGTCTTGCCTATTGCGACACAGCCGGGTAAGTCGGGCACATAGGCACCGTAACTATTCGCATCTTTTTCAAAAATGACAAGGTATTGCATCTCAGCCATCTTTTGTATCAACCTATCTTCTAGTCTTTGGATTTTGCGTGTTTTGAAACTTATCCTTAAAATATACCAGAAAAAGCAAACGGTGTGCAAATCTAAAAACAGCAGAGTCAAACTAATAGTTTAACTCCACCTGAAAAATGTTGGAGGTCATAAAAAAGTACATAGTAACCTTTGGTGCTAGTTAGTGAGAGGGGCTTTCCTACATTGTTGAAGCGTTCATTGATTCATTAGTGAGGTAGCTCATTGATTCTTCTTAGGTTCTACCCTTTGGTTGCACATGTCGCCCCTCCGGGGCTTTGGGGTATTTGTTTATCCGTGTACTATAAACATGTCGCCCCGCTGGGGCTAAATGCGCCCTGTCCCTTTCTAAAATAGTCCCAGTTCACTTTCCGGTTTCTATCCTGAAAATCCTTCAATCCTGAGAATCCTGATTCAGGCAATAATGATGCACACCCCTCAACTATATGAGAAACCGAGTTTTTTTGAAAAAACTCGGTTTCTTTATACCATTTTTTAATATGAGCGTTGTTTTGGTGATTCGGTGTTCTATTACCCTGTTGAGGTTTTGGATTGTAACATAGATTATCAAATCAACCCTTCCCGCTTGGCGAGATAGGCGGACAGCGCGTAATCGACAGGGGTTGATGTGTCGATTGTATTATAGTCGATGTCCGATCTGCTCAGTTCTAACTTATAGTGGTTGATGAAATCGTGCAGATGGCTGAGGTAGCTTTCGCGGATCGCCTGTGGTGTTGCGATAATCTCTTCGTCCGTTTCGGCATCGACGAAACGCGCCACACGATCAAATGCAAATGCTAACTCCTGATTGTCCAAAACATGAAAGACAATCACCTCGTGCCCGTCATAGCGGAGATGTTCGAGGGCTTTCACAATCGTGTCGGGGTCATCCTCGTAGAGGTCGGAGATGAGGATAACCAATCCGCGTTTGGTGAGGCGTTCGGCGATCTGGTGGATGGGTTCCCCCATCTGCGTGAGTTTATTGGTTTGGATCCGTTCAAGCGTCAGGAGAATTGCGTGAAGATGGGCGGGAGAACTCCGGGCGGGGAGGTATTCGTGAAGCCTTTCGTCGAAGTAGGCGAATCCGACGGCGTCCCGTTGCTTTGCCATGAAGTAGGCGATCGAAGCGATAAGGTAGCTGGCGTATTGCAGCTTCGTTAGGTCGCCGGAACCGTAGGTCATTGACTCACTGGTGTCGAGCAGGAGGTAGCAGTTGAGGTTCGTTTCCTCCTCAAACTGTTTGATATAGTACCGATTGGTTCGTCCGTAAGCTTTCCAGTCGAGATGTTTGATATCGTCGCCGGGCATATATTGCCGGTACTGAGCAAACTCGACGCTGAAACCGTGATAGGGACTTTTGTGGAGCCCTGAGATGAATCCTTCGACGACAAATTTCGCGATGAGTTCAAGGTTCCCAATTTTTGCCAATGCGGCGGGATCCAGATACCGCTGTCCTTCTCGATTTTGCATCGGTTCTGTCCTAGTTGGTCCATTAGGGTGATTAATGAACTTTTGAGCAGATGAATTCTTGGGGTTACGGCATACGGAGTACGCGTACTACTTTAGATTTTCGCTAACACCAAAAGAGCGTGCTAAACAGTAGAGAAAACTGTAGGGGCAATCCCTTGTGGTTGCCCTTTTGGGCAGGTACAAGACCTGCTCATTCTTTAGATGAGCCTAGATTTTTTTTAGCACCATCATTGTTAGGTCATCAAACTGCTCGGCTTCCCCCTGAAATTCGATAACATCGTCGTAAATGGCTTGGCATATCTGATCGACACTTTCGCTTTTCACGCGTGTTGCAACCACTTCCAAGCGTTCTTCGCCGTACAGATCGCCATCGGGGTTTACGGTTTCTGTGACCCCGTCAGTGTAGAGAAGTACGACATCGCCGCTGTAGAGTTGGGTGGTTTCCTGTTCATATTCTGCGATGTCAGCCAGTATATCGTTAGCAAACATGCCCAATATCACGCCCCCTTTTTCCAGCTCATCACAACCACCGGCTGCCCGGATCACGAGTGGATAGTTGTGTCCGGCGTTAATCGAAGTAATCTGATCCGTTTCTGGATGTAGCTGAGCGTAGAAGAAGGTTGCAAATTTGCCGGAGGTACTGCTCGCGTAGAGCAGTGAATTGAGCGACTCCGCCATGCTCGGTAGGTCCTCCTTACGGGTGACCTCTGAGTGCAGGCCGGCTCGCAATGTCGCCATGAGCAGCGCGGCTTGCATCCCTTTACCGGAGACATCGGCAATGGCGAAACCCCAGCTGCCGTTTGAATCTGGGAGACAGTCATAGTAGTCTCCGCCAACACCACCACGGGGAAAATAAAGCCCGGTCGCCTCATAGCCGGAGATTTCCGGTAAGGTGTCGGGAATCAGATTCTGCTGAATTTTTGCAGCTTCCTCCATCTCCGCCTGTAGCTGACGGCCCTCCAGCGCTTCTTGGTAGAGTTGGGCGTTTTCGATTGCCACCCCTGCCTGATTGGCGAACGCTTCAAGCAGAACTCTATCCTCGTCGGTAAAATCCGGAGTGGCTCCACCTCTCCCCTCCTTATCAGCGACAATCAACACTCCAAGAGTATCCTCGCGTCCGCGCATAGGGACGGCGATAAGATTTCTGTGACCAAGCAATGCGCCATTCCCTTCATTGTTGGAAATTAACGTTTCACCGCCCGGCGCGGCGATTTGCGCGAGAGGGGAGGATGGAACGTCCTGATCGGTCTGTAGGGGGATTGATAAACTTTCCAGTGCCGTGTTAGCGTCCGGTTCAAAGGTGAAAAGGGATTTCATTTCGAGCCGTTGTGTGACTGGATTAATGAGCAGTAGGCCGCCTGCGCTGGCATCCAACAACGTAATCGCGTGTGTCACCACCTCTTCCTGCACAGCGTCCGTATCGAGCGATTTGCAAATCTGAGTAGCAGTATCAGAAAGCATGAAAAGGCGGAACTGTTCCGCACGGGTCTTGTCTAAGAGACGTGAGTAAGCGATGGCAACGGAGATCTGGTTTGCTAATACCGGTAAAAGTTCTCGATTCCAGTCCTCCAAATGATCTTGTGCCCGGAAACTTCCTAAGCTGATAACCCCCAGAAATTCATCGCGTATCTTAAGGGGCGCCCATAAATTGGCATCAAGGAGTTCTAGTTGGGGTTGGATTTGAGCGAAAAAGGGATCCAAGGCAGGCGGTGGGCTGGCAGGATCGATGATTGAAGATTCAAGTATTGTTGCGATGTCATCGTCCGTCACCGGAATGGTCAGTGATTCGCCCTTGATATTAATCGCCGCTTCGATAGTGAGGCAATTTGCGGTGGGTTGAAAGAGCAAAATGGCGCAACGGTTTACCTGCAAGGTGCCGTGGATGATTCGTAGATAAGTCCGACTTGATACGTTAAAGTTGCCGCGCCCGGAGACGATTGTCTCACCTAGCTGTTCAAGTTCAGACAAGCTAAAGATTAGCCGGTGCATTGTTTCTTCAGCGGAAACAGATTGCATCTCTTAATTACCTCTGATAGATCGATTGGGATTCATGATTTATTGCAAATTAGGAGGAGATGGGGCAGTGCTATCCGTTAATCTAGCTCAGTCTTTTATCGCCCAGCCAATTACAGATTGGTCGTTGCGGTCTCCTCATCGGGATGAATCTCGGCATGCTGAGTGAGCCCCATCATTTTGAAAGTCCGCTCAATCACCGGTGTTAAGTGGCAAAAATGCAGTGCTCCTCCATGTTCGTCAAGCAGTTCAATAATTTCAATCAGGATGGAAATGCCGATACTGTTAACGAGTCGTGTCCGCTCAAGGTTAATCACAAACGTATTGTATCCTTGACTCATCAAATCTTTGGCAGTTTCAGCGAGCTTTTCTGCTGTCGGCCCGTTCAGATATCCATCGGTTTGAATAACAGCGTAACCGTCTTCGGTACGCGTATTGACATTAAAAGATGACGCCATTTGTTGCCTCCTTCATCAAAATTTTTAGGTGGTGGTTGTGTTTCCTATTTTTAGTTATCCCTTTTTTTCAGCATTGTGATGATGGTTCCTTCATCACTGCTTTTGATGTCCACTTCATCCATCATTTCCCGAATAATCTCCAACCCCCAGCCTCGTTTTTGCATAGCTTGGGCCCTTGCTTCTCCGGATAAAAGCTCGGTTTTTTCCATACCGAATCCGGTGCCGTGATCCGTAATTTTCAACTGCAATTCATCATCGGTGAGAACGTAGGTGACTGTTACCTTGCTATCTCTGCTATTGCTATGTTCAAAAGCGTTGATGCAAGTTTCGATGATAGCTAATTGAATCTCATCAATATGAGTTTCCTCAAAATCCATGATTTCTGCGATGATAGAAGCGGTGTGTGCAGCGACTAATTCCATATTGGGATGTATCGGAATGTTCAAAGTCACTTCGCGCCTCACTTGATTTGCCATTTGGATCTCCTTCCTTTTGGCGTTAGGCATGTTCCCTTTGTTGCGCTTCACAGCAAAATTGAGGGATTAAGTTCGGATAGGTCCCAGCCATTTAAGCCTGTTAACATTGGTTTATTTTTTTATCGGATACGGTCTGTTTTTGAGGATTTCCGACGTGGGAGCAAAACGATATTTGAACAGGACCCATCCTGCTCGGATGCCCTCCCGCCAGAATCGAAGTTTTTTCCCAGCGCCCTTTGTCCGCGGGAAGTAAGAGATAGGCACTTCATGGATATGGTAGCCTGCACGGAGCACCTTGGCTGTCACTTCTGGGCAGAACTCAAACCCTCGAGCGGTCAGATTCAGACTGACGACCAGGCTCGTATTAAATGCTTTGTAACAGGTTGCCTCATCGGTGATGTGCACATGATACAACAGATTTGTGAAGCTAGCAAGCATACGATTCGCTATGTAGGTTTTCAGGCTTGCCTGTTTTTTACCATTTAGGAATCTTGAACCGTAGACTACTTTGGCGATACCTTTTTGTAAGGCTTCTAGAATCGGTAGCAGATCGCTCGGACAGAGCTCAAGATCGGCATCTTGAATGACGACAAACTCACCGGTAACCTGTTCCAGTCCCAGCCGAATCGCACTCCCTTTTCCACAATTTTCTTCGCACTGAAAGATTTTTAATTTCGGTTCACCGCGCATCTGCTCCAAGATTTCGGGGGTCTCGTCGGTTGAACCGTCGTTGACAACGATGATTTCTGTGTCAATGGGTACTTCCTTTACTGCTTCAACAACCTGTCGAATCGTTCCTGCCTCATTGAAAGCTGGGATAATGACTGACAGGGTTGGGGGACGGTGTGTGGGATTCCCACTTACCGGTTGTCCCGGCTTTTGCAATTATAACAACCCCTTTGCCATGCCGCCATCCACCTGGATAGTGGTGCCGGTGATATAGCTGGCGCGATCGGAGGCGAGGAACACAACGAGATTGGCGAATTCCTGGGGATCTCCGATACGACCGAGTGGTATATCTTGGGTCATGTTTGTGAGCGCTTCCTCATACGTGACACCTGCCTCTTCTGCTCTCACTGTCGCTAGCTGTTTAATCCGATCGGTGAAGATAATCCCTGGACAGACGTTGTTTATCAGGATATTGTCGGGTGCAAGCTCGGATGCAAGCGTTTTGGCGAACCCGATGACGCCGGTCCGCGCCATATTGGATAGCATCAATCCATCGACCGGCTGCTTTACGGAGATAGAGGTGAGGTTGATTATCCGGCCTCCTCCTCGGGCTTTCATACTCGGTACGACGCCGCGACACAGATTAATCGTGCTGAGTAGGTTGAGGTGCAGTGCGGTTTGGTAATCTTCGGGCGATAGATCTGCGAATCGGCCTGCCCTAGGCCCACCGGCGTTACTGACAAGAATATCAATTCCACCGAATCGATCGATGGCTTTGGCAATCAACCCACTAACCTGCTCCGGTTGGCTGACATCCGTTGGAACTGCTAAGACCGCCGCGCCCGTCTTTTCACGAATTTCGGCGGCGGTTTCCTCCAATGTCTCCGCATCCCGCGCACAGATTGTTACTTTTGTCCCTTCTTCAGCCAAACCGAGTGCGATGGCTTTGCCGAGCCCTTTGCTTGATGCCCCAACGACTGCAACCTTACCCTTGAGTCCGAGATCCATTATTTCTCCTTATTGGTTTTTCAAGATATATATAATGTGTCAATTAATCCTTGTTGCAGAAACAAATATAGCACTGCTCTGTTATGATGTCAACACCAAATCCGCAGGTTACGGCTCAAGCATCACCTTGCCCGCCTGACCGTTGGCAAATTTGCTAAACGCTGTCTGCGCTTCAACGAGCGGAAAGTGGTCGGTAATCATTCGTCCAATGGGTAAACCGCGCCGATACAGATCGAGCATCGCCGGGTATTCTGAGTAGTGATAAAACCAACTGCCCATCAGTGTGATGTCTTTCCGTATCAGGTCACGGCTTGGGCTAATCGGTAGGTCGCCCTGTTCGCCAACACACATGATTATCCCTGCCACGCCAACCAACGTGAAGGCAAGTTTGAGGGTCTCTGGACGGCCGGCGGCCTCGATGCACTTATCCACAAGCATGCCGTGGGTAATTTCTGTGATTGCCGCTAGCGGGTCGGTGTCCTTTGAGTTGATAGTGTGGGCGGCACCGGCTGCCTTTGCAAGAGAAAGTCGATAGTCGTTGATGTCAATAGCTATCACTTCCGCGCCTAAGAAGGATTGCACGATGGTGTTTCCGAGCCCAACGGGACCTGCTCCTAAAACGCAGACAAAATCCCCGCCTTTGGTGTTAAGGCGTTGGCTGACGTGGTAGGGGACACCGCAGCCGTCGCCGGTCAGGAGCACTCCTACGTCAAATGGAATATCTTCAGGCAGCTTGAGACAAACATGGTCTGGGGCAGCAAACCGTTCCACATGGGTCCCCAAATCGCGGCCTGTGCGGTTATTACAGTAGGTATATTTTCCAACCCCACACCACCGACAATCCCCGCACCCCCAAACGGCATGGACGCCAACGCGGTCTCCCACCTCGAATTTCGTTGACCTACCCGCGTCAATGACCTCTCCTGCGACTTCGTGTCCACCATTGGACGTGTGAGGGGTTGGGCTCCGATAGCCGTGCATCTCGCTCCCACAGAGTCCTGACGCCTTAACCTGAATTAGTAAATCGTTCTTATAGGTCAGTATTGGTTCGGGGTATTCTTTGACGGTGACTTTCTCATTTCCCAACAGTTGGACACCAAGCATCTGATTTCTCCCGATAACGGTTAACGGCACGCTATTGGGTGCCGGGGTTATTTAATCGCGTGCAAAGACTAACACATCAACATCCCTATCGTGATGTTGGATTTGGTTTTTCAACGTCGCTTCGTGGTAGAATCCCGCATTTTGGACCGCTTCGGTCTTGCTCGTTGAGGTAGATTCAACATAACACTGGATTTTGGCATCTGGAAAATCAATCGCTTCGAGCAGCACCGACCCTGATTCATAGAAATCCGGATGAATGAAAACATCCAGTACTCCTGTCTCGGGTTGCCAACGTGTATCCCAAGAGATGGTTGCGAAGCCGACTATTGCGCCGGTCTCGGATTCCAACAGTTTTGCATCGTGGTAGGTATCCCCGTTTTCCAACGATTGTTTGAACACCAGAAAACCGCCCTCGAAATTCGCGGGTCCGTAGATACCGAATGCGATGCTGCGAAGATAGTCGCCTTCAACGATACCGGTGAGAGCGGTCATCTTAGCCCAATCGTGCCATACGACATCTTTCGTGTGAACCGGACGCTCGGCAAAGTAGCCTTTATCGAAGCCTTCAGCTGCGCGATATTTCATGAAACCTGATCCGCGGAAAACACTCTCAAAACCGAAGCTGTTGTAGATATGGTAGGGGTGGCTATTGTATCCGGTGCCGAGGTAGAGTGCTTCACCACCTCGCCGGCGAAAGTCCTCCATTTGGAAGCCCATGACCGCTTTGCAAGCACCCTTACGGCGTTGCGTCGGTGTGGTAAAAACATGACCGAGGATACCGACGTGCTGGTGTTCAACGATCATGATGTTTGTGATGATTTCGCCATCCACTTTGCCGACATAGAAGCGTGTCTCCAAATCATCGAGCGTTTCAATAACGGAGCGTTCCAGATGCCACTTGAATCCACCGCCTTTGTGTGCCAAGAACGGTTTAATCTGTTCCGCATGCGGTTCGTCTGGAGCAATGATAACACCGACCTCCATCGTCTCGCTAGTTCTGAGTTTAACATCTGCAAATTTGTTGTACATTTTGCCTCCCCTGATTATATCCAACTTGAAACCCGTTTGACAGGTTCTCCGCGTGGCATTATATCACGTCCCCAGATGAAATGCAAGTGGACACCGGAGCGTGGAAGCTGAGACTAATTTCGCCTTTACACCCTCTCTGCTTCGGCGTATAATGTTGCCCTAAAGCTTTGGAACTTTCCCCGTTGCGATCAGATATGAAGTTATATTTTTGCCGATTGAGAGGACCAACGAATGACACTGACAAAGGAACAGCTTGAGCATTTCAGGGAAGAAGGGTATGTGGTGCTTGAGGAGGCACTACAGGCGGTCGATTTCGAGCCGGTAATCCAAGATTACGAGGCGGTTATAGACCGGCTCGCCAAGGATTTGTACACTAAAGGTCGAATTAGTCAACTATACGCAGACGAGTCGTTTGAAACACGTCTTGCTCGGATATGTGACGAAGATGAGGCAACCTATTTTGAGTCGGACACCTTTCTGGATGTGGGGCATATCCGAGGGGAAGGGACGTTCCATTTTATGCGGAACAGACGGCTGCTGGATCTGATAGAGGGGCTTATCGGTCCAGAGATCTGCTGTAGTCCGATGACGCATATACGGGCGAAGCTCCCTTCGGACCTAGAGCGGGGGCGAAACTCGAATGTGGTCTTCTGGCACCAGGATGCGATATTCTTCCATGAGGAAGCGGACGCAACCTTTGTTCTGACCGTCTGGATCCCTTTGTGCGATACCACCGAGGAGAACGGCTGTCTGCGGGTGATGCCCCGGATACACAAGCATCGTATGGTATATTGGGGAGATAGCCTGCCGGATGAAGACTGGGTTTCGGTGCCGATGAAAAAGGGAGATGTCATCTTTATTCACAAGCTCACCCCCCATTCGTCAGGTACGAATAACACGGATGCCATCCGGTGGAGCATGGATATACGCTACCAGAAAAGAGGAACGCCTACAGGGCGTGCCTTTTGGCCCAGCTTTGACGCTCGTAGCAGGTTGTCTCCGGAGTCCGAAACCGAGTACGAGGAGTGGCGGGAGGCTTGGGTTGCCGCACTCGAAAAATATCCGACAAAGGTGCCACGTAAGAACCGACCGGAGGGACCAACCCCGTACCGAGCGGATATGTAAACCTAAATTGCTAGTTGTCAAACCCGCTCGGCTTGGATAGACATATCCAAGCCGCTTTGGACTCTCGGAACGGAACCGAGCCGGTGAGAGTAATAAAGTCTTCGGGGTACATACACAGGGAGAACGCATTTCTAATGATCCGCATATCTGCTAACGTACCGATTACGGGGCCGCCCTCTTGGGCGGTCTGGGAGCGGCAACTGTTCGACACGATGAACCAGTCTGTCCACCCCTTCCTCGACCACTTCACGCGAGAAAATGGAGAGTTTATCTGGAAAGATGAGTGGGGCGGCGGCAGTCCCGACGACTATTATGAGCCTTTCTTCAATTGGCCCCTCATCTACCTGATGGGCGGGGGTGACCACCTACTCACCTTGGCAGGCCGCCAATGGGAGGCGGTCACTAAGCAGTTGACGCGCCTCGGCACGGTCTACAAAGAGTATGGCATCCGCGAAGATCAGATGCACCAGTCCGAAAGCGACATCCTCTTTTTCCATCTCTGCCTCGCACAACCGAATGGACACAAGCGTCGTGAGCGTGCCCAGCGTTTTGCGGGATTCTACCTTAACGAAGATCCCAATGCCATTAACTACGACCCTGACCACAAAATTGTCCTCTCTGGACTAAACGGCAGCAAGGGACCTTACTACGCACCGATGTCAGAGCGGGAAGCAGCTAACTATGCCCCCCTTGGTGGCAGCATGGAGCGGTACAGTCTGCCATTTTTCGATCTGCCCGGTATCTCTACCGTGCAGGATTTGGCGGATCCAGATAACGCCCGCGCCATGGGACAGGCGCTATTCGATCGTTGGAGAAAGGGGGATACGCCGACCAACCTGTCTATAACGTCGTTGGTTACAAATGCCTTTCTCCTGACCGGTGAGGAGAAGTACCGCGATTGGGTGGTGGAGTACACCGACGCTTGGGTCGAGCGAGCGCGCCAGAACAACGGACTCCTGCCAGATAACGTGGGGCACTCCGGGACGGTGGGCGAATACTGTAACGGCAAGTGGTACGGGGGGCGTTACGGTTGGACGTTTCCGCACGGTTTCTTAACCCTTCAGAAAGCGACGCTTGATGCTGCAGCCAACGCCTATCTACTTACCCGTGACGACGCGTATCTCGAACTGCCACGACAGCAGATGAATCGTATTCTAGAGCGTGGTGAGGTGAAAGACATCCGCGATTTCGATATGAGCGTCAGTGAACGGTGGGATAGTCAGTTTGCCTCGATGGGTGAGCAGCATGAAACCTTCTTGGTCCCTTACCGATACGGAGACGCTGGCTGGTTCGATTGGCAGCCGATCTCGCCTGTGTATCTGGTAACACTGTGGAACCTTTCGATGGCAGACGAAGACTGGGAGAGTATAGAGCGTGTTCGAAGGGCGGAGGCTTTCGACTGGGACGCGGTCTTCGCCTTCCACAACAAGGAGGATTCCGGACATGAGCAGCCGTGGGTCCGGTACTTGGCAGGACAGAACCCGAACTATCCGGAACAGATCCTTCACGCGAGCCACCAGATAGTGTGCCGTCGCCTTGCGCTGCTTCGAGAAGATGAAGCAGTGGGAACACATCACCACGTCCACCACTGGCAGTGGGGCAACCCAGTTTCGTCGGAGGCGTTGATCCAATTAACGCTCGGTGCACCCCAGCCAATTTACAATGGTGGATTGCTCCACTGTCGCCTGCGCTACTTCGATGTTCACCGCCGTCGCCCCGGTCTGCCCGAAGATGTGGGGGCGTTGGTTGAGAAATTGGAAACGGCGCGCACTGTTGTGCGTCTAGTCAATCTCAATCCCAACGAAGCAAGGGAACTGATTATTCAGGCAGGCGGCTTCGGTGAACACCAATTCGGCATGGCGGAATACATCGTACGTACGAGCGAATGGCCCGGGGAGCTAGGCGGATATGCCGGCAGCTACGCCCCTCCACCGCTGACGACCGACGGGCGAACTGCCACCGTGAACAGCAAACATCTGCGCCTCACGCTCCCACCGGCTACTGAGATTACACTCGATTTGACCACTGAGCGTTATGTGAACGAGCCATCTTATGCCGAACCGTGGTAGGGATTGCAGGGCATGAGCGTGAGAGGCTGAGAGGGAGTCTTCCTGTTTTTCTAGGCTTTTCTGAGACGCGCGTTAACCTGATCCAGTGTTGGGATGGCTGTCGTTCCGTGTCCTTCGACGGCGAATGACGCTGTGCAGTGCGCGAAGTTCAACGCTGCTTGCGGTGAATGGGTCTCGTGATATTTTATTAGGAATGCTGCAGCGAACACATCCCCCGCGCCTGTTGGATCAACTTCATGTGCAGGATAGGCGGCAGATTCTATCACACGACCGTTTTCGTACAGCGTTGCACCGTGTCTGCCTTTCGTTAGTACCACTATCCGTGTCCATTTAATATATTGTTTGAGATCTTCGGGAGAGGCAGCGATGTCCTCTTCACTTAAAATCAATATGTCTGCGTGGGGTAGGATAGCTTCGGCGGTATGCCACCGTTTAGGGTGGACCCGCCGATTTTCATCCCACCCGCGCATCCATCCTTGCGGTGTGACCCCGATTAACGCACGGCCAAAAGATTGGGTTATTGGAGACTCCACCTCCCCGGTAAGTGGACAGAGATAGGCGATGTCCGCGCTTTTCCACTGAGGTGGAATGTGGTGTCCACCCAATTCGCCACCGACTCCCAAGATGAACTGCTGACGCTTGCCATCTAAGCCGTATCGATTATCGAAAATTGTGGTTTCGAGTGAGTCGTGGTAGGTGACATCGATACCAGCTAGAATCGGTTGTTGCCGATCGAAGTCCGGGCCGACAGCGGTGACCGCACAGGCACGGCAGCCGAGGTTACGCGCTGTGATCGTCGAGTAAGCGGCACCCCCACCTAGCACGTATCCATCTGGTGCCACATCATTACAGAAGTGACCGATGGCTAAAAAGAGCGGTGACATTGTTTTGTTTATTTGTTCCGATGCGAATGTGTGGGCGAGTCGAGCGTCTTTAACCAGTGCTGGATGCGCTGCTGAATCTCATCACGGACGCGACAAAAAACGGCGAACCGCTCCGGCTCGCTCCCTGCTGCCCCCGCTGGATCATCAAAACCCCAATGATGGCTCTCGCCGGTGCCGGGAAAAACCGGGCAACTTTCTTTGGCATGGTCGCAGACGGTGATCAGATGATGGAAGTTTTGGTCAAGGTATTTATCGAGCGAATCGGAAGTATGGGTTGAAATATCGACTCCGATACTGTTCATCGCTTTGATTGCCAACGGATTAACAAACGATGGCTTCACCCCTGCGCTATACACCTCGAAGCAATCGCCAGCCATATCCCTCAAAAAACCCTCTGCCATTTGACTCCGACATGAGTTTCCTGTACAAAGAAATAACACTTTTTGCTTCTCGACCATGTTTTCCCCTATTGCTTAGTAGATTACTTTTGGAGCTGTTTTCACATTATACGCATTCACAAACCCATGTCAACATAAATCCTGCGTGTTCATTTCTAACGCAGATTATTGCACATGCAAACCACTTGTCTAATGGTACGCATAACCTCAATATTTTTGTTGACTATAATATAGAAATATTAGTAGAATATCTGACGGTATTTTTAACCGATAGGCAGTGAGAGTTGAAATCCAATCAACCCCAAATCGGGGGTAATCCGCATCCGGTCATAGGCAAAGCCAAAATGGCTCAATCTTATCGTGTCACCTGTCAGGTTTGGTCGGATTCCTTCGCTGCGGTAGGAATAACAAACACGTGGAATACAAATAATGAAAATCACAGAAATATCCGTTACACCGGTTCCTTCGTATTACCCAAAGGAGCTAGGCAAAAATGCATTCTCCGATAACATTGGTTTGCAACGGTTGGAATGGATCGTGCGCGCCCGAACGGATGGCGGTGTAGAAGGCGTGACGAGCGCGAACCGAGCGATGGGGCGGGGACGGGTAGAAGACCTGATCACGCTGCTAAAAACGACACTGTTGGGCAGAGAGGTGGACTCGCTGCTGCAGGTACAAAACGGGGTTGTTACGGGCCCCGGCGCAGACGTAGCACGCACCTTCCGCAGTACTAGGTGGATGGATGCCCTCGCCTTCGATCTCTACGGTAAAGCCCACAACGTTTCAGCAATCAGTCTGCTTGGAGGAAAAGTGCGCGACACAGTGCCAGCTTATGATACGACGCTCTATTTCCAAGATTTCCTTGTCCCTGAGAAAGGCGCGAAGCAGGTCGCTGAAGAGGCTGCCGAGGCGAAGGCTGCCGGGTATCGGGCACTCAAGATAAAAACCGGGCGTGGTGGTCGCTGGATGATGCCGGAAGCCGGTATGCGGCGGGACGTCGATGTAGTTTTAGGCGTTCGGGAAGCGGTCGGGGAAGATTTCCATATCTACGTTGATGCCAACTTCGGTTATGATGACCGACTCGACCTGCTCGAAGATTTCATTCGGGAGACGATCCCCGCAAACATCTACTGGCTGGAGGAGATGATAACGCACGACGTGGCTGGCTACCGTGCCATGCGAGAAATGCAGGCAAAACACGGTTCCAAAGCGCTGCTTGTGTGTGGCGAAACAGACCGTGACCCCATCAGCGAGACCTTCCGTCATCTCATTGAGGACGGCTTAATTGACGGCTACCAGCCGGACATTGTGGGTGCCGGTTACCTCCGTTGGATAGAGATTGAGGGGGCGTTGCGCGGAACAGAAGTGCGCTCAATTCCACACAATTTTGGTAACGGCACCTTCGGTACTTTTGCGACGCTAGCGTTTGGTGCAGCATCCAGGACCTTTGTGTCACTAGAGGACGAGCGCAATCTCCCCCACATCTTTGGCCCCTTCCCTCCTTTCAGGGACGGAGCATATCAGGTGGAGGAATGCCCCGGACTCGGTGTTTCTATCGACGAAGACCTGTTCCAAGCAAAGTATGCTTTACACGAATGGCAGGTAGAGTGAGGTTTTCAGTCCTGCCTAACCTGAAAGAAATTATGTTAGAAAAACATATCATTAAAGATATTCGGATAACACCGGTCGAAACGTACTTCGGTGCTCCCGGTACTGGCAGAATTGTTGGTCGTAACTCGAAGAGTCAAAATTATGGCTACAATCAGCGTGAATGGTTGGTCCAAGTAACCACTGACAGTGGGCTCACCGGTGTAACCAACGCGCGGCCTGCGATGAACCGGAGCAAGTTGACAACGCTCTACGCTACGCTCCAGTTGCTGCTAGATCGGGACGTGTTCGAGTTTTATCGTGTGAGTGAAGGGCGCGTTACAGGGGTGAACCCGCGCTGGGAGGAGTTGCTGCGAGAGAACGGGTTCATCGACTTCGTCATTTTTGACCTGATGGGGCGAGCGTTAGAGGTTCCTGTGCATCGTCTATTGGGTGACCAGGTTCGTGATTGGGTTGAGGGTTACGATTCCAGTCTTTACTTCCAAGACTTAGTGCACCCGGAAGCGGGTGCCGATGCCGTAGCTCGTGAAGCGAAGGACGCTGTCGCTAACGGGTGGCGGGCAATGAAACTGAAACTCGGGCGGCCGGGGCGGTGGTTTGAGCCGAATGCCGGCGTAGCGCGTGACATTGAAGTGGTACACGCCGTGCGGGAAGCAGTTGGTCCAGAGATTAAAATCCTAGTTGATGCAAACAACGGTTACGATGGCAAATTGCCGCTGTTGGAAACCTTTGTGCGTGAAACAGGTCCAGCTAAGACGTTCTGGATGGAAGAGATGGTCACTGAGAACGTTGCAGACTACCGAAAACTCAAGGAGTGGCGCGACCGGTGGTCACCAGAGACGATGCTCGTCGATGGCGAAGGACATCGCGGTCGAAACACCATTTACTGGCAGCTAATGGAGGAAGGGCTGCTAGATGGTATTCAACCGGATATGTTAGATATGGGTTTCTGGCCATTCCACACGCTCTCCCGTGACATCGAAGATTCTGGCTATGCCACCATGATCTGTCCGCACAACTACAATGCTGCAGCGATCGGTCTGCGCGGTGATATCCAGTTTGGTGCGGTGACAGAGCGATTCGTCATTGCTGAAGATTCTACTCTACATTTTGATCTGTACACTATGCAGGGATACGAGTTTGAAAATGGCTGTTACCAAGTGCCCGCCGCACCGGGATTAGGAATAGAAATCGATCAGGAACGCTACGACCGGGTTTACCGCCAGCATGAAACTGTTGTAAGGTAGACAGCCGCTGTCGGTCTGATTATGGAACCTGTGCGCCTTGCGTTTCTACATAGACAGCGTAAAGAGATTGGCTGCCAGTCATAAACAGTCGGTTCCGCTTAACGCCACCGAAGCAAACGTTGGAGCAGACCTCTGGGAGATGGATCTTACCGATGAGATCGCCATCGGGGGCGAAGATATGCACACCATCGAACCCCTCGCCGACCCAGCCGGCGCTTGACCAGAGATTGCCATCAATATCACAGCGGATACCGTCCGCGAACCCAGATCCCATGTCGCAAAACGGCTTGCCATTTGCCAAGCGGGCGTTGTCTACGACATCATAGACGTAGACATGGCTGGGATGATCGGGAGCGTGTGAAATGCCGGTGTCAGAGATGTAGAGTCTGGAAAAGTCGGGTGAGAAGCACAGACCGTTCGGTTTGTCCAGTTCATCTGTAACGACTGTTGCCGCGCCGGTATTCGGGTTGAGTCGATACACATTGGTCGGTAACTCGAACTCAGCGCGATGCCCTTCATAGTTCATGAGGATGCCGTATCCGGGGTCGGTGAACCAGACATGCCCGTCCGGGTGAACAACCACATCATTCGGGGCGTTCAACCGCCCTCCCTCAAAGCTGTCCATCAACACCGTGACGTTCCCATCATACTCGGTGCGGGTCACTCGGCGTGAACTGTGCTCACAGGTGATAAGTCGGCCCTGTTTATCGCGGGTATTGCCGTTGCTGTTGTTGGAAGGGCTACGGAAAACGCTGACTTCCCCCGTTTCTTCGCTCCAACGCATTATCCGGTTGTTCGGGATATCACTGAAAAGCAGATAACGACCGTCCCCAAACCAAACCGGGCCCTCCGCCCATCGTGCCCCTGTCCACAGCCGTTCCACCGCTGAGTTGCCTATTTTGTATTGGGAGAAACGTGGATCAATTACCTCAATGGAGGGGTCTGGATACCTGACAATATCTTGATTCCAATCTCTCATAGGTCCTGTTTTCCTCTGTTAAACTTGATCTGTGTTGGTTGCCTACAGTTTCACAATAGCGTTCCAAAATACAATTCTAAACCAACTTACAGGTAAAATCAAGGATTTCTACAGAGTAAACAGACTTATTCTTTAGCGGCGAGAATCAATGACTCGGTAACCTTAATGAGTTCATCTTGATGGAGTTCACCCATCACCGTAAAATTCAGATCGGAAATAGACCACTGCAGAATATGCGTTGGTCCACGCTTTTCGTGCCGAGTGTCTGTCCCCTGGATCTGTAAGTGTTCCACACCCTTCCGTTCAGCGTTCCGGTCGCTTCCCTGTTTTCCTTTCGATTCAAACACTGTAAACGTCAGCATACCGTCTGTATATCGCAGATAAACTGTTTCCGAACGATGTTTGAAATATCGGGTTTCTAGAAGTTGAAAACCGGGGGGAAGATAAGTCGGTTCAATGAGTTTGCCGTCCAGAACCGTTTTTGCTTCGTCAAGTGTGATTGACTGACTTCGACGACGCCTCTTTTCAATCGGAGATCTTGCGTCACGGCGCCATTCGGCTAACTTCTGCTTGACTGCCTCCTCAGTAAAGCTGATTTGCGTATAAACAGACATAAAACGGAGGGTGCCGTCCGGGTCAAAGTCTTCGATCCGCAAGATAACTCCTGTGTCGCGTGCAAGGTAGAGACGTTTGGTCGGGCGTGCCTCAAATCGTGGAGAAACCGTTACCAAATCAGTTTCCTGCGCTGCGATCGGATCCGCGGGAGTCAAAGCGAATGTATAATTCTGTGCAAGCAGTTCAACCTCCTTTTGAGAAAGAGCTGTCATCCGTTTCCGATTCAGCGAAAATCTTCTTCGATCCCCACGCCTGTTGTCTCGTCTGACATCGCGCCGATTTCGTTCGCTACTTTTCTGTGATTCTTGATCGCTGAGTTTTAGGGAATGGCCAGTTTCCAAAATTGGCAATACGGTGACGGCATGAACCTCCGGAGGTTGATGGATCACTGCTTCCTCACGAGCGATCGTCCCACGTGACGTATTTATAACAATCAGGCGAGCACCGACGTAAGCAACTTTCTCCTCTGCATTCATTATACGTTTGAGGATCTTCAGTGACTCAGGCGATGCCTCTGCGTTTGTATTCAAAATCAGCAGCATCAACACGGTTGATAATAACCAACCTACGTCTCTCGGCTTTAAAATCATGGCTATTAATCTCCTAGATGAACTTCCAGAAGAAGGTCGGTGTTATCTTGGATAGTGGTATCTGGTATATTGGTATCTGCACCAAATGAATCCGTGACAGCATACGAATATAATGGATTATATGCAGTGTCCTCGGTGTGAACTGCTAGGTAGAAATCCAGCGGATCGGCCGTATATGTGTCTTGGGTAGCGGGGATCATCAGATTAAAGTAGACAAGCGCTACAACTAAGCCGACCATCGCCAAGGCACCGACACTGCTGATAGCTGGACGGCATACCCAATCCCATAGTTCACCAAAGCTGGGGAGCTGTCTTCTTCGAACAGGGCCTCGGTCTGCCAACTGTGGCAGAACTGTATCGGCGATTGGAGGTGCTTCATGCGTTAACGCGCCAATCCACTGACGATTTCGTTGAAAGTCAGCGAGAATCGCAGTACACTCACGGCATTCGCTCAGATGTACCTCGACACTTAAGCGTTGTTCCGGACTTAACTCATCGTCCAGATATGCGGAGAGCTGTTTTTGAATGCGATTGTGATTTTTCATGGTAATCCCTCGTCGGGCGGTTGGTTTTAGTATCTTAGTTCCGAAGGTCTTCGAGCTTAATGATTTCTCCGTTCTCTTGAACAATGTACATAAACCCCATCCTATCGATTACAATTCCTTCTTGGTCATGTCCCGGTATCAGGTACTGGTGGCGAACGTTCCCATCGAGCGTTATTTCCTGCAGCAGGTTCGTCGTGTCGCTCATGACAAGCAGACACTGGCGCTCTTGGTCGTAGGCAAGCCCGGAGATATCGATAATCGGCAACGAGAAGAAACGAGAAATCTGCCCTTCAATTTTATCGGCATCTGAGAAAGCCTTCGATGACAGGAGCGGAACAGTAACTTCGCAGATGACTGACGGCTCTTTCCCTTCCTTTAAGCTGAAAGATTGATTTCCGACCCAGAATGTGCCACCTTCGGGATGAAAAGCGTTCGGAATAAAAGCAATTGCCTCCAATCCCATGCCACCCTTTTTCAGTAGTTCGCGCCCCTCAAAATTTCGATTGACTTTGAACTCCCGAATGACACGGAAGGTTTGAGGCGCTATCTCAAGGATTACTTCATCACCTTCGACGACCGCGTATAGGAGCCCTGTCTCCGGATGGACAGTAACCCCTTCGATGTCGGTCTGTTCCAACAGTCCTTTTCGTATTAACCCGCCATCGGTCCGTATTTCGTAGATATCTCCCTCATCGCCAACAGCAAAAATGGTGTGGCGCTGTGGGTGATAGGTCGTGCCGGATAGCTCCCGCATCGGGATTGGGGCAATATTACCGATCGACTTGTGTGGCAGCTGAATCGGCGCCAATCCGTATAATGAATTCTGTTTATGGGCAAATCGCTGGGTTTGACGCAGAAGGAATATCAGCAGCACACTGACGAAGACAACCAGAATTAGTATAAGGATCTGCTTTCTCATCTCTGATGTGCCTTTATTGATTGTCACCTAACGGTTTACTGTTTCTCCAACCTCACACTGGTGATGTTCTCTAGAGCAGAAAGTGCTTGGACAAAACCGGTCCACCGTTCCGGGTCCTTCAATTTCACATGAAATTTCAGCTCAGCATTCCCCAATTTTGTCGTTCTTTGACCGATGAGTTGGTTTGCTACCAACTGCTCACTGAAAATTGGTTGATAGCTCTGTTGGTATTCAGCCTCAAGCGGTTCTTGGAGAGTCAGGAGAAATTCTGCATCATTGGATGTATGCCAACGGTGGAGCCCAATAATGACAAGGCTTATCAGGAATGTTCCAATAACAGCCACCGATGGATTGCCGGCGCCGATTGCCATACCTACGGCTAAAGAAAAAAAGACAAAGGCGATGTCACGCGCATCCTGGACCACAGTGCGAAAACGGATAATTGACAGGGCACCCACGAGACTGAAGGCGCGGGCTACGCTATCACCAATAACCACCATCACAACGGCAATAAGCATACAGAGAATAATGAGCGCATCGGTCATTGCGTTTTCTACCATATCGGCGGTCCACCGGTAAACGGTAGCAATGACCAGTCCTAGTGCAAATGCGAGTACTAGGTTGAGAACAATGGTTCCTAGGGTTGCTGGGGAGTATGGTGCAAAAATTTCTCGGATTATATCCATCGTTATTTCCTAACGAACTTACGAATTTTCCTAAGCTGCGTTTTCTGTTATTGAAGCACCCCCATCGCACGCAACAGAGCGGTCTGAACAATCTTGTAGTCGTAGAACGCTCGAACTTGGTTTGTTAGGGCTTGTGCAAACTCGGTTTGTGCATTGAGAAGTTCCAACAAAATCGCTAGTTCTTGCTCAAATCGGCCTTGGATCACCTCAAGACTCAACTGGGCATTTCGGACTTGGGTGTTAGAGATTTCCACCGCCCGCTCCGCTCGTTTCAAATTGAGGTAGGCTTGACGGACGTCCAATGCGATGGATCTCTCAAGGTCGCTGGCATTCTCACGGGTCTGTTCAAGCTGGAGCTCAATGCCGGTGACGCGCCGTCCGGTCGTGCCTCCGTCGAAGATAGTAAAGTTCAGCGCTGTGATAGCATTCCACTGACGGAATCGATCGAAATCCTCGCGTTCTCGTAGGTAATCGTCGAGGTTAACACTGTAGTCGAATTCCGCATTTAGACGCGGCAAACGCTCAAGTTTTGCGAGTGTCAGCCCCCACTCCTGCTGCCTGATTCGGGCTTGAATCTCCTGAAATTCGGGGCGCCTTTCAAATGCCTGTTGGATTGCCTCCTCAACTGTCATATCCGCAGTCTCGATTTGCCCGGTCTCACGGTATTGCTGGTAGTCCGTATCGTCAGCTACAGTGACCAAGGTCCCCGGATTTAAGCCCATCAAGCGCGGGAGGGTTGCCATTGCGATTTCGAGGGCGTTCCGATTATTCAACAGGCTTAGCTCATCGTTTGCTGCTCTCACTTGTGCTGTGGCGATGTCAGCTTCAATCTGAATACCTGCTTCCACGAAAGCTCTGACTCGCTCTGTATTCTCGTGAGATCTGGCTAATAGCTCTTCGCTGACTTTGACGAGCTCCTGGGTCTGTAAAACATCATAATAGGCCTGCGTGACCTGAAAAATCAAATTCTGTTTAATCTGCTCGTTACGGGAGACTGTGGTAGCCCGACTCTCCTTGGCTTGGGCAAAACTGGCTTCTCGTTGTCCATGATCCCACAGGGTATATTGTCCTGTAATACCCGCATCGTAGTTTTCGCGTTCAAACCCAAAATCGACCTGATCTGAGAAATTGTACCGACCGGCGAGAAAGATATTTGGATAATAAGAGGCGCGTGCATCTTTGACACCCAGTTCTTGAACTGCCAAATCAATCCGTGCATTTCGCATATCGGTCGAGTTTTCGACAGCAATCTGAATGCACTGCTGTAGGAGCAGTGGTTGGGATAAGTCAATGTCGTCTTGATTTTGAGCCAGTCCCGCGAACGGGATAAGACTGGATATACAGAGACAAGCCAGTCTTATTTTCCATCTGAGCATTTTGTGTCCTTTATATAGTAGTTTGAGCATTTGAACTCAATTCGTTAGGCAGATAGACCGCGGCTTTGTTCGGAAAAAAATATCAGTCCATTTCTATAGGTGTGTCAATATTGCAGGGGATTATCGCATGGACACCTTTGTGTCGCCAATCTTCCGGCGTAGGACAACACCCCACTGCCCAACAACCCAGAGCGTCTCCCCATCTTTTGCACGGGCAATTCGGTACAGGTTGTTTCCGATATCGGTATGTTCCTGCTCCCATGTGTCTCCACCATCAGCTGAGTAGAGGATTGTGCCTTTGCTGCCGACAGCGTAGATTTCGTCTTCCGACAGTGCGAGAACGCTGTAGAGATCTATAGTAGTCCCGCTAGACAGCGGTTCCCACTTAAATCCGCCACCGGTCGTTCGGAGAATAATGCCGTAGCGTCCAACCGCCCAACCTTTCCGCTTGGTGATGAATGAGACATCAAACAGATCATAGCCTGTAGCTGTTTCATGAAATTTCCAGTAGCCACCGCCGTTGATGGTCCGTTGAACGATACCGTCGTGCCCGACTGCCCATCCAAGCGGTGCATACTTCATCTCAATACCCTCAAGGTCCGTTCCGGTTGATGTTCGCTGCGGTGTCCAGATGGGACCGCCATCCTGATTATGGATTATCTGCCCTTCCGCACCGGCTGCCCAACCTTCGGAAAATTGTTGAAACCCGACATCGTTGATTGCAAAGGAGCGCGGAGGATCATCGTCGAGGAAGCCCGGACGCATTGGCGTTTGACCAGCCGACCAGCTTGTGCCATCAGTAGTGTAAAGAACCGTACCATCGCGCTGCATCGCCCAACCCCATTTTGGGTCAAGGCTGGGGAAGTGGACGCCAATCAATCGCTGCCGCGATCTGCTTTTCAAGGTAGTCCATGTGACACCACCATCTTGTGTCTCTAACAACAGACCGTTATCCCCAGAGATCCATCCTTGTTGGTCGCTGAGAAAAAGTACATCTCGGAAATCGTCCAGCTGTTCACCGAGTTGTCGTTCCCACGTCTGTCCCGCGTCTGTGGTGTGGAAAATATGCCCCGCTTCGCCAACCGCCCAGGCGACGTGGTCGTTGACGAAATGGATGTTGCTAATTAAGCGGTTCCCACGTCTTCTAGCACGTTGCGGTCGTTCTTGTTGGGCAACCGGTCGTCGTCTCTGCGTCTCGTTAGCGGATCGCGCGTTTTCACCACCAAGATCGCCCTCTGGTGTGAAGCGTCCTGTGCGTTGACGCCTATCGCTCATCTCTGTTTGGAACCCTTCTGCGAAATCCTCATCCCATTCCATGGTGTCTGCCTCACTGGATTGATCGTCATCACGGTCGTCCGATTCTTCTTCCTCACCGACCCAGAGCGACAGCCAATCGATATCCTCTGCGGCTACAGCATCAGCGTTGACCGAACTTTCGTGCTGCGGGACAGCCACGCCGCTCCACGTTTGGCCGGTGTTGCGTGTGATGAAAAGTCTGCCATCTCGACCAAGCGCCCACGCTGTTTGGTGATTTTGGAAGGTTATCCGACCAATCCGTTGGGGGGGCCATCCGCTATCTGAATCAGATAGGACACGTTTCCAGGTTGCACCTGCGTCATGAGTTACGATCGATACGCCGTTTGTCAACACAACCCACCCCGACTTTGAGTCGGCAAAATGGATAGCGATGATGGGTTGGTTGGTATTGTCGAGGACCTTCCAGTAGTCTCCACCATCGGTGGTATGTAAAATGACTCCGCCTTCTCTTGCTCCACCATCAAGACGTTCTCGCAGGACCGCCCATCCTTCAAGACTGTTAATGAAATGAAGATCGACGATCGGATTCTCATTCATTCCGGTCCGCTGGCGTTTCCATGTCAGTCCGCCATCGGTGGTGTGGAGCATCTCTGCAGCGCCGACCCCTAGCCAGCCCTCTTTGGGGTTAATAAACTGCATTGTGTTGATGCGCCGGAAGTTTTGTAGAACGCCCTTCACAACCTGCCATGTTTTGCCGCCATCTTCAGTGCGGAGCAGCATGCGACTGCCCGCAATCCAGCCGTGCGATTTATCGATAAACGTGACCTGATGCAGGTCTGCTTCAACACTGCTGTGTTGTGGTAGCCATGTTTTTCCGCTGTCGGTTGTATGCGCGATGACGCCCCCTCTTCCGACCGTCCAACCGGTGTGCTCATCAATGAAATAGGTATCCGAAAAATCGGTTTGCCATGTGGCGCGCCGGATGATATCCCAATGGTAGGTCACCTCTTCAACTGTTACTGAATCTTCAATCGGTTCGGGCTCCTCAACAATCTCGGCGATAGGCGGCAAAGTCACAGGGAGTTGCTCCGTATCAATCGAATATCGCATCGCTATTCCGCCGCGTCCGACGACGACCATCCCTTCCGGGGATAATGAGAACCCTAAGAGATCATTCTCAGTACCACTTTCCTGTTTTTCCCAGTCGGTGCCACCGTCGGTTGTAGTCAGAATCACACCATTATCCCCAACGATAATGCCGTGTGAGGTATCGGCGAGATAGACCTTGTTCAGGTTCTCTTGGACGCCGCTCGGCTGGAACCTCCATGTCTGACCGCCATCCTTAGTGTGCAGAATCTCACCAAATTGACCGACAATCCACCCGTTGTTGATGTCTGTAAAGTGAACCGCATATAGTTCGTTGAAAGTTGGGGATTCCTGTGATGTCCAGGAGAGCCCACCGTTAGTTGTATGGTAGATAACCCCGGGCCAACCGACCACCCAGCCCTCTTTCTCATTTAGGAAGAAGGCACCTTTGAGCGAGTTAAATTCAGTTGGTGTCTGGGGCACCCATGATGCACCACCATCAGCGGTATGCACGACTGTGCCGAGCTCACCGACCGCCCACCCCTTTTTCCGTGTCACAAAGAAGATGCCGTTGAGCATGTGCTGCGCCCCGGCGTATTGCCGATCCCATGTCCGCCCACCATCGGTAGTGTGAGCAATCATGTTCCGCTCGCCAATCAACCAACCCTCTTTGTCGGAAATGAAGAAAACGTTACGGATATTATCCCAGATATCAGTGTCAACTTCCTCCCACGTCTCCCCACCATCTTCGGATATCACGATCGCCCCGCGTTGTCCGACGGCGATGGCGCGGTTCTCCGAGGTGAACTGGATGTTCTCTAGGTCGTTTGCAGTGGTACCGCTTCGCATCGTCCAGGTGTTTCCGCCATCCGTGGAGTGCATGATTGTGCCGTGCCAGCCGACCGCCCACGCTTCGGTCTGACTCGTGAACTGAACTGCCATTAGGTTGTTTTCTGTGATGCTATCCAACAGCCGCCAGTTATCACCGCCATCTTCGGTGAATGTGATAAACCCGATATCGGCGACCGCTAAACCACGCGTATTATCTGCGAAATGGATGCCGTTGATGGTTTCCTTGACGTGGCCATTGATATTCGGAATACGGCTATCTTGCATATTCCATTGGGTGCCACCGTTCTGTGTATGGAAAATTGAACCATCTGTGCCCGCTAGCCAGCCTTCGTTCTCATTCACGAAAATGACACGCCGATTGTCATTGACCAATCGGGTCCGCGCGAATTGGTGGCGGGTGGTCTGTTCTTGCCACGTCTGTCCGCCATCCTCCGTGTGAAGGATACGTTCATATTCGCCGACAACCCAACCGCGCTGATCATCAATAAACCAGATCTCATTGAGGGGAAAGTCGCTCGTATAACTTTGGCGTTCCCATGTTTTTCCACCGTTCTTCGTAGCGATTACATAGTTATCTTCTCCCACAACCCAGCCCTCGTCGGAATCAGCGAAGAAAACATCTCTAAGCATGCCGGAGGTATTACTGTCCTGGAGATACCAGTGTCTACCGCCGTCATCGGTCCCGGCAACGACACCGTTGTCTCCCACTACCCAACCGTATTTTAGGTTCGTAAAGTAGACAGCTTTCAGATCTTCCTCTGTCGCGACTTCTTGGCGATTCCACGTGTCGCCACCATTGTTTGTGTGAACAATGAACCCTTTCTCCCCAACAATCCAGCCGTAGGTGGGGTTGACGAAGTAGATGTCTGTGAAATGGGTTTCCCAATCGGCTTTGCGGATGACCTCTTGCCTGCAACCGATGAGCAATATAGCGAACACAAAAGTGATTATAACGACTTGGTAGATGCGTTGACAGATCCGTTTCATCAATGGCCTCCTGATGGCTATTGCACGCCAAATTCGGTATGGCAAACTCTCGTATAACGTGTCATATCGATTTTCAAATTAGATTTATTCTGTCGATGTCCCTACGATTTGATACAATTCAAATTCAGGTGCACCGGCTTGCACCTTCATCCCTTCACCATATTCCTTTAAGGCGGCAGGTGTGGCTGTCATGAGTTTGGTGAAGACCTCCACATCTGTTAGCTCCGCCATCATGACAAAATCGGGTTGATTGGTGTTCGTAGGTCCCCCCGCCAATTGCATCCGCTTGAGGGCAGTGATCTTCAATCCTTCAATCCCTTTTGCGGCTGATAACAGCTTCTCTTTTAAGAGCTTTTCAGCGACCTCTGCGTCTCCGGTGGGCGTCAAGTATAATTTACCAAAAACAAGTAGGGTGTATTGGGGTTTACCTTCCTCGTTTGCTATCAGTGATATACCTATTCCTAGCATACAGATCAAAATAAGTCCAAAACATACATTTTTGAAACCGATTCGGTTGATCATCATTCACCTCGCCTGAGAAGTTGGGTTCTGGATTGGGAACGCGTATCGTGTTAATTTGGATTTTCCACCACTATATTTAGGACAATAAATACAGTTTTTGTTCGCAAAAAAATGGACTGAGATGCGAAATCTCAGTCCGCTCACGATTTTGGAGTCTAAATTATCTGACTGTAGAGCAGTTTGAAATAAAAAAAAAGCAGCCAAGCGAATGGCTTGGCTGCTTGATTCGACATAATATGAGGGTCTGTCCAAATCAGTGAACTTTATTCAACAGCGCCAATCTTTGCAGCTTCAGGAGCACTGGTCGGCAGTTTCTTCTTCGCGGATGTATCTTCTGGTACATAACCGGAATAGTCAGAAATTGAGCCGTGCGTCAGTGCATAAACCGCAACGTTGGTCATGAAACGATAGACGCCTGGTGAATAGTGGACACTACGAGTTGGCAAACTCACGGACTCCATCGCACACATATAATCACGACGGAAGACCAAGACAGAAATATGGTCGCCAACTACAATTCCTTCAAGATAGTTCCGCTTCGGCGGGTGAGTTCCCCACCACCACAGGTCGAACCCGACTGGCGGGCCGCCCATCTCGTAGAAATTGCTATAAATTTCATGGTCATTGGGAATTCGCGTTACCTGATATTCAGGCATAACAAAACGCATCTGAGCCAAGAACAGACGAATCATCGCCTGTGCTGGTGCGTTCACGCCACAGTCGTCAAAAGCGAGAACCCCGCCTTTTTCCACGAGATACCGACGCAGCGCAGCTGCTTCGCTTTCGGAGAGGCGATTGTCCAATTTACCGCCACCGTATTGACGACTCATCAGGTTATGTGAACGGGTAAGGGCTGGGTCGTGGCCCGTCATGAAAAGCATCGGGGCTTTATGTAGGTTAGCATCGGTGAACTTGAGGGCGCCGCCTTCGACGTTCATGTCTGTTTTAATCTTCGTCCGCTCGTTCATCCACTTTGTCCACGCATTAAGCGAGGAGGCATCTGCCCACCAGTCAGAGAGACTGTGGCGGACACGCGTGAACCGGAAAACGCCGCGAATATCAGCACCACGGCCGATAACACGACCACCGGGTTCACCACGGGGCAGTGGAGGAACTTCAACGTTACCAAGCGTAATGTTTTCAACGACATCACCCAAGGCATCACGGGTTGCACCGACATGTTCAACCATAGCAAGACCAGCTGGACGCTCGAAAGCGACCTTCACCTGTACGATACCACCAATTCCACGGCCGATGCTAGCGGGGGCAGCACTTGGCGCCGTTGCTACCGGAGCACTAAATGCTAGCGCGCCAGGCGCATCGGAAACGGGCAGGTCGGCATGGGTCACAACTTGCGGCACAGGCTGATTTGGACTTGTTACTTTTGGAACGTTAGGATTGAGGGGGGCGTCAAGCTTGACCACCTTATTGGAAAACTCTAAAACGGTTTGTGGCTGCACAGAGGTCGGACGCACAACAGCAGCGGTCGTGACTCTGGGCTGAACCTGAACCTGCTCAACAACCACTGTGTTTGTGGTTGGGACGGTTGGTTTGACCACCGGCTTGATGACCGGTTTACGAACTTGCGGTTTCGGGGGTTCTTTTGCCTGCAAAATGTCCGTGCCGACTAAATCTTTGAACTGTTGCGTTTGGGTAACGAGATAGACACCCGCGATAAAGAAGGCAACACCGTGGACGATTAACGAGGTCATTAAAGCCCCTGAGGTTTTCTTGGCACTCATGTTTTTCCTCCAAAAATGTGTTTGTGTTTAAAGAAGTGAACAGCCCCTCGCATCATGTGCGATGCAAAAGTCATGTAGTGTGCCGATCTAAATAGCAATTAATATGCCACTGCCGCGTGAATAGGATAAACCCGCAGATAACAGAGGATCTCTGTGGGCGGTTAATCCATCCAATGCACGAAATGGGGTAGAATGAATCTTTGGAATTGCACCGTTTCGTGCAATTTTCTTGTCAATCCTGCAAATATGGACGAATTTGTTCATACCCTGTTCAGTTGAGTAGGTTCACAGAAAAGAATCACCCTAATAAATCGAACCTGTTGAAATCAACTGCGCCAATAACGGGTTTATTCGCGAAAAAATCCTCCAACGCCGCAAGCGTCATTTCGCCAATTTTGGCGTAGCCGTAAGCACCGGTTCCAGAGACGTGGGGCGTAACAAAGACGTTCGGCAGTCCTAAGAACGGACTATCTGGCGGAAGCGGTTCAGGGGTCGTTACATCAAGCGTGATAAAAATACGACCAGTCCGTGCTTCAGCTAGTAGGGCATCATGGTCGATGACGCTGCCCCGTGAGGTATTGACCAGTGTGGTGCCGTCCCGAAGTAGTTTCAGTTGTTCTTCACCAATCATCTTATTCGTTTGGGGGATGCTTGGGGTGTGGACTGTCACAATATCGGCTGTGGCAAAAAGATCGTTGAGCGAAACTTTCTCCACACCAAGAGTGCCAGCCTCCCAATCTGAGAGATACGGATCGTATATCAGTTTTCTGACCTCAAAAGATTGCAAAAGCTTAAGCACCTGTCGTCCAACTTTGCTTGCCGAGACAATACCAACCGTACTTCCGCGCAGCGAGGGTGCTCTGGAAGCGACTTCGCTACGGTTCCACCTTCCGGACCGGGTGTGTAAGATAAAGTCAACCCATCGGCGGGTGGTCATAATCATTGCGCCAATCGTGTATTCGGCGACATTGTAGGCGATTGCTTCATTGGCACTGAATACACAGATCTGGCGTGGTAAGATATATTTATCGAGGACCTCACCGACAAGACGTTTTATAGAACCTGCTGAATGGGCGATGATTCGGAGCGCGTCTGCGTTAGCCATCACCTTTTCGGTTATCGGTGACACCCCCCAACCGGTGACTATTCCGTCAAATCCCGCGACACGATCGGCAATCTCGTCGCTTGTATAGTTTGTGCCGGTTTCGTTCAACGTTACATCAAATTGTTCGTGAAATCGCCCGAAAACTGCTGGAGGGAAAACCTCGTCTGTATGCCCTGATGTGGGCAGGTATAAGATTTTAGGCTTGTTCATTCGGAGCTCCTTTCATTGATTTATGGTGAATTCTAAAAATAAATAGACACTTTCGCCCCTCGGTTTCGATCCCGATTTATCGGGTCCGGTAGGTGCGGTTTCATGAAGTTTCAGAAAATAATCGGGTAACTCTATATTTCCCCAAGACCCGGTAGGCGCGGTTTGCAACCGCGCTGGTGTCAATAGCAAATTACCCA
>JAJEAL010000131.1 GCA_022822785.1 Candidatus Poribacteria bacterium
CTCTCAATTATCTTACTTATTTTTCCAATATTTTGGCCTCGACAATGGGTCCACTTTACGGTGTGCCGGTGTCGAGTACGTCGTTGGCGTTCCTCAGTGCGTGCCAAGCGCTCGGACTGAAGCGCATTGCTGTGGCTGCGACCTACCCCGACGAACTGTCAAATGCTTTTCGCACTTTTCTGGAGACAGACGGTCTTGAAGTGGTTCACATGGGGTGTCTCGGTGTCTGGACGGGTGACGAGGTCGCGCTGATTGAACGTGACGAGGTCCTACGTTTCGCCTGTGCCAACGACCATCCTGACGCGGAAGCGGTGCTCATCCCCGATACCGCGCTGCACACCGTCGATTTTCTGCCCGACCTCGAAGCAGCGGTCGGCAAAACGGTGTTGACAGCGAATCAGGTGACGATGTGGGAAGCCTTACGCCTCGCGAACCGTTTAACGCCGCAATCCAATCTGGGACGGTTGATGGCTGTGGGCAGTAAAACGAATCAAAACAATTCCAACGAGGTAAAACGTGATGTGTAAGTTGATGCATCGGTTTTTAGCCCCAGCGGGGCGGCATGTTTATACTATCTAACTAGCACCAAAAATCCTCAGAACCAAGGAGATCCACATGGATCGATATATCGAAGTCACGCTCCGGAAGCGCGACGTGAGTTGTGTCGCCCGGCTGCTTGACAACCTAGCACCGAAGACGTGCGAGGCGGTGTGGAACGCACTGCCACAGGAGAGCGATGCGTTTCATGCCAAATACGCGAGCAACGAAGTGTACACCCTTGTGCCACCCTTTGCGTCGAGCGAGATAGGCCTCGAAAATCCGACAATTATGCCAATCCCCGGTGACCTACTCTACTTCTTCTTTCCGCCCGGCACGATTACCAGTCCAGCGGTGCGTGAAGTCGCCTACAGTACCGGTATGGTAGACCTCGCTATCTTTTACGGACGAGATAATCTCATCTTCTCGCCCACAATGGGACCCGTCCCCGGCAACCGGTTCGCTGAGGTCACGGAAAACCTTGCGGAGATGGCGGAGGCGTGTAATAGCGTCTGGCGTGAGGGATTCGTCGGTGAGCGATTGGCGTTTAGCCGATTGGAATAGATCAAATTAACCATCTCTTGTAGGTCGATTTTCCAAAATCGACATTCTCAAGTGATGGTGAACCGTAGATAAACAAGATAAACTTATGAAACCCACATTCGATCCAATTAAGTTTGAAGTTATCCGTAACGCGCTGATTGAGGCAACGGAGGAGATGACAATCGCCCTTCGCCGCAGCGCGTACTCTACCAACATTAAAACCCGCGCCGATTTTTCGTGCGCCTTCTTTGACAAAGAATTGCAACCCGTTGCACAATCGTTCACGCAGCCGGTACATCTCGGCTCGTTATCTCAATCCGTGCCGCGAGTTATCCGGGAATACGGTCCTGAGAACTTAGGCCCGGGCGATGCCATTCTCTCCAACGATCCCTATCTCGGTGGCGTCCACCTCAACGACATTACCCTCATCTCACCCGTATATTACGACGGCGAACTTTTCGGCTACGTTGCCAATCTTGCCCACCATGTGGACGTAGGCGGCGGCGCACCCGCGAGCATCGGCGCATTCCGCGAAGTTTTTCAGGAGGGGGTCATCATCTCTGCCGTGAAGATGGTAGAGAATGGGGAGATTGTCCCGGATGTTTTTCGGCTTGTGTTGGCCCAGATTCGATCCAAGCATGAGACCGCGGGCGACTTTCGAGCGCAGGTCGCATCCAACAACACCGGTGTGCGCCGGTTGACTGCGCTGCTCGATCGGATGGGAGCGGAAACGGTTGCCTTCTATATCGACCAGCTTCTGGCGTATACTGAGCGCCGGACACGGGCGGAAATTGCCAAGCTGCCCCAAGGTGTCTTCACCGCCGACGGCTACGTTGATAACGACGGCTATACCGATGAACCGGTGCGCCTTGTAGGCAAGTTAGTCATCAATGACAATGGCGTCCTTTTCGATCTGAACGGCTCCGAGCCCCAGCGGCGTGCACCGGTCAATTCCACGTATGCCCAAACCTTTTCCGCCTGCGCCTATGTCCTGAAAAGCCTGATCGACCCGGATATACCGGTCAACGCGGGGTTCTACCGTTTGGTTCAGATAGACGCGCCTCTCGGTACAGTGGTCAACTGTAGTCCGCCGGGCCCCGTCGTCGGTGGCTGGGAGACACAAGTGCGGCTGAACGATGTGCTATTCAAGGCGCTAGCGCCCGCCATCCCTGACCGCATTCCGGCGGGGACGAAGGCGATGATGTGTCAGATGGGGTTCGGGGGTACCTCTCCACGGACAGGGGAACTATACGCCTACTACGAGACCATGGCGGGCGGATACGGCGGACGGGTTACCAGCGACGGGCCCGATGCCGTGCAGTGTCACGGACAGAACACTGAGAACGCGCCCATCGAGGAGACGGAGATTAACTACCCAGTACATATCGCTCGTTACGAGTTAGTGGATGACTCGGACGGTGCGGGCAAATATCGCGGCGGGCTTGGGCTGCGGCGTGACTACCGGTTTGATCATGAGGTTTCGTTCACCATCCTCGCGGATCGGGATCGGTGGGGACCGTGGGGGCTTTTCGGCGGAGACGACGGAGAGATTGCGCGTTACACACTGAACCCGGACGCTGAGGCGGTCAAGCTCGGATCCAAAGTTACCGTTCAACTCAAACCCGGTGATGTCGTGCGGGTGCAGTCCTGTGGCGGCGGCGGTTACGGCCCCGCCATCGAACGTGACCCGCAGTTGGTGTTACGCGACGTGCATGAGGGGAAGGTGAGCCTTGAGCGAGCACAGGAAATTTACCGCGTAGCGATTGATCCGGATACTTGGACTGTGGACGAGGCGGAAACCGAAAAATTACGGTCCGCGTAATCGTCCCTAGTTGGTGTTCGAGTGTCTGTCTGAATCGTGAAACATGATGCGTGAGAACAATTATCAACCGAGCACCCTTCGGAGGACGCTAGCAATTTCGGCGAGAACTGCTACAGGGGTGTTAGTCGCATCAATCTCTTGAATTCGGTCCGAGGGGTAGAAAGATAGCGTCGGCGCAGTTTGGGTTTCATACTCCTTCAACCGTTGTCTGATGACATGTTCGTCGTCATCATCGAAGCGATGTTCGCGTATTGACCGACCTTTGATCCGTTTTACCAGTACCTCGGGATCGTGACATCGTAGATAGATGATTTCACGGACGTCGATATAATCGTCCATCGCTTGTGCCTGTGACAGGTTGCGCGGGATACCATCTAGAATTAAATAGTCCACTTCTGGCTTGAACTGTTCGCCCCGCACCAAATTATCGATATAATTACACCATATTTGAATCGCTAGATCATCCGGGACAAACTTGCCCTTACTGGAGTATTCTAGGAAAATCTTGCCGAATTTACTATTGCAGTCTAGGGAGCGGAGTACCTCGCCACAAGCCACATGCACAAACCCCGGAATCTGGTTAAGAATTTTGCCCTGAGTACCCTTCCCTGTACCCGGGGCACCAAAGATTAAAACTGTTGGGTATTTGGTCGAAAATTGCATCAGTCCGACTTTTTTTCCTCCGTTTCAAGTTATTGATCGATCTGTTCTGTCCATTTATTAGGTGCTGTGTCAATTTCGTACTCAGCGAAGACACGATCGATTTCCGATTTCACCTCGTCCGTCAGCGTCCACCCGATGGCTCCCATATTGTCCTCTACCTCGGAAGCGCGTCGGGCACCGACGAGCGAAACACTGACCGCCGGGTTAGAGATGACCCAATTGAGCGCAAGGTGCGGCAGCTTCTTCCCAAGCCCGTCCGCAATCGCTTTAAGTGCATTCACTGCTTGAACGTTCCGTTGGAAAATCCCCGGCAAAAACAGCTTGAGCGACATATCGCTTCCCCCTCTGCGGCGCCAATCGTTTTCCTCGAATGTTGTTTCTTCGGTGAATGCGCCCGCTAACATGCCGTAGGCGAGTGAACCGTAGGTCATGACGCCAATACCGTTCTCTTGGGCGTACGGAAAAATCCAGTTTGCCATGCGCCGATCAAATAGGTTGCAGGCATACTGTATAACATCAACACGCCGAGTGTCCATGCAGGTCTTGATTTCATCTATGGTGAAATTCGAGAGACCGACAAATCGCGCCTTCCCCTGCTGCACAATCTCCTCCAACGCTTCCATCGTTTCATCAAATGGGGTGGTGCGGTCGGGCCAATGAACCAGAAACACATCGACGTAATCGGTGTCAAGCGCTTTCAAACGACGGTCGATGGCAGCGTGTGCCATTGAGCGGCGGCTATCCCGTCTTTTCAGCCGGTCATTGTCGTAATTAATACCGAACTTTGTAACAACGATAACATCTTTGCGTCGGTTCCCGAGCGCGCGTGCCAACATCTCTTCAGACCTGCCCATGCCGTAGGCTTCAGCGGTATCAAAGCAGTTTATGCCGAGATCCAGCGCACGATGGATCGCCCCGATGACCTCCGTTTCCTCGATAGAACCGTAACCACCGCCCATCTCCCAACAACCGAATCCAATGGCTGACACCTGCATTTCTGTCCGTCCAAACGCTTTATATTCCATAATCTGCCTCCCCGGTTTCCGCTGTTAGCAATTATTCACCTCATCATTGTATTATGTTATTTCGCAATTGTCAAGGATAGAAAACATCTAGTGCGTGCTTGACACGGCATCTAGGGTTTGATACACTGCATATTAGGCGTATGCTAACACAAGCTGCTAGCTGTTGTTCCCATATTTGTCTGAATTGTGAAACGTAATTTGCAATGCGTCAGAAGTTTACGGTAGATTCATTGGTTGGCTGAACTAGTGCTGTATGCACCTATTGCACGGTTGGGACTATGTGGATTTATTGATTTATTGTGGGTTTCCGAATTAATGAACTAGTAAATAGATGAACCAATAAACCAAAATATGACAGGAGAAAAGGGGTATGTATATGACGAGTACCTTGCTCGTCGGATTAGCGTGTGCAACAACCGGCGACGAGGCGAACCGCACAAACTCTCGAACTGTTTTTGTTGAGAACGGCGTTCCCAAAAACGTTCGGAAAATTGGCGACTCGACGCTTGCAACCGGGTACATCGAAATTTCTGACAAAAAATCCCTGCTATACGCGGGCTGCAGCATCGGCCGCAACGACTTCTATCTCAGGGCTAAACTCACCATCCCTAGTGAAACAGATCGACCCAATTTCGTGATTGGCACCACTAAGGCGGGCATCAGTGGGTTCCAGCGCTTGACCAGCGATCTTTTGCCTCCCGACGTGCACGCTCATCAACAGATGACTATCTCACCCGACTGGGCTACACCGGGCGTGCCGTTTAGGTTTGAAGTGATTCGTAAGGGATTACGGGTCGTGATCACTGTTGACGGGACAGCGGTGAAGCATTTTCTCTTTGGCGGTGTGCTCACAGACGTTGGGTTCTGCTCCTACGATGGCGCCCTGCGTATACACGATTTTTATGTTCGAGGGGAGACCATCCCGGCAGACTGATATTGGCCGCAACCACTCCCTAGGTTGTGGCAGGCTAAAATCAACCGCAGAAACGATGCTAATGTGTAACATGCCATTTTTACAGATTACGCATTAGCTGTTTATATCCTACCGATGAACGCCTTTCTCCCAAAATCGGACCAGCGGGGCAAGATCACTCCAGAAGGCTTCTGGAATCTCCATCTCAGCGGCTTTCACATTTGCCACCGCTTCTTCAGGGGTTCGCGCCCCCGGAATAGCGGTCGTTACCTGCGGGCGGCGGGTGCACCACTGTAGCGCTGCCGCGAGGAGAGTAATCTCGTAATCTTGGCAAAGCCGTTGAATTTTGGCGACATGATCCAGGCATTCTTGACTGAAATTTCGTCTCCCGTAATCCACGCCCGGTATCGGTCCCGTTGCCAGAAGTCCTACCTCAAGCGGTGTCGCACACGAAATCCCGACGTTATGCTTCTCAGCAGCGGGCAGGATGCGTTCACCGGCTTCTTGGGTCAGTAGGGTCCATGCATCGGGGACAACCGCCGCGTCAAATTCCCCAGTCTCTATATAGGGGGTGTTGGTCGGCGGATCGTTGGAAGCCGAGCCGATAAACCGGACTACCCCTTCGTCCTGAAGTTTGCGTAACGCTCCTAACGCGCCAGTTTTACTCATCACATCGTCCATCGGCACACCCATCGCATCGTGGATATAGACCACATCCAACTGTTCCAGCCCAAGCCGTTCAAGGCTAGCCTCGACGCTGCGTAAGATGCCATCGAAAGAGTGATCTTTGCCCTCCCGGTAGTTGCCAGCTTTGGTGACGACGGTGCATTTGGCAGCGAGGTCTGGTCGATTTCTAAGCACATTGCCGATAATCTTCTCGCTGACCGTGCCGCCATAAAGGGGGGCAGTATCAATCAGCGTGCAACCCGCCTCTATAGCCGCTTCAACCGTCCGGGCCCCGATCTCTTCATCTAAGTTATTCGGTGGACCCGACGGCCGGCTGCCGATATATATGGTTCCAAGTCCAATGATGGTGACCTCAAGTCCTGTACGTCCGAGAATTTTGGTTTGCATGGTGACCTCGATTGGTTGGTTCATTAGTACGTCGGTGCTTCAGTCCATTCATATACCGTTGAACTGATGCCCCAACTGTTTTGCCTTTTACACATCACATCTCACGTTTCACGTATCATCGGTGAATTAGGGAAATAAGTAGACACTTTTGTCCCTCGGTTTCGATCCCGATTTATCGGGTCCGGTAGGTGCGGTTTCATGAAGTTTCAGAAAATAATCGGGTAACTCTATATTTCCCCAAGACCCGGTAGGCGCGGTTTGCAACCGCGCTGGTGTCAATAGCAAATTACCCA
>JAJEAL010000062.1 GCA_022822785.1 Candidatus Poribacteria bacterium
TGTCCAAGTAATTCTAAAATTCACCATAGTAGATGCTTGTTGATCAAGATGTGCTAGTTGTTGAGAGAATCGTTGAATATAGGTCGGAGATGTGATTGGTTATGTGGTCACCCTTTTTTGGAAAGACACCTAAGACATTTCGGTTTTTACGTTTTCTTTATCACCTGCCAAGTTTCGTCAAATTGACGTGGCGGTTGTTTTGGGACAAGCGTGTCCCCATCTATCGGAAAGCAATTCTCGTCATCTTCGAGATACTTGCGTTCGCGTTCGCGTTGCTCTACTTTCGATTTCCTATAGACCTACTCCCCGACTTCGTGCCGATTTTTGGATACGTCGAGGACCTGCTCGTGGGTATCTTCCTGATTTTAGCGCCCGGCGCGTGGTTATTCATCAAATTTGCCCCGGAGCAGATCGTGCAGGAGCATGTTGAGCAAATATCACAAGGAAATTGAGAGATTACGGACACGCTGTCCGGGCATTTTCCATCAACCGGGCTAGCTTCCCTTGATCACGTGCCCCTTTCGACGCTTCAACCCCCGAACAGAGATCTACTCCATAAGGACACACCGTTTCGATTGCAGCCCTTACGTTCTCAGGACGAATCCCGCCCGACAGGAACGCTGGGACCTTACAGTTTTGGATAAGCCGCGCACTCAGATTCCAATCGCTCTGTTTGCCGGTCCCGCCGAATCGGGCTTGTCCACCGCTGAAATCTGCGGTGTCGAACAACAGCGCATCCGCACCGGCATCGATGTACGCTTCAATCTGTGCAATGACGGCTTTCACATCGGCTGCAGGATCGTTTTCAGTAGGCAGAAACAGTGACTTCCAGATTTCACAAGACAGGGATTCCTTGAGCGCCGCCACCTCAGCCGGAGGTTCATGTCCGAGCAGCTGGATCGCAAATGGCTTAATCTGTGCTGCAGCGCGTTTTACCCAATCTGTTGAGCGGTCAAACACCAGCACAACGGTCGGGATCGGTGTCTGCCGCGTGATTTCTGTAGCGCAATCGATGGAGACAGATCGTTCAGAGAAAGACACCTCGACAACAACACCTGAATAATCGGCTCCGGCGTCGGCTGCCATACGTGCATCGACGAGGCTTGTCGTTCCACATATCTTGACCTTGCATCGGTTGGGAGTCATGGGTGTCTATCCAGAGCTAGGCTAGAGCTCGCTGACTTGCAGGTATAGGCTATTCGTCTTCGATAAAAACAGTTTGCCGGTCGCCGGTAGAGTAGCAGATAATCATTGTGACCGGTTGCCAACCCGTGTTGACAGCGTTGTGTTTCACACCTTGTGGGATCCGCAACATTGTGCCTTCTGTTAACGGTATAACTTCGTCGCCGAGTTGATGGTCACACTGCCCCGAAAGCACGTAAATCAGTTCCTCACAGTTCGGGTGGTAGTGGAGCGGATTGTCCTCACCGGCGTTGAGGTAAACGATACCGAAAGTCATCTCCGCGTCCGGATCGATTTGGTCGTTACAGAGCCACTTGATTGCACCCCAAGAGAATTGGAGCGCTTCGCCTTCGTTGGCATTGGTCACGGTTGCCGAGCTCATGATGTTCTCCTTGATTGGTTCATTAGTTCATCGGGGGTGAGTGTTGGGTTTCACTCTCGCTATCCCAAGACTGAAATGTTGAAAGGTGGAAAACTCCACTATCCTTACACCCTAGCCGCTTGAGTTAGATGCCTAGCGTCTGTCGCATGTATCGACAACTCATGGTGACGCTCTCTTCCGTCGTTTTGTCCGTCCGATCCTGTTCGACCGTCAACCACTCGGTATCGATTCCTGCGACCGCTTCCATGATGCTCGCCCAGTCGAGGATTCCGTGCCCGACCTCACCAAAGGAGCCATCTGGATTCATATCCTTGAAATGGAGATAGGCAACCCGATCGGCGTACTCCTTCAGGAAGGTTGCAGGATCTGCGCCACCGTGCTGGACCCAATAGGTATCTACACAGGCGTGAACGAGCTGCGGATCGGTGGAGTCATAGAGCGTAACGATTCCGGTCGCCCCACCGAGATCTTTGAACTCCCAACTGTGATTGTGATAACAGAACTTGATTCCCGCGTCATTACAGCGCCGTCCGACCTCGTTGAAGACTTCTGCTGAACGTTGGTAATCTTCGATTGAGTCCTGTCCACCGACCCCGGAGACCATCAGGTATTTGGACCCCAGCGCTTCGGCGAACCGAATCTTTTCATCGAACTGTTCGAGACTGCCATAGCCAGTATGGACGCCTGCCAACACTAGATTGTGTGAGGCTAGCAGCGCTTGGGTATCTTCAACGGAGCTACCGTCTTCGCTGAGGTTGCCGGCTTAGATTCCGTCGTATCCCGCCGCTGCTAGTTCGGCAAGGACGCCGGGGAGGTCACTGTTCTGGCGGGAACCGTAGATGATTAAGGCACAACCGATTTTGTATTTGCTCATGTTTGTCTCCGGAAGTAGAATATTGAAACGTCAATGTGCCGGGCTAGGGAGCCTAGCCTGCGTGGGTAGCACTGCTCAGAGAATGAGAGTCTATGTACATCAACACACCAGAAGATAAGTTGCTAGCAGAACTCAAAAGGGTCGTAGATCGGACGAGTGAGCAGCTCCAATGGGGTAACTTAACAGCTTGGGAAGCGTACGAACGGATACGACAGACACAGGCACAAGCAGAAGCGTTGATACCGGATCAGATGGAACTGTATCAACGCATCTACGGAGCACGCTTTCAACGCTTACTCGAACAGTTCGTCCTACCCAAGCAATCTCAGGTTCAACGCAACTGGCACAAGCCTTATTGATTTGACCGTTGCAGCAGATGACGTATAGAAACTACGGGTTCATCACCGTTACCTCTTCGCCATCTTTAAGGGTGTGCTGCCCAGCGATGACCACCCGTTCAGTCTCAGAGATACCGCTAGTAATCTCGACACGACTGCCATCAACCAACCCCGTCTCCACCTGCCGACGTTTACTCCGTCCGTCAAGCACTACAAAGACAGTTTGCGTTTGCTTGATACTATCTTCAAGTATCGCGGAACGCGGTAGTAGGATAGCGTCCTGGCGAATTTCCACCGGAATCCTGACCTTTGCGAACATACCCGGCTTCAAACTGAGGGTCGGGTTATCAATTGTGATTTCAACCTTCGCGGATCGACTTGCCTGATCGAGAACTGGACTGACAAGGGCGATTTTCCCGATCACCGGCTGCGTCAAGGCATCGACTTCAACTTGCGCCTCCTGATTCTCAGGGTCTAGTTTTCTCAAATCTGCTTCGATAACGCTGACGGTTGCCTTTACACTGTCCATATCCACAATCTCAAAAATCGGTGCGGCCGGTGCTGCCAACCCACCTAAGTCCAGAAAACGCATGGACAGGATACCAGAAATCGGCGCTGTGATTGTTGCCTCGCTGAACCGCTCTTGCGCCAGGCCCAGCGCTACCTTCGCTTGTTCGACCGCAGTCTCAGCGGCAATAATTTCCGCTTCCCAGCTCTTCGCAGCAGCAAGTGCCTCGGCGGCTGCTAACGCTGCACGGGCAGCCTCCACTTGAGATTGTGCTAACTCCCTATCTTTTTCCCACGTTTTCGTATCTGCTTGCGCGTAAGCGAGCTTGAGTGCGGCTTCTGCCTGCGCCACCTGCGCTTCCATGGCTTGGATATCTTCCTCTCGTGCGCCATTTAGAATAAGTGCACGTTGTTCGCTAGCAACTTCATATTGCGATTTGGCAACATCTAATTGGGTTTTTGCCGATTCAAAGGACTGTTCGCTGATCGCGCCGTTCTCAAAAAGCTCTTCCATGCGGTTATAGTTATTTTTTGCATTGGTGTGGCTTGCTTTAGCGCCAGCCACGGCGGCCTCCGCTTGCCGGAGATCCTCATCTCTCGCACCACGTTTAATTTTTTCTAAATTCGCTTTGAGGGATTCGAGCCCTGCCCTCGCTTGTTCAACCTGCGACGTGGTGCGGGTTTCCGACAGGTCTTCCACCTGCCGCAGCGCAACGGTAGCGGACGACAGCTGCGCCTTCGCCTGATCGATTTGTGACCTGACGCGAACCTCGGCTAGCTGCTTTGCCTGATCGAAAGCGGTTTTCGCAGCTCGTAACGCGGCTTCCGCTTGACGCACCTGAAGCTTCAGCTCTGCATGCTCAATAACCGCGAGCGTCTGCCCCTTTGTGACCCGCTCCCCTTCGTCAACGTCCATTTGAATGATTTTTCCAGCGACTTCGGGAAAGACGGTCACCCGCGAATTCGCTTCAATCGTGCCCGACAGTTGGAGCTCAGATCGGATTTCGCCACGAGACGCTTTAAGCACCTCTACCGCCTTGATTGTTGCAGCGACTGCTTCGGGCTCTCCCCCTGGCCGCCGCACAGCGGATCTGATGAGAATCGCTGCGACCACGATTACGATTATTAGTGCAATGACCAAGAATTTTTTCACTGTGTACCCTCCGTAATGTTATGTGCGTTGATTAGTTTATTAGTGCCATGGTTCTTTGAATAGCTGAAGCTTATCCTTTTCGCTCCTCGCTCACATACGGGGCTCACCCGATCGAAGTTGGGACATACCCGAGATAAGCGCTTGGACCTCCGATTCTAATTCCAGTGTGACGTCCTGGACCGTCTGTTTTTTCTCCTGTTTGTAGGCTTCGTATAGGTCAAGTAGGTTCTTAGGGGGGCCAAAACGCATAAACGCTATCCGGGGGCCCCGCGGCTTTGAACTGCCGAAGACCTCCCTTTCCAACCGGGTAATGACTTCTAGGAAACGTTCTGGCGATCGATTTTCACCGACGTAACCGTCGTAGATGGCGATAAAATTAATCAGACGATTTAGATCCGGGTAAAATTCCTGAAATTTTTCTAGCCGTTGCTCGTGCAGCTGACTCTCATAAGCGGATAGTTCTTCCGTTTCCCTGTAGATTTCTGCATCAACGAGGTTCCTTAAGGCACGGACGCGGGTTCTAGGAAGAACAGCGGGTTGCGGAGTGACCCCCATAAATTCCTCCATCTGTGACAGAATATGTTCGCGCAACGCTTCGATCCGTTCGTTCAGCGATCTGTTTGCATCGGCTTTAAGTCTGTATTCCCGCTCTAACGTTGACACCGCTGCGGCACCAATCCCTCGCAGCCGTTCATACAAATCTTCAGAGGTAGCTAAGCCTTGCGGCAGAATTTCACGTTCTAATCTTGCAAGGGCACTCTCAATCTCGTCCCACATCTCCTCGTCATAGATATATTTGATTCCGATTGGGACAGCGTAGAGCGGCTTGACTGCATCCGCTTTTACCATATCGTCCAATGCCCAGAAACAGAGCTGGACGACCCCGCTTTCAAACGGCAATACCGTGTCGTTCTGGCGAGAAATTTCGCCTTCAGCAAAGACAACCAACGGGTGTTTCCCTGCTGCTAGCAGGCTGCGCGTTGTCCGAAATGACTCCCGGTCCACACTCCCGCGCACCACCGAGTAGACGCCAAACCGCTGCATAAAAAAACTTCTAATTCCACCGCTAAAGGTCTCCCGCGCACACATGTAGTAAAACTGCTCTCCCATATGCTTTGACAACCCAAACATAATAGGAGCATCTGCATAATCGGCGTGGTTAGGCACCAAGACTGTTGGGTAATTTGCAACAGTTTGCAAGCCATCCAGCGATTCAGGGTCAATAACAAATTTAGAGATTTTTAACGGACCACGCAGCACGAAAGGTATCAACCCTTGAGCGACCTTGATGAAAAATGAGTTTGGCTTGGGTGGTTTGAAATCTAGCATTTTGATCTTCTATGTACATGTCACCCCGCTACTGCTTTGGGGTGCTGCCTGCTCCCCACGCATACCGTTCCACTGAGACCATATTCGTTAATTGGTGTTGGGCTTCACTCTCGCTATTTGCAAAAAACCAAATTGGTGAGAACAGGAACTCCGTTGACATTGATAACGACTCGTTTTCAACTGTTAAACCCAACCTACGGCACCAGTGCTTTAGATGCGATTCAGGTCATACAATCTAGTTATTCATTGGTATTTTTTGTCCAATCGCTTTTTCCAGTCGGGCAAGTCCAACAGCGTAATCGTGCAAGGATTGGAGGCGATTCACCTCCGCTTGCGAGAGTGCAAGTTGTGCATCGGTCAGCTCAACGCTAGTGATCATCCCATTTTCGTAGCGCAAGTTCGCAATCCGTACGCTCTCTTGGGCTTGCTCAACCGTTTCCCGTTGGACATCAATCAACGTCTTTGCCTCAAGCAGGTTCAGATAAGCGGACCTGACCTCTAACTCGACAGCATCGGTCACTTGCTGCTTCCCAAGCTGTGTTTGCTTCAGACCGGATTCCGCCTGCTTCACAGCAGCCCGCGTCGCCAAACCGTCGAAGATGGGAAAATTGAGCGTGAAACCGAGATTCCACACCCGGTTCATCTCCAAAAGTCTTTCGTTGTGATCGAACTGGTAGTTGGTAAAAAAGGAGAGGGAGGGACGGCTGCGGGTTTTGGCAACATCAACCTGCTTTTTAGCCGCGCCCTCGCTGAATTGGAACTGATGGAGTTCAGGACGCTTATCCAACGCTAGTTGAATCAGAGGCTGAAGGTCAAATTCGTAAACAGGCCGCTCCAAGCTGCCTGCCACTTCAACTGAGTCACTGAAATCAATATTCAGTACATTTTTATAGACATCCATAGCGACCCGTGCCCCATTCTTGGCACGGATTAAGTTTGATCTGGCGTTGGCTAGCAACACCTCGGCACGCAGGACATCAAAATTGGTAGAAGCACCCGCTTCAAAGAGGTTTCGGGCAATGTGCAGCTGTTTCTCGACTAGTTCGACGGCCTGTTCGGACACCTTAACAAATTCAACCGAGAGCAGAACGCGGTAGAAGGCTTCGGAAACATCAAGCCTCAATTGGTTATAAGCTGCGTCTAATTCTTTCTGCGCTGCTTCCAAGCTGAGCTGTGCACTTTGATAGCTTCTGTAGTAACGTCCCCACGCAAAGATCGGCTGGCTCAGGAGTATCTCTGCTTGAAAGTTATGGTGTGCCCCAAACTCTAGTTCAATGACATTTTCGTCGTCTCCCCCCGTGCCGGTAGCTACTGGCATCTCTCCTCCAGCGCCCGGTGGACCGAAGGCACCGCTCGCTTCAAGGACAGATTTGGGAAGGACCCCGGCGTATCGATAGCTGCTGTTGAGCGAAACATTTGGGAGCAATCCCGCATACGCGGAACTTACCTGGGCTCCGGCTAATTTCACACGTTCCTGAATTGTTTGGATTGAGAGATTGGTCTGTCGGGCAATCTGGATGCTGTCTTCGAGCGTCAAGGCTTTGGGCGCTTGTGCGGATACGGTGTAAGCCCATAGCAGTAAGAATAAGCATATTCCAGTAATCAAATGTCGTTGGGTCATTCGCGAACCGTGAAACGTGAAAAACGTTCCTCTATTCTCCTTTCCTCTTTTTAGCTCCAACCATTGGCTATTCTAACTACATCAGATGGAACGTAGGTGGCGCGACTGCTGCTTACATCCATCGTTCCGGTCCCCTGAAAAAGCTGAGGCACATCTACTCAAGCCGTGCCTCAATCCGTTTGACAATTTCCTCTTTTGTAAAAGGTTGCTCCAAATCCATCACGTAGACACCGACATTTTGGGAACTGTCGCTCTGCCCGACGAAAACAATACGCTTCCCATCCGGGGTAAAAATCGGGTCAGTATTGATAAGCGCATTGTTAGTGAGTTGCCTCTGATTTTTGCCATCTACGTCCATCATAATGATTTCGGTGTCACCAGCCCGGTAGGAATCGAAAATAATGGTTTCGCCATCCGGTGAAAAAGTGGGATGCGCGTTAATCGCCGGGTCATCAGTCAATTTTGTAAAATCGGTTCCATCGCTACCGACGACACAGATTTGGCTAGAAACGCCGATAGGCCCGCCTACAGCATACGCAGCAAAAGCGATGCGTGTTCCGTCGGGTGAGAACGCCGGACCGTGATTGTTGGTTTGGGTGCGGGTCAATCGTTTCTGGTTCGCACCATCCGCGTCCATGATATAAATTTCGCTGTTTACGCCAGCCCTGTTCGATTCAAAGGCGATTCTGCTGCCATCGGGCGAAAAGGTTGGATTACTATCCGTGGCAGTGTTGGCGGTCAGACGCTCGTTCGCTTTCGTCTCGATATCTATGACGAAAATTTCGTCGTTGGGGTTGTGCCAACGGATAAAAGAAACGTAAACCACTTTTTTGCCATCGGGAGATAGGGCGGGATTGTAGTCGCTCGTATCGTTGAAGGTGAGCCGCTGTCTGTTCTCGCCGTTGATGTCAGCGATGTTCATTACATAAATTTCGTTGTTGTCATCAACGAAAGCAGTGAACGCAACTGCATCAGCAGCAGTTGAAACGTCATGGATTTGGACAAAATCGGGGGTCAAACGGATGCTTTGATAGGTGTCGCCGGTAAGGGCACCAATCTTTTGAACCCAATCCTCCCGTTCCGAATTTTGTAAAATCTTCAAAAATAAATTCAAGGCAAACCTATCGTGGCCACCCACCATGTACGCTTCGCCCAAGGCGAGTTGGATATCCATGCGTTGGGGCGCATATCTCGCAGCGGTCCTCAACGGCTCAAGTGCCTCGATATCCCGGCCCAGATGAAGGTAAGCTAACCCCAGCTGATAATTGACTTCTACATTCTCCGGTTGCACCGTTAACAACTGCTGAAAATAGGTTGCCGCGCCCTGATAATCGCCCGCTGCAAGTAGCTCTTTCCCTTGTTTTATGGCTGCACGCTCTCCACAACCGGACAGTACCACCAAGACCGTGAGGCAGACTAAAAACGTAAAATGTGATAGATGAATTGCGCGGATAGAATTGTGTTGGGCCATTGATTGATTAAACTGAAAGAGAGCGATTACTGTTTCTCTATTTTGAGGTAGATAATTCTATTTTTTACTGTACAACTGCGACTTCGTTCTGTCCGATAGCGCAGCGGAATCCTGCTACATAGGAGATATGATCTTCTGTACCCCTATCGCGCGAAGGGGTCCGGGCACCGATTGGACCGAGGCTGTCATAATGATACCAAGAGCCGCCGCGTAGGACTCGGAATTTTTGACCAAATTCTGTCGTCGTGAAGGTGTTCCCCGGATACGCATCATACCAACTGTCTGTCCACTCCCATACGTTTCCCGCCATATCGTAAGCACCGTAAGGACTGACACCTTGCGGATAGCTGCCTACAGGCTTTGGACCTGAACCTTCCCACGATTCCACATTACACCTCGTTATATCGAACACATTTCCCCAAGGCCAGATTCTGGCATCCGTGCCTCTAGCGGCTTTTTCCCACTCAATCTCTGTCGGGAGCCGCTTGCCTGCCCATCGGCAGTACGCATTGGCATCCTTCCAACTGACATACACAACAGGAAAGGCACCCTCACCTTCGGGGTGTTTCCGATTTTCCCAATGTCTAGGCGCGACATGCCCCGTCGCATCAATAAATTCTTGGTACTCGGCATTAGTTACCTCAAATTTGTCGATGTAGAACGCGTCTACATGCACCTCCCGCTGCGGTTTTTCTGAGAGAAACCATTGGGGGTGTTCGACAATTTCGCCCCCACCTAATTGGCGTATCACAAGTTGTTCTTCTTCATCACTTGTTCCCATGACAAACTTACCCACGGAGACTGAAGCCATATCTGACAGGCTAATCTTTTCTAGCTGGAAGGATTGCAAGAGCTTCCCTTCTTCGTGGGTTAGCTTCGCTGTCCCCGCACGGTAACCAAGCAGGCTAACGGTCACTTGATACGTTGTACCCGGGGTGGCTTCTCTCTTATAGGGAGTAGTACCAACTTCGACGCCATCTATAAAGACAGTCGCCCCAACCGGCGCTGAAATGATTTCAATAGTTGGAATTTTTTCACAACCGGTGGTTGCAAGCACAATGACGAACAGAAAAGTGATAAGAAAACGCATAGGTGTTGATCATCTCCTTGAGACTGGTGTTTGGAATCGTCCCCACATACTTTATTCGTACCATCCCTACCGGTACAACCAAACAGTAAAGGGGATTGAGCAAGAGAGTTAGGGAAGGAGTTTTGGGGTGTAAGCCGCCGTATAGGGAAACAGGTGAGATGGCTGACTTACAACCCAAACGTACTTAATTTCTCAGGATAGAACCCCACTCACCAACAACCCAGAGGGTGCCGTCCGCAGATTGGGTGATGTCACTCAGATTACTACGGGTAGGGCTCTGTTGAGCAATCCAAGTTACGCCACCATCTGTAGTCTGCAAGATAGTTCCAGCGTCACCGACTGCCCACCCCTCGTTAGCATTAGCGAAGTATATGCTCTGCAAGGTTTGGTCGGTAGGAGTCACCTGTTGGCTCCACAGCGCGCCACCATCCGCAGTCGCATAAACCGCACCGCTGGATCCAGCAGCCCAAGCCGTTTGTGCATCTATGGCGTAAATAGCTCTTAGTTCATCGGGACCTACTATGATTGCAGTCCACGTTTGGCCTGCATCCTCAGTTTTTATGACAGTTCCGCTGGCACCGACTGCCCAACAGACGTTAGCATCAACAGCGTACACGCCGTACAGGTTGTTGAAAGCAACCATCATGTCTCCAGAATCCTGTCCATTCCAGGTCTGACCGGCATCGTTTGTATGCACAATTTTACCGACTTCACCGACTCCCCACCCAGCTTGCGGCGTCGCGAAGTGAAGGTCATAGTATCCGAGAGCACTCTTCCAGCTGCTCGCCGGATCCGAAAAGACAATCCGTTTCGCAGTACCGTGCCCTTCGTCCCTTGGATCACTGACGCTGTGCCATTCCATTCCGCTGTTTAGCGACTCAAGTAAGGTCGCGTTGCTGCCGACAATGTATCCCTTATGTGGATCAACGTAATGGACACCGAAAAGCTCAAACACATTGCCGCTGTATTGGGGGTGCCATGTTTGCCCACCATCGTTGGTATGCAGAACAGTTCCGGACAGTCCGACAGCCCAACCCAGTTTATCATCGTAAAAATGGATTCTAGTTAGATGGTTACTCATCGAGAGAGATTCCCACGAAGCGCCGCCATCGGCACTATGCAAAACAGTCGCAAATTCACCAACCGCCCACACCTCTTGATCGGTAACGAATTGGACCGAATAGAGTCGGTTTGGCGCAGGTCTAGGTTCGAGCGGCGCCCATGTTTTACCGCCATCAGCGGTTTTCAGAAGAACACCAAATTCCGCTGCGGATAAGCCGTTGTTGGCATCAGAAAAATGAACCCCCCAGATCGGCTCAGGCATACCGTTGGAATTAGGCACATTGCTCTCTTGGCTTGCCCATGTTTGCCCACCGTCAGCTGTATGAATCAGGGCACCGTTACCGCCGACCGCCCAACCCATCTGATCGTTGAGCATATAGAGCGCATCAAGGCTAGCAGCAACACCGCCCTGCTGGGCAACCCATGTCTGACCACCATTACTCGTATGAATCACAGTGCCGGCATCACCGACCGCCCAACCGACCGCAGGAGTAGCGAATTGGACCCCACGGATTGCGTTATTGGTTCCCGTCTCCTGTCGCGTCCATGTGGTTCCACCATCTGCGGAGTGAATAATAAGCCCGCCATCGCCACCAGCCCAACCGTGTTGTTCATCGACGAAAAAGATGGTTGACAATGCAGCGCGAGTGCCCGTGGAGAGTTTCATCCACGTTGTACCCCCGTCAAGAGTCTTCAGCACAGTCCCCTCTTCGCCAGCAACCCACCCAACCTGTGGGTTGATAAACCGCACTTTATGAAACTCGTTTTTGAACGGGAAGGGTTGACTCGGTTGACTTGCCCACGTCGCACCGCCATCGCTTGTATGGAGGATTGTTGAATCCGCCCCAACAATCCAACCGTGCTGCTGATCTACAAAGTAAACATCTATCAACGCCGCCTGCCACTCTGACTCGCGGATAGCGGTCCATTCCGCCGAGAAAGTGTTCGCCACAGAGATGAGTAACAGCCCTATAGCGACCAGCGTGGCAATCTGCCATCGCTTGTTCATTTTCATTGTTGCTCCCTCCTGTTATAAATTCGTCGCCTGTTGTGTTGTGAACTGAAATATATTATACAACGATGGGTTAATGCCGTCAAGCAGTTCTTTGGCATTTGCAGGCCTCGAATCTGTGCTTGACAGTCCGGGTGCCTGATGATAGGATAACACTTTGAAGCGTGAGAAGTAACCGTTTGGACACCTCTCCTTCTTGTATTGGTCCATTAGATATATTCACACCAAAGAAGCTATGTTGGTTCATTAATTTCTTTAGCGTATTGATGTTGGGTTTAACGGTTCCCGTTCAACCCAATCTATGTCCTGAAGATAACTCGGATTTTGATGATATGGACAAGCTACTAGGTATCCTTGAACGGATCGTTTTCGAAAACGCGGAAACGGGCTATACCATCGCTCGATTGACTTCGCGCGACTACCCGGGTGAATTGATCACCGTTGTGGGAAACCTTGCTGCTGCGAGTGCAGGTGAAAGTCTAGCACTCAGCGGAGAATGGGTCAACAACCCGCAGTACGGCAGGCAGTTCAAGATCGAGGGGTATGAGACGGTGCTGCCCGCAACGGTCGTTGGATTGCGGAAATACCTCGGATCGGGGATGATCAAAGGGGTAGGCCCGGTAATGGCGGCGCGAATTGTCACTAAGTTTGGGATGGACACGATGGATGTGATCGAACAGACGCCCGACAAACTACGAGAGGTTCAGGGGATCGGCAAAAAGCGTGTCGATATGATTAAGGAGGCGTGGGCAGCGCAACGTGAAATCAAGAACGTGATGCTGTTTCTGCAATCCAACAACGTCAGCACCGCCCATGCCGTCAAGATTTATAAGACCTACGAAAGTGACGCAATCGAAATTGTCCGTGAAAATCCGTATCGCCTCGCCGATGACATCTACGGAATCGGCTTCAAAACCGCGGATACCATTTCGCAAAATCTCGGCATCGATCACGAATCCCCGCATCGAGTGATGGCGGGGATAAAGTATGTCTTGAGTCGTAAGGCGGATGACGGTCACGTTTTCCTGTATCGGGATGAGCTGCTTACGGCATGTGAGGAGATTTTAGATTTACCGCCCGATGCAATTGAAGATGGAATCGCAGAATTGAACGCAAAAGAGGAGATTATTGCTGAAGACACACCGGATGGAGAGGCGACCTATCTCACACCATTTTATCGTGCGGAAATCGGTGTAACCAATGCAGTTGCACGGTTA
>JAJEAL010000001.1 GCA_022822785.1 Candidatus Poribacteria bacterium
TCGCAGGTAAGATTAAAGAGATAGCAACTCGCATGGCAGGCTGGGAAAAAAAGGTGAAACGGGTTGAGGAGGCGTGCAACCTATCCGCGCCCGAAATCTGTCAACAGGTACAGGCTCACACGCTCGGCAAATCAGAACTAGCGGTCTCTGACTACATCGAGACCCTGAAAGCATATAACCGGAAAATTGTCCAAGCAAAGCGAACCATTAAAAGATTGGAGCGTGAAATTGGGGCATCACGCGAACAAGTGAACTGTGCAACCCATCGAATCCACACAGGAGAAACAATGGCCCAGGAAGCGAAAATGACGATTGTTGAAGCTAACCTGCGGCTTGTTGTTAGCATTGCGAAAAAATATAGGAATCGGACACCGGGATTAACTTTTCTAGACCTCATCCAAGAGGGGAACATCGGCTTGATGAAAGCGGTTGACAAATTCGAATATAGGCGGGGCTATAAATTTAGCACCTATGCAACATGGTGGATCCGTCAAGGAATTACGCGCGCTATTGCAGATCAGGCACGCACGATTCGCATCCCTGTCCATATGATTGAGACCATCAATAAGCTGATTCGGACTTCCCGTTATCTTGTTCAGGAGAAAGGCAGAGAACCGCTGCCGGAGGAAATCGCCGGTGAGATGGATATACCCATCGACAAGGTGCGCCAAGTTTTTCGGATTGCACAGGAGCCAATTTCTTTAGAGACCTCGGTCGGGGAGGACGAGGACAGTCAACTTCGGGATTTTATTGAGGACAAGACTTCAAAATCTCCCGTCGCCGAAGCGACATTTACCATGCTCAAAGAACGTATTGAAGAGGTGCTTTGGACACTGACCGAACGCGAAGCGAAAGTCATCCGTTTGAGGTTTGGGATAGGGGATGGATACCCCCGAACGCTAGAGGAGGTAGGTACGGAGTTTCAAGTGACCCGCGAGCGGATACGTCAGATAGAGGCAAAGGCGCTACGAAAACTGCGTCACCCGACCCGGAGTCAGCAGTTACGTGGTTTTCTTGATGGTTAAACGGTTTCTGAGACAAACGAGATCGGATACCTTGCGATTTCCGTTGACAAATCCATAGCAAATTTTTATAATACTTATGCAACTTAAGGGGGGCCTGTAGCTCAGGGGTTAGAGCAGCCGGCTCATAACCGGCCGGTCCTAGGTTCGAATCCTAGTGGGCCCACCACTATTTCCCACCTTGATTCCGCTTTTCCATTTAATTAGGGGCGTTAGCTCAGGGGTACGAGCGCTACCTTCACACGGTAGAAGTCACTGGTTCAAATCCAGTACGCCCCACCATTTTCCATAGGGTTTCTTCCTATCTATCCGCTTAATTTCGAGAATACTGCTATCGCCGCGAGTCTTGCTGCCGAAATAGAAATCCCACCTTTAATCTTTCCAACGCGCTGCTCTTATTCATGTCAATTCCGTTAGCGCGTAAAATCACTTACCGAACGTAAAAAGAAAAACAGCCTGAAATCGCGTTAAAAATTTCAGGCTGTTTTCTGATTGTGACTGATATAGACTATACTGAGCACGTCGCGGTCCAGTTTACATCATCCCTTTGAGGATCGCCTCGCCTTGCTCTTTTGTAATGGCGAGATCCGTCTTTCTGCCGAGCGCGCCATCCTGTAGGACCGGTTCGAGGTCCTCCAGCGCGTCACGGGTTGTGTCCTCATAGAATAGACCAATAGGGATTTCATCGCCCCAAATCATCGATTGCTCAAGGGCAGCTTGCATATTGGTGGGATCATGTCCTTGCTCTTCAAGTTTATTCAGACGCTGTTTGAAGAAAGCAAAGGTATTATCCTTATTAAAAGTGATGCAGGGACTGAAAACATCTATGAGGGCGAACCCGTTATGCTCAATCCCTCTATACATCAATTCGGCGAGGTGTTTTGTGTCGCCACTAAATCCGCGTGCCACATAAGTAGCACCTGACAGGATTGCCAACGCGAGCGGATTAAGCGGTTGTTCGACACTGCCAAATGGGGTGCTTTTGGTCTTCATACCCATCCGGCTTGTCGGCGAGGTTTGACCAATCGTCAATCCGTAAATCTGATTGTTCATCACAATATACAGGAGATCGATGTTACGGCGCACAGTATGCAGGAAGTGATTTCCGCCGATACCGTATCCATCGCCATCGCCCCCCGTGACAACAATCTTCATTTCGTGATTGGCAAGTTTCATGCCCGTTGCCACAGCGAGCGACCGCCCGTGTAGCGTGTGCATCCCATAAGTATTGATGAACCCGGGCAGGTTGGATGAGCAGCCAATCCCACTAATCGTAATGAAGTCATGGGGTTGACGTCCGGTTTTCGCACAAGCCATCTCAAGAGACCGCAACACACCAAAATCACCGCAACCGGGACACCAATCTGGGGAAATGTCCCCCCTAAAATCCTTCGCTGTCGGAGCCGCCACTATCGGCTTTCCATCGTTTGCCATCTTATTCCTCCTTAAACTACAATTTCTTGATACGGGATATATAACTCGGTCTTACCCGCCTCAATCTCTTTAGCACCATCAACAACATGGTGTGGCATGAAAGGCTCACCATCATATTTGCGAATATGACCAGCAGCCTTGAAGCCGGTTTCGCCACGCAGGAAGCGAGCAAACTGACCGGTATAGTTACCTTCAACAATAACAGCACACTTACACTTCGAGAGTATGTGATTCACTTTCTCTTCATCCATTGGGTAGAGCCATCTGAAGTGTATATGGTTCGTCTTGTACCCCTCCGCTCTGAGCAAGCTCGCTGCCTCGTCGAGGAGGCTATCTGTGGAGCCCCATCCAACCAAGGTGAGGTCCGCATCTTCGGGCCCGGTAACCGTAGGCGCCGGTAATTCAGCCATAATGCCGTCCATCTTACGCTGACGTTTTTCCATGATGTCTCGGCGTTTGTGGGGATTCGTAAACTCATCACTAATCAGTACACCGTCTTCATCATGGTCATCCGTTGCGACAACATGGACATGTCCCGGCGTGCCGGGCAACGCTCGTGGAGAAATACCGCTCTCGGTAATCTTAAAACGCTGATATTTGTCGCCGGAATCGTCATCGTCCGTAATAATCTCGCCGCGATCAATTTTCTGATTCCAATTGATAAGCTCTGGGGCAATATTTGTGTATCCCATGGAGAGTGTGAGATCGGAAAGTACCATCCCCGGACACTGATATTTATCCACTAAATTGAAGAGCTCTGGAATCACCTCGAAACCGTCAACGATACTGGTTGGCGCAACAATAATTTTTGGGAAGTCGCCTTGGCTAGCACCAAGTAACTGCCACAGGTCGCCCTGCTCAGTCTTGGTCGGTAGCCCAGTGGAAGGGCCGCCACGTTGGACGTTAATAAACACGACCGGAATTTCCATCATCCCAGCACTACCAATAGCTTCGGACATCAAAGCGAAACCGCCGCCGGAAGTCGCGCACATCGCACGACAGCCACCATGAGCGGCACCAATTGCCATATTTGCGACACCGATTTCGTCTTCAACCTGCCGAACCATGATACCCAAATCGCGTGCGTTGGCAGCCATCCAGTGCAGCACACCAGTTGAAGGACTCATCGGGTACGCACAATAGAATTTGACACCGGCTGCAGCACCACCCATTGCCATCATGTCGTTACCGGTCGTTACCGCTAGCGGTTTGTCCTGTATAGGCAGGGGTGTAGCAAACGGTGTGAAATGTTCGGCAGCATGCTCATAACCTGCCCTGGCAATACCGACGTTTTCGTCAACAACTGCTTGCCCCTTGCGCTGAAACTGGATTGTTAAAATATTTTCCAACTGTTCCAAACCAGCACCAATCATGTTAAGCGTGGCGCCGAGCAACAGGGTATTTAGCATAATCCGGTTCCGACTGTTGTTAGACAGTTCCTTAAAAGAGAGCGGACATAACTGAACGTTCTCTGGGACCTCCGCGCCGGGCTTCGTATTGTCACTGTTATAAAGAATTGCGCCGCCGGAGACAACGTTCTGAAGATGTTTGTCCATTGCGTCTTGATTTAACGCAATAACCAAGTCGATCTTATCACCATGGTTTGCAACGGGTTCGGAGCAGAGCCGCATCGTTAAAAAAGTGTGGCCACCACGGATGAGGGATTGATAAGCACTGTAAGTAAACGCATAAACGCCACGACGTGCACAAATCCTCAACAACAGTGGCCCACTACTTTCGATTCCCTGGCCGGGTGCTCCACCCATACCAATGGCAAAATCGTATTTTTCCATTTCATATCCTTTCTATCGTAGGGTTTCCACCTATTTGAAACTCACACATTAATAAAGCCGACCGTCATTTACATAAAAAACTTGCTTTTGACTATACCAAATTCAGGAGTGCAGAGGTTCAAAAGTTCGTCAATCAATTAGACAAATACACCAATTTTGATGGTTGGATAAAATCTGAGCAGCAGAAAGCCACTTTAAGAATACCACATCACGGCTTAATTTTCAAATGAATTCACAATAACTGTATCAGATGCCTTAGTCAAGGAGAGCTGTTCGCTCCTTGGACAAGACTTTACAGCTCACTTAACGCTTTTTCTGCCTCCGGTGTTCCGATTTCTGACAAAGCAAAGGCAGCATGTTCACGAACCCGATCAGACTCATCCGTCAAGATAGGTATCAAAGCTGGTACAGCATCGCTTGCAGCCTCACCCACGTTTGCTAGTCCAACAGCAGCGTAGGTCCGAATATCTACTTCATCGTCACCAAGTGCTTGAATCAATGCAGGTACAACCGCTTGAGTAGATTTTCCGATTGTGCTCAACGCACGGACAGCGTATTCACGGACAGGGTCGTAAGTATCGTTTAATGCGTCAACCAAAGCCGGAACGGCAGGTTCTCCAATACGAGCGACGGCGTCGGAGGCATTGAGTGCAACATGCCTGAATTCATGAGCAAACGTATCTATCAGAGCGGGAACTGCGGGTTCTCCAATCTGTGCCAAGGCGTCAGCGGCGCCATCACATACATCCCAAATCACGTTTTCTAACGCCGCTATCAAGTCAGGCACAGCGGGTTCTCCAATCTCGACCAATGCTGAGATTACTGCTTCTCGATCCTCATCGTATTCCAACTGTTCGATTAATTCATCAATGTCGTAATCTGCCATAATATATCCTTAGAAATATCTTCTGAAAACGCTATATCCTTTATTTTAGACGCTTTATTTAGCGCCCCAGTACGAGCAAAAAAGGGTTCTCCAGCACATCAATCAACCAACGCAGAAAACGGGCTGCATCGGCACCGTCAATTAAACGATGATCATAGGACAGTGCGAGCGGTAGCATCAGGCGTGGTTGGAATTGGTCATCGATAAATACCGGTTCAATCCGGCTGCGGGCAACACCGAGAATAGCGACTTCGGGAGCGTTGATAATCGGTGCGAAGTTTGTCCCACCGATACCACCGAGATTGCTTATCGTGAAGGCTCCGCCCTGCATATCTTCCACGCTGAGTCTCCTGTTTCTTGCTTTCTCCACCACTTGACTGAGTTCAACCGCTAACTCGATAATGTCTTTCTGATCAACATCACGAATGACAGGTGCAAGAAGCCCTTGCGATGTGTCAACTGCGACACCGATGTGATAATATCTCTTGTAGATAATCTCCGCTCTCTCCATATCTACGCTTGCACAGAATTGCGGAAACTGCTTTAGTACGCCGGCAGCAATTTTGAGGAGTATCGCCGTGATGGTGAGTTTGCCGCCGGCAGCTTCAACTTTTGAGGCATACTGTTTTCGGAGCTTCTCTAACTCGGTGATATCCGCTTGATCGAAATTCGTAACATGTGGAATCGTCGCCCAAGCAGTAGCCATATGCTTCGCAGTAGCACGGCGTACTCCTTCCATCGCTGCCCGTTCAATTTTACCCCACCTTGAGAAATCTGGTAACGGCTCAGCCATTTCCGCAGTCAATTGTGTCTCGGATGCCACGGTAGCAGGCGTTCGCTCCCGCTGTTCCGCCGCGCTGACGGGTACAGATTGCGCCATTTCGGGAGCGGAAACGGTTTTCTCAGGTGGCTCTGTAGTTTCGATCGCCCTTTCAGCCATTCCCTCCGTATCAACGGTGAGGATTGGCTTGCCGACTTCCACTATCCCACCTTCCTCCACATGGATCGCTGTGATGACACCGCTGACAGAAGAAGGTATTTCGATAGCAGCCTTATCCGTTTCGATCTCCAGCACCGGTTGATCTATTTCTATGGTGTCGCCAACAGAAACCAGTAAGGCAACGACATCGCCGGCGTCAATATCTTCTCCGAGTTGAGGAAGGTTGAATTCGGTGGTCATATCTGTTACCCGTCAAGCATGAAACGTAACGCTTGCATTCTCGATGTGTGGTAGTAACGCCCAGCTACACCGTAGGTTGTAGAGCGGTTACGGCATATTACTTTGAATCCCAATCCATTCGGCTAGAGTACACCTCAGCTGCTGTAATTATACATTTTACCTACCTCAGAGTCAACCAAGAGAGGGAATAGTTTACGGCATATAGGCAGAAAGCGCTGAAACCTGTCAGAGATATTAGAGGTTTAACTTCACAGATCGGCGCTCCTCAGGTTGCCACGCAGTGCAGCAGATCTCTTACACAATTACCGAAAAAATCCTTTAGGTCTAAAGCCTAAGCATTTATGCTTAGGATACAGATTGCTTTAGCAGGCTTCCTCTTGACAAAACAATCTGAATATATTATAATAGTAGTAGCATAACTAACTATTTAGAAAGGTTTATATTATGCACCTGCTAACAAAGTCGTCGGAATATCAGTATAAACCATCGCTTGTATTCCGTTGTGACTATCACATTATATGGTGTTCAAAATATCGTCGTCCTGTTTTGACAGGTGCGATTGCAGAACGCCTTAAAAGTTTGGTGTATGAGAAACAAGAGGAATACGGCTATGAGGTGCATGAGGTTGAAGTCATGCCCGATCATGTTCATTTAGTTGCTGGATTCAACCCGCAACGTGCTCCCACCTTGATAGTGGGAAACATCAAAGGCTACACTGCTCATATACTCCGTAAAGAGTTTCCTAAATTGCGTAGCCGCTTGCCGTGTCTTTGGACTCGTTCAAAGCTCATATCAACAACAGGTGGCGTAACCCTTGACGTTCTCAAGCAGTATGTTGAAAGTCAGAAGGGGGTCTAATGCACACGACAAAGCAGCTCAAAGCCAAACCCACCTCTGAATTGGATGCGCTTGCTCGTGAGTCAGGCCGTCTCTACTCTAAGGTCTTATCCTATGCCCGTAAGATTCAAAGAAAAAAGGGGATTTGGCTGTCCGAGAATGCAATGCAAAAGTGTATGAGACTCAGAGGATACAAACTCCATTCTCAAACGGTGCAAGCGGTTGTGAGCAGCTACTATGACTCACTCAAGTCCTATTTCCGTGCGGTCAAGTCTAACCCCGATGCCAAGCCACCGAAACGAACACCGAGACACTTCAAGGTGCGTTGGAAGTCACGTGCTATCCGACACAGGGATGGCATTGTGTACTTGAGCAACGGCAAAGGCCGTGAGCCTATCACCCTCAAGTCTGATGCTCTCCCTGTCTATGTAGAGTTGTATTTTCAACGGGGTTGCTACTACTTTTCACTGGTCTACAAGGTGCAAACACCTCCAAAACTATCAACGGGCAAAGCGGTTGCGGTTGATATGGGTGAGATTCACCCAATCGTTTCGCATGACGGCGATCAAACAATCATCTACAACGGTCGTGAAGTTCGGGCTATCAAGCAATACCTCAACAAGTTTAAGGCATATATCCAGTCCAAAATGGATAGGTGTGTGCAACGAAGTAACCGCTGGTATCGAATCAAGCGAATTAAGACGAAGATACTGGCGAAGTTGAACGCTCAGTTGCGGGATGCCGAGCATAAGATAACGAGTCGATTTATATCTGACTGCATTAAGGCGAAGGCAGATACGATAGTCATCGGTAAACTCAAAGGCATCCGTAAGCGAGCGAAGTTTTCTAAAAAGTCTAACCAGAAGGTGCATCAGTGGGCGTTTGCCCGTCTCCAGTCTATGATATGCTACAAGGCAGAACTTGCAGGACTAACAGTTAAGTTTGTATCTGAAGCATATACAAGCCAAACCTGTCCGCAGTGTGGAAATCGAAAAAAACCTGCAAATCGAAACTATCATTGCAACCATTGTGGCTTTGCGTATCATAGAGATGGTGTTGGTGCTATCAATCTCTGGAACAAAGTATCGGGATTCATCCTGAGTCCCGTAGTTGGGGTCATGGCGTCCCCCATCGGTGTAAGGTTTCACCCACACCTATGTAAATCCGGCTAACATAGCGGATAAGAATCCCAATCCTTTAGGCTTGGGAGTACGTCAATTCTTCTAAACCTGTCTTGAGTAGTTGTGAAAAGCGTGAATCCGGATTCTTCACAAGGTGTTCCCGATCGCCATACTCTCGAATTTCGCCATCTTCCAAGATCATGATTTCGTTGACCCGTTCAACGGTGCCAAGACGATGGGCGATAATAATACCTGTTCGGTTATGAAGCAATTTCTGAACAGCACGGTCAATCTGTTGTTCGGTCGCTGGATCCAGCCGAGACGACGGCTCATCAAGGATGATGATTCCCGGATCTTTGAGAAATACGCGTGCGAATGCGAGCAACTGCGCCTCGCCAGCGGACAGTCCGCCGGAAGTAATCACAGTATCAAGCCCTTTCGGGAGCGATGCGTACCATGATGACATACCGAGCTCCTCAATCACTGCCAAAATCTGTGCATCGGTAATCTCGGCGTTAAATAGCGTGATATTATCACGGACGGTCGCATAAAAGAGCTGAACATCTTGTGTGACCAACCCCACATGCTGGCGCAAACTATCGAGTTGTAATTTGGCGATTGCCGTACCATCCAGCCGGATCTCACCTATATTCGGCTCGTAGAACCGAAACAGCAAGCGGGTTATGGTTGTTTTTCCGCTGCCTGTACGTCCCAATAAGCCAAGAACTCTGCCCGGTTCTAGGTTAAAGGAGACCTTTTCTAAGACTGGATCTCCCTCAATATAGCTGAATGTTACGTTATCAAATTCAATTGAGATTGCGCCCGAAGCGGACAGCGTTTCCGTTCCATCTTGGATGCGAGGGGTAGTCCGTTGCAAGGATTCAATCCGTTGTAAACCCGCTGTCGCCCGCTGAAGGTCGTTAAGCTGACGACTAATTTGGTCAAGAGGATGCCGGAGCATAGCGGTATACTGAACAACCAAAAAGACGGTGCCGATGGTGAACCCCCCTTCCCGATAGAGGTAGATGCCCATGCCCATTGAAATCGCAAGGCCTAAGGCAAACATAATCCGTGTTATCGCTTGCACGATTTCACCCATAATCTGTGACCTCAGCACACGTCGATACGCATCACTATTGACATCGTAGAACCGATCCATCGTATAGGCATTTGCACCGTTTGTCCGGATGTCTTCAATCCCAATTAGCCGTTCTTCGATGAATCCGTACAGTTTAGAATAGCCCTCCCGTTCAGCGGTATACGCTGGCACAGCGATACTTCGTATAAGGTTGTAGATAAGAAAAGCGACAACGACAAACGCTGTTAGCGCAACGCCGACTCGCCAATCTTCTCGCGAGACCATAATGACGACGCCGGCTAGGAGAAATGTACTACCGACGACCTGCAGCACAAATTCGGAGAAGAAGTTTGAGAGTGCGGTTGTATCGCCATCCACACGTTCGACCATCTCTCCAGGGGTATACTGATGATGGAAAGACATATCGAGATTCAGGCAGTGGAGCGCTAAGTCGCCTCGCATCCGATTGGTTGACCGCCACCCCACATCCTGACCGAGATAGGAACTGATTAATGTAACAATCTGTCCGAAGATACCAACTACGAGGAAGAGCCCACCGGCGATAAGCAGATTTCGGAGTGCCCCACCGGCTTTTGCTGTGTCAATGAAATAACGAAGGATCTGTGGGTTGAGCAGGCTTAAGCCTATCCCACCAAACATGAAAACGGCAAGTAGGGTTACCCGAAACCACTGGGGCTTGAGGTAGTAAGCGAGAAGTGAAAGGTATTGTCTAAGTGGTACTCTTTCCAAACGGATTCTGTCCTTTCGTCAAAACGAACTATTTTAGAGCACATCCGCTTTGATCATGTTTGTAGTTCCGGGGGCGTCCGCTGGTACGCCTGCGATAATGACCACCCGCTCTCCCATCTGGGCAAGGCCTGACTTCAACACAGCTTGCTTAGCACTCGCAATCATCGTGTCTGTGTCAGGCGCGAACTCAATTGAGATAGGGAATGCACCCCAAAAGAGCCCTACCCGGCGGAGTGTGACTTCATAAGGACTAACAACCGCAATCGGCGCAGATGGACGGTATTTCGCAACAAGCCTCGCAGTTTGACCTGTTCGTGTACAACAGATAATTACTTTTGCACCAATTTCTATAGCGGTGTGACAAGCGGCGTGCGCGATTGCGTCTGGCACGTTCTCCTCAAGGGTGAATGGTTGACTTTTGAAGTGTTCCACATGGTCAATCGTGGCTTCGGTTGCCGTCGCAATTTGAGCCATTGTTCGGACCGCATCAGCGGGGTATCTGCCGATAGCAGTTTCGCCCGAAAGCATTAAGGCGTCCGTACCGTCAAAGATTGCGTTGGCGATATCCGTAATCTCTGCTCGTGTAGGTCGCGGATTGACAATCATCGATTCGAGCATCTGGGTGGCGGTGATGACCGGTTTACCCACAAGGTTTGCGCGTCTGATAATCTCTTTTTGGAGGAGCGGTACCTCCGGCAACGGCACCTCTAACCCTAAGTCTCCTCTAGCAACCATTACACCGTCCGCTTCGGCAAGGATGTTATTCAGATCATCCAATGCTTCACGCTTTTCCAATTTGGCAACGATCGGTATGTCAGAACCGTGTTGTGCCAAGATCGATTTAAGGTGCTGAAGTTCTGCAGCGTTTCTGATAAATGACTGAGCAATCCAATCAACGCCGTGTTGTATGCCAAAGCGCAGGTCCTCAAGGTCCTTTGGGGTCGGAATAGGTGTTTGTAAGGAGATGCCGGGAACGCTGATACCCTTGTTTGAACGGAGCACCCCACCGGCGATGACTTCGCAGATGATGTCCGTGCTCGTCGTCGAGATTACACACAGCTCAATCTCGCCGTCCGCTAACAAGATGCGATTTCCCGGTTTGACATCTGCAACCAGCTCAGGATAGCTAATCGATACAGTAGCGTGATCGCCAATTACCTCCCGCGTTGTGAGGGTGAACCTTGCATTAGGAGACAGCTCGACCTGTTCATCCAAGAACTTGCCGATCCGCATCTTCGGTCCCGAAAGATCCTGCAAAATTGGGATTCGTACACCGAGCTGCTTCGAGGCTGTTTTTAGGCGGGCAATGGTTTGGGCGTGATCGGCGTGCGAGCCGTGGGAGAACGAAACCCTTGCGACATTCATCCCTGCATCAATCAGGGAATGTAACATTTCCGGCGAACTGCTAGCGGGACCGATGGTACAGACAATATTTGTGCGTTTCCGTTTCATACTATAGTAAAGTTTAGAATTAATTGGACACTCTTTACCGGCGAGGGGAAAATCCGGGGTATCATCCCGGTAGGTGCGGTTTCTAACCCCACCGAATCCCGACGAGTCCCCGATTACATCGGGACAGACGGGACAGGACATGAGGGGCGAAAGTGTCTATTTATTTTTAGAATTCACCATATAATTCAACCTACTACCTAAAGTTAAGTGATTATACCATAGACGTAGAGTGGGACACGCAGGTTTGCTTTACTTCAGTATCAGCATCCGTCGCGTCGCTGTAAACTCACCGGCTGTCAGCGTATAAAAATAGACGCCGCTAGCAAGGGACTCACCAAGCCCATTCCGACCATCCCAATAGGCAGCACGGCTTCGACTCCGATACATACCCGCCGCTCGATGCCCTACCTCCAAACGCCGAACCAATTGCCCATTTATGTCGTAAATTTTCAGCGTTACCTCCCCCGATTCTGCCAACTGATACGGTATCCATGTCTCCGGGTTAAACGGGTTCGGATAATTTGCCAACAACGCCGTCGCTTCAGGAATTAGTGAAGCCAGTAGCTTTTCAAGGTTCGCGATACCCTGTTTGAAAGCGAGTGAACCGTCGTCTTCCAACCGTGCCTGTGCTATCCACGCCTCTATCATCGCAGCGTCTACGCTTTCTGTCCCCACCGATGGCGCAGCGGACGCTGTGGTGTTGCCGAGACTTCGTGCCGTGAGGATGAGGTCGAGGATACTGACGACACCATCGCCGTTGAGATCCACCGGCGAGCCAGCGGGTACTCTCCTCCCTAACTGCTGTGCGATGAGAATTAGATCCAGAATGCTGACCACACCGTCCCTATTTACATCTCCGGTGGCAAGTCCCTCCTCCACAGTAATACGGATTTCATGCGGCCCTGCGGGGATAGCTTCTCCGGTAGTGGAGCCGAATTGGAAGTTCTGCAGTGCTAACTCCGTTTCGCCGGAAGCTTTCGCCTTGAACCGTACCTGAACTAGAGTGCCGGTGCCGGTCACCCCTTGGGTAGACAACCGCGCTGCACTGAGTCCCGTGATTTTCCCCGCTACGTTATCAATGCTTCCACTCTGAAAGAGGGTTGTGCTGCCTGTCTTTAGGAAATCCCCTTCACTGATATTGATGGCTTCAAGTATGTTTGGGTCGAAAGCGATATCAAACTGCCAACCTGCGAAATCGAAGACATTTTCTGCACGGATATCAAGCGTAAAGGTATCACCCGCGTGAATTGGCGTCTGAGAAAAAGTGGAGCCGACACCGGGATTTGCGACTGTATATTCCGTGCCTTCTTCAAACCCAAAAAAGGAATTATAGTTTGCTTCAACCGCTACTAACAAGACATTTCTTCCCTGCTTCAGCGTGACCGGGAGAAAATCTGTGTAGCCATGGGACGCATGATAACGGAGGGACTCGTAAATCAGAACCCCATTGAGCCAGACCTGAAAATCGTTATGGCTGCCGACATACATCGTGGTGTCTTGTTGTCGCGGTGAATAGAGAGACACAGTACCGTAGAGCATATTGGAAAGACGGAAAGTGTCATCAAGATTACCTCCAAGCATATCCTCAACGTTCTTACCCCCCGTAGCAGGAAGTCTACGGGAGGTCCAGACGTCATCTCCGACAGGGCTTCCCTCTACTGCCCCATGGGTAGCAATCTCTATCTCCGTCACCGCACCTCCACTCACTTTTGACAGTAAATCGCTACTACTACTCGGTGCATGGTACGGCAGCATGACCCATAGCCACGGTCCTTCTATTTTAGGCCCGCCCTTTGGGAACGCCGGATTGCCGTGCCAAAGAAGCATTATATCCTGGCGTAACTCATCCAAAGGCGAAATGTCGAAAATTTCATTATTATAGACCCCTAGCCATTTCAAATTGATTAACCCGGCAAGCGGGGATATATCTGATATGTCGTTGTCTGCAACCCTTAGCCATTTCAAGTTGGTTAACCTCGCAAGTAGGGATATATCTGATATGTTGTTGCTTGAAAGATCCAGACGATTTAACTCGGATAATCCCGCAAGTAGGGATATATCCGATATGTCGTTACCATCAAGTATCAGATCGGTTAACCCGGTTAATTCCGCAAGGGCGGATATATCCGATATTCTGTTGTTGGTAAGACGTAGGTGTTTCAAACCTTTTAAGTTTGCCAAAGGTGTTAAATCTGATATAGTCCCGCCGTAAGTATATAGATTTTCTAGTTTCGTTAGCCCCACAAGGGGTCGTAAACTGGATATAGGGTTACCCCGAGCACTAATGGTTTTCAGGTTGACTAATCTAGCAAGCGGTGACAGGTCAGTTATGTTGTTGTGTGCAAAATCTAAACTTTCCAAGTTGATTAATCCAGCGAGTGGAGACAGGTCGGATACATTGGTACGAGAAAAAGGCAAATTTATTAGATTGACTAATCCAGCAAGTGGTGACAGGTCGGATACAGGGGTATTAGTAAGCCAGATTTCAGCCAAGTTGATTAATCCTGATATCGGTGAGAGGTCAGAAATCTGATTATCTTCGATATTTAACCAGCCTATGTTTGTTGCAAATTGAAGGCCTGTCAAATCACGGATGCCTTTGCTTGGCACGTCGAGGTGGCCTAAGGTTTCCATCTCCTTCACAGTAATCGAGGCATCGGAGCTTTTGCCAAGTGCTTCCGCAATTGCCGTACGCAGATTCAAATCAGGAATCTGAACAACGGTATTCGGCTTCTGTTCTGGCGGCGTCACGACGGGAGGCACCACGAGGGCTGTTGGGAAATTCAGTGCAAAAACTATATCCCTGAAATTTGATGTCCATGCGTCCCGTTTCATAGTGCCATTCGGGCTGCCTAATACCAACAGACCCGCATTCTGCAATCCCACATTCTCTCGAATCTCTTCCAGGAGGGTTTCGGTCTCTAACCCGACCACCGCAGCGGCGTATGCTACGTCCACGTCGCCTTGAAACGCCTCATGGAAGCGGGAAATTGGCTCAATGTTATCAATCGTACCACCTGTCTCTTCCAGTGCTTCTTTATACCGCTCCGTATCCTCTGCTATAAGCATATCCATCTCTGACTTTTCGACATAGAGACGTAACGCTTGTGCTTTGTCGTAAGTCGGGTTGGCGTTGCTCTCTATCACCGGACGTACCTGATCCTCAAAGGTCTTCATACCTTCGGTGTGGCAACCGAAACAGGACAATCCATTCCGCACCCTCGGATCACTTGCCGCAGGATTGGAAACAATGTTTATCGGTGCTGCGTCCAAACGGACCCCAGACGCATTGGTAATGTAGTAGGCTTGTAACCCATTAGGGAGATTAAAGATAACCTCCCCACCATCATGAGTGAAAGTGAGCGGATGGCTAAAGATGTTCTGTGTCCCAACACTGCCAGCAAAGTCGTAACTCTTCCAATACGCTCCATCTCGAAAGGCATGTCGCTCCACCATCCGGTTGTTATTGGAGACACCGGAGTTGTTGAATCCAGCGCGCCAGACACGCACACCCGGCGCATTGCGGACGTTGCCGTCTACATCAATCCCTAGTCGGCTTTCTAACTCTTTGTCTGTCAATGGTAAAGAGAGGAGGTCATGGTATAGCGGGGGTAAAGACCCCTGTGCCAGAAACCAGTCAACATGAACTGATGGGATACTACTACTTGTTTCTGTTTGCAATCGCCCCAGCTGCTGTTTCAATATAGCTTGTGTAGGAGCATCAAACGAAATATGGTAAGAATATGCCCCTTCAATCTGCCCCCAAGCGTCATTGCGATCCCATTCGTAGCGTCGGAGGTCAATGTAGAAGATGGTCTCTTGTGGGTCGATGGGTTGTGGGTTGGTGACAGTGCTTCCCCATGAGAGGCTATTGACCAGTTTGGAGAGCCCCTTACGATACGCTTGAAGGATCTCTATGCGCTCACCGGCGTTATAGAGATGTGTCATTGTGAAGTACCGAGCAAATGCACGGTCAAACGATGGAAGTGACATTAGGTGGGTCTCAATGGTAGTGAGTATTTCACCGGTGGAGATAAATTGTCTGTCGGTTGTAGGGGCTGCTGCCCAATTAGGCGCACCGGCTAATATCCAGTTTCGGATGGTGCTGATTGCTTGGGTGGATAGCTGACTGCCGAGTGGCATCCGTTTGGCGGTGTCAGTGGTAATGAGCCGGTTATATAGTTCGGAGGCATCAGGGTTTCCCGGCACAACGGTTCCGTTTTGGATGAGTGCACTGTGTTCGATTAAGAGTGTTTCTTTATAGGAGCCGTCGGGACCGTGGCAGATCAGGCAGCTCTGTTCAAAGATGGCGTAGGCGTCTTGAGCTATCTGTTGTTGCGCGGATACAGTTGGAGCACATACGGTGAGAAACAATACACAGACGAATGCGGTGCGATGCTGCTGTCGCTTACAAATCCCAATCAAGTGTGGGACTAGGTAACACTTAAACATAGAGGAGGTCTCTTATGGATAATTTTATTGATGAATCCCGAGGGCTTTGCCCGGTTGCAGCTATTTTATCAGGATTGGTAACCTCAATCAAGCGAAAAAGCCGGAAAAAATCGTTCTTGATTTCAAAGATAAACTTTGCTACACTTTAACTTAGACGTTTCCATAATCAGTGATCGGTGTGAGTTTCTTGGAACGCGGATATGGTTGCCTAGTAGACCGAACTTTCGCCGCCATATTCAATGACAGTGCTCCAAACCGTAAAGGATGTTTACCATCAACAGACTCCATCACAAAATCTTCTTCACTTATAGCTCTGTATTTCTCATTATAATCGTCGGGATCCTTGTGGTCGCGCGCTTTTTTATCGCGGAGCTTTTTGATCGGCAAATTCAAACGGATGCCCAAGAATCCAAAACACGCCTTACCCACACGATAGATTTGCTTCGCCAAGATATCGAAGATAAAGTTCGACGCGAAATCAAGGACTGGCGCGTTGTTCAAGCGATTCGAGAGCGCGGGCCGTATCCTCCTAGCCTTGCGGATAGTGCGTTGGATATTTTGGAATATGGGACTCACGAAGGGGTTATCACCGCAAGTAAGGCTGGAAATAATGACCGGTATTCCCTCAATCTGCGTCACGGCGTAAAAGATCTGGAAGCGCTAGATCGGGTACAAAAATTAAAGCCAACAGGATTGAGGTTCCGAACCCTTGAAGCTCGATCCGCAATAGAGATTACATTGCCAATCCAAGCAGAAGGTAAACTTCTCGGATTTGTTACCGGTGGGTATTTTTTACATAAACACCTTAGCCAAGCTTTGCAAGATTTGACGCTTCATCCAGCTTTTCTCAAAGAAGGCACTCGCCTCGTACCGTTAAACACACCGGGCGATACAATCCCAGAGTACCAACGGAAATCGCTCCTAGCAACTCCGGAGGGCGCGAATCAGCCTTTCCAAAAGATTGAGCTAATAGGGGTCCCACACAGTGTCAGTCGTATTCCAATTTTAACCTCAAATATAGAGATACCGGTTGAACCACAGGGACAATTGCAAGCTGTCGAGGCTGAATTGATTCTCGCGTACTCTCATAGGGATGAAGCTGCATTACGACAGCAGCTGACCATCATCCTGCTCACGATCGGTGGGATTGGCTTGGCTTCGGTGTATATTGTCAGCTATATTGTCGGACTTCGAATGACAAAACCTATCAACCAGTTGGCATCGGGGGCGGCTGAAATTGCGTCAGGCAATCTTGAACATCAGGTCGCCATTCAGAGTCCAGATGAGATTGGCAGATTGGCAGGGGCTTTCAACCAAATGGCGGCAGCACTGAAGACGAGTCTCGAAAGACGGCTTGCTGCCGAGCGGCTTGCAGCGTGGGGAGATGCCGCCCGTTGGGTCGTCCACGAGATTAAGAACCCACTATTTCCGATTCGGCTTTCAATCGAAAATCTGCAGCGAGCTCATCAAGGTAGGGGGAACCAACCTCAAGTATTTGAGGAAATTTTCGCCCAATGCACCGACATCGTTATCGAAGAAGTGGAACGACTACAGCGACTGGTGGATGAGTTCAACCAATTTGCGCGAATGCCTCCTTCCGAACGGAAATCAGCGAATCTCAATCAGATTGTGCAGAATGTGGCAAACTTATACGCGGAATCCGTCACGAATATTCAGGTGAAGACAAACCTCGATCCCAAACTGCCTCTCCTCCTTATCGATTCCGAGCAGATCGCACAGGCGTTGGGGAATCTGATTAAAAATGCAATTGAAGCAATGCCAAACGGGGGCACGCTGAACGTCTCAACTCAGTTGGTAGATGCGGCGAAGATTCGGATTAACATACAGGACACAGGTATCGGTATGTCATCAGAGACGCGTGCACAGGTTTTTGAACCCTATTATACAACGAAAGATACAGGGACAGGACTCGGTATGGCGATTGTTCAGCGCATTATCACCGATCACGACGGAGAGATTTTCATCGAAAGCGAAGAAGGGATTGGTACAACAGTTTGGATTGAATTGGAAACGCCCGAAACGGAGCACAAAATGTAAGCAGCAAATTTATCGCTCTGTTTTTTTGGCAGGAGCACATCGGTAAAGACTCTATTTCTCCCGCTTTAAGATTTGAATGCCTGAATCAGCGCCGATAATAACTTGGTCGGTGCGGTTAATGAAAAGTCCGTTTTCAACAACGCCGGGGAGATTATTGATGATACTCTCTGTAGCAGCTGGGTCCGGAATGCCGTCGAAAGTGCAATCCAGAATATAGTTGCCGTTGTCGCTGACAAAATCGGGACGCAGTGTTGAGCGGCGGCAGATTTGGTTAAGCGCGAGTTGGGTTGACCCCCAGCCGAATGGAACGACCTCCACCGGTACTGGGAAATTAGAACCTAACTGTTCAACTAGCTTCCCTTCGTCAACAATGATGACCAGTCGTTTGGAGGCGTGGGCAATGATTTTTTCTCGGACTAGCGCCCCCCCTGCCCCCTTGATGAGGTCGAGGGTGGGATTAACTTCATCCGCGCCATCGATGGTCAGGTCAATCACAGGGTGTTCTCGAAGCGTTGAGAGCGGTATCCCCTGCTGAGCTGCAATTTCTTCTGTCTGTTTGGAGGTCGGAACCCCAATAATATTGAAACCGTCCCGAACCTGTTCGCCAAGTTTTAGCAGTGCGTAGTAAATTGTTGAACCCGTACCAAGTCCAACAATCATGCCGGACGCTACCTCTTCAACAGCGCGTTCTGCTGCGAGTTGTTTCAGTTTTTCTGTTTCCATACTTTCTCCTGAAGGTTGTACAAATAGATGGGACATGACATTCGCTTATCTCGGACTGCCCATCTGCGATAGGCTTCTAATTTTAACATCTCACGGAATGGTTTTCTACCAAATTGTTAGGTTACATTACGCAATACACACATCATGATCACCCAAGGATAACTACAGATGAATCTATATCTCCGTTTACTGAGTTATGTTAAACCGTACTGGAAAAGCACAACCGTCTCATTGCTAGCAATGCTGATTGTATCCATCGGCAATCTCGCCCCAACATGGATTGGGGGCAGAATTGTTATCGACGAGGTAATCGTCCAGCGGGATATCAGCCGCTTACACTGGATTGCGCTGATACTGCTGGGTATTTATCTAGCAAAGAGTATCGGGGTGATGTTGGCAGAATGGTTATCCCATGAAATCGCCGAAAAAATTATCTACGATATGCGGACGCAAATCTACAGCCACCTGCAGAAACTGTCGTACCGCTTTCATAAGAATAACGCCACCGGCGATCTGATGTCGCGAGTGGTCAACGATATTGACGCGATGCGAGATATGCTCGCCCATACTGTACACATCATTACCGTGCAAGCGTTGACTTTTATTGGTATTGCCATCTTGCTGTGCAGTATGAACTTAAAAATGGCAAGCTTGACCCTCGTCCCAATCCTGATTTTGGGACCGCTAATTGTCTATTTCGGTATAAAGCTACGACTTATCTCTCGCGATGTGCGTACAAAACTAGCGGACGTCAACGCCCGTTTGCAAGATAACCTGTCGGGAATTTTCGAGATTCAAGCCTTTGCCCGTGAACCTTATGAAGAACGACGGTTTACCGTTCAATGTGCCAATTATCGCAACTCAATCATTCGGGGGGTACGTCTGTGGGCACGCCTGAATCCCGCCGTTCAGTTTCTGCTTGGTGCAACCTGGACAGCGATTCTGTGGTACGGTGGGTGGCAGATGATTAACGGATCTAGCGACATGACCGTCGGACAACTGTTCATTTTTCTCGGATTTCTGTGGCGACTGTTCATGCCGATCGAGATGGCAAGCCACGAAAACGAACGGTTACAGAAAGCGCTTGCCGCAGGCGAACGGATGATGGATTTGCTAGACACAGCACCTGAAATTAAAGATGTTCCAAACGCTTGGACAGGCAAGGCTAAAGGAGAGGTCCTATTTGAAAATGTCTCGTTCCAGTACACAGACGAGGATGTGTTGACAAACGTGAATCTTAAAATTCGGCCGGGGGAGACAATCGCTTTTGTCGGCCCCAGCGGTGTCGGCAAAACGACATTGGTTGGCCTCGTGCCGAGATTTTACGATGTAACTGCCGGACAGGTAAAGATTGATGGCATCAGCGTGCGAGATTGGCAGATTGAGGGGTTGCGGCGTCAGATTGGCCTCGTGCCACAAGAAACGTTCCTGTTTAACGGAACAGTTGGGGAGAATATTGGTTACGGCAAATTGAACGCAACACAGATGGAAATTGAGATGGCAGCGAAATCTGCTAATATCTATGACTTCATCATGGACCTACCAGACCGCTTTGACACCCTAGTGGGGGAACGGGGCATGCGTCTTTCCGGTGGACAGAAGCAACGGATTTCAATTGCACGCGCTATCTTGAAAGACCCACCTATCCTCATCCTCGACGAAGCGACATCTTCTGTTGATACGGAATCGGAACAGCTGATTCAGCAGAGCTTGACTAACCTACTGCATGGACGTACCACACTAATTATCGCGCACCGATTGGCGACCATCAGATTTGCGGATCGAATCGCTGTGTTGGCGGACAATCAAATTGTCGAGCTTGGCACACACATTGAGCTGCTTTCACAGGATGGACTATACGCCCGGCTTTACAAGGCACAGTTTGGGGACAAGGGTTGAAATCCTTAATCAGTGTAGCGTTGTTCTCCGTTGAAGGAGATACGGGGCCAGCTGGTGTGGGGCCAATCAGTAAACCGATACGGTATATAGTGGTTTGCCATGACGTGGCGCAGCGCGCCGGGCTTTTGAATTGGCCCTCCACGATGAATCAAACGACCGTGAAATAACACCGCATCCCCCTGATTGGCTATAATGGAAATCTCAGGACGGTTGTTCTCTTCAAAAATCCTTTCGGTCCTCGCGTGGCGATATTCGTAGTCCATCTTTCCGTTCTCGTCCAGCGTCTCCCAATATGTCACAAGTTGCCCTTTATGCGAACCGGGCTGCACATAGATAGTGCCATTTTCTTCGTTGACATCTATCAGAGGCAGCCAAGCGGACATGCAGCCGGGGAGCGGGCATTGATCTTGGTGACGTACCCCTTCAGAACCTTTGTAGAAATACATGGTCTGTATGCCCTCAACATCACCTTCAAAGCAGTCTTCCAACGGCTGACGTAGACGCGAATCAATCAGCAATGCAAGTGCTTTTGGGTCGTACAAATGCTGGTTGTGTGTACGCCCCCAATCGTTTGGTTCGCGGGGAGTGAACCCTTCGAGTGTCTTTTGCCCCGAATGTAGTGCCATCATGTGCTCAACGAACGCCTCACACTCCGCTTTAGAAAAGACCGATTTCAGGATGGTATAGCCGTCCCGCTCGTACTGTGCTTTCTGTTCTGGGGTCAGACCTTGCATTAAAAAACTCCCTTCATGCCGGTAGAAATTCTATATCTCCGTGTATAGCCACTCGCTAGAATCTGCCATTGGCCGTGTCCTCTTCAAATGTCAAAAATATGTCATGTCTTTTTCGCAATTCTGTGACATAATATAGGGCAAATCATTGTATAATGTTTTAATTTTTCATTCAACAAGATTATCCGAAAAATGAGGGGCGAACAGAAACGATATGATTACCGAGCAGGAAATACAACAGTTTTCAGAAATAGGGGCAGTGACAATTGATACACCGCTGACGCAACAGCAGCTCTCAGCAGCATCGGCTGTATTTGATCGCCTACTGCCTTTCCGTGACCCGGAAGCGGGAGAGCAACTCCGTCACCGGGTCGGCCTGACGTGTAGCTTCTACGAGCCGGAACTGTTGGATATCCTCCAGCATCCATTCTTTGAGGAGGTAGCCAAGCGCGTTCTGCACGCTGACAGAGTTAGTTTCTTTCAAACTGCCATCGTAACAACTTATCCGCAGCCGAACACTCCGTTCAGCTTCGACCAGCATGTGGATATTCAGTACTGTCTTTCGGATCTTGAAGCGATTCCTAGACGTATGGTTTGCAGCTATTTCCTCTGGATAAGTGATGTGACAGAACAACGCGCGCCGTTGATGTATCGCCCCGGAAGCCATCGCTTGATAGCCGAGGCGCGGGAACAGCAGCCGGAATTAAAAGGTGATATCCCGCGCGTCGCAGGTGTTTCCCTGCCCGGGCTCCCTGCATTTGACTATACCGATGCAATCCCTGTGGTCGCACGGTCAGGACAGGTGACTGTGCTCACCACTGCAATGGTACACGGTGCATCAATCAATGTGGACACCGCTCCCCGCAAGGTAATGGTTATTACCTTCACGGCAGCAGATGTAGAGATTGGTCTGCCCCAAAATCAGGCAGAGACTAAACAAACTTATGACCGTGAGTTGAAAAGGCGTCTCCGTCCTGAAAGAGCACATATCGTTCCCGCCTGACAGCTAGGGGCAACATAAGCGCACCATAAGGCTTTTCCTTAACAACATATGCGGTGTGTGATTAAATGCCGGTGTGTGGCGAAGAGTTAGATACCAAGATATATCTAGAAAAAGTACGCGACGCTCAATCGATTACCGTGCCGTAACTACTATGAGTAATAATGCTAAAACTAGTCTAGGACAAGTTGCAGACCCATGCGTGATGGTCATATTTGGTGCTTCAGGGGATTTGACCCAACGTAAATTAGTACCAGCCCTGTATAACCTTGCTCAGAATGGATTGTTGAACGAGAACACTGTAGTTCTCGGTTTCGCGCGCCGGGAGAACAACCACGATAATTTCCGCGCCCAGATGACCGAAGCAATTAAGGCGTTCGGCACAACTGCGTTTGCTCCATCGCTTTGGGAACGGATGAAGAAACGGCTCTATTATCATCGAGGCAATTACGACAATATCGATGATTACAAGCACCTTGCAGCACTGCTTAAGCAGTTGGATGGGGAATGGGGAACAAATGGCAACTATCTCTACTATTTTTCGACTCCGCCGAGTTCCTTCGGGACAATTTCCAACAATCTGGGGGGAGCGAGGCTCGCAAAATCCGGAAACAGTGGGGCATGGCGACGCGCCATTGTCGAAAAACCGTTCGGGCATGACTTGAATTCCGCCAAGGCACTGAATCGCCGTTTACTTGAAAGTTTTGATGAAGAACAGATTTACCGGATCGACCACTATTTGGGGAAAGAGACCGTACAGAATATCATAGTCTTTCGGTTCGCCAACGGTATTTTTGAACCGATGTGGGACCGTCGCTATATAGACCATGTACAAATTATGGTCGCAGAGAGCATCGGCATCGAGGGACGTGGCACATATTACGAAGAGTCCGGAGTCCTGCGCGATATGATTCAAAACCACATGTTCCAGCTGTTGACGTTAGTGGCGATGGAGCCCCCAATTTCTTTCGAGGCGGATGCCGTACGAGATGAGAAGGTGAAAGTACTGAATGCAATTCGTCCAATGCGTCCCGAAGAAATTATCTACAATACGGTACGTGGACAGTATAGCGAGGGAATAGTGGCTGGCAAGCGAGTCACTGGATACCGCGAGGAGCCGGGAGTCTCCCCCACTTCAGAGCGAGAAACTTACGCGGCGCTGAAATTTTTTATAGAGAATTGGCGTTGGGCAGGGGTCCCGTTTTTCTTGCGATCCGGGAAACGATTAGCCAAGCGCGACACACAGATTGTGATTCAATTTCGGAGTGTGCCGCACCTCTTATTTCGCGGTAGTGCAGAAGAACAGATGGAAGCGAATCGGCTTGTCCTCCACATCCAACCCGATGAACGCATCACCATCCGGTTCCAAGCAAAGATTCCAGGACCAACAGTACGTCTGACCCCGGTTGACATGGACTTCCGCTACGAAGACTTAGCGGGAAGCAGTCCCGCAACCGGATACGAGACGTTACTTTACGACTGTATGAACGGTGATTCAACGCAATTCCATCGTGCGGATATGGTAGAAGCAGCGTGGGAGATTGCAACTCCTATCTTGGATGTCTGGGAAGCTTTGCCCCCTCGCGACTTTCCAAACTATGAAGCTGGTACATGGGGCCCCAACCCCGCGAATAATCTTATTGAAAGGGAGGCCCCCGGCCGTCAGTGGTTGAATCCCAATCCCTGATAGCATCTGACGTATCCTATTCCTTCACGAATTTTTTGATAAACTCAAAGGGGGATTTGATAGCAATGGCAGCTCAGAAAACTTTGACAATTGATATAGGCGGCAGCGGTATAAAGGCTATGGTTCTTGACGCAGAAGGAAATCCGATAGGAGAGAGGACGCGCGTCTCGACACCAAAGCCGGCTAAACCAGATGCTGTTCTTCCAAGAATTGTTAAATTGGCAAAGCAACAGTCGGACTTTGACCGTGTATCCATCGGCTTTCCCGGTGTGATGCGTAACGGTGTACCCTTAACGGCGGTGAACCTCCACGACAATTGGATTGGGTTCGATTTGGAAGGGACCTTATCCGAACAGCTTGGCAAACCGGTGCGCGCGTTGAACGACGCTGATGTTCAGGGGTACGGCGCGATTTCTGGCAAAGGCGTGGAACTGGTTATCACCCTAGGAACAGGTTTCGGATCCGCGCTGTTTGTCGATGGGAAGCTAGTACCCAACCTTGAGATGGGGCACCATCTATTTCGTGGCCGTAGGACCTACGAGGAGCACTTAGGCAGCGCTGGACTAAAAAAAGCCGGCAGGAAAAAATGGGAACGGCGGATTCATCAAGCGATTGCAGCCCTCGAATACTTATTCAACTACGAAACCCTCTATATTGGTGGTGGTAACGCTCAGAAGCTGAAACGGGAGCTGCCTCCAAACGTCAAAATAGTACCTAACGTCGCGGGCTTGTTGGGCGGTATTGCTCTATGGCGGGGCTAGATACCACCCCATTCACCGGAATCTCCTTGAGATCTATTTGACAAAAGCTGATAGATATGATATGATTAAATCGCCCAATCAAGCTGAAAACGCCGGCGTTTTGATGGTTCCCAGATTCATAGAAAAACCTGAATTATCTGTATCAGGTTGAGAGGGCCCAGTCGTCAATTTTCCATATTTGGAGACTTTCCGCTATAAATGACGGAGTTTTAGATCGGAAGATTTTGATAATTTCAATAACTTTATTTTTTTAGTGAAACAGGAGGATAAATCGATGACCTACGTCATCACTGAACCTTGCATCGATGTCAAAGATACTGCATGTGTTGATGTTTGCCCCGTTGATTGCATTCATCCAACCTCAGATTCAGATGACTTTGAAAATCACAACCAGCTGTATATTGATCCGATAGAGTGCATTGACTGCGGTGTATGCGAGCCGGAATGTCCGGTCGAAGCGATTTTCATAGATGAAGATGTCCCAGAAGAATGGGAGCACTTCACTCAGTTAAACGCCGACTACTTTCTGTAATAATGCACTTCACAACCTAAAACAGGCAGCGACTTGAGCGGAATGCAAGTGTAACCTCCCAATCGCTGCCTGTTTTTGATATACCACAAATAGTGTAATGGTCTGGTAGATGACACCTCAACCAACCCAGATTAAACGCCTCCCAGATGCGATTGATGTCCAATGGAACGATGGGCACCACAGGGTGTATTCCTATCAATTGCTGCGTCAAGAATGTCCATGTGCACGGTGTAAATCAGATAAAAATCCGCTACGGCTATTGTCCGCCGATTCGTCAGTAAAAAATCTCACAATCGTTGATATACAGCTTGTCGGCCGTTATGCCATTCGATTGATTTGGAATGACGGGCACAAGACAGGCATCTATACATTTGAATTTTTGCGCTCACTCCAACCCAGTCCAACCGAAACTACCTCACCTGATAACTCGTTTGATTAATCGGTTCACGCTTCCACCGCTTTATTATAGATAGCTTCCCAATCATTCCCAGTACCACTTTGGTTATCTCTGTCTATCCGTTTTTGTGGCTTGCATACTAACAAATCTGGCAGTCGGACAATATGCTGTAGAGCGAGCGTGTTACCACCGTTAGTTTATGGTAGATTTTAGAATTATTTGGACGCGTCAAACCGGTGCGGTTGGAAACCGCACCTACCGGGGGACGAAAGTGTCTACTTATTTCTCTAATTCACCATAGTAATAGCAGGGAAGATTTCTGCCTTGGATAGGGTCAACGTATTTTGCCAAATCACGTAGGGCGATGACAGTGCAATCGTTATCGTGAAGATAATCCATATAGGTTTCAAAGACCTTTGGCTCTGTATTGACCCAAGGATGCTCAAGAGCGGGTACACCGTGGAACGTCAAGACAGCAATCTGCCCATCCCCTGCCCCCTCAACTGTCCACACCAAGTCATCAAACGTCCAGTGTGGTCCTGAGGCGCCTGTCGTCGGGATAAGCAGCGGATGATGTTTCGCCGGATCGTATGCTGGACCTCGTCCCCCTTCCGAATCGTAAGAAAACTCCGGTGCAACGCCGCGTCGTGCGAAGAGGAACCCTTTCTCAGTTAGGGCTTTCACAGCTTCAGATCCATTGGAGTAACCCGGATAACAGAAGGTTTCAGGCACAGGGATACCATGTTCCTTGCAACGTAGATCGATGTGCTCCAGGTCTGCGAGCAGCTCTACACTTGATTGGGTGTTTACGTTTTTATGATGGCGCGTGTGATTACCGATTTCAAACCCGGCTTCGTGCAGCTCCCGAACCTCTTCCCATGTTACGTAGTGCCCCTTGTTTTTAAGAAAGTTGAGTCCTTCAGTGATAAAAAAAGTCGCACCAAATCCATAACCCTTCAGTAACGGTGCAACATAGGTGGCATCGGACTTATTACCGTCATCGAAGGTCAAGACGACCAATCGATCAGGGATGGGGTGGAGGTCTTGTGAGGCGGGTATATTCCTGTCATTATCGTAAACATCTGATTCGTTCATCGGTTTCCCCTTGATATGATTGATTAGCTGCTTTCCAAAAACTTCCAAAGCCGATCAAACTACAATCCTGTAATAGGCTGATGTCGCAAGATAGTGTTGGCCCCCTTTTTCTCCATACAACTCGGTGCTAACTCCAATTTCAGTAGTCCCGAATCGCAGCGAATGTCATATTCTACCGCCGGTTTCATCTGGCTCGCCTGGGACCAGCAGCGTCCTGCTTTATTCATACCTTCTACCTTTCATTTTCGACCACTTTTTGAAAACATTTTCCGGATTTTATCCGATTGGGTCTCAGTTTTCAATGCTTTTCTAATCTTACATCCACGCAAATTGTTCCACCGCTGAATCGACGCTTTAATGTGATAAAATCGTGATAAATTTCAGATGTAATCGGTGACCGCTTGCAGTATAATTAGACCAGTTTTGCTTCCAATCGGTTATATAGCCGATCACCTAGTCATCATGGGGGTTGCCATTCTACGATAATCTGCGAAATCCGCGGATAATTCAAGATGAGTCAATAGATGGCACCCTGATACGTTTGATTGTCAACATTGGAAGGGAAGAACCTACGCCTCCCTTCCGTCCACACTCACGCTACATTTTCTTCATAAGCGACGAAGGGAGCGAACGGTATGCAGCCGACGAAAGTTGCTGTCATTGGCTGTGGAAGAATTGCCAACGAGGGACACCTGCCTGCCTATCGCACAGCGGCAGACGCAGGTCTTTGCACACTAGTAGGTATTTGCGATGTCATCCCAGAGCGGGCACAGCAGACCGCCCGACAATATAACACGCAGGCTTTTGAGGCAGTTGAAGATATGATTACCGAAACGCAGCCGGAGGTGGTGAGCATTACCACTATGCCCTCGAGTCACCATCACCTAACGTTACACGCACTTAACGCCGGGTGCCATGTGTTGTGTGAGAAGCCGGTTGCGATGAATCTCAGCGAAGCGGAGGAGATGGTCGAAGCGGCTGAACATGCCGGACGTCTCTTGAGCATCTGTTTCGAGTATCGCTATTGGGATGAATCGGTCTATCTGTATAACCGCATTGCCGCTGGCGACCTCGGTCCAGTACATGCACTACGCACCTGGGGCGGGAGCATATACGGTTTCCCGACAATTACGAGTTTCCACCGACAAGCGAGTGCAGGTCGTGGTGTTCTAGACCATTGGACGATTCACAATATAGATTTGGCGCTCTGGCTGTTGGGCAACCCTGAACCGCTCACCGCTAGCGCATTCTGTCATCAACGTCTAGCTCGGTATCCGGCGGGATTGGGCCCATCGCTCAATACGATCAAACCGGAGGCAGTGGATCCAGAGATTGAAGATTTCGCCATGGGCTTCGTGCGGGTGGAAGGGGGCACAGTAATCACTGTTGAAGCAAACTGGCTACAACCCCCGTCCGACCGCCCTGAGGGGTGGGAATTGCTTGCAGAGCGTGGGGCAGCGTCAATCTCACCCCTCCGCGTGTGGCACGACCACGATGATAAATGGATTGATGCTACCCCCCCGCCGGGAACACTAGCACCATGTGACTACCGTATGGAACGGTTAATCACGGGCTTTCTGCAAGCCCTTCGCGCCGGCAAACCAGCGCCGGTATCAGGTGCAGAGATTTTGCGTATCCAGCGCCTCATGGATGCGCTGTACGAATCTGCGGCGCGGGGGCATGAGGTCGTCGTTACACCAACACCGTTGAATCCGACGGAACAGAAGTGAACTATCTGGACAGACGAAGTATATCAGACGGATACAATATGGCGTCACGTTTATTTAAGAGGAGGCGCGAAAAGGTGCAGGCGTTTCATCAGGCTTCTCACGCACGCTCTGAGAAGGGATATAGCTCATGGGACTAATCTACATCGAATATATCAGTCGTCGCCCGGGTGTAAATATGGCAGACTTTCGAGCCGGGGTGACCCACGGACAGGAGGGCTGGGATACCGGCTATGGGGAAGACCAGCTGGTATTAAACATTGGTCGGACGTGGCGGCTGGGACCAGAACCGGAATATCTGGCAGTCTGGTATTCACCACAAGCAAGTTTTGATCGGATTGATGCTTGGGATCACATCTTTCGCAGTGATGAAGTAGATCCGCTGGAACGCCCTTTTTTTCAGGTTGCGCGGATTGATGTCGCCGGCTGTTATACGCCATTGGTCAAACCGGTTTACGCCCGCAATGGACCCTATTATGCCGAATTCTTTCGCGCCCAAGCAGATTTGGATATCGTCCGCAGTTTCTACACCGCACGGTCTCAGAGGCATCCTCACTTTGTCCTCAATCTGCTGGTGAATCGCATCGGAAAACTCGGTCCGGAGCCGGGTGGACTCGCCATCTGGCAGATACCGAACTTCGTAGCATTGGAGGAAATTGCTCAAGAATTGGATGGGGTACGCTTGCCCATTGAATTGGTAACTGCTGGAACCTACATGGATTTTGGACACGAGATTTTGTGAACGCTTGCGAATCAATTCGTCGCCCCTGTTCCAATCCAAATTTATTGGGCTTCATAATCACCACGCCCAGACCTGAATGGGAGAAAACATGGACCACTTGGCAGAATGGAAAGGATTGCCGTAATGAAAGATGTCATGACATCGGAAAAATTTACGTTCTGGGATGTGTCATCAGGGTTTTAGAACCGGTTGTAAATTGGTGTCATTTGAACAATTGACTAAAAGCTGCAGATGGTGTCCGTAAACTGATTGCTCCAAACGACAAAGCAGATTCTTGACTTTCACAAATTGGTCGTGCTATGATAAATTCTGTGATTTGCCTTTTTCCAATCTATTGAGCAGATAGGTAATTTTTAACCCATGACAAGCGACCGCCAGCGACACGCCAACATACTCCAGCGTTGGGGGACAGTGTTAACCATATGGACCGAAAGGTGGATTCCGGATGCCCTCGTGATTGTCTGGATTCTGACTGGGGTCTGCTTTATTTTCGCCCTCATCTGGGGAGATGCTTCTCCGGTGTCAGCGGTAAAAGCATGGGGCAATGGGTTTTGGGTGCTGCTCGAATTTGGGATGCAGGTGTGTTTAACAATGATAACGGGATACATTGTCGCTAGTGCATCGCTCGTCAGGCACGCCCTTCAGAAATTGGCATCGCTACCAAATCCAGATAAACCAGCACAATCGATTATTCTGATGAGCCTATTTTCAATGGTTACCGCTTGGCTTAGCTGGGCTTTTAGTCTGATTGCGAGCGCACTGTTCGCTGTGTTCTTGGTGCATCGAAATCAAAAGGTCGATTATCGGCTGCTTGTGGCAGCAGCTTATCTCGGACTTGGGTGTACGTGGCATGCCGGATTGTCCGCTTCCGCGCCCCTTTTAGTGAATACACCCGACAATTTTTTGATTCAGGGTGAGATTCTCCAGACCACCATCTCGACGAGCGAAACTATTTTCAGTCTGTTTAACATCGTCTTGCTTGTATTAGTCATCCTTGTGGTCACTGCAATGATGGCGGTGATGCACCCTTCGACGGAAAACAGTTACCGGATTAAGCCTGAGCTCTTAGACCAGCTGCAGTTATTCGAGACGCCTGAAAAACCAGATTTGGTGTCATCGTCAATGCGGCTGAATTGGTGGCCCGGTTTTAATTTAATTGTCGGAATCGCTGGTTTGGCTTGGCTGTTTGATAACTTCCTGCGTTTAGGTGTTGCCAATGCAATTACGCTCAACACCATAAATTTCTTTTTTTTAATGCTCGGTATCCTCCTACATTGGTATCCATGGCGATTTCTTAAAGCGGCAGAAAACGCCGGTAGGGTCGTATGGGGGGTCATCATTCAGTTTCCATTTTACGCCGGTATTTTCGGCTTATTCAAATTTACCGACCTTGCGACCGCGTTCACCAAAGCGTTCATCGCTATCGGAAGCCAACATACGTTCTTGTTGATAGCGTATTGGTATGCAGGTATCTTGAATTATTTTATTCCATCTGGCGGTTCGGAGTGGGCAGTCACAGCGCCATATCTTATACCCGCGGGGAACGCACTTGAGATTGAAGCATCAAAATTGGTTGTTGCATACGCCTGGGGTGATATGATGACTGACATGATTCAACCTTTCTGGGCAATTGCAATGCTCGCCATCGTGAAACTAGAATTTAGAGAGATTATGGGGCGTCTCTTACTCGTTTTCTTTGTATATTTTGCGGTTACATCAGCGGCATTTTTCCTGTGGCCCCTGTTGTAGAGGGCAAAATATGTAGAACAAATCGTTAAACCGCTATACGTGAAGAAGAGAGCGTGCGGAAACAACAAAATAGATATATTGATGTAACTGTAAATAATTTTGGACCATATATTTTTAGGACCTGTGGAGGTTTAACAATGACAAGGCACTTCGATTCTTTTTGGCTGTTTGTACTGATTCTACTCCTTCCAACTGACGGCTACGCTCCCTGCGTTATGTTCACACCACCAAATCAGGAATTAAACGGCACCGGGCAGCGTGCGTTTATTGCCTATGATTCGCAGACGCAAGAAGTCAACCTCGTTCCTAGCATCAACATCAGAGGTGAAGCAACAGAGTTCGCAATCGTCATCCCAACACCCTCCATTCCGAAACTTGACACAGTCAATCGGCAAATCTTTTGGGAATTGAATGACGTCACAAGGTCAGTCACCCGGTGGCGTGGAGGCGGTGGAAGTTCAGGTTGTAACGTTTTCACAACAGGGGAGAGCGACGATGGTGTTTTCGTCACTAGTCCTAGCGAGGAGGAGGAGGGAGTTACGGTTATCTCTGAACAAAGTGTGGGAGCTTTTGATACCGTTATCCTTACCGCTGATAATCCGATGGCGCTAACCGATTGGCTCGATAGACACGGCTATCATCACTCTATTGAAGACAATGCGATACTACAGAGCTACATCGACCAGAGATGGATATTCACCGCCATGCGATTAAGCGTCAATGTTGAGAGCGGTGAGCGTCATCGAGCCCACTTTTTCGACGAGCCCATTGATCCAATCTTGTTGACATATAGGGCAGAGAAGTTAATCTATCCGTTGCGCCTAACCTCGATTAGTGCACGGGAAGGCACAGATGTAACCGTATATATTCTTACCAAAAACAAAATGCACTTTCCGAGCGCAAGGATTGAGTATGCCAACCGAATCACCGACAGTGAGCGCGATGCGATTCGTCTGCGTTACCCGACTTTCGGCAGCTTTATTGGAGAGTCACGCTACTTAACTCGTCTACGTCGAAGCTTTGCCCGCACCGAAATGAATACAGATTTTGAGCTAGCTCCGCACCAAGATAACCACGAATTTCGGCGCGTCCAGTATATGGGGATTGCTTTTCTTCCCGACCTCCTGCTGCTCGGCTTGATGACAATTGGCTACTTTGCGTGGAGACGAATACAGCCGCTAAGACGTTGGTCGCAAACGATATCGACCAAATCAAAGGAGAATAACTGAATGGATTCTCAATGTCGTAGATTCATCATACTGTTCGGATTTGTGTGTATCGCTTTCATCTTTCCATGCGTTTCGTCCGCTAGGTTCCAAGAAGGTGTCGGACTATACGCTGGGTTCCATAGCCCAGTAGAGTCTAGCACCGATAGTATATACGGAAGCGTCCCTATGTTCGGGCTGCAATATAAACTTGCGGTTTCGACCCACACGGGGTTAGCAGCATCAATCGGTGTTCTACAGAAACAGGGGGATCCGTATAACGATAACACCTTCATCGGCACAGATTCCTCATCCAGTATGACATTTGTCCCGGTTGAGATTAGTTATATTATCAATCTCATATCAAACCTCCCCGAAACAGCACGGCGAATTCATAGTTTGTACATTGGTTTGGGTGTTAATCATATTTGGACCCGTGAACGAGCACCCGGATCACCGCTCGCTCAAGGCAGTACCTTTGGTAGTCAGCTCCTAGCTGGTACCACCTTCTCAATATCGAAAAACTTCGTTTTGGGTTTAGAATTCAAATATATGAGAAATCGACCGCTCATGAAGTTGGATTCGGGCCGCAACTATCGTGTACGACTCGATGGCGCACAGGCTCAAACCACATTTGTCTGGCATTTTGGACGTTAGCGGTTTGTGCGGGTAGTTATAGCGATGGCATCGCGAATTCCAACATTAAGCAGCTGCCCAAAGATGTGCCCAGTGATTGATTTACCCACTTGCTAGCGGCCTGTTTATACGCAGCAAGTTAAAATAGATATCAGCGTATCGCGGCAAAAATAAGCGTGAACATGTAATTTTATTGCTATTCCTGTATCAACTCATGGTATAATCATTCTTGATTTTAATATAGCTCAGATTGTTTTAACAGGGGAGGAAACCAAAATGGTAGACGACAGCAGAGAAGAACACCGAATGATCATTTTTGGCAATGACAGTGACCCCGTCCAAGAACATCTGATTCGAGGAAATAGCGTAGATAGAAGCTTTTCTACGCCAAACGGTATTCTAGAGCGAAAAATACATGACGAATCCTATACAGTCACACTGTATGCATTGCTAAAAGATTATGGACTAATCCCGGTTTTTCGGATTAAGCCCAGAATACGATTCCGCCGATTTAACTATGATAACCAAGCTTCAAGTGCACCACTCCGTTACAACTTTAAGGACATTGTTGATTTTGCCGAAGTCAAACGCGGTATCGAATCGGGTGAACCCGTAGATAATACGATTCAGGAACAGGTTTTCGGAGATGCGCCTACCCTTAAAGGTTTGTCAGAGGATCCTGCACTACAATTGGTCTCGCAGCGAGACCTGTTTTTACGGAATCCCCCTTTTAAAACCAAAACCAAGGTTTTCGGCGGCGAGGACGATGATACACACGGGATTCCAATCGGGAAATTCCTTGATGCTCTCAACTATCCTGCACAAACCCAATCCATCTTTAAGCCCTTTCCGCAGGGGACAGCGTTCGCCACGGATCTCCGAGAAGCGTTAGAACCGTTCGATCACTTGGAATTTCAGTTTGGTATCTACTCACGATATGAACGGCGAGATTGTGTGCTAGCCAGTGATATCTCTAAAGCAGCAGGGGGATATCGCACTACCTTTGATCCGTGGACAGTATTAGGGTATATCCACGCTAATGGTCAGACACAACAACTTCAAATTCTTGCCCATGAGAGAGGTACACGATGGGAACATAAAATTATGATTGAAGAAATGGACGTTCCCACGCTTGAGCTAATCTCTCAAAAGATTCGCACCTTACGACAGGATAACCTCATCGGTCGGGTACTGTCCAAAAGTCAGACCGCTTTAACGCTCCTAGCAAACGCACAAGAAGGGCGAGTCAATGCAACGAACGACCTGTTTGTTGATTACGAATTAAAGTTAGAAATGCCGCTCCCAAGAGACAGATTCTCTGACATTGAATATCGAAGGAAATTACGAGCTGCGTTTAACTCGAATGGTCAATATCAGCTTCACCCATTCAATAAGAATATTGTTGAAAGACATCTTAACCTCGCGAAAGGCATCAACAATAGTGTGGTATATACGCTGGATAACGTCTATCTGATGCAAGCACCGACTTCGCAAAAGGTTAAAGAAGAGGATATAGTCATCACAAGAACCCCAATTCGTGAAAGAGTCATTATGCGGTCAGCACAGGATCTGAGGGATCGCATGCCAACAAATGGATTTGAGAACTGTTGGAATGAGTCCATTGATGAAGCGGGGTATACGATTATCAACAAGGCAAGTGACAGATGTTATACTGTCAGTTACGGCAGGAAAAAAACTGGAAATATCCTTGATGGCACAGTGACAAGACATCCCTCAGAACATTACGTTTCAATTAAATATCTGGGAATCGTTCCTGAACGTTACAGAGATTTCATCTCCAAGACTGCCAAGGGCACTGAGAGGAAAAGAAGCCTGCCACCACGTACCCTGTTTAATATGGTTGCCACGCGTGAAGATAAAGTCATTCGGGAAATGAAGACTCTAATGGCCTATCTAAAAAACAAACGATTAATCTAAGGCGATTCGACTCCTCCCCTAGTCCCGCAAAGCATTGCACAAATAGGAGCAGCCAAACCGGTGATTGAGATTCTGGGTACTGGTCACATTTACCGCAATCCGAAGCCACACCTTCGCGCTCGACATGCATGGCATCCAACATTGGTAGTTGTTGACCGAAACGAACTCATTGCTGCGTTTGACATTGGGGAAGCCGTTGAGAGCTTAGATTATCGTACTTATATCAGCCGCAGCCGTGACGGTGGAGGGACTTGGAACGTGCCTGTGCCGATGTTTCCTGATGACCTGATTCAGCATCCGACGAGGCGCATCACGCACATCGCACGACCGAGGCGGATGTCCGACGGCGACCTGGTCGCATTTATTGCCCGCTTCTACCGCGATGACCCCGAACAGGGCATCTGGAATCCGGACACGACCGGCTTGGTTGAGATGGACCTGATGGTAGCGCGGAGTTCAGATGACGGTTCGACTTGGGGACAACCCCAGTGCATCATACCACCTCTAGGGGGACAACCCTTTGAAATTTGTCACACCATTATCGAGTTATCGGATGGACGATGGTTAGCTCCGGTGTCATGCCTACGACGCTGGAACGGAGCAGCGCCCCATGGCCTGAAGGTTATCGGGCTGGTTTCCACTGATCAGGGACGGACTTGGCCCACGTACATGGACATCCTTGATGATTACCCCAACGGGATTGTCCATTTTGAGCAATCCGTTGTCCAATTGGCAGATGAGCGCCTACTTGCTGTTGGGTGGGCCTTCAATGAACGTAGCGGCAAGACCAAGGCAGTCAACTACGCAGTCAGTGACGATGGTAAGACGTTTTCCACTCCGCCACGTCCGACAGGTTTGAGTGGAGAGACCAGCAAGCTCTTGGCGTTGCCGGATGGACGCGTCGTCTGTGTCTACCGCGGCATTGACCCATCCGGTTTGTGCGGCACCATAGCCTATCTTGACGGAGAGGAATGGCGGCACGACGAACCGCAGGTCCTGTGGCAGGGCGACAGCCTCACGAAAATGTTTGGGGAGGCAACCGCGACGGAAGAACTGCGCTCACTGAAGCTCGGCTGTCCGAATCTCGCGCTGCTGCCCGATGGCGATGTGCTAGTTGCGTTTTGGTGCCATGAGGATGAGGTCTACAACATCCGCTGGATACGCCTTGCGGTCAGTTGAGGTGGCAGAGCATGTTATCATTATTCCGATTCTAAATACCAGCCATCAAGGGCAAGGAATAGGGCTATTCAGTTTTTGGCTTTTTACTCATTTTGTTTGAAAAATCGGAGTCGGGAAGTTGTTTCTAGGGCAAAGTGTCGGGATTGGGAAATCCATCCTACAGAAAAACTAAATGACCTTGGGCAAGGAACTGGAATTCCATCCGCTATCGCTCATGAATATGATCGTCCGCCCGCATATATCCCATCAACAATAGCCTGATCTGTCCACATCTCCTTCGGTGTAATGAGTGGAGACGTTTTGCCGAGGGCACAATCGATAAAATGAAGCACTTCGGTACGGGTTCGTACTCTGGGGTTATCTTCAAACGTGTCGGCGATGCCGGGAGCTACCTCCTCAGTCACATCTACATAATCACCGTCCCGCCACGTCAATAACTGAAACGGCGACAGTGAAGCATAGCCTTCCGTTCCCCACACATCAACGCCGTTATCCCCGACTTTCGGGGGTGCCAACCACATACTCTCAACCGACAACGTAACATCATCGGCAAAGGTGACATAACCGCTCACCAAATCTTCGACATCGTAAGTGTCTCCGACCGCTTCCAGATCCGGGGGCAGCGTGGGCAGATCGCCAAAACGTGCACTCGCCCGACCCTCTACGGAGAGGAGGGGCGGACAACCGAGGAACCAAACCCCCAGGTCCAGCGTATGCACACCGGTACTGGCGAGTGAGCCGCCCCCGGACCGGGACTTGATGTAGTGGGGTCCCCATACTGGGATGCTTCCTGCGTGTATCCAAGTGCGTGCGAAGCGGGGTGTTCCCAAACCGCCGCTACGGATAAATTTATGCGCCGCCTGTGCATCCTTCCTGAAGCGGAAATTATATCCGACCATCAGCATCCGGTCTGCCCCCTCCGCTGCTTGAAGCATCGCTTCGGCATCAGCGAGTGAGGGCGCCATCGGCTTGGCCGCCAACACGTGGGCACCGCTATTGAGTGCGGCAATGGTCACGGTGGGGCGGACATCTGCCATTGTCCCAACCATGACCACATCAAGAGATTCTTTGTCAAACATCTCTTGGTAGTCGGTGTAGGTTGCCGCGCGTGGTCGCTGTGGGTGCACATCGAACAGGTCGCGAGCGACTGTTTCAGCACGTTCTAAATCGACATCGCACACCGCAGTCAGGTTGGCGTCTGGATGATCAACTACATTGTCTGAGTAGGCGTGGCGCCCAAAGGAGCCGCAGCCTACAACACCGACGCGCAATGGACGAGAGACGTTGTTCATGTTGCCTCCTCAAAAGTTAGGACCTAGCATTAAAGTCAAGGCAGGTAATATGAAGCAGATGTTGGTCACGCTTCCACCGAACCTGGTGCATCAAAGTAGCCGACCTCTGTCAGACGGTCAATCCACACTTGACGGGCTAAGCTGCCATGCGGATTGGACATCCACTGTTTCGAGTATAGATACTGCCGTTTGGGATTGAATGCCTTGACCCCGGCTTGAGCGTTACCTTCCCCTTGCCTACGAAGTGCTTCAACTTCAGCGGAATTCTTCGGATTTGAGTAATAGACGACCGTACACATCTGGCGGTCATTGCTGCCGCCAAACGATGCGTGCCACATGCGAAGGTCGAACGCGACGACATCTCCCGGCTCAGAAGAGAGCGCGGTACACGGTACTTGTTCTAACGGCAGCGACCGGACACCATCGGCGAACTCGTCATCATTAGGGAGTCGATGTGTGCCGGGAATGACACGCAAAGCCCCTGTATTCTCGTCCACCGGTTCTAGGTAAAATGCAAACTTCACGCCGTATTGATCAACGGTACCGGTATCGCGGTGCCAACGTGTGTCGCCGGTATAGCGATTGGCGTCTGTGCCGATACCGAGCACATCGTCACCGTACAACTGTTTAGCAACAGTCAAAAAGCGCGGGTCTTCCATCAGGCTCGCAAAGAAAGGGGTATCTTCGTCCGTCATCGGTGTCCAGTGGCGTTCCGAGCCATCGTATGGTCTGTGCGCGTACTGCTCTGCCATAGTCGTATCAAACTCTTTGCGGATCGTTGCGAGTTCATCGGCTGAGAACAGCTGCTTCAGTACCGTATAGCCAAACGTCTTGTGGAAGTCGATCTGATCCGCTGTAAGCCCTATTGTGTTGGTAGTTTGATTCACGTTCGTATCTCCTTCCGTACCTTAACCTTGAGGAAAATTCGACCCTTTTAGTAGAGTTAAATTTTTTTCGGTGAGCACACTTCAATTGCGTAGTAATCTACCTAAGGAACCTCCACACCTAATGATGTCGCTGTCTCGGTGACGGACTGCCAAATATCTTCAGCAATAGGGATGCCATCGCGTCGGCGGACGGCGCGTGTCCGAACCTCCGGATCGCCGGGCATCAGGACTTCATCGAAGCCGGGTGCCGGTGGAATCGCCCGGATTCGACGTCCCATCTCATCGGCGCGATCCGCATAATCTGAGAACGACTGGAATAGATCCGCTTTGAAAGCGATAAATGTTACGCCTTGGTGCCGCATAATCGGACCGCCATGTTTGGGATCGACAAAAGCGTCCGCCCCTGTGAAGATTCGTCCAAGAAACTCTGTCGCCATCATCAAGGCATACCCCTTGTGTCCACCAAACGGGACATGTCCGCCTCCGTTGACGAAATCGTTCGCATCCGTGCTGGGATTCCCATCTTTGTCAACAATACAGTTAGGTGGCAGCGGTTCCCCTCTGCGTTGCGCGTTGAGAACTTTGACACCCGAAACCGCCGCTGTTGCGAAATCGAACATCATTCGTGGTCCGTCGCCGGACGGAAAACCCATCGCTAAGGGATTGGTATGAAGGACTGTCTCTCTGCCGCCGTAAGGAACGGTCGCCGGTTCTTCCTCGGAGTATCCACCCGCCCAGACCATAGCAATCAGTCCTTCAGACGCCGCCATCTCGACATAATGCCCTAACCGCCCGATATGATCCGCTTGAACAAGCCCGACCACGGCGATGTCATTCTCTTTTGCCTTTGTTATTGCGACTTCCATCGCATATTTGGCAGCAACCTGACCGAAAGTCCAATTCCCTGTCACTCGGACGCTTGTGACTGTTTCATGTAAGATCTCCGGGTGGGCGGTCGCTACAATCTCACCGGATTGGGAGGATTCCACATAGCGCGGCAAATGCCAGATGCCGTGTGTATCAACGCCGCTAAGATTTGCCAAAACCAAATGTTCCGCAACGTCCTGCGCGTTTTGTTCATCCGCACCTGCGGCTAAGAGAACGTCCTTGACCAGTTGATGAATTTCGCCTGCTGTCTTGATTATCATTGATCTCTCCTGCATCGTACTGTTTGGACTTCCAGACGCTCTAGTTTTGCGGGACGGATTGAAATTTGCTCCACAAACGACTATAAGCTGTACAAGTCTCCGTACTTTGACCGCAGATAGTGGATATACGGTTCGATGCGTAACGGTCCGCCGGTAACGCGCTCGATAAGCTCAGGTGCGGTGTATTTACTGCCGTGCTGATAGATATTCGCCTTGAGCCAATTGTGTAAGATGTCAAATGTTCCTTCCTCAATCTCGCTTGTAATCTCAGGGTGTGTCTCCAAAGCGGTTGCAAAGAACTGCGCCCCTAGAATATTGCCCAATGTATAACCTTGAAAACTGCCGCCGATTGTGCCGGCATACCAATGGACATCTTGTAGTACGCCATCGCGGTCATCCGGCGGAACGATTCCAAAATCCGCTTGAAATCGCTCACGCCACGCTTCAGGGAGATCACTCACAGCCAGCTTCCCCTCAAGCAGCTCAAGCTCGAAATCGAACCGTAGCATGACGTGCAGGTTGTAAGTAACTTCATCGGCGTCCGTGCGGATCAGTGAGCGTTCGACTTTGTTAATCGCACGGTAAAAGGTATCTAGCGACACCCCCCTAAGCTGATCGGGAAAGGTTGCTTGGAGTTTCGGGTAGAAAAAGTTCCAGAAACCCCGGCTTCGTCCGACGACGTTTTCCCAAAGCCGCGATTGACTTTCATGCACCCCTGATGACGCCCCACCGTCGAGAGGAAGACCTTCATAGCTCGTGCAGGTGCCCTGTTCATAAAGTGCGTGTCCCGCTTCGTGGGTCATGCTGAAGAGGCCTTCACTCAGGTCATCTTCCTTTGTGCGGATAGTGATGCGGACATCGCCAATCGAAAATTTCGTCATGAACGGATGGTGAGTTTTATCCCGCCGGCCACGCTCAAAGTCATAGCCGAAACGTTTGATGACATCATCGGCAAATTCAAGTTGCTGTGCCTCCGGGAAGATTTGGTGTAAGCAGCTATCGTCCGCAGCCGGTTGAGCGGTGATGGCACTCACGATTGGTATAAGCTGCCCGCGGAGATCGGCAAAAAGCGGACGAACTGTTGAGACTTTCATGCCTTCGTCAGCGTGGTCAATCAGGGGATCTGCAATATGTTCGTAGCCGGGAAAGAAATCAGCGAGTCGGCGGCCCAAGTCGAGCGTCTTTTCGAGATAAGGCTGCACGGCAGCGAAGTCATTTTCCGGTCGCGCTTTCGTCCAAACCTGATACGATTCAGCCGAATGGTTCTGGAGTTCCGCTGTAAACGCAGGGGGCACTTTGGACGCCCTCTCATATTCGCGCCGTGTAACGCGAATTAAGCTAGCATCGTCGGAGTCGTAGGGCAAACTTTCCTCGTAAGATTGTAGTTCATCAAGCAGCCTTCCAATCTTTGGATCGGTAAACTTCTCGTGTGAGAGGCGGCTCAGGGTCGCAAGCTGACGCCCCCGCGCAGCTGCACCGCCGGGCGGCATATAGGTGGTTTGGTCCCAATGTAGGATCGAAGCCGCTGATCCTAGGTCGTTAATCTCTATTAAAAGCGTTTTGAGTTCTTGAAGTTTGGATTCCAAGTGTGCCTCCTCCTAACATCACGAATATCAGCGGGCGTACCAAGCGAATCGAGGAAAAATCCCCATGTGTTAATCGGGAATCTCCTCAAAAGGCAATTGTAGTCTCTCTAGAACCTCTAACTGACGGCGAGAAATGAGGTACAACTTTCCTTTCTCTTTTGATTTAAAACAGTGGACAGGTTCTTCAGTGTCAAGAAGTGCACGCCAAGATTTTTCTTCTGAAGCGGGAAGTAAACGGATAGTTGGCATAATTATCCCTCCTTTGTTATGAAATTTTTACATAAGAACTATTACCAGTTATCAGGCGGAGGTTGTGAGTGCTTTTCGCAGAAACCGTCCTGTATGCGATTCCTCTACAGCCGCTATCTCCTCTGGCGTCCCCATAGCGACGACTTCCCCACCTTCAATCCCACCCTCAGGACCGAGGTCAATAATCCAGTCGGCGGATTTAATCACGTCCATGTTGTGTTCAATAATGACAATCGTATTGCCTTTATCCACCAAGCGATTGAGCACCATCAGTAATTTTTGCACATCATCAAAGTGCAACCCTGTCGTCGGTTCATCCATGATGTAGATAGTTTTGCCAGTGCTTCGCTTTGAGAGCTCACGCGCTAGCTTGACACGCTGGGATTCACCGCCGGAGAGCGTCGCCGCCGACTGGCCAAGTTCGATGTAATCAAGACCGACATCGAATAACATCTGTAAGGGTCTATAAATGGTCGATATGCTTTGGAAGTGTTCTAGCGCTTCCTGAACTGTCATCTCCAAGATATCGGCGATATTTTTGCCCTTGTAGCGGATTTGCAAGGTTTCGTGGTTGTATCCTGTGCCGCCACATGTCTCACACTTCACCCACACATCCGCGAGAAAGTGCATCTCAACCTTATTGAAACCGTGCCCACGACATGTCTCGCACTGTCCCGTCTTCTGGTTAAAACTAAATCGACGGGAATCGAAACCGTGGACCTTAGCGTCTGGCAGATCGGCGAAGAGATAACGCACCTTGGTGAACAGGTCAGTGTAGGTCGCAGGATTTGAGCGTGGGGTATCCCCAATTGGCTGCTGATCAATATTAATCACTTTGTCAAGATATTCTAACCCACGAATCCTCCGATATTTTCCCGCCCGCCTCCGTGTTCGATTCAGGTTAGAAACGAGCACAGGATAGAGCGTTTCCTCGACTAATGAGCTCTTCCCCGAACCAGAAACGCCCGTCACGCATGTCAGAGTTCCCAACGGGATTTGAACATCAATATTCCGCAGGTTATTAGTTCGGACACCAATCATCTCAAGCCATTCCCCTTTACCCTGGCGTCTTTCTGGTGGGGTTTCGATCTTGAACTTTCCTGTGAGATAGCCCCCTGTCAGTGAATCTTCGTTCTGTTGGATTTCAGTCGGCGATCCGGCGGCGACGATTTCACCGCCGAATTTTCCGGCGCGCGGGCCAAAATCGAGAATATGGTCCGATGCCAACATGGTTTCCAAATCATGCTCAACAACGAGAACACTGTTCCCAAGGTCTCGAAGCCCTTTCAACGCGTCGAGGAGTCGGTCCTGATCTCGCTGATGCAACCCAATACTCGGTTCATCAAGGATATACGTTACTCCTGTGAGGCCACTGCCAAGTTGACTCGCCAGACGGATGCGCTGCATCTCTCCACCTGAGAGACTTGGTGCGGATCGGTCTAACGTCAGATAGTGTAGCCCAATATCGACAAGGAATCGCAGGCGTTGTCGAATCTCTGTGAGCAATGTTCCACCGATCTCCATCTGATGCGCCGACAAATTGAGGAGATCAAAGAAGTCAGCGGTTCTTCCAATCTGCATCGCTGTTACCTCCGCAACGGTTGCCCCTCCTAACGTCACCCCTCTTGCCAACGGTTGAATTCGCGTGCCTTCGCATTCCTGACAAGCGTAGAACTGATGCCCGATGGTTCCAATACCCTCGCACGCCGGACACTGACCGATAGAACTGTTGAATGAGAAGTGACGCGGTGTAAGTTCGGGAAAACTTAAACCGCACGGGAGACAAGCAAAATGTTCGCTGAAGAGATGGTGTGTAATCCCTGCTTCCTCGTTCCCTCGCTCCTTTTCACTTAACTCCCCTATCGCCACCGTTCCACCGCTCTGTTGGGTTGCGGTTTCCACAGCTTCTGCTAGACGCGCACGTTCATCGGGTTCAAGGGCGAGGCGATCGACAACAATTTTGACATCATGTCGAATGCTCTTCCCAATCCTCGGTGCTCGGTCGATTGGGTAAACCTCTCCATCAATTTCGACCCGAGCATAGCCGTCACGCTGCAAACGGTGGAACGCGTCAGGATAATCCTCATTAGGTCGCAGCACCAGCGGAGATAGCACATAAAGCCGTGTTCCACTTGATAATTCCATGACTTTGTCAACAATCTGCTGCACGGATTGCGCGCTAATCTCCAGTCCGCACTGCGTACAGTGAGCAATTCCAACTCGTGCATAAAGGACACGCAAATAGTCATAAATTTCTGTAACTGTTCCGACCGTAGAACGCGGATTCTTACTCGGTGCCTTCTGTTCGATCGCTATTGCCGGCGAGAGCCCCTCAATCTTTTCGACCTTCGGTTTTTCTAATTGTCCTAAAAACTGTCGCGCATACGCTGAAAGGGATTCGATGTAGCGCCGTTGCCCTTCTGCATATATGGTATCCAACGCCAACGATGATTTCCCTGAACCACTCACACCGGTAAATGTGGTGAACTTCCGATGTGGAATATCTACATTGATATTCTTCAGGTTGTGTTCATGCGCCCCGTGCACGGAGATATGTCTCTGTTCATTGATGTTAGTTAATTCATAAGAAGTCGTTGATTCTTGTAGGCGGTGTGGCGCAGCATGTATTGCGTATTGGTGAGGATCAATCGGAGGTTCTTCCGTCTTTCTCAGCTTCAGTACTGGCTGCAATGCTACCCCGGTATACGACTCCTCAACCGCTATCACCTGCTCCGGGGTCCCCGTTGCGACAACATATCCGCCCTCTTCGCCCCCTTCGGGACCGAGATCGATAAGATAGTCTGCAGTTTTTACCACCTCCAAGTTGTGCTCAATGACGACAACAGTATTACCAACATCGACAAGCTGATGCAATACTTCTAGGAGTTTCCTCACATCGTCGAAGTGTAACCCGGTTGTAGGTTCGTCGAGGATATAAATAGTCTTGCCTGTACTGCGTTTAGCAAGTTCCCGCGCGAGTTTAATCCGTTGTGCCTCACCACCGGAGAGTGTCGGTGCAGGCTGTCCAAGTTTGATATAGTCTAAACCAACATCGTGTAGGGTTTGTAAAATCTTCGCAATTTTGGGGACGTTCACAAAGTGCTCTAAAGCCTCTTGGACATCCATGTCGAGCACATCAGAGATGTTCGCGCCCCGGTATTCAACCTGTAGCGTTTCATCATTATATCGTTTTCCCTGACAAACATTACACTTCACCCACACATCAGCGATAAAGTGCATTTCGATCCGTTTGGACCCGTTGCCCTGACACGCTTCACACCGGCCACCTTTGACGTTGAAACTGAAACGTCCCTGTTTGTAACCCCGCAGTTTAGACTCAGACATCTCGGCGTAAAGGGCACGGATCTGATCAAACACCTTGGTGTATGTAGCTGGATTCGATCTCGGTGTCCGCCCAATCGGCGACTGATCAATATCGATAACCTTATCGATAACCTCTTCAATTGGAGTGCATTGGGTATGACTAGCTGGGGTTTCCCCTTCTGTCGTAATTGCTCGTATTAAATCGTAGTCTCCCGGCTGTGCATGTGCCTTCATGAGATCGCGGGCAAGTGCTTCATAGAGGATATCGTTGATGAGCGAGCTTTTACCGGAGCCACTGACACCCGTGACACAGGTGAAAATCCCGGTCGGAATTCGCACATCAACGTTTTTGAGATTGTTGTGACGCGCTCCACAGATTTCAATCCACTGATTGCCAATTGGACGGCGTTCGGTCGGAACCTCGATCTGTTGCTCACCACGGAGATATTGCGCCGTCAGGGCAGTTGAACTTTTGGCGACCTCTTGTGGTGTGCCGATTGCTACAATTTCACCCCCCTTGATTCCGGGTCCTGGCCCAAAATCAACGATCATGTCCCCTGCCCACATGGTATCTTCGTCATGTTCGACAACAATTACAGTATTACCCTGATCGCGGAGGTGCTTGAGTGTGGTGAGGAGGTGTTGGTTATCGCGTGGATGCAAGCCAATACTCGGTTCGTCAAGGACGTAAACCACTCCCCGCAACCCCGATCCAATCTGGCTGGCTAACCGAATGCGTTGAGACTCGCCGCCGGAAAGCGTCGGTGCGGTTCGATCCAAGGTGAGGTAGTGCAGCCCAACATTCATCAAGAACCGGAGGCGTCCCTGTATCTCCTTGAGCAGGTCGGTCGCAATAAACGCTTCACGCGCAGGTAGTTGGAGTTTTTCAAAGAACTTACAGCAATCTCCAACCGCCATTTCAACGACATCAAGGATGGATTTTTCACCAATTGTTACTGTTCTGACCTCTGGTCTGAGTCGAGTTCCATTGCACTCTGGACATGTACGAGAAACCATGAATTTTCTATAGTATCGCTTCACAATCTCTGAGGTCGCTTGGAAATACTTCCGTTCTTCGGGTGGAATTACCCCCTCAAACACGGCGTGATACTTATAGCGTCGATTGCGACGGGAACGATAGACAAAAAGGATCTTCTCCTTTCCAGTGCCATAGAGGACAGCGTGCTGGTGTGCGTCGCTCAACTGTTCCCACGGGGTATCAAGGCTAAAGCCGAAATGTGCCGCCAAGCTCTCGGCGTGGTGCCGTGTTTGCAGCGTATTCAGCTGTCCCCAAAAGATAATCGCTCCTTCCCGAATTGATTGTGTTGGATCGGAGATAACCAAATTGGGGTCCATCGCTGTTAGGGTGCCGATGCCTTTGCAGGTTGGACACATTCCCGCCGGACTGTTGAAGGAGAAATTCCGTGGTGCGGGTGGTTCATAGCTGATGTTGCAGCGCACACAGGTGTAATCCACCCCGAACAGGAGATCACCCGCTGCCGGCTCCCCCTCGACAATGTTCACAATCAAACGCCCTTCTCCCATACGAAGCGCTGTCTCAACGGCTTCCGCAACGCGGCTGCGGATGTCAGGCTTGATGATGATTCGGTCAACCACAATTTCAATGTTATGTCGCTGGTTGCGGTCGAGCTGAATTTCAGCCGGCAGGTCATAAATCTGTCCATCAATTCGAGCGCGAACAAATCCCGCCTTGAGCGCGTCCTCAAGGTCATCACGATATTCACCACGGCGACCACTGACAATTGGTGCAAGGATTAACAGGCGAGTGTTCTGTGGCAGGTTTACGATTTGGTCAATAATTGCTTCTGAAGTTTGGGCACCTACCGGTGCCCCGCACTGCAAGCAGTGTGGCGTGCCTACACGCGCAAACAGGACACGTAGGTAGTCATAGATTTCTGTAATTGTGGCGACCGTTGAACGAGGGTTGTTCCCGCCCGCTTTCTGATCAATCGAGATGGCTGGGGAGAGCCCACCGATAAAGTCAACATCAGGTTTCTCCAATTGTCCAAGAAATTGGCGGGCATAAGCGGAAAGGGATTCGATGTAGCGGCGCTGACCTTCAGCATAGACGGTATCGAATGCCAGCGATGATTTTCCTGAACCGCTGACACCGGTAAAAATGATGAGTTCATCTTTAGGAAGTTTAATATCAATGTTTCTGAGATTATGTTCGCGTGCGCCGCGGATATCGATAAATTCTTCCGGCATAAGTTTTCCTTTGGCTGAAAGTCTTACCATTATTGCAGATGGTTCCATTCATTTAATGGACCTCTGCATTCCACTGCCTCCTCAAATTGAATGATTAACGAACCTCATTTTATCATAGATTTTAGGCATCAGCAACACCGTTTGGGAGGATTAATTACGGCAGGTAGGCAGCCGATAAAATACATCTGAGGATGTCTCTTCATGATTTTACAAGTCTTTAATATAGCACATATACGTTAAGTGTTCAATAGAAAGTTTCAACATAAAAATGCCCTTCCCCAATTCTGCGAGACAAAGCACGGTATATCTTAAAAGAAAGGCAAGAGCACTAAACGGTATGAAACGTAATGTCCGGTTCCGAAGATCTCCTAATGTTATCGGAAGGTGAAATGTGAAAACCATCGGTCCATCAGTTCATCAGAACATCGGAGTAAAAAGAAAATAGGTGCAATATGCCAAGAAACGCAG
>JAJEAL010000106.1 GCA_022822785.1 Candidatus Poribacteria bacterium
ACATAAAACTTGCATTTGAAAAGGGTGGCGCTTTTCAGAGAACCTGTGGAAAAAATACAACCTTTACACGACTCCAAGACGCTACAGATAATCCCTAAATTGACACCTATGGTGCGGTTGGAAACCGCACCTACCGAGGTGGAGTGAATGCGGCGCGGTTAGAAACCGCATCTATCAGAGATCGAAAGTGTTTATTTATTTTTAGAATTCACCATAAATAGGAAATCCGGATCGCCCTCGGTAACGGTGCCGAAGAAAGGAAGCATACAATGATTATAGACTCCCACGCCTACTGCTTTGAGCCAGCGGACAGCCCACGCGGATATGCTAGCAGTGAAGAACACCTTAAGTGGGTCCAGGCATCGCATGCGGTGCATCATCAACCAGCGTTCCGGATTCGAGACCGCGCCCCCGGTCCCTCAGATGTGCTCGCTCCCGAAGGTCGGCGCGATTTATCTAACCTTCCCGACGTGCGATTTCGGATCAACCACTCGCGCGGCAGAGTGGTCTGGAATTACGAGGGCGAAGAATACACCAAACATTTCTACCCACCGAATCTGCGAAGTTGTGAATTTACACCTTTCAGTCTGAATTCCGAGATGGATTATGCGGAGGTGGACATGGCGTTGCTCCACACGAATCCAATGTTAGGACGGGATAGTACTTATCAGGCGGAATGTGTGCAGCGGTTTCCAGACCGCCTCCGTTCAATGACACATGTAGACGAATGGCGTATCCGTGATGAGATGGATGCCGTCGTTGATGAAGTAACGACGGCTATCACCGTGCACGGGCTGCACGCTATCAAGTTCAATCCACTGACCTACATAGTCAGTCCCGATCCGTGGGATGATGGCGTCTACCGACCATTCTGGGAAGCGGTCACCTCCCTCAATGTTCCGATATTCTTCACGTTGGGCAGCGGTCCAGAGGCGGAGCAATACACACTCTCTGACGCTGAACAGCAAACGGGCTATCTGAATGAACTTCGCATCTTGATGCGATGGATGGAGCGTTACCCGGAAACCACTTGCAGCATCACCCACGGTTTCCCTTGGCGCGCATTTCTGGACGGGGACTGCATCACATTGCCAGAAGCCATTTGGGAACCGTTCCAAAACCCAAATCTCAACCTAGAAGTGTGCTTCCCTGTCCGAATCGGTGACATCTTTGATTACCCCTATAGAGAGGTTTGGCCCACCCTCGAAGCCATGGTTGAGCACATCGGCGCAGATCACCTGCTTTGGGGAACGGATATGCCGTTCCAGAATCGTTTTTGCACATACCGTCAGTCTCGCCACTGGATTGAGAGATATTGCAGCTTTCTCACCGCCGATGACTTGGCACTGATTATGGGCGGCACCGTTGCACGTATCCTCCGACTTTGAAACCTGGGAAGGAACCGCCACATCACAAAATTCGTGAAAATCCATGCCATTGTCATTTATCGCTGAAAACGGAGAATTGATATTAATCCCATGTGCTCCCTGTTAAGCACCAATTCAACTTCAATCTTAATCAGAGCGACCTTCCTCTCCGTCTTCATCCTTTCGACAATTGGGCTCCACGATTCTACCCGTGCACAAACAACATCAGAACCGATACAGCTCGAGGAAATTGTCGTAACCCCTAGCAAGTTCACTGTTCAAAGTGGAAAAGATGCAAGTTTATCACTACTGAAGGAAGGGATAGACCTGTTTCCGCTGATTGACAACGACGTTTTCCGCGCCGCCCACATTTTTCCCGGCGTTACGTCCAACGACTTTAGCGCACGATTCAATCTGCGAGGCGGAGAGAAGGATGAAATCGTCGTGCGATTGGATGGGATGGAGCTGTTTGAGCCGTATCATCTACAAGATTTCGGTGGGGCAATCTCTATTGTTGACCTCGGACTGATTCATCGCGCGGACCTGTTGATGGGCGGTTTTCCCGCGGAATACGGCGATAAGATGTCAGGTGTATTCGATATCACCACGAAGACAGGAAACCGGGATCAGTTCGCCATGGATATAGGGATTGATCTGATTAATGCACACGCGTTGTTGGAGGGCCCCCTATCGGACAAAGGGTCGTGGCTCGTCTCGTCTCGGCGGGGCTATGTTGACCTAATCCTCGCACTGATGGATGCCGACGAAGATATCAGACCACAGTATGCAGACCTGTACAGCAAAATCGCCTACGACCTAACTGATAGAGATAAACTCACCGTTAACGCGCTCTACGCTTGGGACGACAACTTCATCAATCAGGATAATGACGCAGAGGACCTTGATTCGACCTATCACAATGCGCTGTTCTGGACAAAATGGCGTCATTTCTACAGCGAGTCGGTCTGGTCAGATCTGTTTGTCTTCAACAATTTGGCAACCCGAGATCGCAGGGCGGGGTACTATGATACTTTAGGGCGTAGCATTGGCAGGATCTACAACAGTGTGGATAAACGGGATTTCGGTTTTCTCGGTGCGAAAGGGGAATTGAACGCTCACCTGCGAGATACCCACACAATTCGGGGTGGCGTGGAATGGCGTTGGTCAAGAGCGGAATACGATTATGCCATCTCCTTAGATCAGCAGGTCACAAGTCAGTTTATCTTGAGCCGCTGTGCACACTGCAATCTACCGCATAACAGTAGAACAGAAATTGACGTTAGCGGTTGGGAGCTCAAGGGATACCTGCAAGATGAATGGCAATTACATCCGAAGTTAGCACTCAATATTGGCGGCCGCTATCTGTTCCAAAATTATCGTCGTAACGATATTCGGAAATATGAGATCAGTCCACGAATTGCGTTGGCTCTTAAGCCGGTCGAAAATCTGACGCTGCGGGCAGCGTGGGGGGTCTACCATCAGCCAATCAACCTGATGACTATTCCGATCGAAACCGGCGTTGAAGATGTAAGTAGGGCGGGGGAGGCAATACACTATATCATCGGGGCGGAATACGCTTCTGTTAGCAATTTTATGGTTCGGGCGGAAGGTTACTACAAAACGTTCACAAATCTCGCCGGGCAGATCCAAGATTTCGGCAGACAAACACAGATTATTGCCCCTTCCGATTCAGGATACGCAACGGGGTTTGACCTCTTTAGCGGGTACGCGCTATCTGATCGATTGACAGGAAGTTTGGGATATGCGTTTTTAATTACAAAAGCGAGCGAGGATGACCTGATGTATAATCGCCCATTATTCGGTGAGGAATTCTATCGGGATTTCGATCAACGCCACACGATTTCACTCAACGGCAACTATCAGATCACGTCACGCTGGCATCTACACCTCGCATGGCGTTTCCACACTGGCAACCCCACCACCCCTCTAGAACATGCCCTAGTTCTCGATGCCGATGGTACAGAGTTCTGCAAGCAGGAATTTGGTGAATACAACACCGACAGGTTGCCCCCATATCATAGTCTCGACATGAGACTTACAAAAACCAGTGAGTACAAGAGTTGGGCGCTTAACTGGTACGTTCAGATCCTAAACCTATACAACCGATCCAACGTTCATGAGCGTGCGTTCAGCGAAATTCATGACGAAGCAACAGGGAAGCTCATCGGGTGTGAAGTAAGCGATGAACCACTTTTCCCCATTTTACCAACATTGGGTGTGAGCGCAACATTTTAGATTGGTCTCTGCGTATAATTCTTGACATCTTTTTATTAGTTTGATTATAATTGGGGCATTCTCCATTTTGCGAGAATCTGCATTCATCATTTTAAGTTCATATTATATGACGATATCCAAGGAGAGAGTCGATGCTAAACGGTATTAAAAAGGTACTACAAGATCTCTTCAATCTGAACCTAAACTCCTCAGCCAAAGGAAGTTTGCCGCGAGCCGCACCCAGTGCTGAAGAAGCAATTATTCCCTTTAATCCTGCTGAATATGCAATCCAACCTCACAGTCTCAAGCGACTGATAGATAACGGGCACGATATTGTTCTGCTAGACGTGCGTGAAACATGGGAGCACGAAATTGTCCATCTCAAAGATGCAAAGCAGATCCCCCTAGGAGAGCTGCTCCAACGCGCCCCTTTACTGAACCCCTACGCCGAAATTGTCGTCTATTGCCACAAAGGGATGCGCAGCTTGGATGCGGCGCATCTGCTGCAACAGCTTGGGTTCAAGCGAGTCAAAAGTTTAGTTGGTGGTATCGATCGATGGGCAAGGGAAATTGATACCGAACTTCAGCGGTATTAATCTTTTTGGCTTCGTCGGATTATAGCAAGAACTCGTCTAACCCGTATCGACCCGTCCCTTGTGGATGATATACACATTTCACCGACTGAGAGCTTCTATCTTTTCACGCAGGAAAACGACGCATCCATCCACCTCCCCTTCGCTGAGCCCGTGAAGGATTATCGGCATGCCTGAATCCACGCCGTTGAGTAGTGCTAGATATCGGTCATAGTCTAAAAGCCCTTTTCCCGCAGCAAGATGGCCCGCTTGGCCATCACGGTCTAGGTCTTTGGCATGTGCGAAGGCGATGTGGTCGCTAAGCAGTGCAAAAGCCTCATCAAGAATTTCACGCATCTGCGGCAATTCCCCGGAATGGAAGATGTTCGCACCATCCATAACCACCTTCAGATAGGGTGAACCAATCTGATCAATTAAACGATGAGCTTTGCTTGCAGAATCGACGACATTCGCAACCTCCGGTTCAAAGGCAAGGGTGACTTGGTACTCCTCGGCGACCTGTACGGCTTGACGCATAGACACTATCAGATCGTCCCACGCCTCCGGTGTATCATTGTCAGGGTGTCGCCGCCACATATTATTGGGATCTCGTGTGCCCGTGCACAACGTAATCACCGATGTACCGAGGCGCGCGCAAGCCGATGCCAGCACACGTAGGTTGTGCAATCCATCGGCGCGTTGCTGTAAATTGGGATGAATCATGTTGTAGGTACCAGAAAGCGCAGTCATTGCGATGTTACGTGCGCCCATTTCTTCGCAAATTCTATCACATAGGTCCCCATCAATATGCGTTGGTAGTTCAGTTACACCAGCGCTGGAAAGACCGAATTGCATGCAGCCTATACCACGGCTTGCAACTGCGTCCAACTCTTGCTCCAGCGTCGCGCGGGCAAAGGTTCTGGACATAATTCCAACCTGCATTCGCATCCCCTCCTCAACTCAGAACAATTCTCAGTTTATGCACAAATAATCCGGAGCAGGTCACCACTATATCACCCTTCAGATACCGAATCAACTGAAAATCAGTTGAGGGCAGGACGAGTAACAACCGGATCCAGTAAATAGAGATTCATTGGACCGCCTCCCCTCCTCTGATTCTTCAATGCGCCCGCACTATGCACACATTATCAATTCTACTCAGAACCAGCTGGCAGAGCTGGTTAAATAGGGTTCAATACGTCTCAGAAGAGAGACGCAAAAAGGTTGCAGAGATTATCGGTTTTCTGGTGTTGATGGCTGCGTTATACCTGATAGGACAGGCTATCTTCAAAGCGGTAGGACAGCAGGCTGCTTTGAGTCCGGATACAATCGGAAGCGATTTCCATGGATATACGGTACTAGGAGCAATCAATATCTGTGTGGGGCTCGGCGTGTTTATCCTGGTAAAAAACGCAATGGAAGAAACGATTAGTCAATTTTACGAAGCTACAGATACATCGTTGCTGCTGTCGTCGCTCTCGCCATCAACCGTTTTCGGATTTAAGTTAGCCCAACTCATTGCATCAAATTTGCCCAGTATGGTAATGTGGCTGTTTCCCCCGTGGATAGCATTCGGCCAATTCTTCGATTTGCCGTGGCATTTCTACCTAGGACTCATCCCCACATGTTTCTGTCTACTCGTTATCATCATGACAAATGTTGCGGTCGTGATGATGTTCGTTACACGCTTCTTTTCTTCGCGGCGAATGATACAACTCTTAAAAATCGTCGGTGCAACGATTGGAGTGACCGCCGGATTTTTCCTGTCCGTCAGTTTTCTCGCGCTTGAATGGTCAGATGAGATTGCCAAATTTCTCTTAGAACGATTGCAACTCCCCGCCTCCGACTGGTATCCACATCTGTGGGCGGCAAAGTTGATGATGAGTTGGCTTCCTGAATCGGGAATCCAACCGTTACGGTGGGGGGTCCAACTCGTCGTCGCAAGCATCGTAACACCGGCCCTAAGTGTATTATTGGCTTCCAAGATCTACCACCAAAGTTGGGAATATGCCATGCGTGTCGAAGCGGATTCGAGGCAGAATAACAAGAGACGGAGCCAAACCGCCTTCCGAGGCCGGGGCAAAATCTGCTCAATGATGGCAAAAGATTTTCACGTTTTCCTGCGACACAAAGGGCGTGTGACAATGATTGTAATGCTAACCCTCATTCAATCGATCCTGATATTTGCTGCAGCCTACCAAATGCGCAACGATGGTGCAATCGACTACGGAGTACATCTGTCGCTTCTAGGCGGGTTAGCTGTTCAAATTATGATTTACAGCGTCATAGCAACCTCCGGACTCTCATGGGGCGGCTGCAAAGCGGAAGCGAAAACGTGGTGGTTGCTAAAATCGAGTTCAATTTCGCCGGCGTTACTGTTCAACAGCAAATTTTTCATTGGCACCCTCTGCGCGATTGCTTACACAGAAGTGTGGTTTTTTGTAGGATTAATTCTGTTTCGGATACCTTTTCATCTATGGCTGCCAATCCTATTGATAACTACAGTGATTACGGCTACAGCCACAGCGTTCAACACCGCGATGGGGACGCTGCCTTGGGTCGCGGAAATCGGTGAAGTAGACTCAGCTTCCAGCAAGCAACCAATCCTCCGACTCGTGACGCTTTTAATCACAATAGTCACTAACTTAATCCTACTGAGTGGTCCTATCATAGTCCTGCAAATTATTGTTCTTGGCGAAATAGAATTTTTTGGGGGCAGGCAGAGCGGTTCCCTTTCCACGCCACAGCAACTCACGATTGTGTTTATCCTAAGTATTCTCATTGGTGTGTGGGCAATATCATATTTTCTCGGTAGGCAATCGTTACGGAAACTGCTCTACAGATAACTCAAGCTACCAGCTGTTATCGTAGGTCGGGCAGCCCCGGTCACGGGATCCTCTCGGACTTGCCCGACACATAGTCCTAGTAGAACGGCAGGTTCCAGTTAGTATTATTTCTAAGATTTCTATTGAAACAAAACATGCAATATGCTAGAGTTTGACGTACTCCCAAAGCTAAAGCATTGGGATTCTTATCCCGATTTATCGGGATTTATGGTGAATTTTAGAATTACTTGGACACTCTATACCGGCGCAGTTGGAAACAGCGCCTACCAAAGGGGAGACTGGACGGCGCAGTTGGAAACAGCGCCTACCAAATAGGAGACTGGACAGCGCAGTTGGAAACAGCGCCTACCAAACATGGGGATCGAAAGTGTCTACATATTTATATTGTTCACCATAGATAGGTGTGAGTGAAATCTTACACCTATCGGGGACGCCATGACCCCAACTACAGGACTGTCATTTCGCCCTGATACTTTTCGCCATAAGTTGATAGCACCAACACCGTCCCTATGATATTCAAAGCCGCAGTGATTGCAGTGATAGTTGCGGTTGGTGGGTTTCTTTCGATTGCCATATTTTGGACAGGTCCGGCTTGTGTATGCCTCTGATACAAACTTGACTGTCAACCCTGCACGTTCCGCTTTGTAGCATATCATAGATTGAAGGCGAGCAAACGCCCATTGGTGAATCTTCTGGTTGGACTTCTTAGAAAACTTAACCCGGTCTTGGATACCTTTGAGTTTGCCTATCACTATCGTATCTGCCTCCGCCTTTAAGCAGTCAGATATAAATCGACTCGTGATTTTATGCTCGGCATCCTTGAGTTGAGCGTTCAACTTTGCCAGTATCTTTGCTTTGATGCGTTTCAACCGATACCAGCGATTGCTTCGTTTTTCGTGATATACATTGGGATTGTTCTTTCGGTCTTTCGATGCCTGTGTCAAAGGGTGTGGGAAGCACCACCGGGCGGTGGCGTGACACCTTCCCACCGAAAGACGAAATAAGTATACCATACTTAACTGCAACTTAAAGAAAGAACGCTAAAGCACTCTGTATCTCAAACATAAATGTTTGGGATACAGGCCTAAAGGAGTTTTCGTTAATTCATTTTATACTCATGAATATAAGTAGACAAAACTAGGGGTAAAATGAGTAAAAATGAAAAGATTGTACAAATCAGATTGGAGGAAATTAGATGGCAGCTACCGATAAAGTAAGAGTTGCAGTTGTGGGTATGGGTATCGGCAAGCCCAACGGGCAGGCTTTGTCAGCAAACCCGCGTGGACAGGTTGTTGCGCTCTGCGATCTGTTAGAAGACCGTATGCAAGAATTTGCAAAGCAACTGCCGGAAGAGGTCAAATTCTACACAGACTACAAGCAGATGTGCAAAGACCCGGAAATTGATGCCGTTTTTGTTGGAACGCCGAATCAATGGCATGTCCCTGTTGCCCTCGAAGTTGTTCGAAATGGGAAGCACGTTCTGGTAACCAAGCCGCTTGCCGATTCGGAAGCAGCAGCAAAGGAGCTGGTTGCTGAAGCAGAGGCTGCGGGGGTTGTCAACATGATGTCTCTTTCCACTCGCTTTGGTCCCGACTGCCAATATCTTGGGAATCTACATCAACAAGGGTATTTCGGCGACCTCTACTACGCAAGAGCTCGCAGTATCCGCAGAAACGGCATCCCAACGTGGAGTCTGGGGTTCATCCAAGAGGGTGGCGGCGCATTTCGGGATATGGGCGTGCATGTTCTCGACGCTGCATGGTGGATACTGGGTATGCCTAAACCTGTCGGTGTGTTGGGGGCTGCCGGGGCGAAGTTTGGTCCTTACGGATTAGGGTATTCAAGCGGCACAACGCCACCTAAATCGTTCTATGAGCAGTACGCCTCCGATGACTACGGTGGGGGATTCATCCGTTTTGAGGACGGCACAGGTCTACAGGTTGAAAGTTTTTGGGCATCTCATCAACCCGGTGAGCTTCAGATTGAGCTGTTCGGCACGGAAGCAGGCGCTCAACTGAGCCCACTCACACTCTACCGTTCAGACGATGGTGCCACCCAAGACATTAAGGTTGATTCCCCCAGGGGACTTCCATCCTGGGATAACATCGCCGCGCACTTTATCGACAGTATCCTAGATGGCAAGCCGTGTGCAGCGCCCCTTCGCCATGGACTCATCGTGCAACAGATGATGGAAGCCCTACTCCTGAGTGCGGAAACGGGGAAGGAAGTACGAATCGAAACTGATGCGTAATGGGAGCTATTTCTAAAGAGCTGCCAATTCGCGGAAAGATATACTCAAGTGTTCAAGCACGCCATTGAAAGTAAAGAATATGAGCAGAAAAAATGTACGTTGGTGCGATAGCGAAATATTGGCCAAAGATATCAGCGGAAAAGTATATATCGTAACTGGAGCCAACTCTGGAGTTGGACTCGAAACTACTCGACAGCTGGTAAAACAAGGTGGTCACGTGGTAATGGCTTGCCGTAGGGTGGAAGCAGGCGAAGAAGAAGCAAAATCATTTGTAGGACTCAAAGGTAGCTCCGAAGTGATGCACTGTGATTTGGCTGACTTGCAGTCTGTCCGTGATTTTGTGGAGGTATTCTTTAAAAAGTATGACCGCTTGGATGGCTTAATGTGTAATGCTGGAATGGTGTCCATGGGAAGCAAGCCGCAATATACAAACGATGGCTTGGAATTGACCATGGCCAGCAGTTATTTTGGGCATTTTTTGATGACAGAATTGCTACTTGATATTCTCAAGAAAAGCGCACCATCAAGAATGGCCATTGTATCTTCAGTTGTGCATGCCGGAAGTCCAAAGAATCGCTACAAAGTCCATTTAGAGGATCTAAACTTCAAAAATAGAAAGTATAAAAATTTTGCTGCCTATGGTGAGGCGAAGGTTGCTGTAGTGCTATATGCTATGGAGCTTGCCGAAAGACTAACAGGAACAGGGGTAACAACTGCATCTGTTCATCCAGGTTGGGCCAGATCCAACTTCGGTAGTGGCGGTGGTTTGCTTATGAGAACGCTTATGGGCATGATGAGACCGTTAACGAGGTCAATGAGTAATAGCAATGAAGAGTCAGCACAGCCATCGTTGCATGTACTCCTTTCTGATGATGCCCCAAACCATTCTGGAGCATATTTTAGTCAAAGTAGTGTGCTCTACAGAGATAAAGAATGTCGTGATGGTGGCTGGCCAATGGAATCACCTAACCCTTGTGCAAGAGATATGGAAACAGCCAAGAAATTAGTAGCTAAGAGCTATGAGATTGTTGGGCTAAAGTAGTGGATATTGCATCTATAAACCGATGAAAAAAAAGAAAAGATTTTAGAATTTACGTTGGAATGGTAGGGAACGCAAATTTGTGTTCCCTACTATGTTGCCCGCCCACAGTCAGTCTTGGCAACTTTCTTATATTCAGTTCCAAATCCTGATTTGCAAATCTCTATGGGACTGTGGTATAATTTGGTCAACCAAGCTTACCGAAACCGTAGACAATCAAAAAGATTGAATGTGTCCGAGGAGAGATAGAAATGGCTTACGTAATTGCCGAGCCCTGCGTTGATGTTATGGATACCGCGTGCGTTGATGTGTGCCCGGTCGATTGTATTCATACAAAAGATGGGGAAAAGCAGCTCTATATTAACCCCGCCGAATGTATTGATTGCGCTGCCTGCGAACCTGCGTGTCCGGTCACCGCGATTTTCATACTGGACGATGTGCCAGAACAGTGGACGTCCTATATTGAATTAAATGAGAAATTCTTTGAAGATTTTGTTAAACCGACAAAAGCCGGGGCAGCAGCAGGAGAAGATGGTGCAGCCGCAGCGGACGAAGATAGGATTGGCATAGAAGAGTTTGTGCAAGACATCGAGTCTCCTGAGTCTTCGATTCGTCCCATATTTCGCCCGTTTATTATGCTCTCCCAGCTTGTGCTTGGCGCCTTCGACGCAAAATTTAAGCGCGACCTCGAAGAGATGGCTCAGAATCCGATTGTTTTCAGTGCAGCAATCTCAACGGGAATTAACAGCCTCATCAATTTAACGCTCTATCCACTTCTGCTTTTCCTCCTGTTTTCGGGTGGGAATATAGAATCTGCCCTATTCACCGGTAGAGGCAACTTTGCGATCTTCCTCGGTGTCATCTGGGCAATTCTTGAGGGGCTCTACCGATTTAGAGATGACCTTACCACAACGGACAGAGAAGAGCCCTCTCGCTATGGGGCTTCGATATACGGTTGGATTCCATCGCTGATTGCACGCGTATTTTTATCAGCACTGCGGCCGGTGCTTGTAACTGAGCCCACGGCTCCACGTTCAACCATGCCAGGTGCTGTTCTTACCGACGGTCCCATTTATCAGGAAGATACCCGTGAACGCTACCGTCGTTACGGGATGCTAAACCGGATGGAGGAGAGGGTAGACCGTTACGTCATCGAAATTGAGTTCCCTCGCTGGGTGCCGGATTCTACGTATAAGCGGAAGTATAATCTCCCGGATCGGATGCCGGATTATACATATCAGGTGGATCTTGGAGAAGGCACGGTCAATGTAGAAGCCACGTTAGAAGATTTCCGGTTTACCGAAGTTGCGGGACGGACCAGCTCGTTCCCCCTCGGATTCAGTAATGTGTTCCGCATCGAAGGACAACCCGAAAACTTCCAAGCGATGTTGCGGGATAAAGTGCTACAAATCATCGTGCCGAAATCAGGCAAGGTCGAGAATCTCGTTATTGAGCGTCCAGTTCACTATGCGAAGATTAAGGGATAGTACCAATAATTCCGAACCCAAGAAGCGGAATCTGGGGTAGTCCTCCGGGTTCCGCTTTTTTATTTCTAATCACATAAAGAAACTGTACAACGAAACCGAGTTTTTTTGGAATAACTCGGTTTTTCTAAGCTGCCCTACACTTTTCAAACGCGCCATGCCGACATCCCACAAAATCCCTCAATGGGAAAGCGAGGGATTCAACCATATCTGGTTGCCCTACACGCAGATGCAGACGGCACCATTGCCGTTACCTGTCATTTCCGCCAACGGTGTTCGGCTGACCCTAGCCGACGGCCGGGAATTGATTGACGGTATCGCGTCATGGTGGTGTGTCTGTCACGGCTACCAACATCCCTATCTGATAAAACAGATTTCCAACCAGTTAGACGCGCTGTCGCACGTCATGTTTGCAGGGCTTGCCCATGAACCGGCTTATACACTTGCACGCCGCCTTGTTTCTATCACACCCAAGGGATTAAATCGCGTCTTCTTCTCCGATTCCGGTTCAACCGCGGTTGAAGTCGCGCTGAAAATGGCAGTGCAGTTTTGGTCTAACCAAAAAGAGCTAGACAAGCGCAAGTTTATCTGTTTTCGGAACGGTTACCACGGTGACACTATGGGTGGCATGTCACTCGCTGACCCTGAAACGGGGATGCACCAGATGTTGAATCACTACACCCCCGAACAGTATGTTTTCGATATACCCCATAACAGCAGGGATCTGGCTGCGCTTGCAGAGTCGTTAAAAAAGATTAGGAAAACAGTGGCGGGGTTAGTTATTGAACCGCTAGTCCAAGCGGCAGGCGGAATGAAGTTCCATTCGCCCGAAATCCTTGCTGAAATCCACCGCCTGTGTAAGCAGTATGATATATTGTTCATCGCCGATGAAATTGCGACCGGATTTGGTCGCACCGGCTCCATGTTTGCCTGCGATGAAGCCGGCATCACGCCCGATATTATATGTCTGGGCAAAGCACTCACCGGTGGCATGATGGGGTTGGCTGCAACGCTATCCACGGAAGAGGTGTTTGAAGGTTTTCTGTCAGACCGGTTAGAAACTGCGCTGATGCACGGTCCTACATTTATGGCGAACCCAATTGGGTGTGCCGCCGCCAACGCTTCACTCGATCTGTTTGAGGGGGAACCTCGAATCGCACAGGTCCAAGGGATTGAGACGCAGTTACGGGAAGAGCTGAAACCGTGCCACAAACTAGAAAATGTTGCAGATGTGAGGGTGAAGGGTGCTATAGGTGTCGTTCAGTTGTCGAATACAGACGGGGAATATATACTTGCACTCCGGCAACAGTTTGTAGAGGAAGGGGTATGGCTCAGGCCGTTTAGCGATGTCGTTTATATCATGCCTGCTTTTACGATTTCGACAGCAGAATTGACCCAATTAACTGATGCCGTGTTTAAGATCTTAGCAGCGAGATAAGCCTGTCTCTGCTAGATGATCACTTCCTACTGTAGTGCCGGAGAAGAACCGCGGGAGATCTATTCACGGATCATTGTAGAAAAAAATCGAAGTGAGCAAGACACGCAGCATCCGGCTGCTCAACACCATAAGCACTCGCTGTAATTCCCAACTGTAACGCCGGATATTCTTGATGCAAGTAGTCGGCAAACCCAAAAAGCCATTGATAAATCATCCCGATCGACTCAGCGCGTGTATAATGCTGATGCCCCAATGCGCTGCAGCCTTTTAAGAGACTGTCCTGCGAACCCAAAATCGGCAAATCGAAGATGAGGATGTCCGCCCTCGTTTCTTCGAGCAACCCTTTTACCGCCTGTGTCAGGTAGTAACCGTAATCACTCAGGACACAATAAATCATCACCGGCGCTGCCTCATGCGCTGCAGGCTGCTCTACCTCATCTCCTTCTTCTGTTGCTTCCTCGGCATCACTCCTTTCCTGTGTTGACCTCCACTGAACTACCGGCGCTGCTGCTAACTGCCACGCTGGCCGATCTAAAACTGTTGTGCGGATTTCAGCGATTGGGAGACGAACTCCGAATTTACCCCCATTCTCATGCGCTCGTCGACCTATCTGTTTAACTGTTTGCAAGTCTTCGATATTCCAGTCGTAATCGACAGCAGTTAAACCTCCGGGGCGCATCAACTCTATTGATGTCTCGCATTCAGTATTCAGCGATAGCCATTGGATTTCAGGGATTTGCCGTCCTATATCTCTGTGAGTAACCTTTTGAATCGCAGATTGGAAATCTCCGGCTACAAGCATCGTCGAGACTTTGGGGCTATCCACCGACTGACTCGACGGCACCCGGATTTCGATCCCATTGATACCCGCCGTAGACGTTAAACCAATTGATACCGTCTCTCGATCTGAATGGACCGCGTAGTATTTGAGAAGACCTGGGGCTCGATTCCCTAACACCACACCTCTATTGATGTTAGGATCTCCCGCCAGAATAAACGTCTCCGATCCGCCGCCCGCCCAAGGCGATGACAGTGGTGCATCTACTCCCGAAAGACCAGACCGCCAGATTTGAAGCCTGTCCCCTCGCCCCGCAAACATAGGAAGAGACTCAATCACCATATCCTCTACAAAAAACGCTGAATCTGTTAGATTCTGAACCGTCAACCACTTGTGAATCACCGGTGAATCCGGATAAATCTCGTAGTGAACCCACAGGTAAAATGTCGGTCTTGCTTCCGTGTCTGAGGTGTATGTGAATTGAATCGACACCCGCTTGCCGCCACCCATCTTCTGGACAATCCGATAATCGTCGTAGGTCAGCAGATCGCTATCCCCAGAAAAGACAATCTCGCCGATTTGAAATCGAAACTCCTCGCTCGGTCGATCTACATAGTTTTCTCCTGAAGGTGTATGGGTGTAACGGATAGTCTGAAGTTTGTGTGATCCCTGGTTCAAACGCAGCCAGCGCTCTATGGAATCATTCCCCATGTAGAGTATGCCCGTTTTTGGATCAGAGCCGGCATAGACACCAATTTGCCTCAATGGTTGAAGCTGCTCCCGTAGATCAGCGATCGAAACGGTAGGCTGATCCTTACTGCTGCCTCCGGCACAGCCAATGCACATCAGAAAGACGAGTATGTAACTTAACAGCTTTAGGTGTGAAGGGTAAGATGGGCGAATCCTTGGGAAGTGGGAACTTAGAAGTGTCATGCCATTTTATTCGGCGCTTTCAAAAAGGTGGGGTTATACAATCTTCTATTAACCACAAAGCACTATCAGCCATAATGATCCAACGTGCTAGCCCAAAGCCTCCGTGATGAGGGAATATAGTTTCGGAACTGTGCGATCAAAATCCCCGGAGATGTGGTAACTCTCACCGCCATCCTTTACAGTGCGGACCAAGATTGTCTTCTTGGGACGGTGGTAATAATGTGCGTCTGTTGGACTGCCTTCCTCTCGGAAGTCGGTGAATTCGATAAGGTCAAAGTTAGCCGTGGTGAAATGCCGAATCTCCTCGCCGCGTTGCGCGGCGATGTTTCGCGCCATTGACAGACTCTTAAGATAAACCTCTGGTCCCATCACCGCGGAACCCAAGTTTAGAAACACACCGCCCTCCAATTTCGAGATGCTGTGGGCAAAACGAAGGAAATCCTCGCCGGTTGTGTAGCCCATCGCAGCATAATCGGCGGCGGGGTGCTGGTCAATGATGTCGTAGCCGATCCCTTTATGCACGGTCATGGGTATGCCCAAACGATATGCGGCTGCAAACATACTGATCGCTCGGTATGGAAATTGGATACCGCATTCCCCTTTCTGGATCAACCGACCAATCGCCTCGCCGAAGCCGATTTTGTCGTGATAGCCGCGGGTGATTGCATCGTTGAGGTAACGTCCAGTTTCCTCCCAATTCCCAAACTTTCCGTCCCAGATATACCGCTCCACATCCTCCAGCGTCGCCCCAATTAGTGCGAGTTCAAAATCGTGGATGGCACCCGCACCATTTGTCCCCAGATGCGTGAGGACACCGCGTTCCATCAGATCAATGATATAGTGCGAATTGCCTTGCCGCATCACGTGTGCACCCATCATCCATACTACCTGTTTACCCCTTCGATGGGCTTGCACTATTCGATCTGCCACTATCCGCAGATCGTCGTTTTCATACGGCGGCGGCACCGCGTCCAACGGATAGATGTCCGCGATCGTCATTTTATGTTCCCGTTCAGCCAACGGCAGTACCTTCAACCGGCTCCGATCTAATTTTGAATAAGCCACAAGTCGTAAATCTCCCTAGTCATTAGCCAAACACAGAGTAGGGCAGCGGCTCCCCCTTTAATCCAGCCAGTAGGTTCTCAGCCGCCATCGTTGCCATCCGCGTACGGGTTTGTAAGGTCGAACTACCAAGATGTGGAAAGATGAGAGCGTTGTCGAGCGTCAGTAGTGGATCGTCCGTCGGGATAGGCTCTGGATCTGTCACGTCGAGTGCAGCACGTGCGATTTCCCCGTTCTTTAACGCCTCATAGAGCGCTGCTGAATCCACCACCGGTCCCCGCGCAATATTCACAAGGATTGCCGTCGGCTTCATCTTTTGAAACTCTTCCTTGCCAATCAGGTGATGGGTCTCCGGCGTCATCGGGACATGCAGGGTTATAAAGTCAGATTCTTCGAGCACGCGATCAAAGGTCGCATATTCAATCCCCAGTTCTGCTTCCCAGTCCTCGCGGCGATTCCGTTTGTGATACAGGACCCGCATATCAAATCCCAGTGCCCTTTTAGCGACTTCGTAACCGATTCTGCCCATGCCGATGATACCGAGCGTCGCGTGATGCACATCGTACCCATGGAAGATATTTGGATCGTAGCAGGTCCAACGTTTCTCCTGAACGAAGATACTAGCGGGAACGAGATGTCGTGCCGCCGCGAGGAGTTGTGCGAAGGTCGTATCGGCGGTAGTTTCGCTCAACACACCGGGCGTGTTGCCAACCGCAACGCCTTGCGCTCGCGCCGCTTCCGCGTCAATGTGATTATATCCAACACCAACGTTGGAAATGACCTTAAGATTTGGCGCGGTGGCGATCATCTCTGCTGTCACTGGCTCGTGACTATACGTAACTAGTCCATCAAGCCCCGGCAGCCGCTCCGCAGTCGGGGGCAGAATCTCGCTCGTATGCCAGATGTCAACTTCGCATTCGGCCTCAATCATCTCCAAGGCTTTTTCTGGGATTGGACGGGTAATAAAAACTTTCGGCTTCAATGACAATACCTCCTGCGTGAAACGTGGTGCGTGATGAGTAATACGAGTTAACTACCTAACATCAAATTTTTGACGTACTCCCAACCCTAAAGACTTGGGATTGTTATCCGCTGTGCTAGCCGGATTTACATAGGTGTGGGTGAAACCTGACACCTATCGGGGACGCCATAACCCCAACTACGGGACTCAGGATGAACCCCGATACTTTGTTCCAGAGGTTGATAGCACCAACACCATCTCTATGATATTCAAAGCCACAGTGATTGCAGTGATAGTTTCGGTTTGTAGGTTTCTTTCGATTTCCACACTGCGGACAGGTTTGGCTGGTATACGCTTCAGATACAAACTTAACTGTCAGCCCCGCAATTGTTGTAGATTATCGTTTGTTCGCCGTTGTATGATACTATCGGGTGAATTTCACCAATATACCCGAAAAACACCTACTACATTTTCCGTTCCGGTGACCTTCCTACAAAAAGTTGACAAGGTCGGGGAAACAACTATGGTGGATGATAGAATTACTGATACATTTGAATAATATCCTCAATAGACATTTGAGTTTGATATTGTTGGATTCGCTTTATATTCGCAAAATCATGTTCAATCGGATTGTAATCTGGGGAATAAGGGGGTAAAAA
>JAJEAL010000064.1 GCA_022822785.1 Candidatus Poribacteria bacterium
TGGTTGATAGTCTTGTCTGATTTGATAGCTTCAACAGCAATACTAAACTTGAATTTCGCCGTATGACGAATCCGTTTGGTTGACATTTTTAGGCCTCCATTTCTGGCTGTGAGTTAGACGTTAAATCTTACTTAACTCCTGGCCCAAATATTGGGGACCATTATACCGAGTGCATCGACCAAATGCTGTGCTTGACGTCTCGCTCCCTCCACACCGAACGCGAAACTGGCGCTCGTGCACGCCCATAAACAGACCACAACGTTGTGGGAACGCAGTTCTTTCGCACCCGGCAACAGGTATTCTCGACTACCGGTAACGAGGCTCGCGTCGATCCGATGCAGGTTTGGACTGTCGGTATGAACCACCTGAACCTGAACCGGGGGTTTCAATGCAGCGGCCAGGCGTGGATAATCATCCTCCGCAGAATGGAGGGGGTAGAGAATACCAATTTTTGGCGTGTTTTCCATCCATTATCTCCAGTCTATTCCTTCCAACCGACTGCTGTGACCGTGGCATTTGCCATAAACGCGCCGGGCTGCTCGCTCCATCTCCGCCAAGCGTCGATTATCTGTTCCAGTTCAGAGCGATCTGTCCACCCAAGGTCGATCATCTGCTGCGCGATAGCTGATCCACCAAACAGGCGTCCCCCGTGCATAGCGCGCATCCGCACACCGTCTTGCGCCCCAACGGTTGAATACTTTGCGACCGCTTCAACGCGAACAAATCCGGCGTCATGCAGCAAACCGCGTTGGTGTTTACCGATAGCGGGGTTGCCCCCATTATGTTCAACCAATCGCCAGTAAAGTTCGTGATCTCGCTCCAGCAGTGAATCTGCAGGGCTGATGAGTTGTCCGCTAAAATCGGGATGGCTGATACCGATCACGGCACTGGGACGCAGAAGTTGATATATCCCCTTTAGCACCTCAAGCGGTCGCCGTAAGTGGCTCAACACATTGTGTAGGAACGCGGCATCGAATGTATTCGCAGCAAAAGGGAGGCGGTAGGCATCGGCAACGCCAAAGTGGAGGTTGATATTCGAGCGTTCAACCGCCTGCGCCCATGCGTCTCTGTATTGACTGGGCTCAATATCAACCCCTACGGTCTGTCCGGGGGGCGACAGCTGCTGCCAGTCCAACGGTAATACTACCGGGCCCACAGCCACAATCCAGTAGGCGCATCCCAGGACTCAGATAGGGCAGAAGAAAACCTGCCTCTTTTGCTGCGGTGCGTCTCTGGAGCCGCTGGAGGGTCTGGGCGGAGTATCCGAGTGTATATTGCTCGCTTCGTTCCGAATCGCTGACGGATTCTTGTGATTTGACCTTCGGCATCTGTCTCTTTCTGTCATTCGTTTTTCAGATAGTCGTAGACAATCTGGGCGTATCCTTCGGAATAGCTGCTCTCCATGTAGAAGGCATCTCCGTATTCTAGCGGCGCGAGCGGCGTGAGGTCACACATCGGAGAGGCACCGAGGGCAATCCTGCCCTGTCCTTTCGCAGTGAAATGAACCTCTAAATCTTGGGTCGTTTCGCTGCAATCAATTAGCTGCTTGACAGCAGGTTCCGGACCGTCCGCCTTCGGAATAACCTTCAATCGCCACGCCGGGGTCAAGGAGGGCATTGCATAGTGGGCCCCAACGGTTTCCATGCTGGAACTAATGTTTAGAATCGGCACACCGCCGAGCGAGGTTTCTGTCACCATGCACCGATCCGCCTGCGTAACGTTTAGCGCCGCGTACACCTTCGGCGTTCCGTAAATCTCCCTCCCTGCCGCGATACCAGCGGGACCGTTATGAAAAACGTGGGAGCAGTAGAATCCGGTCTCTCCCCTGAAACGGCATTTCATCACAATAAAGGACTCTTGGAAGGGGCCGTAGTTTGTGCAGAACGGCACCTCCACCCCTGAAGCCACACACAATCCATCTTCAGCGGCTTCGAGAGGCTCTGGAAGAAAGCCCTGAACAGCGGAGGGCGCAGCGTGAAAAAAGACGAACTGAAACCGCACATTCCGATAGACCGCTGGAAGCGGCGGATAAAACGGGTTGTCCGCCGGTATATTCCAGCCCTCATCATGCTTAAGCCTCATTATCAGAATCCTCCTCTCCGTCGGCGCGCAGCATCTCGGTCTCCGCTTCATTGACCGTCCATGACCGGGTATCAACAACGACCTTATAGACCTCCCGTGCCCGTTGAAGGCTCACTTTGCCCTCACGCACGTCCCGGCACACTAAGTTCGGATCTCGTTCTTCAGGGGGACCGTATCCTCCGCCTCCACAGGTGTGGTAGCTCATTATCTCTCCCGGTTTGAGCTGCACGGTCACTTTGGAACTGAGCTCGACAGGGGCCGTGTCGGGATTCAGGATGTAACTTGCCTTGAGACCCGGTTGCCCGCCAAACAGTCCCCAAGGTCCCCACCGGTCCCGGTCCGCCAAGATAGTAAAAGAAGGTTCATGGTCGATAAACTCGTAATCGCGTCGCAACCCGAGTCCACCCCGATATTTGCCCGCCCCATCGGAATCGTTCACCAGTTCATAGCGCGTGATACGGACCGGGTAGTTCGTCTCGGTCTCCTCAATGGGCGCGTTCTCGGTGTTCTGTCCGTGCGTCTGTACGGCATCGGGTCCGTCGCTGGCAATTCGTCCACCAAATCCACCCGCCATCGTCTCTAGAAAGCAGTAATATTCACCTGTGCACGGGTCAGCGCCGCCGAACCCGGCGTGACACATCATCGCTTTCGTACCCGCTGGCACCCGTTCCGGCATGATCGGCGACAGCGCCTTGAGCATCACATCAATCAGTCGAGTCTGTGTCTCCCAACCTCCTACGACCGGGGCAGGCGGTGTACTGTTGACCACCGTTCCTTCAGGAGCGAGCATCCGCACGAACCCGTAGAATCCCGCGTTGGTCGGTATATCAGGGTCGATCAGGCACTTGAGAACATACGCGCATCCGGAGAAGGTCTGGGCATACGTGGAATTCACCGGCGCTCGCCTTTGCGGATCACAGCCGGTCAAATCAAAGAACATCCCGTCTTGATCAACCACCATCTTCGCCGTAAGGTGTACCGGCTCATCGGTAAAGCCGTCGGTATCGACATAACCGTCGGCGGTGAAAACACCGTGCGGCAGCTTGGCGACCTCCGCCCGCGTCCGCCTTTCAGCATAAGCAATCAATTCGTCGAGGTAGAAAGTAAAGGTCTCTACCCCCATCCGATCCATAATTGCACTCAACCGACGCATCCCGGTATTGTTCGCCGCCACCTGTGCCCGAAAATCGCCGCCGGTTTCACGTTTCGATCGGATCTGCGACAGCACCAATCGGAAGATATCCGACCGCATCTTGCCCGCATGCACCAGCTTCACCGGCGGAATGATAACCCCCTCTTGGTAGACCTCACGGAACGCCCCGACACTCGCCGGTGCGCCGCCGCCCACATCGACATGATGAGCGACATTGGCGACATAACCAAACTGTTCATCGTTGTAATACACTGGCGTAATGAGGGTGATATCGTTGAGGTGCCCGCCGCCGCCGTACGGGTCGTTGACCAACAGTGTATCGCCCGGGCCGATGTTTTCGACCCCGTAGTCGACAATAGCCTTCGGGACCAATTCAACGAGCGATCCGAGGTGGGTAGGTTGACCAAACGATTGCACTACCAACCGCAGCTCGCGATCGAAAAAGGCGCAGGAGAAGTCCGCACGGGTCTTGATATTGGTCGAATACGCGCTCCGTCGCAGGGCGATTGTCATCTCCTCTGTGGCTTCGAGCAGCGCGTTGCGGATAACCTCAAATGTGATTGGATCGACTCGATCTGGGGTTTGCACTGACATCTCCTTCTACAATCTCAACAAAAATAGCAACTGAATCGCCATCTTAAGCTAACCCAAATTATAGTAGTAGGCATACGCCGTAACCCTTGTACAAATTACCTCACGGCGAAACGTACTTACTACAATTATACCAACGAACCGATGAACCAATCAAACCGGGCAGCAGAGAGCGGTCCATCAATCGCCAAAATTGTAGCACGGTTATCCCAGAAATTAAACCAAAAAGTGTAGACGAGGTTGGGTCAAAAAATATGTACCACACAAGATGCAGCTGTGCTATAATCTCCGGCGCGATTCCTTTAACCCAAGTTGCTATAGGCAAACAATTCATTAGTATGTAAGGGCGCGGTTCCTTGTCAACCCCTCTACCTGCGCGTCAGGGGTAGAAATTACGGCTCCACCAATCATCCCAATATGTCAACAGACACTACAAACAGCGTCGGCATCATCGCCAATCCAGCGTCAGGCAGAGATATCCGCAGACTCGTCGCACATGGCGCGGTATTCAACAACGACGAAAAGGTCAACATTGTCCGCCGTGTGTTACTAGGACTTGAGGCGATGGGTGTTGAGCGCGTGTTATTTATGCCAGACTCGTTTAGTATCGGGCCCAAAGCGCTTGATGGGCTACAGACTGCACTCGACGTTTCAATCCTCCCGATGTTCAAAACGTTCAGTCAAAGAGATTCGACGCAGGCTGCTGCGCTCATGGGAGCGGAGGGAGTCGGCTGCATCGTTACGCTAGGCGGGGACGGCACCAACCGCGCGGTAACCAAGGCGTACGGCGATGTACCGCTCATGCCAATCTCGACCGGCACGAACAACGTTTTTCCCAAGATGTTGGAGGGGACGATCGCTGGGATGGCGGCGGGTTTGGTGGCGTGTGGGCTAGGAGATGCAGCTGTGGGACGGGTACCCCGTATAGACATTTTTTGCGAAAAAACTAACGAGAGCAATCAGGCGGAACATACCGGTAGCGCTGAAACGCCGGACGACATCGCCCTAGTCGACGTCGCTATCTACGACGAGCGATTTGTCGCTTCGCGCGCCATCTGGGAAGCCTCCAAAATCAAGGAACTGGTTTTGACTCGCGTTGAGCCGGGTAGTATCGGACTGTCATCGATCGGCGCGCACACCCCGGACAGGGGTGACTCCCCCGAACAAGGTCTGTATCTTCGACTTGGGGAGGGTGGCCAGCCGGTACTCGCTCCCATTGCCCCCGGTCTCCTCAGCGAGGTCAGTGTCGTGGAATCTCGTCCCTTGGCCCCAGGCGAGATGGTCACTGTGAGGCATCGGCAGCCCTGTGTACTTGCCCTTGATGGGGAGCGTGAAATTGAGCTTCGTCAAGGTTCGACCGTCCGCTTGCAATTGAACCCGAAGGGACCACGGGTCATAGACGCACGCAAGGCGATTGACATCGCCGCACGCGCCGGCGTGTTTATCCGGTAGGCGTAATATAGAGAAACCGAGTTTTGAAAAAACTCAGTTTCTTTGTCTGACTTCTTCAGTATCTCCTCCAAAATAGAGGAGACGAATCCATACGGTTCCGAACACTAGGACGGACCGGACTTGAGGTGTCGGTAATCGGATTGGGCGGGGCGGTCTACGCAGGCACGAGTCACGGCCCCTTCAACGAGGCGGATGCAGTCGATGCAATTCGTGGGGCACTCGACGGCGGCGTGAATTATATCGACACGTCGCGCCACTACGGACCGAGCGAAGAGCTCATCGGGAAGGCACTGACGGGGTACGCAGGCGATTGTATCATCTGCACAAAACTTTCACCCCGTCAAGGCGCAACCGCAGCGGACGCCATCGCAGGTGTTGGGGAGAGCTTGACGGCTCTGGGACGGCCTTATGTGGATGTGCTCCTCGCACACGATATCCAACAGGTCGGCAAAGGCGCAACCGCTGTCGAGACAATCCTCCAGCGCGGCGGAATGGTGGACGGTTTCAGACAGTTACAGCGGGAAGGGCGCGTACGCTTTATCGGCGTGAGTGGTAGGCTTGCCGAGGTGAACGCGGCGGTAGAAACGGGAGAATTCGATGTCGCGCTCAGCTTCAACCGTTTTAACCTCTTGGATTGGAGTGCAGAAGCAGAATTGCTGGCGGAGGCGCACAATGACGATTACTCCACCGCACGGAAGATGGTTATCCTAAAACAGTGAGGAATTCGCCAGCGGCTTTAGCAGCATCCAATAAATTCCGTTGCCGCTTATCTTAGGCGCAGATAAGAAAATCTATGAGCAAACAATCTCTTTGTTTCGCTTTATTTTTATTAACGAACCTCATTCTACCGCTGAGTGCAGGAGCACAAGCTATAGATATACCGGACCCCAAGTTTCGTGCTGCAATTGAAGTGAAACTTGGTAAGGCGGCCGGTGCTTCCATCACCGCGGATGACATGGCAACTTTGACTGAACTTGAGAGTCCTAACGCCAATATAAGCGATTTAACCGGGCTTGAGTTTGCAATTAACCTGAACGAACTGAACCTTGGAGCGGAAAATGTGGCAGGTAACTGGATTAATAGCAACACAGTCTCAGATCTATCGCCTCTTGCAGAGTTAACAAATCTGATACGGCTGACACTCGACGGAAACTTAATATCAGACATTTCATCTTTGGCAAAATTAACTAACTTGATAGCATTAGACCTTGACAGCAATGTGATATCAGACATATCTCCTTTGGCGGGTTTAATTAGGCTGCGATCTCTGTATCTTAGCGAGAACGTGACAACGGATATATCGTCTTTGGTGAGCCTGACCAACCTGAGAGTGCTGGATCTTCACGAAAATTCGATATCGGATATATCGTCTTTGGCAGGACTGACCAATCTGAGATGGCTAAATCTTGCAACCAACTCGATTGGGGATATATCGTCTTTGGTACGCCTAATCAATCTAAGAACGCTGAGTCTTGGTAGAAACTCGATATCGGATATATCACCTTTGGCAGGGCTGATCAATCTGAGATGGCTGAATCTTGGCGCCAACTTGATATCAGACACTTCATCTTTGGCAGGATTAGTAAACGTAGTCGAGTTGTATCTGCACTACAACGCGGTGTCAAGCATCTCATCTCTTACAAACCTAACCAATCTGACAAGGCTGCATATTGATCAGAACTCAATATCGGATTTGTCGTCTCTTGTGGCAAACACGGGGCTGGGTCATGGAGATACAGTTGTCATAGCAGGCAACCCCTTAAGCGATGTATCAACTAACACATATATCCCGACGCTCCTGAATAGAGGTGTTACGGTAGATGGAAAAACAATCGATATAGCAAGGGTAGCTAAAGCAACACTCACGATTCCCGCAATCGGTTTAGTAGGCACTGGAGATACCTTCACGCTCAATCTCACGGTCGAAGATATTACCGATTTAGCTGGTTGGGAACTCAATATCAGGTTCAGTCCCACTGTTCTCAAAGCGGTTTCGGTGACCGAAGGCGATTTTCTTTCAAGGAACAGCGGACAGACCTTCTTCTTGGAAGGCACCATTAACAATGATACTGGTACAATCACCGGCTTAGCGGCAGCTCGGACTGGTGCAGGTGGTGTCAGTGGAACAGGAAGCCTCCTGTCGATGGAGTTTGAAGCAATAGCGACCGGAGAAGGAGACTTAAAACTACACGAAGTTAGATTGGGAGATCCTAACGCCAACGCAATTCCCTACAAACTTGTCATCAACCCGATTACCGTTGATACCGGGTGGGATATCAACCAAGATGGACAGATAAGCATCTTCGATCTGATAGCGGTTGCCCAAAGCTTGGGGCAATCCAATCCGCAAGCCGATGTGAACGGCGATGGAACAGTTGATATTTTCGACCTCGTCATTGTCGCCCAACACCTGGGCGCATCAACAGCTGGCTTAGCGCCTGGTGTCGGAATGCAGTATCCCCCGTTATCCAATTCCGAAACGATTCAGGATTGGATAGACATGGCACAGGCGGCGGATGATGGCTCACTTAGTTTTCAGGAGGGCATCAGTAACCTTGAAGGTCTTTTGAAGATGATGCGCCCTGAGCAAACCGTCTTGCTCCCGAACTATCCGAATCCCTTTAATCCGGAGGCATGGATTCCGTATCAACTTGCCCACGCTGCCGATGTGACGCTTACCATCTATGACACCAAAGGCACCGTGGTGCGGCAATTGGATTTAGGATATCAACAGGCAGGGCATTACACTGATAAGATACGAGCCGCATATTGGGATGGACGTAATAAGCTGGGTGAGGCGGTAGGAAGTGATATCTATTTCTATCAACTACGTGCAGACGATTACTCCATCACACGAAAGATGGTCATTCTAAAATAATTCACTTTCAACCTAAATTTAAGGAGTTAAGATTCATGAAAAGATACGCGCTTCGTAATTTCCTGAGACATAGCCTGTGGGTATTGATTTTTCTCTTCCTCTTTTGTGCAAGTTTGAACCTGAGCCTTGCCGCAGGGATCGGCTCCGTACTGAGTCTGGACGGTGATGGCGACGAAGTGCGCGTTGAACACGCGCAATCCTTGGTCATGCCCCTTACACTAACCATTGAAACTTGGATCCATCCGTTAGGTCCAGGTTCGGGCCAGGGTGATACCCGAACGAACGGAGGAATTATCGTCAATAAGGAGGGCGAATATGAACTCGGGCGATTTGAGGATGGCAGTATTCGGTTCGCCGTTAGTAATGAGGATCCGGGGTGGGATTGGGTTAACACCGGATTTGTCGTTCCTGAAGGGACATGGGCACATCTCGCTTTCACCTACTCAGAGGAGACGCAGACCTTTCAACTCTTTGCCAACGGGATCCGGGTGTTTTCAGGTCCCGGCACAGGGGAAATTGGAGATGCTTATGACGAGGACAACTACTTCAAAATTGGCGGTCGTCGGCCAAGTGCTCGGAACTTTTTCGATGGTCTGATTGACGAAGTACGGCTCTGGAGCTTTGTCCGCACGGAAGCGGAGATCCAAGCCACAATGAATACCGTGCTTCAGGGAAATGAGTCAGGGCTCGCCGGTTACTGGAACTTCGATGACGGGACAGCCAACGATCTATCCCGACATGGGAACCATGGCGTCTTAATCGGGGATGCGAAGATTGTAGAGGATAATTTGGCAAGAATTTTCTTTCCCGCAACTGATTCAGTAAACGTAGGTGATAGATTTACACTCGGACTTGTGGTCGAAGACATTACCAATTTAGCAGGTTGGGAACTCGATATTACGTTCGATCCTGCGGTTCTCCAAGCCGTCTCTGTCAGTGAAGGGGATTTTCTTTCCCAGAACAACGGACAAACCTTTTTTCAGGCGGGCGCCATCAATAATACCGCGGGCGAAATCCCCGGCTCCGCGTTAGCACGTATCAGCGCAGGCGGCATCAGCGGGACTGGGACCTTGCTATCCATAACCTTTGAAGCAAAGACAATAGGGGAGGGAAATTTAAGGCTACACGAAGTTAAGCTGGGGGATCCGAGCGGAGGCCGAATTCCCTTCAGAACCGTCGTCAATTCAATTACCGTCGGCAACTCACGGGATGTCAACGGGGATGGACAGATCAACATCTTCGATCTGATTGTAGTGGCTCAAAACTTTGGTCAATCCAACCCGCAAGCTGATATCAACAGTGATGGGGTGGTCAATATTTTCGACCTTATCCAAGTTGCCCAACGCTTAGGTGAATCTGCAGCCGGCGTAGCCCCCGGTGTAGGAATACGCCTCTCAGGAATCAATTCCGAGACGATTCAGAATTGGATAGATATGGCGCACGCAGTGGATGATGACTCACTTCTCTTTCAAGAGGGAATCCTTAACCTAAAGCACATTTTGGAAGCGATCCGTCCCGATCAAACTGCCTTACTCCCAAACTATCCCAACCCCTTCAATCCGGAGACATGGATCCCGTATCAACTGGCTCACGCTGCGGAGGTGACGCTTAGCATCTATGATACCGAAGGCATGTTGGTACGGTAATTGGATTTAGGGCATCAGGAGGCCGGGTATTACACGGATCGGACGCGGGCGGCGTATTGGAACGGACGTAACCATTTCGGTGAGTCGGTTGGGAGTGGGGTCTATTTCTATCAATTACATGCAGGGAATTACTCCAGTACCCGAAAGATGGTGATTGTTAAATAGCCGTCGCGAATGGCAATCGTGGATTAGAACTCGATCGTCAGTCCCAGATACGGGACTATGGGCAACTGGTAGAGGTATCGCTCCTCTGTGTAGTTTCTGTTGTAATCGACATCCAACACATTCTTGCGATTATATGCATTAAGTAGCTCAAGGAAGATCCCCCAGCGCCAACGCTGATAGATGAACATTTTGCTGATGCGGAGGTCGAGTCGGTGGAACGGTGAGACCCGCTCCGAGTTGGTGGGGCCGTAGACGGGCACATAGCGTGGCAGACGGGTAACGGGATGGGGCACGATTTCGGCGTCAACTACCGGCGTGTAGGGATTTCCGGTGCGGTACTGCCACTTCACACCGATTTCCCACGTCGGTGTCAGCATATAGCTGGTGGTGAGGGTCGCCACATGGGTCTGGTCATACGAGTAGAGCCGCTCTGGCTCGCCGGGACGGTCTTCGCGTTTGGAAACGGAGTAGGTATAGTTTGCCCAACTGAAAAACCGGTTTCCCGCGCGATGGTTAAGGGATAGCTCAACGCCGCGTGCGAACCCCTGCCCCTGATTCAGATACCCTACGGCCTGGTCACGCGTGATGAGATCCCTAAAATCTTTCTGATAGCCCGCCACCTTCAAGCGCGTTTGGGCGCTGATTTCCCGTTCCAACTCTAACACATAATGCGTGGCGGTATTCTCCTTCAGATCTGGGTTCCCATACCCCGGCGCGATCTGCCAGAAATATGGACTGGTCTCATACCTGCCGTAAGCGAACCGGAGTTCCGACCCGCCCGGCATCTTGAGCCCAAGGCTGCCCCTCGGACCGACAGAGACGCGATCGGTGATGTTGAGATAGTCTAGCCGCAAGCCCAGCGTAACGGACAGGAACGACAGCGGGTCATACCGATTCTGGAGATACCCTTCGACAAAATTGAACCGTCTATCAAAATCGACAGCGACCTTCTCCTGAAAGGTGAAATATTGCGACTCACTCGCTTCCGGATCGCCTTCATCGGGGATACGGGGAAAGAAGCTCTCTACATTCCATCGCGTCGTTGAGATAAGCACACCCGATTCGAGTTGATGTTTCGGATTCAAGCGATAGGCGAGATCTTCACGCAGTTCATATTGGACCGGTTCAGCTCTGAGGAAAAGTCCTTGACCAAAACTAAAGCCTTGAAAATAGCTTGCCCGCGAGATTGAGAGATGGGAGGTGAGCTGATTTGTCGGTGTGGATCTGAGATTCGCTGCTTGCACATCAAAGCGCCCTTCAAGGTCGAGACTTCCTGCCAGTGTCGGGTCGTACTCCACATCCGCCAGTCCCAACCGAAACCCCATAATATCGTCAGCGGCAAACGCTTTGACGTTGAATTGATGGTTTTCGGAGAGGTCGTAGCTGACCTTCGCCTGATAATCCCAGAATCGTGGGAACGCTGTGACCCGTGAAACCTCTAACGGAAAAAGGTCGATATAGCTGCGTCGTCCTGCGAGATACCACGCCCCGCGGCTCCCAATCGGTCCCTCGAGCAGCCCTTCGGAATAGAGGAGGTTCACGTTAAATTTGCCGCCCACCCGATCTTCTCTGCCACGCCGCGAATAGATGTCAATGACGGCTTGCGCATCCGCCCCATACTCGGCACCGAACCCGCCGGCGTAGACATCAATCCGGTTGAGCACCTCTGAATTGACCGTTGACACGAATCCGCCAAAGTGATAGGGATAGAAAAGGGGGGCCCGATCAAGGTAAAAGCGGTTATCTTCGGGGGCGCCGCCGCGGATGTAGAGTTGACCGTCGAAATCGTTGGCGACACCGATCCCCGGTAAGGCTTGGAGCGCTCGGAGAGCGTCGCCCGCGCTGCCGGGTATCCGCTTAATCTCCATAACGCCGATGGTCTGTTTACCAACGGTCGCCGGTATCGATTGGGATCTGACCTCGACCTCGTCTAGCATCACATCCACCGGGGCGAGATAGATTTTGACTTCGACCATTTCGTCAGATCTGACCCTCACGGGCTCGGCTTCCTCAAGGAGGCGATAGCCGACGGCGATCACCGTTAGCGTATAATCGCCGGGGAGAAGGTTATCAAATCGAAATTCACCATTTTCATCGGTCAGGGCACTTTGCCCGGCTTCGACCAACCTCACCGTGGTGTTTGGCAGTCGATCGCCCGTTTCTTGACCGTAGACTGCCCCACGGATGTCCCCCTTTTTCACGATGAACTGTTGAGGATCTGCAGACGGAGAATAGATTGATAACGCAAATAGAAGAACGACGAATAGATATTGAGATAATCCTTTAATACCGCACCCCAATTTAAGCTCCCCATCTCAAATGAACTAATGAACTGACCTAAGCCTGTGAGCCAGTTCTTCAAAGGTCTCTGCGACAGATACTCCCGCTTCGCGCAACGCTTTGACCTTTCCCCGCACTGAGCCACGTCCCGCTTCGACAATCACCCCAGCGTGGCCAAACCGCACCCCCTCAAGGTCATCGACGAACCTGCCCGACAGAAAGGCGATTATGCGGAGTCGGGACGGTTTTCGTTTCAGTCGCGCGGCGAGTTGTTCCTCCGCAGCCCCACCCGGTTCACCGTAGATGACCACTGCATCGGTGCCAGAATCCGTTTCAAGCAGTTCAATCAGTTCCGTGAAATTGGACCCGACGATTGCATCTCCACCCACACCGATGGCGATGCTCTGCCCGATCCCCCGGCTTGTCAAATAGCTAGCGATCTCGGTGGTCATGCCGCCGCTGCGGGAGAGTACGGCGACACTCCCCGGCATAAACGAGCGGCGCACATTATCCACACGTCCACCGATGGTGCCGAGCTTGGCAATCCCCGGACGGATTAGCCCAAGTGAATTGGGACCGATGACCGTGCAACCGACGCGGTGAGCGGCGGCTAGTAATTTACTGGTGTCTAGTTGTGGCACCCGTTCCGTCATAATTAGGCAGAGCTGTATACCGGCAGTGAAGGACTCTAGGGCAGCATCGAGCACCGCGGACGGAGGAACGGAAATAACGCTGACAGTCACTCCATGTCCCTCCACTGCGGCTGCAACCGTATTGTAGACAGGTATCCCATGTACCTGCTGCCCGCCCCTGCCTGGGGTCACCCCGGCGACGATACTACGCCCGTAGGCGAGGGAGTCCTCAACCATTCGACTCGCCTCCCTACCGGTGATCCCCTGCACTACCACGCCTCCCTTCGGGTCAAGCAACATCGATGCGGTTCCTTTCCACAGCGAATCGGGCAGCCGCGTCCAACGACATCTCGCGTCCGTATACTTCGACACCAGCCGCCTCCATTATCTCCCGCGCTTCTGTCTCCCAATTGCCGGGGACACGAAAGAGGCTGATTGTCTCGGCCGGTGTCCGTCCCGCACCCTTGACGCCCATAAGGACACCGCGTGCGATGACATCTGCACGAGTATTGTTCACCACATTCATGATAACCGCCATCCGCTTAACGCCCGGCTTCGATAGCAGGAGCGACGTTATAGCAGCGACTTTCTCCTCGGTCGGGTTTCCACCCACTTCACAGTAGTTTGCGGGAGAACCTCCATGCGCCTTGATAGCGTCGAAAACAGTCAAGCTTGCGCCGCCGCCGCCGATTAGCAGCGCGAGGTCTCCGTCAAATTCGACAACCCGCCCGGCAACGCCACGATGATCCCTCGCATCAATGCGTTGCGCTTCCAACTCCAAGGGTGTGGGCGGACGACCCGCCGCAGTGATCGTCAATTCGCCCAACGGTTCCAACCTTTCCCGCTGTCGATACACCGCCTCGTCCTCAATCTCGACACGCGCATCAAGCCCGATGAGCTCCTCGTCCTCCGTAACGACCAGCGGATTGATCTCCATCGTGATTCCGTCGCACGCAAGAAACGCTCTCGACAGCTTGGCAAGAACCTCCCCGACCTCCACGAGGGTTTTTCCCCTCAAGCCGACTTCCGCAGCCATCTCCCGCGCCTTATAGGGCGCGAGTCCCGTCCACGGATCGAACGGCTCGCGTGCAACCTGATCGCTGTGGGCGGATTCAACGTCCACGCCACCGGCGAGGCTCAACAAGGCAACGGGCAACTTTGCGACCGTATCCCATGTGATCCCGACGTAAAATTCGCGATCATAGTTTAGCCTCGGTTCAATCGAAATAACGTCAACCGTCGTACCACGGAGGTCCATTCCGAACAAAGCCTTTGCCGCGATGACGGCTTGATCAACAGTTACCGCAAACCTCACCGCCCCGACGTTCCCCCGCCCACCGAAAGGGGTCTGTGCCTTCAGGACAACGGGCAGCCCGACACGCTCAACGGTGCCTCGCACCCCACCCATAGAATCAATAGGTATCGATTCCGTGAAAACCAAGCCGAAATTAGAGAGTAATTTTTTGCTTTGATATTCGAGAAGTCTCACCGCTTGCCTTTCTGATGGTAGCACCTTGCGTGATTATACCATATTCCGATAAAAAGATGCGGAGGTTTTGAATCGTTTTAACCGACTCACGCCCTAGGCAATCGAAGGGTGGCGCATGGTGAGCACGAAAAAGCGGTATCATACTCGCAACCAAAAGCATGATACCGCTAGCTGTATTGATTGAAAATGCTCTTCCTACCGCGTAGAGGACGCCGCCTCCTGCTGCACAACCGCCGCGCGTTCTGCGGTATTATCCCCGGGCTTGAATACGAGTGTCCACAGTGCAAGTCCAAGGGCAACGACAGTGCAGGTAAGCATCAACAGTGGCTTCCACTCTAGGAGATTCATGGTGATAAAACTTATACCCAGTAGAACACACCCCGTGCCTGGATGAAAGATATCACCCCTACCTGCATTACTCGCTATTATCAACATATACGCTCCCATCAGAATCAGCCATATCCCACAACCAATCCCCAATCGTGTCATGTGTTTCAAGATATATTGCGAAACTTTTTCTGCAAATGCCATGATCGAATTTCCTTTTTGGCTCATATAAAAAGAAAGTGCAGCGCAGCTTTACCATCTATACTCCCTTTTTGCAGGCAAGATTTCTGAAAATTTCAGAGTTTTCAGAGTAAATGTGAAAATTCGATAGAGACAAAAAAGGGTGGAAACCTAGGCCATGACTGCGTTCTGGGGGATTTGCACAGAAAGCACCTCGGAAGTTACTCGGAACCTTGCGTTACCCTCTTAGGCGTTACATATAATAGTAGATCTTAGAATTAATGAGACGCTCCAAACCGGTGCGGTTTCCAACCGCACCTACCGGGGGGCGAAAGTGTCTATTTATTTTTAGCATTTACTATAAAATAGCGACCGGCGTTAGATGTCACAAAATGTCACATATTCTCACATATTTTGCATATTTTCGTAAGTCTAGTGGCAGAACGTTGATGGGCAT
>JAJEAL010000111.1 GCA_022822785.1 Candidatus Poribacteria bacterium
CTTTTAATCGAACCATTGTGGAATTGAAACATAGCAATCCCGACATGACGGCGTCAGCAGGGATAACTTTTAATCGAACCATTGTGGAATTGAAACCTCACAAAGCGAGGGAATACACTGATAGCGCGAAGGGCCTTTTAATCGAACCATTGTGGAATTGAAACCCATACATACCGGTAGTTATGTGAAATTCGCTGAGCTTTTAATCGAACCATTGTGGAATTGAAACTGAAACGCTCCGCGACATGGATGAGATTAAGCGCGCCTTTTAATCGAACCATTGTGGAATTGAAACATTTTGACAAACAAAATTGTGTATGTGCGTCGCTCACTTTTAATCGAACCATTGTGGAATTGAAACCGTTGCCAGGACTCGACCCCAACGAAACCACCGGCTTTTAATCGAACCATTGTGGAATTGAAACAAGGGGAAGTCGGGGTAGTTGTACGGGGAGGGTTTCGCTTTTAATCGAACCATTGTGGAATTGAAACGTGGTACTCTTTACCGATATTACATACCCTTTGCCGCTTTTAATCGAACCATTGTGGAATTGAAACTCTAATAGTTCCTGATCTGTTATCCCCGCAAGTGTACTTTTAATCGAACCAGTATGGAATTGAAACCCTTACTTGAAACCCCCACCTACCTCTCAGAGCGGTCTTTTAATCGAACCAGTATGGAATTGAAACGCGTCAAGCGATCCTTTGAACACCATCTCTGTCGTGCTTTTAATCGAACCATGGTGGAATTGAAACACTGGAAACCCCGCCAAAGAGCCGCGATAACCTTGCTTTTAATCGAACCATGGTGGAATTGAAACTTGATGCGGTTAGTGGTCCCTAGTTACGTAGCCATGCTTTTAATCGAACCAATGTGGAATTGGAACAGTCTTGGTACAAAGCCAGAACAATGCTAATATAAAATATCGAAGGCCTGCAGCGAGGAGAGGAAAGCGGTAAGATGCCAGAGCCAACACAATACCGCATTGTGGAAGTAGACGATCCAGTTCATGGGTCACGTTATGTCATCCAATATGCCCACAGAACATTTTTCCGTAATAGGCTAGTATGGAAGGACTTACCCATCAATAGAGGCGAGGGAGCTGGCGATATAATGTTCTTTTCATTTTTGATGGCACAGGAAGCACTGGAGAAACATCTCAGTGAAGAGCGTCACGAGATCGCCGGAAAGGAAGAGGCCAATCCAGACATTGCACCAGAACACGAAGGGTTTACTGGCGGGGGAGACATTGACTTTTAATCGAATTATTGGAGCGTTGAAACAAAAAAAGCCGGTGGAACATGCACGTTCCACCGGCTCTTTTTACTGACTGCTACAGCATATTTTCGGATAAACAGTTTTCTCAGTCCTACGGACTTTTGTACACGTAATCATGCCCGCCATAGTGCCGAAGGGTCAACCCGCCATCATCAACCGTGCAACTGACACGGTTATTTTGAGTAACCCGAAACGTATGGATACCCGCTCTGCCTTCCGCCCCGCGAAGCTTTTCATAGTTCAGCGAACCTCCGAGAAGGCCACTCGTGTGTCCCCCATCCCTGTCGACGGTATATGAAACCGCCGCTAAAGTCTCTTGCAATTTGAGACGCTCCTTGGGATTGCTCTCACGGTTGAAGTCATTGCGGAAAGTTCTCGCATACACTAACCGTGGAAATGGCAATAGCTCCGCTGCCAATATATCCGCTTTGGTCCGGTTCCAAATCAAGGTACCCCACGCCGATAACCCCGTATCGGTCTCGTCATCCCCCTCCTCTAAGAATTCGAGCAGCGTCTCCGGAATATCTTCGAGTTCTCGACGCGGATACACTGTGCCCGCAGCCATTAGCGCGAATTCCGTTCGATATTCCTGAATCACGCTGACATCAATCTGAATCGGCAGCCGCGGAATCGTGATCAGGTCCGCTGTTTCCGACTCGAAGATGTAAACCACTTCATCGGCGTAAAACGCGCCGAAGGTATTCATATAGCCTTGCAGGCTTTTGAAACCGCCGACGAGATTAAAAATCACACGATAGCCGCCCTCACGGCGCCACGGCACATTCTCCTCTAACCACCGAATCAGTGCCTTTATTCCAGTCGTGAAAGCAGCGGTATCCTTTGTCGAAAGCCTTTCGGGTGTGTGGATGGATACACTAAGCCCTTGGTCCGCAAGAAAATCCCGAATCAGTCCGCCGGTCCGTTGTCCCTGGGCGGTATCGCTGCAGATGAGATAGTGCTGATCGGGACTGTTTCGGGGCAATCGCCCGTTATAGATGCCGTAGATGCCGTTCAGCTCCGCACTGATTCGACGATTGAGTTTGGAATCCTCCTGCAAAAGTTTCTCCAGTGCTCGGTCAGCAAGTGTGCTAATCGCCGCGTCTGTCTCCGTATCTAATTCATCTATCTTGCGGTTTGCCGAATCGCGCAACAGCCCCCGCCATTCAGTGGGATCGTCGTTATTAATCTGGTTGGTCAGGATGCTTGTCCCGACGGTTGATAAAACAAAACGCATAGCCGCGCCTCCAATTATTGATGTATATTTGCTGTGGGTCTTTCAGGGGCAATCGTTTCTAAATCCGCGTCATCTGTGTAATCTTCTAAATCCGCGATTCAGATGGTTTTGCATCCCAATTTATTGGGATTCTCGACAAGTCGGAACCGATGCAGCATCGGGGCAATAATTAGCTCCCCTCAAACCGAAACGCAAACAGATCCGCATCTTTGAGGACAAAACGTAGCCGCACCGGTTGACCTACCAACGAACGCAGATCTCCATCACCCGCCCACTTGACCGCACCGTCAATCTCGTCCCCGAACAGCTCAGGACACGCGTCCAACGTGAAGCCCGACTGCGGTTCACCGGCTATATCCTGAATCTCAACCCGAACCGATCCCACCGCCGATGTCGAGAAGTTCAACTTCAAGGTGTTACCCCCAAACATCAGTGGACGGGTGACAAACTCACCCCCGGCGTAGCCGGCGCGGACCGACACAAACCCATCCGTCCGAAGCGAGAATCGACGGATACCGACACTCGGCAGCCGCCAGTTCTCCATACCGTACAGCGATAGTTCTTCGGGCGTGGTCTGTAGAATGCCCCGCTCCATATAGATCCCGCGTTCATGCCAGTTGCCTGCATCCAGCCCGGGCCGTACAAAAGCCTCCATAAAACTCCGATCGAAGCGGAGTCCATCGCGGCTCGACATAAACACAATGTCATTCACCCCCGAACCGTATTCCCAGCCCGGAATCGGCTCACGTTCCGGTACGAAGCGTGAAGGAAACATCAGATACGTCCCCGGTGCCCGCTCGTATTGGACACAAGCGTTGGTGTAGAGATGCTCAAAAGGCGTATCGCCGGCGTCAATCGGTTCAAGCGGCGTCCAGCGGCGAAAATCTGTGGAGGTCGAGCGTCGAATCCAGCGTACCCCACTCTTGAAGTTGCCTTCACCCGCCACACCCCGCGTATAAGCGACGTATTCCCCCCGTTCTGCGTCCCAAAAGGCGACGTTGTGCGAATCGAACGGTCTATCCGTCAAGATCGGTTCAGTCTGCATCAATCGCCAGCGCAGCCCGTCCGGCGAGACCAACGCAAGTATATCGCCGGTCCGCACGATAGCCTTATATCTTTCATCCTCCGGCGCATCGGGATGGAGATCAAGGAACGGCGACATATTGTTGCCCGGTCCCGTCCAAACGAGGTTGTTGTCCGTCGATCCCTGAAATTCAATCAGTCCGAGTCGTGGCTTCTCCCAGTGTATCCCGTCCGTGCTTTCAGCGTAACCGATGAGCGGTTGGCGCTCACCCTGAATGGGCATCTCCTGATCGCAGCGATACCACGCCCGGAAGCGGTCCCCTTCACGGAACGTTACCATATAGGAGACACCGCCCCGTTCCCACGGATGTTCGGCAGAAATTACAATCTCACGCCGCACCGGCTCATGCAAACGCCGCGTGACCGCGTGCGCCTCGGCAATCCAGAAATCGTCCACAAATAGTTGTCGGTCTGTGCCGATATGAATGGGTGCTCTATCGTTATTTTGTTGTGCCATGTCAACCCCTATAAATTGATGGTCGCTCATGTGAAGAAATCGTGCAAAGAAACCGAGTTTTTTCTTGAAAACTCAGTTTCTCCAAGTCGCTCTGCACTCTCTTTTGACATAAGCCTTGATGGTTATCAGCCCTGTTTTCCCTACAGATAGCGACAGCAAAACCCAACGCTTACAAGATCGATTCTATCATAGGAGATTCCGGCACGTCCAGAGAAATAGCGTGCTGCGTTTCTTTGTGCTGCTCTTCTATATCTGTGCTATTATATTGTAGGTCGAAATTCATATCTCAACACCCAAAGGTCAACAGAATTATGGTGAATTAAAAAAATAAGTAGACACTTTCGTCCCTGGTAGGCGCTGTTTCCAACTGCGCCGGTCTGAAGTGTCTCATTACCGGTAGGTGCGGTTTCCAACCGCACCGGTTTGGCGTGTCTGATTACCGGTAGGCGCTGTTTCCAACTGCGCCGGTACAGAGCGTCCAAGTAATTCTAAAATCTACCAAAAATAAAAGGAGAAAACGTTCATGCGCCACGAAAAATGGAAATGTCCCAAATGCGACCATGCTGAATTCGAGACCGATATTTTCCAAGCGACGGGCGGCACACTTGCCAAACTGTTTGATATCCAAAACAAGAAGTTTACCACCGTTTCATGCGCGCAGTGCCAATATACCGAGATCTATAAAACAGATACCTCGCGCTTGGGTAACATCTTCGATTTCTTCACCAGTTAATGCTAGGGGAGGCGTTCTGATGCGGATATTCACCAACGCTGAAAAACAGCAACTGCAATCAAAAATTAGGGAGGAGCAGGAACGGCAGCGAGTACTTGGGGAAAGGATCCAAATCGAGAAGGAAAAAGAGGCAAAAAGAAGCAGAGGCGTAATCTCGACTGTGTTGAGCGTTAAGTACGGTTTCCTATTGGTCATTCTGGGCGTGCTTGCCTTCAGCGTGTGGCCCCTGCTGCCTTTTGGTTGGCGAATTGATTTTTCCGGTAACCTCAGCCTCGGGGTGGTATTGGGGCTACTCTTCAATCATATTGCGTGGCATTTCACAAAAAAGGGGAGATCAAGCCGCGTGATGAAAACGATAGCTGTGGTGTGGATGGTGTTTGTATTGGCTTACATGTTGTGGCTTTTGAAGACTGGAGCCATCTAACATATCGGCAGCGAAAGAGGGCAAGATATGAGGAAGTGTGCTTTGAGAAGATCCGCGTGGCGCGGTTTAATTGGGGGGGATGCTAGCGGAGTAGTAGGTGCGGTTTGTAACCGCACCGGTGCCGACTTGGGGTCACGGATGCTAGCGGCTAGTAGGGCTAACTGGTCGCCCGTTTCATTCACGACTCTCAACTTTCATACCGGTCCGCACGGTTATGTCCCAAGAGACCCGGACACAATTGCTGCATCTCCGGCGGCATCCGCTCGTACGTCTCAGGCCAAATCGGTTGGTGACCGCCTTCAATCCAGTTGTTGAACCATCGTGGATAGTACGCAATATTCAATCCGACACGAATCTGATCGCTCGTATTTGCACGCGCTTGGTGGTAGGTGCCGCCATGCCACATAATAACTGACCCCGCCCCGCCAGTAATCGGCTTAATCAGTGGACTGTCCGGGGCAATATCCGACGGTGGAGAGTTCCGACGTGAACGGTGACTCATAGGTACAACCCCCGTTGCCCCGTTCTCCTCCGTGAAATCCGTCAGCATCCAGATGCTATTAATCAACCACGGCACATCCGGGACCTCATGGAAATGGCCGGCGGAATCCACGTGCAGATGCTGCCCCGGCGCACCGGGCCACGTCGGCTTGGAACACGCCTCGACCACCCGACAACTCTGCCCCAAAAAATGCTGTGCAACCGCCACTGTGTCCGGATGGCTCGCACACCCCCAGACCCGGTCATCTAGGTTCATCATGCCAAATAATGTCTGATAGTACTGATCGCCCGTGTTGTAGATTTGGCACGTCGGATCGGCGTGCAATTCGAGGAAACGTTCCGCCATACCGCGCGCCGTCTCTTCGGGGAGGCGATTCTCTAGCAGACAGTAGCCGTAGGTCGCCAAATGTTCAATGGCAGCTGTGAGGGCAGCGTTCATCTACTTCTCCTTCGTTGATGGGGCTAATGAACTAACTTAGGAGTTACGCAGTTCAGTTTGTAGTAGCGCAATTCATTGCGCGTCCCGACAGACGCGTCCGACTATGAACGACAACCCTTGTGGTTGCCCGCCTGTCCCGATAAATCGGGGATTCATCGGACTTTGAGCATTCGAGTGCGTAAGTCCTATAACTATTTTCACGTTTCATGACAAGGCGCGGTATACACACGCGCCCTGTCCGACAATCCACCGCTTTGACCTAGACAGGCATCGTCCTGCCGCTATAAGCCCGGCCGGCTTCCGCTATCTCAGGACTACCGCCCATAATTCGCACCCCTCCATCGATCCGCTCCGGGAGAGTCTCCAAACTCCCACCTTCCAAGAATGCGACACCCGCCTCCTTACACGCAGTATATACTCGATTTCTCGCCTCAACCATTTCAGGCGGATGCGGACTCGGCGAATTCTTGTAACCAAACGACATGCCCAAGTCACCAGGTCCCCATTCGGCAAAGGCGATGCCGGGCACCCGAAGAGTCATTTCAGTGTTAGCGATTGCCCGCACATTCTCGATTTTCAGCCCAAGCATCAGCTCACCATCGGGATTAAGGGGCCACGGGTCAGCTTTATCCAAGTATTCATCGACGGAAACACCCCAAATGGGGGCAGCAGCTCCCTGTCCGGCTGAACCCCTGCGGCCGACGTTCAGCTGCGTCCCAACGCCAATTGTCTGGAACGGATACCGGCAACACTCGACAAATACCTTGACCGCCTCCGGCGACTCCGCATGGCACAGTAAAAGACCATGTACACCTAACGCCAATAGCTGCCTGAGCTGCCACGCATTGGCTCGCATAACATCAGGACTTGAACCGTCCATCGGCAACTCTACCACGACCGCCGGTGTCAGGTGACCGCTGTTAGTTGGCCCACCGTCCACAAGCCCGCGCATAAAATTCCCCAGCCCGACCAAATCGAGGGGCCCGTGCTCCATACCGATGTTGATGTAGTCTGCCCATGTTTTTGCCATCTCCTGGCCCGCTTCGTAAGTGAGATTGGCGCTTATGTGGCTGCCTGTGTAATAGACGGGCTGATCTTCCTCAAGTAACTCAATTGCTTTGTTCACTCGCTTCGGCATAATTAACCTTTCTTAAAAGAAAACTAACACCTCGTAACAATTTCAATTGCTCAAAGAATTCGTCAATACAAAAAAAATTATAGCATAGCTGCCGATTTGAGTCAACTGTAGGACGGATTTCCCAATCCCGATACGCAAACAACCACATTCGCCGCTCCCACCTTGACATTCCTACTGAACCAAAAGTATAATGAATAGGTTATGTGCGACTCAGAACAGCTTTATCACAGGAACCGGACGGAAATACGACACGAAGATCGGTCAAGCGAAAGCGAGAAAAACATGGCAACAAAAGAGGAACTTTACGATCAGGCGTTAACACAGTTTGGGAACAATGAACTTGACGCGGCGGTTGATACCTTCAACCTACTCATCGAGCAATACCCTGACTATGTGGATGGACATATCGGGCTCGGGCACGCCTACGAACGGCTGAGCAGATATGATGAGGCGATTGAGGCTATCAAAAAAGCGATTGAGGTTGACCCAACCGATCCGCTGAATTACACCAGCTTATCAATCTGTTATCAGCGCAAAGGGATGATTCAGGAAGCGGAAGACGCAATGGCAAAATCACAACAGCTACAGATCGGAACCTAATACACAGTATCTGCACACCAGGAGGAAACACAGGCGATATGCTTGAACTTTACGATACAACACTCAGGGACGGGAGTCAAGGGGAGGGGGTCGCTTTCTCCGTTGAGGATAAGCTGCTCATCATCAAAGCCCTTGACCGGCTGGGTATCCATTACATCGAAGGCGGGTACCCAGGCTCAAACCCAAAGGATATAGAGTTCTTCAAAAGTGCGAAGGGACTGGAACTCCGACAAGCAGCAGTCGTGCCTTTCGGCAGCACGCGCCACCCACGCTACCAACCGAGCGAAGACCCTAATCTGTTAGCTTTACTGGATACAGGTGCTCGCACGGTTACGATTTTCGGAAAAAGTTGGGAACTTCACGCCACGGATGTGCTCCGGGTTACAGCGCAGGAAAACATTGAACTCATTGAAAGCTCAGTCCGTTTTCTAGTCGAGAATGGACGCGAGGTCATCTACGATGCGGAACACTTCTTTGACGGCTACGACGATCAACCGGATTACGCGCTTCAAACGCTCAAAGCAGCAGCACGCGCCGGCGCTAGATGCCTTGTGTTATGCGATACCAACGGCGGACGATTGCCGCTGGAAATTCAGGACGGTGTGCGAACCGTCATGGCAGAGATTAATCTGCCGGTCGGCATCCACACCCATAACGATGCCGGCATGGGCGCCGCAAACGCCATCCTCGCCGTGCAAGCCGGGGCAGCGCATGTGCAAGGGACGTTCAACGGCTACGGGGAACGCTGCGGCAACGCGAATCTCGCTACTATCATCCCGACACTCAAACTCAAACTCGGGATTGACTGTATTAGTGCAGAAGGGCTCAGCCAGCTGACGGAGACCTCACGCCTCATCAGTGAATTGGCGAACCTGCCACACGACGAGCGGCAACCCTACGTCGGCAGCTCCGCTTTCGCCCATAAAGGCGGGATGCACATTGACGCCGTGCGCAAAAATCCGCTTACCTTTGAGCATATCAATCCCGAACTGGTCGGCAATGAACAACGTATCCTGATTTCTGATCAGGCGGGGAAAAGTGCTATCCTAAAAAAAATTGAGAGACGCTACCCAAATTACGACAAAAATTCACCGGAAGTAATCGCACTTTTTGATCGATTGAAAACGGCAGAAAACGAAGGCTATCAGTACGAAGCCGCCGACGCCTCGTTTGAACTGCTGACCCGTACACTTATGGACGGGTATCAGCCGTTTTTCGATCTGCTCGGATTTCGCGTGATTATTGAAAAATTCAAAGACCATAGCATCCGGTCTGAAGCGACAATTAAGGTGATGGCGCCTGATGGCATGGTCGAACACACCGCCGCGGATGGAGATGGCCCCGTCAACGCCCTCGACAGTGCCTTGCGCAAAGCGCTTGAACGTTTTTATCCGTCGTTACAGGACGTCCATCTGACCGACTATAAGGTCCGAGTTTTGGACACCCAAGCCGGCACCGGCGCAAAGGTTCGGGTGTTGATCGAAGCGAGCGATGGAAAAGAATCCTGGGGAACGGTTGGTGTCTCGGAAAACATCATACAGGCAAGCTGGGAAGCGCTCACCGATAGCTTGGAATATAAGCTCTACAAAGACAGCCGTAACGCATGAAGATTGAGCGAGTTAACCTTAATACTTGACCGGAACGCCTCTTTGTGTTACAATATCTATAACAATTCGATAATTAAATCCGCCGGAGGTTCCGAATGACAAGTTTACAAGAAATTGCAACCGCAGCCCAAGAGATTATCCAAATCTGCGAGCAGAAGAAAACTAACAAAACGGACAAAGAGAAGCTGCTGAAACTACAAGCGGCAATTAACAGCCATATTGAAGACCTCACCGAATGCGAAGCTTGTGGATCGATTGCCGATCTGGTGGTGACAATGACGATCGAGCGGGTGACCGCAAAGTTATGCAAAGATTGTGGGATAAACGCAATTGAAGCCGGGAAAATTAAGAAGCCGACAACACGAAGGCGATCTACCCGAACAGTACAGAAAAAGGCATCGACTACAAAGAAAAAATCGACACGCAAACCGGCATCACCCCGAAATACGGACGAACTATATGCCGAGGTGGAAAAGCAGACAAGCCTGAAAAAAACGGAGGTTAAGCGTTTGGATAAAATTATCCAAGATATCGCCAGTCCGATGAACCTTGAGAACACAATCCTATATGTGCAGCGTGAGGTTGACCTTGCAAAATTGAAGATAGAGCAAGACGTTTTGAAGACAGCGGTCACGCTATTAATGGCCGCGTGAAGTTCCGCTTTCACCGCTGAGGGTGCACCACACCTAGCACGGGTTTAGAACTTTGATTTATGGTGAATTAGACAAATAAGCAAACATGAAAGGTAGTAGGCACACTCCGTGTGCCGTAACTCCGCGCACAACGTCCTGGCCTCGCTCGTTCACAGTATTCAAGTAATTCTAAAATCTACCATAAAGTGAACAATTTCTGAAACAGATTTTCCCCTGATGCCGTTTAGAATAATACGATCTTGGAAACGATAGGGACAAGGAGGCGCCTATGGTGAAGGATAAAATGATCGATGACCTATCGGATCAAGAAGACACACAATTAGCAACGCTCACAAAGGCGGGTGACGAAGAAGCCTTTAGAACGTTGTTCGATAAACATTATAACTGGGTTTATAGTAAAACATATCGAATGCTATCCAATCATCAGGATACTGAGGAAGTCTCCTTGGATATCTTTATGAAAGTGTGGCAGAAAATCGAGAAATGGGATACTGTTCAAGGCAGTTTTCAAGCGTGGTTGAACGTCGTTGCGAAAAATACAATCATCGATGCAATCCGCAAGAAAGAAAGGATTCGCGAAGCCCTTTTAAGTATGGAGGATGAATCTGAATTGCCACTTGTTGACCACCAAGACCATCGACCAACGCCTGAAAAGCAGGTCGAATCCCAAGAAGCTCAGGAGATTCTTGAATGGGCACTCCAGATGGTAAAAAAACCGAACCATCGAGTCGCTTGGATTTTACGCCATCTTGAGGGGTGCAGTATTGCCGAAATTTCGCAGACCCTCCAACGCAAGGAAGGAACCGTCAAGATTTGGATCTTCCGATGCACTGAGGAATTGCGGCAAATTCTTACCAGAAAGGGTCTAAAATGGGTTTAATAATTGGGGGAGATAGAATGAAATTATGGAAAAAATCAGCGCGAAGCTTCAGCAAAGATGAAATAAAAAAAGCAGAGATGCTAGAGATTCATACGCGCAGAATCCGGGGAGAAAAGCTATCTCGCAAGCAAACGCGGCTGTTAAAAGCCAGTGAACAATATCCGGAATTGGACCCGCTAAAAGAGCTCATCGATTTCGCACACCACCGTTTTGAAGAGAGAGAAAACATCATCCCGCTTCCCGGGGTGAAGCGACGGGTCGCTACCAATTTGATGAAGCTGATCGGGCGCGCGACTGTAGAAAACGATGCGCCGCCAGCAAATGAAATCGGGTTACAACCCGCTTACAGTCCCGATCTCGTCGGAAGTGATAGCGAACTTGCCTTGCCACACGGCTCCGGTAATCCGCCGCCATTTCGTGAAAAGACGGACCCACTCAACGAAACGGTCATCCTTGACGGTGAAAACGGCGAATCGGAAGCGTTTCTGTCAATAGCAGAGGCATGTCATCTGAAATTAAAGGTCAGCCAAGGCGACGAGGCCGGACGTGAGTACGACATTTCGTTTCAACCCATGATTATCGGACATGAGATCGATGCAGCCATTCAGTTGGAGGCTAACGCCGCTGTTTCACAGCGTCATGCGTTACTCTCGGTCGATGACGACGAGGTGTTGATTACAAATCTCGACAACGACAGCGGCACGTGCGTTGACGGCGTTCAGATTACTGAGCCAACGCCACTGCACGTCGCTTCTAGAGTGCAAATTGGTGAGCAGTTACTCGACGTCGCCGCATTTCGCCGAGACGCGAGTATCCTTAGCGTATCTTTTGAAGCGGTGGGCGGCCCCGATCTGGGACAGGTCTACTGGGTCCACTTCAAAGAGATGACCGTGGGACGCAGCGCAGCAGCGCACATTAAACTCGCTGACTCAACAGGAACCCTCTCCCGTTTGCATGCCCGATTTAATCTGAAAAATGGCGAGGTCTACCTTACAGATCTCGGCAGCAAAAACGGAACTTATGTCAATGGCACGCGTATAGAAGAACCAACTGTCGTTGAACCAGGTGCCAGCATTGCGTTCAGCGGCGTCATCTGTGAAATCATGGATAGTGAAAATCTCTAGCTAACGGATCTCACCCCGATAAGGTCACAGGCGTGGAGGGAAATGCCCAGCGGTTAGTAAACCGTACTAACTGATGATTCGGTTCTGTCTTTCGCTCCAGCGGAGCGGCATGTCTATAGAAGGGCGATCCTCAAAAGCGACCGTGCTCCAGCGGAGCACCATGTGGAAACCGGCTTTAGCCCCAGTTGCTCGGAATCGCGATGTATCGGGGAGGACCGACAAGTATACGACTTACGCAGCGCGTTCATTCCCCATGTGCCAAATTTGCCTAAGTCCTGACATAGTTAAAGCGATACCGCATCTTTTCTTCATCGTCAAGCGGAGAGAAGAATGCGGTATTTTTTTATTTGAATTTTTAATGCCATAAGGTATAATAATCCGCACACACCCGTGGGGCGGGCATCCCCGGTCACGTCCTAATTTTCATCACCCCTAACGGATAGAAGCGTCATCATTTGCTATGAGTCAGACACAACCTGCTTTCGCCTATTTTAACCACGCCGCACACCTCTATCAGCAAGTCTCCTATGCCGAAGCGATCAAATACTATCTGGCAGGCTTAGAGATTGATCCGATGTGCGTAGAGGCGTATGCGGACTTGGCAAAGACGTATGAAAAGCTCGGCTGCTGGGATCAGGCGATTGAGTCTCTTGAGATTGCGCTGCAACGGCGCCCCGGTTACCCAACTGCCCTGCGTCGTAAGCAACGCATCCTCGAAGAGAAAAGCATTTATGATAGCTTAACCGATGAGCTGAATATAGTCCTCAATGCCCCCGATCGAGGTCAGCTAACCAATGCCGCTCAAGAAGGCAGTTCCAAAATCGAACACGAATTTTTCACGCTTACCGGCGGAACTACAATCCCACAAGAGCTGTTAGCGGTCTGCTCCCAAATTGTCGAACACACCTATCATAAGGTCGGGGTAGTTTTCCAATGCTACCCTCAACATAAAGTACCCGTTTTCATCGAAACGACTAGTAAGATAAATATAGCGCAGACTGCACAACCGGGGCGCAGCACAACATCTCCAATTCAAGTTACGAATCACACACTATTTTCAGATGCTGACCTCCCGGTGTGGGCTGTCGCCTGCTATGAAGATGGGGGCATCCGGCTGACTTATCACCCGTATAGTAGCTTCAATCCCGCTGTTTTATACGCGGTTGTTCGGCACGAATGGACACATCTGCTTGTCGACCTACTCACGGCGGGCCGCTGTCCCAACTGGTTTGATGAAGGACTCGCTCAATTCGTAGCTCGTCCGTTGATGAACTCGGAGAAGGCACGCATCCGGCAGGCAGGTCGAGACAAACAGCTTTTACCGTTTCGCCTCCTACAAAAGCCGTTCTCCCAGCTTCCAGAGAAACAACGCCGTTTAGCATATCTTCAGTCTTACGCAATCGTCAAATACCTAATACAACGGTTCAGTTTCGATGCGCTCCGAGAGGTGCTCAAACAGTTCGGAGACGGAGAACCAATCAATGCTGCGTTTCAAGCGGTTTTCGGCAAGACAGAAGAAGAAATTATCGTCGCCTCAAACGCAGAGCATTGCAAGATCGTTTAGGAGAATGAGCTATGGAAGCACTTGATATCGCCATCGTAATCGTCGTCGGGATAAGCGGCTTAAGCTGCCTACGAACGGGCTTTACACGGAGCGTGTGGGGAATTGCAGCGCTGTCTGCCGGTGCATTCGTCGCTAGCCAAGTCTGGCAAGATGTGACCCCTTTTCTCCTCCGCTTCATAAAGCAGGAACCGCTCGCCAAGTGGATGAGCATCATCGCTATCGTTGCCGCTGTGAGTATCGTGATTGATATGGTATTTAGTCACATTCAGAAGGTCGTAGAGCGTGGAGTCTTAGGGTGGATCAATCATATCATTGGGGGCGCCTTTGGCGTAATCTCTAGTGCGATTCTGATTGGGGGTGCCCTCCTGTTGTTGGACCGATTCGGCGGAGAGGAAGCCAAGCAAGCCGTTGCCAATTCCCGTTTCGCACCCGATCTCCTAGAAATCGCTAGACAAGCTTTTGACTTTGGGGAGGAAACAATTAAAGAACACTTTGGACCGATGTAAAAAGCCAATTCGTCGGCACACCCTCATCTCCGGTACAGTCTACCCATGCACAGTTGTTACGTTACGCCTTCCCACATCTCCGAGGACACTATCTGTATCAGCGAGTCCGAACGACACCACCTACTCAACGTACTGCGCTTGCGGACTGGCGATCGAATTGAAATTTTTGACGGAGTAGGCAACCGCTATGTCGCCTCGCTCTCCAACACCCGCACCGCTCCGCTACAGGCAAAAATCCTCCACCATCAGTTTCAGCCGCACACCCCGCCATATATTACCCTGTTTCAAGCCTTGCCCAAGTTTGACAAGATGGATCTCATCGTGCAGAAAACGACAGAGATTGGTGTGAACCAAATCGCACCGATGATTTGCCAACGTTCAGTACCGAAATCGGTCGTTCCACAGAAACGGACTTTTCGGTGGCAACGAATTGCAAACGAAGCTGCCAAACAGTGTAAACGTCCCCATTTTACCCACGTGCTCGCCCCTCACGGCTTAGAAAAGTGTCTTGGAAGGGTAATTGACTGGGACCTGTTAATTCTGCTGTGGGAGGGCGAAAAACGGCAAAAGCTTAAAGAAATACTGCGAAACCGTGAAGATGCAAAATCAGTTGGGCTTTTTGTGGGACCCGAAGGGGGTTTTACGGACGAAGAGGTGGAGTTGGCGCTTCAAAATGGATGCCGGCCTGCAACCCTCGGCGAAAACATCTTGCGGACAGAGACCGCCGCAATTGTCAGTGTGGCAGCCGTGATGTATGAACTCGGCTGAACCTCATATCTCCATGCGAAGTTCATAACTCCAACGGGACGATTGGTGGAGAGAACTTGCCCGGTTCAATCAGCAGCAACAATCGTTACATGCTGTCGTTGCCCGATTCATGGGGACATACTGTCGTTGCCTGATTCATCGGGTACATCGGGTATCAGGCAGATTTAAGCCTAGTGCCAAACCAGCAAGACCGCAAGTGCTTCACCCGGCGTGTTCCACAAGAAATCAAACGCAGCCTTTGCCTGCTCGTATGGAAAGCGGTGGGTGATCATCTTATCGGTTTGAATCTTGCCGGTGCGAATCTTCTCCAATGCCCGAACTGCGGTTTGTGACAGGGGTTCGTCGATCAGGATACCGGCTACAAGCCGCTTACCCATAATCTTTGATGAATCTAACGGCAGTGGACCGCCCTGATACAGCGCGATTAGCTGAAGAATTCCTCCCCGCCGCACCATATCCTGTGCCTGATCAAACGATTTGACACCTGCATGTCCGCCGACACAATCGACGACCAGATCTGCACCTTTCCCATCGGTCAAACGCTGCACCGCCTCAACAGGGTCCGCTTCCGAAGCATTAATCACGGCATCCGCTCCCAATTCCTTTGAGAGTTGGCAGCGCAACGGGAGCCCATCAACCGTGATAATCCTCGCAGGCTCATATCCCCGCAAAATCTGCAGCATCAAGCTCCCTACAACACCCTGTCCAAGGATGACAATCGTATCCCCCGCCTGTGCCCCGGACGATGCTGCCCACGCCGTCGCCTCTGTCGAGAGCAGGAGGAACGTTCCCGCCTCGAACGAGACATCATCGGGGAGGGCGACTAAATGCCCCCGCGTCGAATCTACATCGCCAACCGCATATTGTGCGTGTGGCGCAGCGACCATCACCCGTTGTCCTACTTGATACTCAGTAACATCAGCGCCAACCTTCTCGACGGTGCCTGTGAGGGAATACCCCATAATCGAATGAGGAAGCGCTTCTTCACTGATATAACGACGAAACAGTTCAGAGCCACGGCTAATCAACGTCCGTTCCGTCCGCACCAACACTTGACGGCTATTAATCTCAGGAATGGGCGCATCTTCTAACTGAATGTTGCCAAACCCTTCCGGCTTAATCACACGAATCATCGGCTCTTATCCAAGCGGATCAATACCTCGGTATGACTGATCAAGGAGTTCAATTGGATGCATCACCTTCATGGACAATCTATTCTCCTTAACGCCGAGTTGGATCTGTAGAATACACCCCGGATTTCCTGTCGCAACGATCTCAGCGTCTGTTTCAGCGATGTGCTTTATCTTACGCTCCAGAATCTCACGCGACATCTCCGGCTGCGTAATATTGTAAATGCCGGCACTCCCACAGCACCACTCCGATTCGGTCAGCTCGATCAACTCCAACCCCGGAATCGATTGTAATACTGTGCGAGGTTGAGATTGAACCTTCTGGCCATGGACAAGGTGGCACGGTTCATCATACGTCACGCGCCGCTTAATCTCTCCTTCGGGCGGTGTCATTTCAACCTCTGCGAGAAACTCACTGATGTCCCGCATTTTGCCGCTAAATACCTTTGCCTTTTCGGCATAGTCTGAATCGTGCGCCATCAACGCTTCATACTCTTTCAGCGTCGCTCCGCAGCCAGCGGAGTTAATAATGATCGCCTCCACCTCCGCAGCTTCAAAAACATCGATATTTGTCCTAGCCAGCTCCAACGCCGTATCTCTAACCCCGTTATGGACGTGCAACGCGCCACAGCACATCTGCTGTGGCGGTGTAATGACATCACACCCATTTTCTGTCAGCACCCGAATCGTCGCCAAGTTAGTCTCGGTGAAAGCCTGATTCATCACACAGCCGGAGATAAATCCGACCCGATGCTTTGCCTCCCCTTTAGCCGGGCTAAATTCCCGTATCTCCTGCTTGAGAGACGGGTTGGGAATATCCGGCAGCAATGACTCCATCTCCCCCAATTTTCCCATCAGTTTGAGAATTCCTACCTTTTGAACCAACCAACGAATGCCAAGACGCTGATAGAGCCACATCAGTTCAAAGAGAAGGTCTAAACGGTCTCTGTTGGGCAAAAGCTCCTTAAAAGCTAAACGCCTCCAAAACCGCTGTTCGGTTGGACGCTCAGCGTTCATCTCATAAATCGCGCGGGCTTCCTCGATAACCTCACCAAAATGCACGCCGGAAGGGCAGGCCGTTTCACAAGCGCGGCAATCCAAGCAGCGGTAGATATATTTTACCCAATCATCGTTGATTGGCATCGGGTTGTTATCCCTGAACGCTGCGCCCATCAGATAGAGCCGGCCACGCGGAGAATCCGTCTCTAGTCCTAACTCGCGGTAGGTGGGACAGGTTGGCAGACAGAGCCCGCAGTGGGTACAAGCATCCCATTTGTTCCAGCTAAAAAGTTCTGACCCGATAAGGGGTTTGGTCTGTAGATCCGGTTGAGTTTGTGACTGTTGCATTTTTTTTCCGATTCTCGTCCCTTGCTTCAGCGGCGCTTTTAAGTGCGCCAATCTCCTTCGTCATACAATCTTATCTATCGGAACTGGCGGTAAGTAAAATGGTCAGGGGGCTGCTACGGGTTCACTGGTGCATTAATGAATTCTTGAACCGAGTAGAAAGGCGGGATATATCTTTGCGGCTCGCCAATTTCGGCTGCATTCACAACGGGAAGTCTTGGACTGCCAACCGTTTCTAATGGGCGACCAATTTTGACACGTTTAGCAACCCTTCATTCAAACTCCCAGATCTATATCCCTGTAAATCGAGAGCGACATGCTCATACCCAAGCGATTTGAATTTTTCGTTAATCTGAATGCGAATCGATTTGGCTGCAACGAATTCAATCTCTTGTGGGTCTACCTCAATACGGGCGAGCGTATCGTGGTGACGCACACGGAATTGGCGAACTCCTAAATCGAACAAAAACTGTTCCGCCCGGTCAACAAGGCGCAGGTTTTCACGGGTTATTCGTGTGCCGTAGGGAAAACGCGAGGAGAGGCAGGCAAAGGCAGGTTTATCCCACGTCGGCAGCCCCCAACGCTTTGAAACTTCGCGAATCTCCGCCTTCGTTAAATTCACATCGATGAGCGGTGCCTGAATACCCATCTGTTTAGCGGCATCCATACCCGGACGGTGATCACCCACATCGTCAGGAATTGCCCCGTAGACGGTCGTGCCGATTTTATACTGTTCGGCAATCGGACGGATCTGCTCAAAGAGCTCCGTTTTACAGAAAAAGCAGCGGTTCGTCGGATTGCTTGCATACCCTTCGGTGTCCAATTCATCGGTGTTTATCGTTTCATAGCGGATGCGAATCTGCTTGGCGATGTCTTGGGCTGCCTTCATTTCGCGCTCCGGATAGGAGTCAGAGACCGCTGTCACGGCGAGCGCGTCTGCTCCCAACGCACGTTTGGCAGCTTCAGCCAGAAAGGTGCTATCGACCCCACCTGAGAAGGCGACAATCACTTTTCCGTAGGATTTGAGTAACTTGTCGAGCTGATCTAGCTTCTGATCAATATCTGAATTAACTGTTTCCGACATCTGTTTGCCCTTTCCGATATTTACAGTTGTGATTGCTGCTGAAGTTTTCTCAGCTTGCCCCGGAGGAGTTTCCGTTTCAAGCCACTTATGCGATCGATAAACAATACACCATTGAGATGATCGATTTCATGCTGCAGCGCACGAGCGAGTAGGTTCTCCCCTTCGACCTGAATAGACTCACCATCAATATTTTGTGCGGTCGCGACCACCGTTGCCGCTCGCTTGACATCGGCAGTAATACCGGGGAGACTCAAACACCCCTCCTCCCCAGTGACCTTGCCCGTTAAGCTTTGAACGCTGGGGTTAAACAGCACTAGCGGAGCGCATTCCGGATTATCCCTGTCCACATCAATCACAATCAGTTGCTTCAAAATGCCAACCTGTGGCGCCGCCAACCCCACCCCAATCGGTGAAGCATACATTGTGGCTAGCATGTCCGCTGCAAGCTGGCGTTCAACATCCGTGATCTCCTGAACAGGAAGCGCTTTTGATCGCAGCACCGGATCGTTGTAGCGCCGAATCTGTAACGGTCCCTCAACGCAACCGGGACGCCGCTTACCGACCGTTGAACCGCTAGCACGCTTTAGCGATGAGGTGTGCCATCTTCTGTGCTTGCGTCGTGCCATTTCCGAATATAGGTTCCCCTGTTCCAATCAAAGGTGCTAAGATTTATAATCATATCACCCGGAGAGCGGGTGGTCAAGCAAAAAGGGAGATGTAGACATGTAACGACACGGTCGAACTGCTAGTAAAGCCTGCCTCAACCCTGTTTAACCAACTTCTGGAGTGAACGCAGTTCTCTGGGCGGATCCATCTGGCTGCCATAGTCACTCCATGAAACCTCCGCGACATAAATACTTCCCTTGGAGTCAACCGCGATACCGTGCGGGGAGTAGAAGCGTCCAGGCTCATCCCCGTAGGATTCATCACTCAGCTGCGCCAATACATTCCCTTTGGTGTCTATGATGCTGACACGAGGTCCTAGATTCGTTCCCATTGCATTCGAGGCGATACCCCCAAAATATTCGCCTACATAGACTAACGGGTCGTCTCTGGTATCTAAACAGATGCACGCAGCCCTAGATAAGTTCAACCACTGCGTTTCGTATTTCCCGTCAGGCGAGAATACCTGCACCCGATGGTTCTCACGGTCGGCGATATATACCCAACCATCTTTATCGGTTATGATGTTATGGACGATGTTGAACTGCCCTTCACCCGTGCCTGACTCTCCCCACGAGGACAGCAGACGGCCGTCGGGCGAAAATTTATGAACCCGGGCGTTGCTGTATCCATCAGCCACATACAGGTCGCCGGTATGTGGATCGATTGCCAAATGCGTCGGGCTGTTGAATGGCTCGCCGCTCATCGGAGCGGCTGCTTGACCGGGTTGACCGAGTGTCATCAGCAGTTTCCCATCGGGGGTGAACTGACGGACGGTGTGGTCCCCGTTATCGACACAGTAGACCGAACCGTCAGGACCAATCGTCACACCGTGTGGATTGGCGAAGATGCCATCCCCCCATGTCCGAAGCACATCGCCGGCCGAGTCAAAAACAATCATCGGATGCGTGCCACGGTTAAAGACGTAAACATTATCATCGGCGTCAACAGCGACAGCCGTGGCTTCTTTGTAAGTCCAGTCTTCGGGGATATTACCCCAGTCTTCGCCCGATACTTCATATCTAAAATCTCCAGCGCCTAAAGTGACCATATTTTTCCTCCAATGGTATCGAATAAAATTGATTATAACACACCTATTGCGACGATGTTAAGATCAAAATGGTTAGGAGCCCGCCCGTGGGAAGGGCTTCCTAAATTCCGAGGAAACGATTAATGTCCATTGACAGAAGGGGTGGAATGTGCTACCATGCGTCTCTAATCCTCATCAGTGGAGTTATGGAATCTGCCAATGCAAGTGGCTTCAAATCCCAATCTTATCGGCGAGGTGTACACACTGTTTTTGGCCACTATCATCAACGGGGGGCTCGCCCTCTGGGTATACAATGATAGTCGGCTGCGAGAGCGCTCCCGGTTTTGGGCTGTGGGAACTTTTTTCCTACCCCAGGCGTTCTTCCCACTTTACTTTTGGAACCGAATGCCCGATCTCATCTGGACCTGCCCGAAATGCCAGCGAGATAACCGAGCGTGGTCACGCAAATGTAGAGGCTGCGACCAGTTCTACACAGCGGAAGAAACCGTGGCGCGGCTACACGGCTATTTTAACCCATCTGATCCGGTGGTCATTTTTCTAGTAACTTTCCTGTTTCAGGAGGTCGCGCGTTATATCGCAATCGTGGCAGCGGAGGGGTTTGGCGCACTGGCAACAACAAACTTGGCGACGTATATACTCCCCGCTCCCTACTTCTGGAGCGTTAAGCTGTTCGTTGGGAATGTACTCATTTGGTTATCTCTGTTCTGCATCACCGGGCGCTATCGCAGAACGGTGAAATCTGTTGGACTAAAATATAGTGGCAGCCTCACCGACTTGGGGTTGTCTCTACTGATCGCCCCCGTTTTAGCTTTCGTTTCCGTAGGTTTCGTTCGAGGCGTAGGTTGGTTCAGCGAACATACACCCCTCGACTGGCTAACCAACTTAGCGCACTGGGAGCAGCAGCAATGGGCCAACAGTATGCCGGAAAACTTTGGAGATAGCGCCGTCATTCTTCTCGGGTTTGTGATGATAATTCTGCTGCCGGTAGGGGAAGAGATTCTCTTCCGAGGAATTGGGTATATCGGTCTCGCCGGGCGGTTTGGTCAAGCGAAGGGGATGGTCCTTAGTGCGCTCCTGTTTGCAGCGCTCCACGGCTACATCCGCGCTTTCATACCGTTAGTTTTGGGGGGAGTTCCGATGTTTCTAATGGGACTGACCCTCGCATGGCTGCTAGTTAGGACGAAATCGCTAATTCCGTGCATAATCACCCATAGCGTGGTGAACCTAATTTTGATTCTGGCCTATTGGGGATAAGCGCTAATAGGTCGGGTGCCCTCGCCCGACCTTTCAAGCTGAGCTAATACTCGTAGGTCGAGATTCACATCTTGACACGCCCGACACGTCTTAGTCGCTTAGAATTGAGCGAATCCCTCCTCGCTCTGCTCCCCAATTGGATAAGTCCCTAAAATCTTCACCATCACGCACAATTCCTTAATTTCTGTGAGTGTTTTTCGGACATTTTCATCCGCCGTGTGCCCCTCCAAATCTACAAAGAAAACGTACTCCCACGCTTTGGTACGCGAGGGTAGAGACTCAATCTTATTCATATTGATTTCATAGTTTTTCAAGACCTGAAGCACCTCCCACAGCGCGCCAACTTTATCCTTAACCGCGAAAAGGAGGGAGGTGCGGTCTCTGCCCGTTGGTGCTGCTGAATGGCTCCCAATAACGAGGAAACGCGTCGTATTGTTCGGCCCATCCATGATTGACTCCCCCACCACAGACAACCCGTAAATCTCACCCGCGAGTTGGCCCGCTATCGCCGCCGTATTTGATTCGTTGGCTGCCAATTCCGCCGCCTCCGACGTGCTAGAAACCTCAATCTGTTGCACACCAGACATATTTTGGCTAAGCCATTGACGACATTGGGCAAACGCCTGTGGATGGGAATAAATCTTTGTAATCTGTCTAAGAGGGAACTTTGAAAGCAGGTGCTGTCTGATCGGTAAGAAGCACTCACCACAAATTTGAAGAGTTGTCTGCTGGAACATCTCTAAGACATCACGGACCGATCCATGAGTGGAGTTTTCAATCGCTACAACACCGTAATCTGCGCGACCGGATTCTACCGTTGTAAAGATGTCAGGTTGGGGGGTCACCGCGACAAAATTGACTGACGTGCCAAAGAAATGCGAACTCACCGCGTGACCAAAACTACCAACGGGACCAAGGAAGGCAATCGATAGCGGCCTTTCGAGTGCACGGCAGGCAGAAATTATCTCGGTGTAAATCGTGCGTAGCGCTTCAGACGGGAATTGTCCGTGGTTCTGTGCCTCCAACCGAGAGAGAATTTCCCGCTCCCGATGCGGCGCATAAATCCGTTCAACACCGGTGTCTGCTTTGAGTTCACCGACACGCTTGACAGTGGTTGCCCGTTCCTGTAAAAGGGCTAAAATCTGGTCATCAATCTGATCTAGCAGATTACGATAGTCTTCTAATTTCATCGTCGCTGCGTCAAACGCTATCTCCTACGCTTCGGACAAGCAAAAATGCCTTAGATTTAGAAGCCGAGTTTGTCTAAAAACTAAAAACCCGGCTTCTCTTCTGCCTTAACGGATCGCCCCTATTTCAAAATGACGAACCGCCGCGTTTGATGGAATGAGGGGGTCGTCAACTGGTAGAAATAGACACCACTCGCGACACGTTCCCCTACGGCATTACGCCCGTCCCAATAAGCAGCACGCTCCCGACTCGTATAGAAGCCTGCCGATTGATAACCGAGCGAAAGGGTGCGAATTGACTTACCGGTTGTATCGTAAATGGAGACCGAGACAAGACTATCTTCCGACAGTTGATACGGAATCCACGTCTCCGGGTTGAACGGATTGGGGAAGTTCTGCAACAACTGCGTCAGCTTCGGTTGACCAATACTATCAAGTCTAATAGACAAGACCGCGTTCTCTAGGTCTTCAGGGGTCACGATAGAACGGAGAGTAGGCGACTCAACATTTCCCTCCGGACCGATGACATAAACTTCAATCACATCTCCAACCTGGACGACACTCCGGCGTGACAAGTCAGCGGTCGCCGCAGCAAAATAATCCCCTTACACCGAAGCGGTTATGGCGCTATTTGTTCTCGTGTTACGGACGATTACCGTGTAGCTGTCAAACGCTAATTTACCCGCCAAGTGACCGCTGACAACGAACGCCCATCCGTGCTGGGCAGTCTCCGCGGCGATGGCAGGTGCAGCTGCAGCGCGCTCTTGATTTGTCCACTCTGATCCGACAAAAGCAAATTGTCGAGTTTCTGGGACATTGACGATATAGCCTTGTCCACCTTCAATCGGAAAACCGGCGTCCGGTGCACTTGGCGTCCATCCAACGAATTGCTGGTGTCCCGTATCGAGTGTGATAACGGTTGTCGCCCCCGTCAGCGCTGCCAATGTTTTGGCAGTCATCGGCTTTGGTGGCGCCAACGGCACAGAAATCATGTTTAGACCTTTAGTCAACGTGACATGGTAAGTGTTGCTAAAATAATCAGCCACTGCTTCGGTAGTAGGTCTGGCGATAAACCCGTGTGTGCGCCCATCGGCCGATTTATAGTTCCCGACGACGGAGCCGTCCTGATTAATATTATAACCCTCCGTGCTAACGCTACCCGGGAACTTAAGTTCCTCTAGCCCGTGCCGGAATGTGCCGACATGGGTGCGCGGAACCTCCCCCACCCGTTTGGATCTGCCAACGAGCGTCCCTGCATCGTTGATACCATGCACAAAAAAGTATTCAAACTGTGCTGCTTGTGGCAGGTCGATAGATATAAACCTACCCTCCGGGGTACGCACGTATGGATGATATACCCCGTCAGCATCTATGTAACTGCCAACGAGACGGCCCGCACTCACAAAATCGGCGTATGTCTCCGGCGCTTCGGGGAACTCAATTATTTCGTCCCCTGAGAATCCGCGACGAGCCCCAGAAGCATCTATGTAATTACCTGTCAGTGCCCCCGTTGCATCACTAATACCGTATATCTCCGTTTGGATGGCACCCGGAAAATCGTATTGCCGCAGTTCGCCATCTTCCAAAACGACCCCATGGAAAAGCCCATCGCTATCTTCGTAGTGCCCTGCAGCTTGCCCACTATTACCGAGCGCATAGAAATACGTGTTCTCCGACCCCGGGAAATCATGCCTCTCGAAAACGCCATCAATGAGTGTAAAGCCGACGATTTTTTGACCATCAGCACTCAGTGTGTTACCTGCGTAATCCTCAAAATCGCTACTCGCGGTCAACTCTAAGAACTCTACACCCGGAACGTCAATACTCTCAAAGGTATAGTTGAGGTCGGTGGGTGCGACAACCAGTTCATCGTCGACAGCAGGCCTAGCGATAAACCCGTGTCTTCGTCCATCTACTGAGTCATAGTATCCGACGATAGAACCGTCCTGATTGATATTCCAGCCCTCCGTGCTAACACTGCCCGGAACCTGAAGTTCTTCTAGCCCTTCCCGGAATGTGCCGACATAGGTGAGCGTGACACCATCCACCGGTTTGGCTCGGGAAACGATAACGCTTGCATCGTTTATACCGTGCACATAATAGAAGTCTAGGCTGTCAGCACGTGGAAGGTCGAGAGATACAAGCCTGCCGTTCGGGGTCCGCACGTATGGATGATATAGACCTTCAGCATCTATGTAGCTGCCCACCACACCACCGCTCGCGTTCACAAAATCGGCATAAGTTGCCACTGCACCGGGGAACTCAATAATTGTGTCCCCTGTGAATCCACGGCGAATGCCAGAAGCATCTATCCAATTCCCCGTCAGTGCTCCAGTCGCATCACTAATACCGTATATAAACGTCTGGACAGCGCCCGGGAAATCGTGTTGCCGCAACTCGCCATTTTCCAAGATAAGACCGTGGTACAGCCCATCGCTATCTTCGTAGTGCCCCGCAGCTTGCCCATTGTTACCAAGTGCATAGAAATAAGTGTTTTGGGAGCCGGGGAAATCATAGGTCGTGAAAACACCATCAATGAGCGTAAAGCCGACTATTTTTTGGCCATCAGCACTTCGTGTGTTACCCGCGTAATCCTCAAAGTCACTGCTGGCGGTCAACTCTAAGAAATCTACACCCGGCACATCAATACTCTCAAAAGTATAATTGGAGTCGGCGGGGGCGGCAATAGGTTCAGTGCTGATTTGTGCAGCACTATCGCTGAGGAAAAAGAAATTGAGGCATAAAAACAAAGCAAACGTGTAAAACAAAAAACTGGGTTTAACTTGGTTGATCTGCATACAAAACTCCCTTAAAGTGTTTTCTGTACTAAAGCGTTTTAGGTAAACAAAGACAGCAAGAGGGTTATCCTTTCAGAGTTGTCTGTCTACCTGATATTTTAGTCCAATTTCGTCCATTATTCAACCGTCAAAACTTCGACCGGTTTTGCACCTTGATTAGTGAAGTTCCTTGCTTCGCTTACGCGCTTTATTTGAGAATTACCATACGTCGTAAGTCGGTATAATCATCTGCACGAAGTTGATAAAAATAAACCCCGCTTGCGACCGTTTCGCCGATTGCGTTGCGACCATCCCAATAGACAGCTTTTGACCGGACGGTGTAGTATCCCGCAGGTTGATACCCCAGATCGAATTGGCGCACCGGGTTACCTTTTATATCATAAACTGTAACCGTCACGTCGGCATCACCGGCAAGTTGGTACGGAATCCACGTCTCCGGGTTGAACGGATTGGGATAGTTAGCCAAAAGTGCCGTCTCTTTCGGAACTATTACTGTAAGTAGCCGTTCCAAGAAAAGAATTCCTCTCTGCGTCCTTACGTCTGTAAGATCTAACCTTTCTGCTTCGGCAAGCCAACCCTTGACATCGGCGGGGCTCAGGTCGGTCAGTGCCCAGGGATGTCCAGCAGGGGCGGCGGCAGTATTCCCTATCGCACCGGCGACCTGAACGAGGTCAGTAATGTCCACAACACCATCCCCGTTGACATCGGCATCGTTTTCCCCGGTTTGGCCCAAACGTAATCCCACCAAAACTACATCCAAGATGTCAACCACCCCATTCCCATTGACATCCTCAACCGGCGGAACCGCCTTGACAACAGAAGGCGGCGGTGGGAGTGTAACATCCCATAGAAGCACCGTGCCATCCCAACTCCCACTCGCAAGGGTCTTTCCATCAGCACTGAAAGCAACACTCTCAACGCTCGTTGCATGACCGATGAGGGTCTTTAACGATTCACCGGTAGCAGTGTCCCACAAGCCAACCGTATCATTCCACATACCAGCTGCCAGAATCTTGCCATCAGGACTAAAAGCGAGGGTCTCGCAACCGTGCGAATCCCTTTCGATAGCCATCACTTCCTCACCGGTGGCGACATCCCATAGGCGGATGACACTGTCCCAGCCTGCGCTCGCAACCGTTGTGCCATCGGGACTGAAGGCAACCGTAAGCACATGCCCCCTATGGCCCTCAAGGACATGTAAGGTTTCGCCGGTGGCGACATCCCACAGACGAACGGTGCGGTCCCGACTTCCACTTGCGAAAATTTTTCCATCGAGGCTGAACGCAATGCTCTCAACCCCGGTGGTATGCCCACTGAAGGTTCTCAAACGCGTCCCGGTCGCCACGTCCCACAACCGGATGTCATCGTCCTCGCTTCCACTCGCCACCATGCTCCCATCGGGACTGAAAGCAACGCTTATGATATACGAGGTATGCCCGACGAGGGTTTTCAAGTGTGCCCCCGTATCTACAGCCCACAAGCGGACCGTATCGTCCTGACTGCCACTAGCAAGCGTGCGTCCATCGGGGCTAAACGCAACGATGTCCACATCATCCGTATGCCCGAACAGGACATGCTCGCGCTCGCCTGTTTCAGTGTTCCACAGTCGGATAGTACTGTCCCAACTCCGACCGATAAGGACACGACCCTCCGGACTGAACGCAACGTTCAATACGAGATCCGTGAACCCAGTAACGGTGTTGATGTGCTCACCGGTATCAACGTCCCACAGACGGAAAGACGCATCCCACGCCCCACTGGCAATCGTGCGGCCATCGGGGCTAAACGCAACCTGAATGACATCAGCCGTATGATCGGCCAAGATGTGAACCGTTTCACCAGTCTTGACATCCCACAGGCGGACAGTATCGTCCTCGCTTGCACTCACTAGGATGCCCTCAGTCGAAAAACCGAGATCATAGATAAGGGAGGTGTGCCCGGTGAGGATATTGACAAGCTCACCCGTATCCGCATTCCATAAACGGATTCTCGCGTCGTAATCTCCACTGGCAATTAGACTTCCATCCGGACTGAAAGCGACTGCCCGGACAAGAGACGTATGCCCGATAAAGGTTCTCATGTTTTCGCCCGTGCTGACATCCCACAGACGAACCGTTTGATCCCAACTTCCACTAGCGACCATATCCCCATCTGGACTAAAAGCAACGCTAGTGACCCGATCCGTATGTCCGCTCAGCGTATGAATGACCTCACCTGCCTCAACATCCCACAGACGAACAGTTCGGTCGTAACTCCCACTAGCGAGGGTCTGTCCATCGGGGCCGAAAGAAAGGCTTCGTATACCACTCCTATGTCCAGTAAGGGTTTTGATGTCCTCACCGGTGGCAGTATCCCACAGACGGATAGTTCGATCCCAACCCCCACTAGCAAGGATATTTCCAACTGGAGAATACGCCATAGAAGACGGTGAGTAGGTCGCATTAGAATATATCGCGGTCTGTCCGGTCAGCAGATCAACCTCTTGAAGGGTTTCTGTATCGTAAAGCCAGATACCGATGGCGGTGGCGACTGCAAGGCGGCTGCCGTCAGGCGAATACTGAAGTCCAGCTATCCACCCTTTACCAAATCGGGCAATCGCATCATCGGGCAATCGCCATTGCGGATTGTCTTGAGTGAAGCCATCTGATAGAAATAGAGTAGAGAGTACTAATAAAATAAGGCTAAAAAACACTGTCCTTTTCATTGAAATTGATTCTCCTTCTTAATTATCAGCTACAGAATCCCAAATACACGGCAAATGGGCGAGTGGTCTTTAGATTCAGCTCAGACCAATGGGTGCGTTTATTTGAGAATTACCATGCGCCGTAAGTCAGTATAATCGCCTGCACGAAGTTGATAGAAATAGACGCCACTTGCTACTGATTCGCCGGTTTCGTTACGTCCGTCCCAATATGTTGCTTTCGTCCTACTCGTATAGAATCCTGCGGACTGATAGCCCAAATCAAACTGACGTACCGGCATACCTTTTGTGTCATAAATTGTGAGGCTGACATCGGCGTCGTTGGCGAGTTGATACGGGACCCATGTCTCCGGATTGAAGGGGTTGGGGAAGTTAGGCAAGAGTGCTGTCGCTTTCGGAGCCAGGGTTGCAAGCAGTTGTTCAAGGAAAAGGAGCCCTTTTTGTGAACGGACATCCGTGAGATTTAATGCCTGCGCTTGGGTAAGCCAACCCTCAATATCGGCGGAGGTCAGGTTTGCTAGAACTATCGGATGCACCGAAGGGGCAGCAAACGTACCGTTTATTGCACCGGCAACCTGAATCAGGTCCGCAATATCGACAACACCATCCCCGTTGACATCAGCATCATTTTCCCCGATCTGTCCTAGACGCAAGCCGACTAACACTAAATCCAAGATGTTGACCTCCCCATTTCCGTTGACATCCTCAACGAGTGGAGGCGGTGGTTCTTCGAGTTCTGGCGGCGGTTGTGGAATATCCCACAGTAGCACCGTCCCGTCTTGGCTTCCACTGGCGAGGACCGTACCATCGGCGTTAAAAGCTATGCTCTCAACCCTAGAGGAATGTCCGGTAAAGGTCTCGATATGCTCTCCTGTTTCAACATCCCACAAGCCAATCGCATTACCCCACCCGCCGGCTGCGAGCGTCTGTCCATCTCGACTGAAAGCAACGCTCTCTATCGCACTTTCGACGCCGTAGTCGCTCGCGTGGAGGGTCATTACTTCATCACCAGTGACGGGATCCCACAAACGAAGGGTATTGTCCCACCCCCCACTTGCGAGGAGTGTGCCCTCCGGATTGAAAGCAACGGTCAACACATGCCCGCTATGACCGAAGAACCCTTGCAAGATATCGCCGGTCTCAACATCCCACAAACCTATCGCGGAGTCTCGACTCCCACTTGCGAAAGCGCTGCCATCGGGACTGAAAGCAATACTCTCGACACCGGCACCGTGCCCGTAGAAGGTGTCCAGACGTTCCCCCGTGACAACATCCCACAAACGGATTGTGTCGTCCTCGCTTCCACTCGCGAGGACTGTACCATCCGGACTAAATGCGATGGTGATAATATATGCCCAGTGCGCGACGAGCGTTTTCAGGTGCGCGCCAGTCTCAGCGTCCCACAGACGAACGGTATTATCCTGACTGCCACTGGCAATCGTGCGCCCATCCGGACTAAAAACAACGATGTCCACATCGTCTGTATGCCCTACGAGAACGTGCTGCCGCTCTCCTGTTTCGGTATTCCAGACATGAATCGTTTGATCCCAACTCCGACCAACGAGGGTGCGGTCACCCGGACCGAAAGCAACGCTAGTGGCCCGATCGGCATGTCCAGTAAGGGTGCCGATGTTCTCTCCGGTGTCAACACCCCATAGGCGAACGGTTGCATCCCCACTCCCACTTGCGAGGGTGTTACCCTCCGGGCTAAACGCAACCCTGTAGACATCAGCCGTGTGTTCAATAAAGGTTTTGACTGTTTCACCCGTGACCGCGTTCCATAAGCGAATAGTATCGTCCTCACTTGCGCTTGCCAAGATGCCCCCATCCGAAGAAAAAACGACTTCGTAGATACTTGAAGTATGCCCGGTGAGAGTTCTGATTTTCTCGCCTGTCTTAACATTCCACAAATGAATCGCCGAGTCATAGTCGCCACTCGCGAGGGTGCCTCCCCAACCAAAAGCAACCGTTTGGATCAGAGAGGTATGCCCGATGAGCGTTTGGGTGTTCTCGCCGGTGTCAACATCCCACACGCGAACGGTCTGATCCCAACTTCCACTGGCAACCATATTCCCGTCTCGGCTAAAAGCAACGCTAGAGACCCAATCCTCATGGCCGATAAGCGTTTGGGTGTTCTCGCCGGTGTTAACATCCCACAGGCGCACGGTGTCATCGTAACCCCCGCTAACAAGGGTTTTTCCGTCCGGACTGAGGGCAATGCTCAAGATACCCGCCTCATGCCCGGTAAGGGTGCTGATGCTCTCACCCGTTGCAGTATCCCATAACCGAATGGTATCGTCGTAACTTCCACTGGCAAGTATACTCCCATCCGAAGAATAAGCGATGGTAGAGACTATTTCCGTATGCCCGGTGAACAGATCAACCGCTTCGAGGGTTGCCGCATCGTAGAGCCAAATACCGATAGCGCTGCCCACCGCGAGCCGTGTGCCATCAGGCGAATATTCAAGCCCAGATATCCACCCTTTGCCAAATCGCGCAGTAGCACCATCGGGCAGCTGCCACTGCGGGTTCTCTTGCGCGACGCTATTTGATAGAAATAGTGCGAAGACTAATAATAGGATAATAGTAAACCAGGTTGTCTTTTCCATTGAGATTGATTCTCCATTTTGAGTTGTCGATTCCAAGATATATTATTCTTAGCGCGCGGGACAGAGGTGAGCGCAGCGACATCCCGTTCCAGCCTACCCGACCTATCGGAGGCTATCAGGGAAAATCGCTGCCCACTTCCTGCTCGGTTTGTTGATACTTATCGATTAAGCTGCTGCATCGCAGCGATCATATCATCGTCTGATGGATTGCTTTTCACCATCTCAACAAACTCATCAGCATCTAGCTTGTGTTCCTCCAGGAACTTTTTGTCCTGCGGTCACGGGTAGATGTACTCACCGATAGTACCGTCCAACTTGGCACGCGCCTTATCCGTAACCCGCGCCAACCACCAGTACCCGCCAATGAGCATATCCCGATGACGGGGTTTCCAATCGAGTCCCATGTAATTCACCTCCTTTTTGGTTCATTATTGCCCCAGAACTTTAAAATTATTGTGCATCCGCTTCAAGCTGCTTCAAGGTCGATTCGAGGAGATTCAAGTGTTGTCCATATGCTGCCCAATCCCCTGCGCGCTGCGCCGCTTGGGCCGCCTCAAACTGCTCCCGCGCCCGTTTTGCCAACGTCGAAACAGATAGCGATACCTCTGCACTTACCACTTCGGTAGCTTCAGCAGACAGACTATCTTGTGCCAAGGCGACCTCTAACCGCCTGCCAAACATGTTAATCAACGCTTCCTCAAGACTCGCACCCCAAGCAACATTTTCCTTATAACCCACAACAACACGACGCAATTCAGGGATTGCAGACTCCTCGTTCTCCGCTTGGATGTAGATCGGTTCAACGTAGAGAATTGCTTCGTTCATCGGGATGATGAGCAGGTTGCCACGCAGCACACGTGAACCTTGCGTGTTCCACAAGCTAATCTGCTGAGAAATCCCAGGTTCTTGCGTGATAAAATTTTCTACCTGCATCGGTCCGGGGGCAAGTTTGCCCTTCGGGAAACGATACACCAGCAGCTGTCCATACTGAGGCAAATCACATCTCGCAGCAATCCATGCAGTCAGGTTCGGCTTGTTTTTCGGCGTGAACGGAAGCATCAGCACGAATTCCGCCCGCTCCTCTCCCGGTATCTTGACAACCACATAGTAAGGCGCGACCTCTTGGACATTCGTGACCGTCTCCGGTAATTGCTGAGTCCGTGCGAACGGGCTCTGCGGTTGCAGCGGCTGTGGAGGACGAGGACGCTCGGTATTATCGTAAAGCTCCTCACCTATCTGCCACTGATCCTCACTTGCGTAGAAAGTTATCGGATCTTTCATGTGGTAATCCTGATACATCCGCGCTTGGATGAGAAACATCGTCGTCGGGTAACGGATGTGCGCTTTAAGATCTTCGGGCATTGCGTCAAACGGTTTGAACAGGTCGGGGAAGATACGGCGATAACACTCCGCAACCGGATCCTGTTCCTGCTCCATCAGATAGAAATTCACGCTCCCATCGTAAGCATCGATCGTGACTTTCGCCGCGTTGCGGATATAATTCCCCCACGGCCTCTCTCCGCCAACAATCCGCCCGGCAGCGCGCCTGCCACCCCGTTCTGCAATAATACTGCGAATGGCGTCCTGCATCGGTGCCGAATAGGGATAACGGGCGGTCGTTGTATACGCGTCAATCATCCAGATTAATCGACCGTTGTGAATGACAAGGTAAGGGTCGTTATCATATTTCAGGAATGGGGCGATTTGGTTAACACGTTCCTTTATGTTCCGATCGTAAAGCACGCGACTTGACGACCGGATTTCACCGGGCAAGATGAAATTGAGCGCGTTGTTAAATCTCAACATGTACGCAAATTTTCGTAAGAACGACGAAAGCTCAACGCCACCTTCGCCTTGGTAAGAATACTTGGCAAAATCTTGTCCGAACGTTTCAGGGTAATCAAACTCAAGGCTATCCGAGCGGTCTGGATGAACTATCACATAATGGTTCGTCCGTTCCCCGTAGTAAATCCGAGGACCCGGACTATCGTTAAAACGATATGTCCATTCAGGTTCGTAATTAATCGGGTCCATATCCCGAATGTACATCTTCGGCTTGCCGTCCAAAATTTCGTTCACAGGGCTCAGCACCGCTCCGTAACCGTGAGTGTAGACGTAAGTGCGCTTGAACCAATCCCGACTCACTTCACGCGGTAGGTCGTTAATGTTCAATTCACGTCCAGAGAGCATCACCTGCCGAGGTTCACCGCTGCCCATCACATAACGATCAATATCTACATCGGAAAAATCGTATTGTGAACGTAACTCCTGCAGCTGGCGGAACGTTCGGCGCAGCGGGCGCCAATCCCACAGCCGGATGCTGTTAATCACCGCCGCATTTTCGGGGCCCGTGATGTTATCATAAGACAGCTCCCCCGTTAGAGGGTATTCTGTCTCGGTCACGGTGCTATCCTCCAGATCATACGCGTGCAGCGTCGCCCTGATATTGTAGTTGATATATCTACTCTCAAGCTCCTGTTTGCTCGGCTCTACCTTCAGGTTTTGAACGAGACGGGGATAAGCTTGTCCGATAAAGGCGACCAGCAGAAGAACGATAACACTTCCAACCGCGAAGGAGATACGCCGTAAAAATATGCTGATGAAGAAAATCAGCGCACAGATAATGGTGAGTGCTAACAGTATCCACAACACAGGCAACCGTGCCTGTATTGCTGCGTAACCGCCGCCCCCACGAACAACATCGTTGGTGGTATAGAGCAGGTCGTACATCGCAAACCGGTAATTCCAGGCACGAAACAGGAGTGTCAACCCAATCAGCACAAACAGATGTGTCTTAACACGTTGTGGCGGTGCAAAGCGGTTATTTTCATCGATGAGTAACCCGTGAAAAAAGTACAACACTCCTGTAAAAAGGGTGGCTAACATGAATAATCCGAAGAGATAACCGCAGATTAGGCGTTCCAACGGCATCCGAAAAACGTAATAACTGACATTCTTATCGAAAACTGGATCCCGGGTCGCCCCGACCAAAACTGCGTTTTCGGTTGCGTCGAAACTAAGCCCTTGGTTTAATCCAACCTTAACGCTCCCAGCCTCGCCCGGACTTATTGAACGGATTTCGGCTGTATGACTGCTATCTCCCTCTTTGACGGTAACCGCATCCCCCACTCTAATCCCTTTTGCGCTATACTCCAATTCAGAGATGGTAACCTCTGTCGCCTCCTGATTTGCCGGCGCATCAAGCGACGTTGCGGATTGGAAGGTAAGATTGCTCGCATTTGAATAACGGAGAAATTGTTCCCAGTGGTCTGTCGCGGCATAACCGCCTACAATACTCCCACCAATGGCAAGGAGTGTCAATACAACATAGACCGCTTTCCGGAGGTTAAAATCGGGCATACCTTCAAGGGGAATTGATTCAACGAGTGTTGGACTCAGACGGGGTGGGGTGAAACGATATAGAAGATAGAGATTGGTGAGGGTTACGCCGAGAAAAAAAGTGCTGAAAACCACTCCCAACCCTATTTTTGTGAATAGCACTTTCTTGTAGATGGCGAGATAGCCGACCATATCGAACCAGAGGAGGTCAGGATAAATTTTGACGAATATTGCACCTCCGGCAATAACGACCGCCAAAACAACAAGGATAGTAATCAATCGCGTCACGTTTGGTTGCATGTATTCCTTCCTTAAATTAAGAGTGACTAGGACGTATTGACATTTATGTGAGACGTATCCCTAATTCGCTGGTAAGTACCCGATCAGAATAGTCCGGTTTCCCAGCCCAACCGGTTGACAACTTCTACGCCTACACGTTCAACAGGTATACAAAACTGCGGGTAGCCTGTAGGTCGAGATTCATATCTCGACACCCAAATGTCAACAGAATCTAGTACCCTAACTTATCCAGTTAGGGGGACGATTTATCGCCGCAGGCACCCGATTAAAACGGAAGTCCTTTCTTACCGAGTTCTTTCAAAAAACTGGCTGTCGCTTCATGTTTTGCACTCCCTTTTTATCTGCGGAAATCTACGCTCATAAGGAGTGCTTGCCTTAAAACGCTTGACCTAAACCGAAATGGAACGTCGTTTCCGGATCTATACTAGCGAGATCTGTGCGGCGGGCCACGTCAAAATCGAGGGAGAAAAGACCAAGCTGTAGTCGCAAACCGACGCCAATTGAACCTCTCGCGTCGTCAAGATGAAATCGATTGCCCTCACGTCGGATCAGGTAGTAAGGGTTATCGGCGTTGAATTCGTCCGCCGACCAGACCGTGCCGAAATCGGCGAAGAAAATCCCGCGGATACCGCCGATTGCCCATGAAAAGGGCCAACCGAAACGGAGCTCATCAATAAACGGAATCCGCAGCTCAAAGTTCAGTAATCCCATCCGTGTCCCGATGAGCTCTTCATAGCTATAGCCGCGCAATGTATCAATGCCGCCGAGATAAAAGAGCGACTTGTCTCTTCCAAAACTTCCACCAAGCAGCAAACGGGTCGCAAAGGTTGAACGCCTGCCGAGCTTAAAGTATCGACGGAAATCAAAAATGAGATTTGTTAACTCAAGGTCGCTTCCAGTTGCACGATACGACTTTTCAAAGGTGAGATGATAACGGACGCCGCTCTGAGGACCGAACACCTGCCAGCGCGTTGTGTCGCTAACAAGAGCAATTGTTCCAAGCATCAGAAATCCACGGTTATCTTCGTGTTCCGTCTCAAATCTGAAAGCGTAAGGGGTGGAATACGTCAACAACTGGAACTCCAAGCGACGATACCGGTTGAACGGATAGATCGCGGAACCGGCAATACCCGTTAAACGCTGCGAGACGCGGCGACGATTTCGGGTGGTCCCTAATAGGTGATACTCGTGAAAATTAAAGAGGGAGAACCCAAAATCCGCACGACGCGCAAGAGAACCGTACTGGGCAATGAAATCCGGGGCAAGAAAACCAGACTGATTCTGAACGCTCAACCCTAAGCGATGGTTGCCCATCATGTCGCTTGCAACCAACTCCGTCGAATTGCGAAGTAAACCGTCCGCACCGAGGCTAAAGTTGGTAAAAATTGCATCTAACCCAATCTTCGTGTTGTACTTCCGATGCCCAATTCGGCGCGGTCGCCGTTCCGGCGGTTGTACGACAACCGGCTCTGACTCAGAGGGAGGCAGCTCAATCTTCTCATTAAGCGCCTTCTCTGTGTCCATGAGGTAAACGTCCTGCTTACCCGATTGGTAGGCGCCAAACAGGATATGCTTACGATCCGGTGAGAAACTGGGGTTAAAACAGCCGGTAATAATGTTGGTTAAGCGTGTGAAGTCTGTGCCGTCCGATTGGATCGTGCACAGGTCGTAAACGCCACCCAAGTCCGAGCAAAAAAGTAACTGCTCGCCACCGGGTGCCCAACGAGGACCAACCGCATTATGCTCACCGTGCGGCAACCGCCGCGCGGTCCGGCTCTTGACGTCAATGATTATCAGCTTATACTTACCCCCTTGTTCCGATGCGTAGGCAATCTCTTCTTTCGTCGGATGCCATGAGGGGTTGATATCGTCAAAGGAATCGTTTGTCAGGCGTGTTAGCTCTTCGGTCTCTAGGTTGATAATAAATAGGTCGGTCTGACCCCCGCTTAGCGCAGAAAAAACAACCCGTTCGCCGCTACCGTCATAGCTCGGTGAACCGGCAGCGTCGAAGTCCAGCTTAATTCGGTGTTTTAGCTGCTTACTGATAACGTTCACCTCAAGCAGATACTCCGACTCTCGGTGTTTGGCGATGAAGGCGATATGATCGCCGTCCGGAGACCAAGCTAACCCACTGCCAGCACTTCGAATCTCCTCATATTTACTCCCGAAAAAATCCTTGCTTATCCGCTCTAAACGGCTGCCATCTTTAGCAGACGCAAGCACAATCTCACTAAATCCATCGTTACCGGTGATATAAGCGATAAGATCGCCGCTCGGAGACCAAATCGGCTTCACGTTATGCGAATAGCGCGAATTCTTTGTTAGGTTCTTCGCAATCGAATCCGGCATGTCCTTGTGCTCAATCATGGGCCAATACTTCTTCTGCACCGATAAACGCCACTCTTTATCAAACTGCTCAAGACTGACCCCAACCACGTTCTGAAAAGCCTGATTGAGATCTTTGGTCCGGATATGGCGCAGCTCATGCATTATCTGCCCTACCTTATCCCGTCCATAATTCTCAACAAAATATGACACTGCGGACTGCCCCATCTTATATCCCAAATACACCTGCGATCCGAGCACACGGAAATCCTGAAGCCGCATCAGCGGGACAATCTGATTAGCAACGCTGGCATCCCTTAACACCATCTCTCCGGTCGCGTCGTTGTCATTGCCGAAATAGTCCGCTGTCCCCTCCATAAACCAGATTGGCGGGCTGTAGAGAAACTCACCGCTATAAAAATGCCCCGCCGGCTTCTGATAGATGATGTCATACTGAAATATGTGAACCAGTTCGTGGAAGATGACCTCACGAAATGCGGTCATTGAACCGGTGAAGGGGATAACCATGCGCCGCTTAAAGAGCTCCGCAAATCCGCCGATCCCTTCGTGCAGCTCCGCTAAGGTAATGTTGGTCTCCTGAAAATCTTTGTGAGATTGATATAATACGAGCGGGGTCCGGTCCTTTAACTCGTGCTCAAAATCCTCGCTATGTTTTTCGTACGCCTCTTCAACAATGTCCGCCATGATTGCGACTAGCTGCTCTTCACCCGAATAGTAATGAATATCAAAATGCGCCGTCCGGTGAATCAACCAATCAAAATCTTGGTCCGTAACTTTGTTCTTGCCAAAACCTTGCGCCCAACTACTGCCGACCAAAAGGAATACCGAAAAAACGAGCTGGAGAAGGATAACTCGGCGAATTAAGTGAGTAAAGCGATTTTCTGCGGTTTTCATCATCTCACCAAAAACCTTTCTTCTTGCTCATAGTGTGGCGAAACTTGTCGGGTAAACTCCGAGATTGCTTGTCGCGCTAAACTCTTGAGGATGCCCGCCTGTGGCGTGACTTCTGAGATAAGGTATGAACTTACGCTATGCGACTGGTATGCCCGTCGTTCATACGTGTCATCCCGTATAATCTCCTCCGTGTCTACACTGGTAATGACAACTCTCAACGAAAGAACGTAGGTCTTCTCTAAGTAATCCTGATAATCGGTGACATACCGTTGAAGCGTTCTGGAATAACGTTCACCGTAGTAACGTCTCGGTTGACTTACTGCAAAGAATCTGTAGCTACCTGCGATGACTGCATCGACTTCAAAATACTCACCGATACGCACCAACTCCGATACATTGGTCAACAGCTCCTCGTCCATCGCTTCATCGCCGAATAGCCGCAACGTGTCCTGTGTGCTGACAACGTCCAAATTTTGGTTCCGGCCCAATCCAATTCGCATCAGAGCCGCAATCTCACCCCCTGTTTCGTCGGAGGAGGCGACCCGCTGTCTGCTGGAATCTTTCTCTTCCGTAAAGGGCAGCACAGCGAAACCTGAATACTTGGTGACATCAATTGTGGACTCAACCTGAATTTTAATCGGTACTCGCGTTACCGATGCCCCGCAGCCCCAATACGTACCCAAGCATAAGGCTACGAGCAGCACCGTAATGGTTAACGGGATCCGCTGTTGGGTTGATGTGTTGATTTGCTGATTCGGGTTCATTGGGGTATCCTAAATTGCTAGACAGTTTGTAGGTCGAGTTTCTATACTCAACAACTATAGGACTTATGCAGTTCGTTCATAAGCCCCCTTGATACGGGTTTCCCCCGACCCCCCTGACAAGGGAGGGAAGCGAAGGGTCCCTTATTTTCCCCCCCTTCGCAGGGGGGTTCAAAGGCGGTAGGGGGATTTAGGGGGTTAAAAACAAAAAAATCTCACGCCGCGTGCTAAATTTGCTTAAGTCCTTAACTACTAAAAATGACCAAATGTGCCAACTCAATTAGGAGACGGATCTTCAGACTCATCTACTTCAGATTGATCTGATGTCTCCGCAGGCGGAGCCTTCACACGATTGCGCTGAACCTGCATCCGGCATTTCCTGTAGTTAAAACGGTAGAACTTATTTTCTGGTTCTAATTCGGTTGCACGTTCATACGCTTGCATCGCTTCATCAATCTTGCCCACCGCTTCATAGGCGACCCCCAAATTATTGTGGGCTTTCGCGTTTTGCGGCTCAATCCTTAAAATATGCTGCAAACGGAAAATTGCTTCGTTCCACAACTGTAATTCAGCAGATTTAATCGCGAATTGATTATACTGCTCGATCGTCGGCTGATCCTGTAGTGGACCGCACGAAATTATCACGAAAGGAAAAACGACTAGAAATAAGCAGATACGAGCTGACAAATTAAATCCCACCTTTCCAAAAAGTATATTCTACACAAAGCCAAATCAAACAGTCAAGCCAAAAGGGTAGCAGTAGACGCATATACTAGATAGATGTCCGGAATATGAGTGGAAAAATTTTCCTTTTAATTTCGCCGATTCTATACTACAATTACAGCATACATTGTCCGCCGGTCGCAGAGAGCTCCGGCGCTCAAATATCCGCAACAGCCTATACCACGCAGGAGAGACAGATGGCAGTTCAACGTTTATCAGTTGCTCAAATTGAAGCTCAGATGGATCAATTAACACGGAGCCCCCAAGACCGCGGTGTCCTTGAATATATCGTCCTTCGCTTGCCCGACGAAGAACGGGCAACTCCCCAAGAGGCAGAAGTGAGCCCTGACGGCGGACTCGAAGGCGATCGCTGGGCACGACCGCTCAGCCCGAATCCGGGGGCACAAATATCTGTAATGAATTCCCGATTCCTCAGGATAATCGCCGGTGACGACAACCGAATGCCGCTCGCCGGGGACAACCTACTTGTCGATTTAGACCTGAGCGAAGAGAATCTCCCCACCGGCACCCAATTACAGATCGGCACCGCTATCTTTGAAGTGACCGATGTCCCACATACCGGCTGTCAAAAATTTGAACGCCGATATGGCAAAGATGCGCTCGAATTTGTCAACGGAGAAACCTATAAATCTCAACGACTCCGCGGGCTATTCATACGGACAATCCAAGCCGGAAAAATTCAGGTCGGGGACGCTGTCCGCAAAACAGCTGCTGATTCTTAAGATAGCTCGGTTCTGTTGATATTTGACCACCCATTGGTTGGGGGGAACGGTTTTTAACTTGATTCTTTGAAGATGGATATGCTAAAATTAGAGACGCTTTTGCCGGAGTGGTGAAATCGGTAGACGCGCTGGACTCAAAATCCAGTGAGCCTTGGCTCGTGTCGGTTCGAGTCCGACCTCCGGCATCGTCCGCCATATAGCCTTGTTAAGGCTGTATGGCTTTTTTCATGACCACACAAAAATCTCATCATCGTCCGGAGAATAGCCGATAAACACCGCTAGAACAATGCGAGGGTTATTCCCGTGGACCGGGGGCACTTCGTGGACGCACCGGGTGTTAAAGAAATACAAATCGCCCGGCGACAGCTCGACCCGACACCGCTCAATACCGTTTTCGGCGGCGTACTGATCGAAGGTGTCCTCAGCGATATACGGCTGCACCTCCTCCGTCCACAAGCATCGGTGCAAAATTGCCTGTGTGCCCGTGTCAAATTCATCCGCATTTTGCATGCAGAGTACACCCGCAAACTGATGTGCAAAACGGTATACCGCGTAATCCGTCCGTTCCTCCCGCAGCCGCACACTGTCAATATGTGGTTTGTAGACCTGTGTGTGGTAATGGATGCGAACAATCGCAGGCCCATAACGGCGCCCATCCGGCTCATAAGCTGTCCTGACCTGTTTGTCCGGTGAAAGGGCGGACAGCGTATCGTAGATCAGGTCCACCGGATTGTCGAACCCATCAAACAGAAATTTGAATAGGTGGTGGGAGGCTTCCGCATGTTGGAAGAAACGCTCCTGATTCTGTCCCCGAATCCCTAGGCTCGTGCCGATATCCGTTCTCACCCGCTGATCACCGCCGTAAGCGCCATCTTCAGGGTTACGCGCCAGCCCCATGTTGTAGAACCGTTGAATCAGTGAGGTACACTGATCCGGGTCGTAAGCCCCGCGCAGCATAATGGCAGGCACCTCTGCTTGAGACAAAGCGTAAAGCGGGTCCGCATAACGTGCGCGGATCGTCTCCAAATCCGGCTCAACCGGCACCCAATTTTCCGCAGCCATACTATCCCTCCATTTTTGGCGTTGCAATAAATTCCCCACTCTCTTCTGAGATGAGGAGAGAACCGCACCTCTTTTTGTCTTGTATGTGTAGGACAACTATTTTATACTACCCGATGGTAGTAGACACACTGCGTATATCGTGAGTCTCCTGACGACCTATATCAATTACTTTGAATCTCCCGACCAATCGGGATTCTCGCCTGTCCCGATTAAAAAGGAATATTTACTATGAACCTCGGTTATAGCACCTGGGGAATGCCGACTGTTCCCATTGATGTTGCAATATCACATATCGCGCAGCTCGGATTTGATGGCATAGAAATAGCGGTCGGCCCCCGTTTCATCACCGAACTGAGCACGCTTGATGCCGCCGAACGTAAACGGATCGCGAGGTTGTTGAAACAACATAACCTCACGCTACCGGCGATTGCAGCGCATTCAAGCTTAATGGAAACCGATCCCGAAGCACATGCACAAAGCATCGCACGACTGAAAGGTGCAGCGGAACTAGGGGTCGAACTCGCACAGGGCGATAGTCCACCAGCAATCAACACAACATCAGGGGGTCAACCAGAAGAGTGGGATAGCCGCAAGCAATTGCTGGCTGAACGGATCGGTGAACTGGTTGAGTACACCCAAACGCTTGGGGTAGCGGTTGCGATGGAACCCCACATCGGTGGTCTAATTGATACCCCTGATAAAGTCCTTGAACTCCTCGACCTCGTCGGTTCCCCTTGCCTCAAGGTCAATTTCGACATCAGTCACTTCGACATCATCGGCATACCTACTGAGGAGAGCGTCGCCGCTCTCGCACCGCATTCTGCCCATACGCATGTCAAGGACCAGCGTGGACGCGCACCCGACTTTGAATTCCTCATCCCCGGCGAAGGTCCCTTCGATTACGTGAACTACTTGAAACTGATGGAGCAGCACGGTTACGACGGGTTCATCACCGCGGAGGTCAGCTTTATGGTGCAAGCCCGTGAGAACTATAACCCGCTCGCAGCAGCAACCCTCTCTTATGAGACATTATCACGCGCCTTTGCTGACGCAGGGATTGATAGAACTCAATAGGGCGTAGGTTGGGGTGAATGGTAGTGAAACCCAACACCCATGAACATAGAGCCGGGCGTAATTCCTAGGGAATGCAGATCTGCGTTCCGTTCTTTCATACGCATCACGTCTCACGCTCAGGCAATCTCCTGCACTTTCCGGGCAATCGCCCCCGCACTGATGCCGTGCGCTTCCAAAAGTTCATCCGCCTTGCCGGACCTCGGCAGACCGTTGACGGCAAGTTTGTGAACCTTGACCCCGCTAGGCGCAACTGCGTCTAGCACCGCGTCGGTAAGCCCACCTTCCGGGTAGTGGTCTTCAACAGTTACTATGGTGTTGTTGGTCGCAGCGGCTGCGGCGAGAACCGTCTGGGCGTCAATCGGTTTGACCGAGTAGAGATCGATGACGCGGATAGAGATGCCCGCTGCTTTCAGGGTTTCATACGCTTTCAGCGTCTCGTGAAGCGTTACACCGGCTGCGATAACCGTCACCGCATCGCTGTCACTGTATCGGAGAACCTTGCTGCCCCCAATTGGGAACGCTTCAGACGCGGTGTAGATGGTTGGCGTCGGCGGACGCGAAGTCCGAATGTAGACAATGCCGTGATGCGCCGCAGCTTGTGCGACCAAGCGTTCTGTGGCGACCGCATCGCTCGGATACAGCACGACCGATCCAGGCAATGCCCGAAACATAGCCAAGTCCTCCAACCCCATCTGAGAGGGACCATCTTCGCCGACCGAAACGCCGCAGTGCGAACCGACATACTTGATGTTTGTCTGCGAAATCGCGGACATCCGGATGTGATCACAAGCGCGGGTAAAGAACGCCGCAAAGGTCGAGACAAACGGAATTTTACCGCACTTGGCGAGCCCAATGCCTGCCCCAACCAGATTCTGCTCGGCGATGAACATCTCAAAATACCGATCGCCGTGTTTCCCCATGAACTGTTCGGCGTAAGTCGAGTTTTTGACATCGCCATCCACCGCCACGACCGATGAGTTCGCATCGCCCAATTTCGCGAGCCCAGAGCCGTAGCCGCTACGGGTTGCTGCCTCCTCGCCGAGCTGATATTCAGGCGGTGCCATCTCCTCAGTTTGCGGCTCAGCGATGGTCATGGTCGGGACTGTCTCAATCTGAAAGCTGCCAGCTGTGCTCAAAGGACCGAGCGCTTTCAGGGCGGTATCCAACGGTTCTCCCTGCGGAAGTGCCTTTCCGTGCCAACCCGCCTTGTTCTCAAGGGAAGATACCCCTCTGCCCTTGAAGGTTTTCGCGACAATCATCGTTGGCCGATCCTCGGTGGACTTCGCTTTATTCAGCGCAGATAAAATCTCGTCAAAATTATGTCCGTCAATCCCGATCGCCTGCCAACCAAACGCCTCAAACCGCCGACAGTAAGAGTCAATATCGAACCCGTACATCGTCGGCTCGCTCTGACCCATACCGTTCACATCAACGATGCCAATCAGGTTATTCAGGTCATAATGTGCCGCTAGCGCGACCGCTTCCCAAACACTCCCTTCCGCTGCCTCGCCGTCACCCATCAGGACGTAAACGCGGTAATCTGATTGATCCAAATATTTGCCGTTGAGTGCCATGCCGACTCCAATTGACAACCCCTGTCCCAGCGAGCCAGTCGCGACATCAACCCAATCTAGACGCGGCGTTGGATGCCCTTCAAGGTCGCTATCAATTCGGCGGAGCGTTAGCTGATCTTCAACGGAGATGATGCCCGCTTCCGCCCACGCGGCATAAAGTACCGGCGCAGCATGCCCCTTGGATAGGATAAACCGATCGTTGTTCGGGTTATGTGGGTCGGTGGAATCATACCGCATCTCACGGAAAAAGAGCGCGGAGATAATATCCGCAGCGGACAGGCACGTTGTCGGATGCCCGGACCCCGCTTCGGATGTCGAGACAATCGAGTGGATGCGTAAGTTGTTGGCTTTCTGTTTCAGCACATCTATGGAAGTTCCCATTGTGTTCGCAATTCCTTTATCAACATTGTTTTTATTACCTCATTGAGGCAAGCTCGTCTTTCAACTGTAACAGCTGTGCTTCTGGAAGGTTTGTAATTTCAGAAATGAGGGTAATCTCCATGCCCTTGGCAAGCATTGCCTTTGCAGTTTCAAGTCTGCCTTTCTGCTCTCCTTCAAGCAAACCTTCTTGCTTACCCTCACGCAAACCGTTTTGAAAAAACTGCTCCCGCTCTCTCTCTAACGCTGTGACTAACATCATCTTCACCTCCTCTTCGTTCCGATAAATGTACTCCAATGACTGATAATCTTCAGATTCAAGCCGTCCGTGGAAAGCCAACTGCCTAAACCAATTTAAGAATAGACTGACCGCCTGTCTGTCGCTCTCTGACGAAAACAGATTCAGCAGCTCCACCTCTAACACATCTAAATCGTAGTGCGATTCTGCCAGAAACAGCGTCGAAACAATGTTTCGGATGTTTAACAACGCTTCCTGACTGTATTCGTTCTCAGCAATCAGGAAATACTGAAAATCTAACCCGAATGCACCGAGTGGGGGCGTCTACTCAATTAACGCCGAAAGATTGACCGGTGCCGTCCACGGCGCGCTTCCATTGTACAGCACGATTGGAAAGACCGCCGGTAATTTTTTGACACCACTATTATTAACGAGAAAATCCATGTAAAAGTTGGTAATGTAGTTCAACACCCGTAACGCCATGAACGGCTCTACCGTGGATTGAAACTCAACAAGGATGTAGATATAGACCTCGCGGTCATGAAACTGGATTTTGTAGATTAAATCGCTCTCGGTTTCTTTGTAGTGTTCGGAGATAAAGGATTTATCAAGGGGTTCACAATTGTCGAAATTGAGAGAATGGAGCAAGTAAATGACCAGACAGGAACGCACCAAGCACAGTTCACACTTGTCGAAATTGAGAGAATGGACCCACTCTTGGTTGACAAAGGTTTCGAGGAGTTGTCGAAAGATAGTGCGATTTGAGAATAGCTTCTTATATCCGCTGTCGTGGATGTTCATCTCTAACACCTTTTGAGTCAAGAGGGGAGATGGATGCTCTATCCTTCGACCCTTCCAATCTGAATATCCCTTGCGTCTTAGGACCCTAAAAAGTCTTAATCAAATCCACCAATGTTTCCGCGGCATACAGCACATCCTCACGACTCGCATCGTGATTCGTCACCATGCGGACGGTCGTCGGCCCGTAAACGGAGACCTTAATATTGTGTTGCAGCGCGCGATCCGCAAAATCCGCCGCCGGAATGCCCAACGGCTCTGTGTTCACAAAAACCATGTTCGTATCCACAGTCTCCGGACGCACACCTAATTCGTCGAATTGGGATAACGCCTTCGCGAGGAGCTTGGCGTTGGCGCGATCTTCACCCAGACGATCTGACATCTCTGTCAGCGCAACAATGCCAGCGGCAGCAAGCACACCTGACTGACGCATGGCGCCGCCGAGACGTTTCCGGGCGCGACGTGCCTCTTGGATAAAGTCCGCAGCCCCGGCAACCATCGAGCCGACAGGGGCGCACAATCCTTTCGACAGACAGAACATCACGGAATCGACGCGACCCGTTATTTCTCGCACATCAACACCGAGAGCATCTGCAGCATTGAAAACGCGGGCTCCGTCCAAGTGAACCGGAACCCCATAGCGCGCTGCTAATTCATGAACCGCGTCCATCCGATCCAACGGAATCGCGCGTCCGCCACGACGGTTATGTGTGTTCTCCAAACAGATTAGACTAACCCTTGGGAACTTGGCGGGATCGCGTTGCAGGTAAGCCTCAACCTCTTCGAGCGGAGGGACGCCATCCGGACTGTTCATCACAACCGGCATAATTCCCGCTAATGAGGAGACGTTTCCGTGTTCATAGTAGTAGATGTGGCACTCGGCATCCATGATGGCATAATCGCCGGCGCGGGTATGTGCCAGGAGAGCGGCGGTGTTCCCCATCGTTCCTGTAGGAACGTACATCGCCGCTGCTTTGCCAACCTTTTCAGCCGCTAACGCTTCCAAACGATGGATGGTCGGATCCTCTCCGTAACAGTCATCCCCGACCTCCGCGTTCATCATCGCTTCGCGCATCCTATCGGTCGGTTTGGTTACCGTATCACTTCGCAAGTCAATTATCTTATCTATCATGTGGACTCACTTTCTGCGTCAAGCCTCAGTGAGGCGATTCGCCGTCGTGCTGCTGGCACGAGGTAGTGTTGACCATAAAGGTCTATCAACTCCCTAAATATATCAACAGCTCGATCTTCTTGATTCAGTTTGATATACGATTCACCCATCCAGTACATAGATTTGACAATAACCTCGTCCGACGACATCGACTCGGCTTGATCCGCTGAATCTGAAGGATCCGAAGGGTGCGCTTTCTCATATTCAATTGCAGCTTGAAATTCAGCAATGGCTTCCTCATAGTTCTGCTCCTCATAATATGCTTTGTTCGCTTCATAAAAACTCATATTGTCACTATGTAGGAACTCCAAATCCGTCTCAAAGGATACCAACAAGGACGAACCCTCCGCTTCCAGTACTCCCTGCTCCTCATCTATTGCTTCATCTGTGCCTAGCGCTTCTTCATCTGTGCCTAGTACTTCTTTATCTGTGGAAGCGTCGTCCTCCGCTTCCTCTGCCGTTTCTTCCGCTTCCGCTACATCATCTTGTGTTGCTTCATCTTCTGGTGTTTCAGCCATATAAAATCTCCTTCGGATATAGTCTATCCACCTATCGAAAAATGGATGTTTCCATGAAATGAACCGGTAAAGTCCTCCTGATAAGAATGAACCGGTAAAGTCCCCCTGATAAGGGGGATTTAGGGGGTTAGCTGTGCCCTGAGAGTGTCCAAGTAATTCTAAAATCTACCATAATTATAATTTGGGTTGCCACCTAAACCTTACCCGCCCGGAACATCGACTATAATTTGCGAGGCACGGCGGTCCCTCCCCTCTTTCTTTAACGCACTACATATTATTTCGGATTAGTCCCCACAGTATGACAGATGTGTAATATACCAATCCAAGCTGCTAGGGCGTGTTGCCATCTATGCAAAATCGTTTCTAATCGTAGGGGCGACCTGTTTATAGAAACTTATACTACTTGCGCTCTCAGGCAGGTAGCAACTCAGGCTATAGTATACCAAACATTAGGCTGTATGGCAAGAACCGCAAGACAGAAAAAACTGGCAGATCCTCCCACTGCCGTGGGGCAGCTATCCATGGGGAATAGTCACCTAATTTGTACCTATGGATTTGCCTTTACCCACCCGCCTCACCTCTGGTATAATAACCCAAATTGCCACCCAAATCTTCAACACAATGTGTGAAGAACGCAAATCTCCATGCTGTTTCCCTCACGCATCATTCTTCCGTAGTTGGGTAGACAGTGGTGAATCCCAACACTAGAGTCGATGAACTAATACGCTAATGAACCAACTCCCCGACGCGGTCAAAAACCGATCGCTTTTCTCAAATTACTATCTCGATGCCCTCATTGTCCAGCAACCACAATGGGCAGACACTCCCAATATCGAATCGGACTATGCAGCAATCAAGGAACGCTTCGACGCTGCTGCACCAAACGCAAAGGACCTCAACGAGGCGCAAACCGAACGCGAATTCATCCAACCGCTGCTAGAACGGTTAGGGCACATCTTTGAGGTACAGCCTACACTCCAAACATCGCACGGAACCAGAAGACCCGACTACGCTTTCTTCCCATCGGTGGAGGCCCACAACGCAGCGCAGCCGCACATCAACACAAACCAACTCTTCAACACCGCCCTCGCTGTCGGCGATGCCAAAGCATGGTCACGCGACCTAGACCGGAAAGGTCAGGGCGGAGGCGATCCATTCACCAATCAAAATCCGAACTACCAAATTGACTGCTACCTACGGGACGCGGATAAAGACTGGGGTATCTTGACCAACGGCAGGCAATGGCGACTTTACCACCGTCAGACCAGTTATCGGCTTGATAGCTTCTATGAGATAGACCTCGCCACACTCCTCTCCGGCAATGCGGACTTAGACGCCTTCCGCTATTTCTACTGCCTCTTTCAGCGCGACGCCTTCATACCCGATGCGGGTGGAGCATCGTTTCTCGATCTCGTACTGACCGAAAGCCACCAATACACCGTCGCCGTTTCCGATGACCTAAAAAACCGTGTCTACGATGCCCTACGCCTACTCATTGACGGCTTCCTTCATTTTCCACGCAACCGATTCGACGCCGCCAATCCGCCACTCCATGAGATTCATACCAACTGCCTAATCCTGCTATACCGTGTCCTGTTTATCCTCTACGCCGAAAGCCGAGGGCTGCTACCCGTCGAAAATCCTGACTACGCCGCAGGTTACAGCCTCGCAGCACTTGCGGAGACTGTTCACGAAACAGTTGATCGAGGCGATCTTATCATCCCAACAGTCAGCGACTATTGGGCACGGCTACGCGGCCTCTTTTCCCTCATCAACGATGGTTGGGACCACCTCATCCCCCAATACAACGGAGGGCTTTTCAATCCGGCGTATCACCCGTTCCTTGAGGAGAACGAACTTGGAAACAAGGCATTGGCGCGGGTTATTGAACTCCTAACCCGGACCGAAGAAGGCGAACGCATCGCCTACCGTGACCTCGACGTGCGCCATCTCGGAGATATCTACGAAGGCTTGCTCGAATATCAACCCCAAATCGCCGACCAAGAGCTGGTCATCGTCTCACGACGCGGAAGCGAAACGGTTGCACCAAAATCCTCTCCTGATCAGGAGCCCGCCTATTCGGAGGGCGATGTCTATCTATTGACTGACAAGGGCGAGCGGAAGGCGACCGGCAGCTACTACACCCCCGATTACATCGTCCGCTACATCGTCGAAAATACCCTCGCACCGCTCTGTGAGGGCAAAACTGTCGATGAGATTCTATCCCTCAAAATCCTTGACCCCGCCACAGGGAGCGGCCATTTCCTCGTCGGGGTTGTCGATTATCTTGCCGAAGAACTGATTACGCATCCGGACGCGCCACACATAACCGAAACGACGGACGCAGAGACAGAACTCGCCTACTGGCGCCGGCGCGTTGTCGAGGCCTGCGTCTACGGTGTCGATCTCAACCCGATGGCGGTGGAGTTAGCGAAACTCTCCCTCTGGCTGCACACGGTGGCAAAGGGCGAACCGCTCTCGTTCCTCGATCATCATATCCGTTGCGGCAATTCGCTAATCGGCGCGAAGATTGAGAACCTATCGAACCTGCCGGCGCTGAAGAAGAGTCGCCGCCGAACGAACGAAACTCAGACAGAGATTCCGATGGAATTCCCTTTCACCGATAAAGTTGCCACCGCTATCGGACACTACCTGCTGATAGAGGAGACCGAGAGCCGCACCGCCGACCAGATCCATGCGAAAGAGCATCAACTAGACATCGCCCAACAGATGCTCCGTTTCCATAAAGGGGTAGCGAATCTCTGGACGAGCGTTTATTTCGGGAACGATGTATCTCGTGCCACCTATCATCAGGCGGTGAATGCCCTCCGCTCTCAAAATACCGAGACCCTTGAAGATTTGCTCGCCTATCAGCGGGCGCAGGAGATAGGGAAAGAAAAACGGTTTTTCCATTGGGAGATAGAGTTCCCGGAGGTGTTTCGGGACAGATACGGCCGGGAGAAGGACAATCCGGGATTTGATGTAGTGATAGGGAATCCGCCTTATATCCGACAAGAAGCGTTAGGTGATGCCAAGCCGTTTCTTGCGATATATCAGACCTACAGTGGTATTGCTGATCTTTATGTTTATTTCGTTGAACAAGCACATGAGTTGCTGCAAAAGTGTGGACGATTCGGTATGATCACGTCGAATAAATTCATGCGAGCGAATTATGGAAAGAACTTGCGCGCTTATCTTTCAACTAACGCTGTGCTGAATGAAATTGTCGATTTTGGTGAGTTGCCTGTTTTCGAGGATGCTGCCGCGATGACCGCAATTCTCCTGACCCTACGCGAATCTGTGGACACACAAACGTTCCGATTCACCCAAATGCAAACGCTCGATTTTGACTCGTTGCGAGCAGAAATTGACCGCATCGGTGAGCAGCTTAATCAGGATGCGTTGGGTGAAAATTGGACATTAGCCACTGCGGATGAAATCAGGATTTTGAAAAAAATCAGAGAAAATAGCACGACTCTCACTATATACTGTGAAGGCAAGATGCGCCGAGGTCTTATCACGGGATTCAACGAGGCATTTATTATTGATGCTGCAACACGCGACTACCTGATTGACGAAGATCCCAGATCGGCAGAAATTATTAGACCGTGTGTCGTTGGGGATGATATTCGCAAGTATGAGATCCAATTTCGTGAGCGGTATCTGATTTGGACATATATTGGGGTGCCGATCACGCAATACCCCGCTGTTTTCAACTATCTCCAGCAATTTGAGCGACGATTGGCGAGACGGCAGGACCAAGGGGAGTATTGGTGGGAGTTGAGAAGTTGTACCTACTACGATGAATTTGAAACCCCAAAAATTGTCTATCCCGACCTCGGTATGGGCTGCCGATTCTGCTTTGATGAATCGGGACTGTTTTCAACAAACACAACTTACTTCCTCCCAACTTCTGATTTGTATCTGCTTGCCCTCTTAAATTCCCGCATGACTTTCTACTATCTCAAACACATCTGTGCGGTACTTGGGGAAGCGGATAAGCGTGGACGGCTGCGATTCTTCTCTCAATACATGGAGGAACTTCCCATCCGCCATATCAACTTCACCACCCCCGCCGACGAACGGAATCGCCAACTCGAAAAAGCCAAAACCCTCTACCAATTCTGCCTCGACAAAGGGAGTACTGACTGCGTTCTCGGTTTCGTGAAGCATCAGCTCACCGCCGATCCAGAATGCTCCGATGTCGTCCACGACCTACTCGCCTACCTCGCGGAGGATATGGTTGAGATGAACAGAGCCAAAGGGGAGGAGATCCGCGGCTTCCTGCGTTGGTTGGAACGGGAAATCGGAGCCCCAATTGATACGCTCAAAAATAAGACCGCGATTCAGGGTTACTCCGATCTGTTATTTGAGGAATTGCTTGAGATTCTCAAGAAAAATCGCCGATCCATCGCCGTTGATCTATCGGACCGAAGTTTCCAAGAATCGTTGGAGCGTGAATTTACACGTAGCCACGATAAACTCAACCCCTTACTTACCCGCATCCAACGAACCGACGCGCTGATTGATCAGATAGTCTATCAACTCTACGGCTTAACCGACAAAGAAATCGCCGTTGTAGTCCAGTAGGTCGGGCTTCCAACCCGACTTTCGCTCTGATGCCCAAAATGAACCGATGAGCCCCATACACTCCAACTTGAATTACAATAACGCAGGTTGCTAATGATAAACCAAGAAACCGAGTTTTTTCTTCAAAACTCGGTTTCTGTTATACCATTTCTTAACATGAGTGAATCAAAATAAGGAGAAAGCTATGGCAATTTTGGAAGGTGGTCAGATTATTACAAAGGTCCTGAAGCAAGAGAATGTGGAATATCTGTTCACACTCTGTGGTGGGACGATTGAATCAATTTACGAAGGGTGTTTGAACGACGGCATCAAAATCATCGATACGCGCGTGGACCCATCTGCGACGATGATGGCGGATGCGTATGCACGGGTAACCGGCGGTGTCGGCGTCAGCGGTGTTACTCGTGGCCCCGGGCACGCCGCTATGATCTACGGATTAGCGACAGCACACATGATGGGTAGCCCACTCTATTCGATAAGTGGCAACAGCGATGCGGATCAGCTTGATATGGGTGGTTCTCAGGAGTATAACCAGACAGGATTGGTCAAACCGATTACCAAGTGGACACGATTGGTCGCGCAGACGGAACGGCTGCCGGAGTATGTCGGCACCGGATTCCGTAAGGCGTTGGGGGGACGTCCGGGACCCGTTCATCTGAATGTGCCCTACGACGTTTTGTATGACAAGATTGATGATTCGGAAATTGATTATCCTGAACCGGTGAACTCTCGCCTGCAAGGCAAGGTCCACGGCGATCCGGAACAGATAGACCGCGCCTTGAAATTGTTGGCAGGTGCGGAGAGCCCGGTAATTATTGCTGCTGGTGCGACGCACTGGCAGAACGCTGCGGGGGCACTCTTAGATTTCGTGGAGGCGACGGGGATACCGTTTTTCTCACGCGGCGGCGATGTGAACGCAATTACCCGCCCGCATCCGCTTTTCTTTGGCATGGCGAGCACCCGATTCGGCAATGCCTCAAAGGAGCTACGGAATGCTGATGTAGTGCTTGCCTTGGGAGTTAAATTCGACACAAACATCAGCTACGGCAAACCGCCGCTATTCCACGAAGATGCCACGTTTATCTGCGTTGATATCGATGCTGAAGAGATGGGCAAGAACCGCCCCTTTGATGTTGGCATCATCGGTGACCTGCAACCTGTCCTGAATGAGATGACAAACGGCGTTTCCCGGCACGATTTTCAGAAACCGACAGATTGGGTTGAACGGCTAACTCTCGTCCGTCAAGCTTTTCGGCAACGCCTCGCTGAAGCGGAGAACTCCGATAGTGTTCCCGTTCATCCGTTACGCATCTGTAAGGAGGTACGTGAGCTCTTCGGAGATGACGCGACAATCTCGCTTGATGGTGGAGATGCCTCGCTATTTTCGCACATGGCACTTGACCACTACCATCCCCCCTACCTACTGTTTACGGGGCCCATCGGCGGAATTGGGCAAGGAGTGCCCTTTGCGTTGGCTGGTAAAGTGGCAAGACCTGATCATCCGAGCGTTTTAATCACTGGGGACGGCTCCTTCGGTTACGGTGTCATCGAGTACGACACTGCCCTCAAGCACAATCTACCGATTATTTCGATCATCTCAAGCGATGAGGCGTGGGGAATTGTGAGACATCCACAAATTCAGCGCTACGGTCTGGAACGCGCTGTGGCTACGGATCTCCGGGCGGTGAGTTATGAGCGGGTTGCCGAAGCCCTTGATTGTTACGGCGAGCTTGTCACGAAACCCGGCGACATTCGCCCGGCACTGCAACGCGCTGCCGATTCAGGGGCCCCGGCGGTGATTAATGTGCCCACAATTTTTACAAGTGCGGCGGCATACTGCCCACAATAGGCTTAGTGCGCTTCCCAAGATGTTCGCTTCAGGGGGTCATGGACGTTAATCGTCAGTGAGGGACCAAAGCCCTCGATTTCCAAATGCAGGTGATCTCCGTCCTGAATTGGTGCTAGGGCGTAGTGATGGGTTCCTGTGGAGACAACGTCACCGGGTTCAAGTGTGAGGACTTTGGTGACCTCTGCTAACACCTCCGGTATGAAACGCGCCATAGAGTTAGAGGAGAAGTCGTGCCGAAGCTCGTCGTTGACCCAGAGACGAATTCCAAGTTCGTTTGGATCAGAAACCTCGTCGGCGGTGACCAATGCCGGGCCCATTGGAGCGAAGGTATGCCAGCTCTTGCCCAAGAAAAATCCGCCGGGTAGACCGCGGGCGGACACATCAATGAATTGGGTATAGCCGAACACATGCTCCATAGCTTCTGCTTGCGACAGATGGCTTGCCGTTTTGCCGATGACTACGCTGAGTTCAGGCTCAAAATGGAAAACGGTAGCATCTGTTTCGGGAAGTTGTACTGTATCGTCCTTTCCAATGATACCGGTGGGCGATTTGAGGAAGGCGTTAAACTCTCCCCGATCAGGGGCTGCGGGTTCGATGTAATTGCCTGCAAGACAGACCAGCTGCCCCGGTCTCGGTAGCGGCGCTCTTAGCCGGACATCAGCCAGTCCTGTACCGGCATTCGCTTCAGCCGCCTGTGCGATCTGCGGTTGTACGTTGTCCCAATCTTGGATAAGCATCTCAATAAGTTCTTGGGGGCTATGGTAGGAGATTCCCTCTATCGCTGAGGCGACATCGACAATCTGATCGCCGCTGATTACACCGAGTTGGTAGTCATTAAAAAATGCAAGTTTCATCTGATATTTTTCCTTTCAATCTCTGATGAGGGTACAAGTTTGTTATGGAGCCTAGCCGTTCCGTCGGGCTTTAAGTACATGCTCTCAACGGTAGTTTGCATTCTAACACGAATCGTGTGGCTGTCAACAACTTTTCGTTGTTTAATCGGGAGTAGCGAGCGGCTTCTCCGCTGTTAGGTGCAGAACATCTCGATCATCCGTTGGTACACACCGACAGCTGCTGACAGCTGTTCGATGTCGATCCACTCTCCAACGGTATGCGCTTGAACGATATCGCCGGGACCGAGAATAACGAGTTGCAGGTGATTCTTGAAGGCGTGTGCGTCGGTACCAAATGGCACCGTCCCCGGCTTCGTCGCGCCTGTGGCTTTTAGCCCGGCTTGGACAATCTCAGCGTCGGGCGAAACGTAGAACGGGGTTCCCTTTTGCGAAGAGACTTCAAGGTCGTACTTTTCGGCGGTTTCCGTTATCATTGCAATGACATCGTCGCTCCGATCATTCGGCATTGGTCTAAAACTAAGGGTACAAACTGTCTTCGCCGCTGCAACGTTCGGTCGGCACCCGCCGTCATCAAGCACCATATTAAATCCATTCGTGGGTGGGTCAAACTCCTTATTCATGAAGGACTCGTCGGTTTTGAGGAGTTCTGCCAATGCCGCCATCTCCGCGAGGAAAGGTGCAATTAGAAAATTCGCGGAAACACCTTTATCTGTGCTGGTATGCGCCGCCCGTCCGTTCGCGGTTACAAAGACCCGTCCGCCTCCTTTGTGCGCGTAGACCGGTGTCAATCGTGTCGGCTCAGCGATAACTCCATGTTTCGGGCATTCCGCGTTGAAAAGCTCTGACGCTTCTGCCACTTGGCGGGCTCCCGCGCTGCTAATCTCTTCGTCCGCGGTAACAACGATAAATAGGGGGCTCTGCAAATCAGCCGCATTGACTTTTTCCCCTGCGGCAATCGTCGCAGCCAGTGGACCTTTCATATCGCAGCTGCCGCGCCCAAAGAGGCGCCCATCTTGAATTACTGGGTCAAACGGATCCCACTCTCCCTCCAGGCCGGGAACAGTATCGGAGTGGGAAAAAAGTCCAAAACCGTTGGGACCGTCTCCTTTTTTACCGACGAGGCTTACCTTTCGCTCGCCATTGTTGTCAAGGTATTCTAGACGCTCGACCTCAAACTCACATCCCTTTAGTGTAGTTTCTAGGAGATCTGAGACCTCCTCATTGCTGCGCTGGCTAACGGAATTAATCGCCACAAGCTCTCTAGTCAGCTGAACGACATCAAGTCCCATTGAGAATGAACTCCTATCCAAAATTTAACTCATTCTGAAGAACATCGGAAAGAGTGATATACTTTGTGAAATTTATCATTGAGAACGGATGTAGTAGTCCCGATAAATTGTAACTGTTGGATTAAATTCTGATGTTAGAATCAAGCTATGCTATCATATATTGACGTAGGAGATCTATAAAAAAATGGGTATGTCAATTTCTGTTGACTTTTCATAGGAAGATGGTTACAATGATGAGTACCGTTTATCTTCAGAATGGGTTTATCAATACGATTGTTGTCGTAATTTTTCTGAGGATGAGAAGCTTTCAGTGACCGTAACGCGCTGTGCGCTAACAATATGGTCGTAGGAAGGAGAAACCGATGAAACGACAGTTTACAACTTACATAATCTGCGTGCTATTTGTAGTCGGCTTTATTGCTTGTGGGGGAGATTCGGAGGACGATGCGCCTCAGCAGCCCACACAGCCCTCAACACCAAGTGGTGGTGGTGAAGTCATACAAATTGAGATTGATTATGAGGCGGAAGAGGCAGCAGTTCGCGAAGTTTTTACGCTACATGCTGAAGCCATTGAAACAGAGGACTCGAAAGAATTTATGGCTTACTGGCTGAAAAGCGAGAGTGATGATGTCTTTGTCGCGTGGGACTTTTGGGCGGGCGCATTTGCGAAACACATTGGTTGGAAAACGATTGAGCAGGCATGGTTAGGTATTTTCCAGCTGCGAAGAGGCAAGATGACCGTTGAGTACGAGAGTATTTCGATTGCTAAAAACGCCAAGACTGCCACATTACGCGGCGGTTATCAGTGGGCGGTTAGCGGTACTTTGGTCGCCTTACTGGTAAAGCCAAATCGCGACGATGGGTGGAAAATTAAACAGGTTGATTACACAAGCGGAAAGTTTGGGAAACAGGTCGAAGAGCTCACGGAGCCGGCTTATGTGAATCCTCCACCCGAGGAGGAGTAGAAATGGATGTCGGTTGAGTTGTCTTTGGACTGAGAGTGGTTAAGGTTGGCTTTTCTTTCAAGAGAAGCCAACCTGTCTTTTTTATGTTGTCACCAAAGATATCAGATGATTATGAGATGGAATCCGATGCCAGTGATGCCTGCTCCTACATATCGTAACAGACCTACCCCGTGCCTGAATCTTTCCGCAATCACTCCAATCACGACACCGGCGATATGAATGCCTGCGGTTCCGAGGACAAATCCACCGGCGTAAAACATCGGCTTAGAGAGGTACGGCATTTCAGTTCCATGTGCGTGACCGTGAAAGATAGCAAAGAACCCCACAAACACCATAGCTAATAGTGGAGAAAGTTTTTTATCTGCGGCAATCGCAATACCTAGCGCGAGGACGGAAAGGGCTATACCCAATTCAACCGAAAATATGGGTATGTCATTTATTCCAAGAATTCCACCCCCGAGCATAACGAGCACAAAAGTTAATGGCACCCGCCATATCGCGCTTCCACCCATTTGTGCACTCAAAACTCCTACACTCAACATCGCTAGCAGATGATCGAATCCAAGAACAGGATGCGTCAATCCGGATATGAATCCGCCGCCACCAGACATTTCATGTGCGTAAGATATGCTCGGAAACAACGATACTATTCCTAGCATTGACAGAACCATTTTTTTCATCAATTTTTCCCTCCTAACTTTTTTGCCTCTTTTCCTGCATCGCTCTAGTCCTACTAGATTCCAATCCCTTGAGTTTGTCGAGGCTTCCACGGGGAAATACGCAGGAAGATACAGCGTTTACTATCAACAATTACGAGTTGGTGACTGATCCATCGCGTCGACGGAGGAAGCCTCTCCGCCCGAGCCCAGCCGGATTTGCAAGTGCCAACTCCTCATTAAACTCGATCCCAAGTCCCGGCAGCTCAGGTGTTGGAAAACGGGGCCCTTCAGCCTGTGGCTGGACCGGAAACAGGTTTTTATCATAGAACGGCAGGTGTTCGGTTGGCGATTCCCTTATCTCCAACCATGCAAAGTTGGGCACTGCTGCCGCCAAGTGGATTGATGCCGCGGTACAGATTGGCCCTAGCGGGTTATGTGGCATCAGGTCAATGTAGTGCGCTTCCGCTAAACTCGCGACCTTCATCGCTTCCGTCAAACCCCCAACATTGCAGACATCTATGCGGACAAAATTGGTGATACCCCGCTCAATATAAGGAAGAAACCCCCATTTGCTCGAGATTTCTTCTCCAATTGCGAAGGGGACATCCACCATGGTTCGCAGCGACTCATACGCCTCCGGTGTTTCATCTCGAATCGGTTCCTCCAAGAAATCGAGGGTGCCTGGAGGCATGCGGTGACAGAACGAAGCGGCTTCTGCGACGCTGAGGCGGTGGTGATAGTCGATGCCGATGACCGGATCCGGTCCAACGGTTTCTCGCAACTGCGTTAGCCAGTCTGCGGTCAACCCTATTGACTCGCGTGGCTCAAAAATATTGCCCTCCGGTCCCTGTGCTCCACGTGCCATCCATGTCCGAATGACATTCCAGCCATTTTCGATTAGTAGCTTGGCGTCTGCAATCAACCGATCTAGAGAGTGAGAGTTCGTTGTGGCAAAACAGGGGATATAATCCCGTTGTTTTCCGCCAAGTAGCTGATAGACAGGCACTCCCAAGGCTTTGCCAGCAATGTCGTGGAGGGCGATGTCAATGGCAGAGATAGCAGCCGTCAGAACACGCCCACCCTCGAAATATTGGCTTCGGTATAGCTCCTGCCACAATGCACCTATACGCATTGGATCTTGACCGAGCAGCAATTCACGATAATGCTGGATTGCGCCAACTACCGCTAAGGCGCGGTTCGACAGGCCAGCTTCACCTACCCCGTGGATTCCCGCATCGGTTTCCACCTTTACCACAAGTTGGGTGCCGCCCAGTCGCACAGGAAACGCCTTAACATCAGTGATTTTCATGAAATCTCCTCCTATATGTTTTGGATATTTCAATTGACTCAGTTCGTCCATCGTGGTATATTTTCATTATATCAGGTATCTATAATTTGCTCAACACAATTGTTCTGTATCAACCTATGTCAGTGTTAGGGTCATTTAATTCTCGGTTTTTCGACGCTTGAGTCTGAAGTCAAAATCTGCATCAAATTGAGGGGGGCTACGGCACGGGGATCACAGATTAGGCAATCTGTGACTACGGGCGGAAAACTATAGTAAACGATAAAAACAGATAGCCCCTTTCGCTCCTCATGTTTGGTAGGCGCAGTTGGAAACAGCGCCGATGCGGTGCGTTTAGAAACCGCGCCTACCGGGTGATAGCTCAGATTTTTCTAACGCCAGTCGTCGAGGGTTGCTCACCTCGCCGATTGGGGGTGTCCAAGTAATTCTAAAATCTACCATAAATAGCCCTAATGTCAGTGTGAACAGAAGGAACATGTTACTGCCTATGTATGGTATAATCTCGCCCGGATACAAGGTTACAAGAAAGCGTGAAAATATCGTGATAGAATCGCAAAAAAGATGACCTCCGCCCAAATTGCCGAAGCCCAGCGTTTGGCACGCGAATGGAAACCGACAGCGAAGAACTAAGAGATAGGGGCTAACACAGCATAGAAAGGATGGCGGGATGAAACGAGTCGCCAAGCCAGAGGGGAAATTTAACGTTGTTATCGAAGATGCGCCGATGCCGGAACCCGGTCCCGGGGAGGTGCGTGTCAAAGCGGTGCGGAGCCTCATCAGTCGAGGTTCAGAGATGGGAGGGCGGTATACTCGCGAATATGCGGTCAACCCTGAAAGCATGGGGTATTCGCTCGCAGGAATCGTTGACGCTGTCGGCGAGGGGGTAGATCACTATGCTGTTGGCGATCGGGTCGTCGCGTCAGCACCGCACGCGCAATACACTGTCCGTCCTGTCCGTTTGAGCTCGCCTGACGACCAAGCGCAGGTTGTGCCTATGCTGCCGTCGGTGAATTTCGACCAAGCACCCTACTATCCACTGACTTCCGGTGCCGTATCTTGGATAGATATTGAGGACATCCAACCCTACGATACGGTTGTCATTATCGGTCAAGGGTTGGTCGGCAGCCTTCTGATGCAAGTTGCAAAAGCCAACGGACGCGGACGCATCATCACGGTGGACGCCCTTGATAGCCGATGCGCGCTATCCGAGGAATTGGGGGCGGATGCGGTTATCAACGCCAGTGACGAAGATCCCGTCCGAGCCGTCCGCAAACTCACCAATGGGGTCGGCGCTCACATTGTTGTGTACGCTGTCGGGGGACCGGCGGGCCCCAAAGCGTTCGATCAGGGGTTGGACATGCTAGCAATCGGTGGGCTGCTGCATCTGATTGGTCTGTATGAAGATCAACCCCTACCGCTCATGTCGGGCAAGATTCAGCGACGCAAACTTCTGGGCGGCTATTATGGTCAAGTCGTTCCTGCTGGCGTGGCACTGCGAGCGATGCAGCTGCTCGGTTCAGGTGCTATTCAGACAGAGAAGATGACGACTCACCGTTTCCCTTACACCGAAGCCGCCGCTGCATTTGACCTGCTCTACACCCGAATGAACGACGCATTGGGGGTGCTACTTGATTGGGAAGTCCCAGACGCTTGATTACCCCAAGAATCCTATGAGCAACGATTTTTACGCGCTTCTTGAGCGGTGAGATATGTCTATAGAATGCGTGAACGCAATGTACATGGTCCATTAGTTCAATGAACTTCTTAAGAGAGGAGAAATACTCATGCCAAACAGTCACCGTCCCTCATTCCGAGGGAAACGTTATGTTGTCTCATCGCTTCACTATCTCGCAACGATGGCGGGGGTCCGCATCCTTGAAAGCGGGGGCAACGCCGCCGACGCCGGTGTCGCAACCGGCATCTGTATCAACGTCCTGCAGCCCGGCTCCGCACACTTTGGCGGCGTTGCACCCATTATCTACTCTCCAGCGTCAGGTGGGCCCGTTGAAACAATCAGCGGACTCGGACGGTGGCCCAAAGCTGCGACGATGGACTACTTCCACGAACACCACAGCAGCGATCTGCCTGCGGGGATTCTGCGCACAGTCATGCCCGCAGCCCCTGATAGCTGGCTGACGGCCCTGGCGCGATTCGGCACAATGACTTTTGAAGAGGTCATCCAACCTGCCTTAGACCTCGTTGAGAATGGAAGGCCCGTGGATGATCAGTTCTACGGACTTGTAAGCGGAGCCGGGGTCAGGAATTGCCCCACAACCGCTGCTTCCTACAATCCCGGCGGACATGTGCCACAAATCGGAGAGATCTTCGTCCAGAAAGACCTTGCGGAAACCTTCAAACGCATGATCGAAGCCGAGCGCAAAGCCAGCGGAGACCGACACGCTGGCCTCCGTGCAGCACGCGACCTAATCTATAGAGGTGAAATCGCCCACGAAATCGCCGACTTCTATCAGGCTGAGGGCGGTCTGCTGACCTACGAGGATCTGGCATCGTTCTCGGTGCGCGTCGAACCCCCAACGCATATCAATTACAAAGGTTATGATGTATACACCTGCGGTCCTTGGTGTCAGGGTCCCACCCTGAACATGGCGCTGAAAATTGTCGAGGGCTTCGATCTAAAAGAAATCGGACACAACACAGCGGATTACCTCCACACTGTGGTTGAATCGCTCAAACTTGCCTTTGCAGATCGGCACGCCTATTTCGGTGACCCCGATTTTGTGCAGGTGCCGATGGCAGGATTGTTAGATGGACGATACGCTGCTGAGAGACGTGCAGCGATTGACGCTCAACACGCCACACCCGATATGCCAGCTCCCGGCAATCCGTGGCGATTCCACCCCGAACCCCGTCGTGAAAATGGACCGTTCCCGACCTTGGATCCAGATCGTCCCCAACCGGAATACACATCCGAATGGGAAACTGATACCAGTTACATCTGCGTAGTTGACGAGGCAGGAAACGCCTTTTCAGCGACCCCGTCTGACGGTGTTGGTGGCACACCAGTTGTTCCGGGCTTGGGCTTCCCAATCTCGTCGCGTGGCACACAGACGTGGCTTGATCCCGACCATCCCTGCTGCCTGCAGCCGTGGAAGCGTCCACGCCTCACACCGAACCCCGCGCTCAGTCTCAAAGATGGGAAACCGTTCATGCCTTTCGGTTGCCCCGGCGGCGACGCACAGGTTCAGGGGATGCTACAGGTCTTCCTCAATATTGTTGAATTTGGAATGGAACCACAAGCGGCTATCGAAGCACCTCGCGCCATCACGCACAGTTTCCCCAACTCATTCTGGCCCCACGGCATTCAGCCTGGCGAAGTGACCGTTGAAGCGCGTGTTGATCCACAAGTGCGAGCGGTTTTAAGAGAGCGCGGGCATATCGTCCACGATAATCAGGACTGGGGATCGGTCAGTTGTGTCTGCGCTATTACGGTTGATCCCGATACCGGTGTCCGTGCCGGTGGGGCGGACCCACGGTCAACGTCGTATGCAATTGGATGGTAGAAGATGCCAAACAGTTCACACCGAAAACAGGCTATCGTCATCGGCGGCGGCATCGCTGGCCTGACAACGTGCTACCGGTTAGCAACCGAATCAGTCAAACGTGGTATTTCACTCGACCTAAAGCTGCTCGAAGCGGGGGACCGCGTCGGGGGCGCGATCCACACATCAAGACAGGACGGCTTTATCATCGAACACGGTCCCGACGTGTTTATCTCCACCAAGCCGTGGGCAAAAGCCCTGTCCGAAGAGTTGGGTATCGCCGATCAGTTTCTCAGCACAAACCCAACGGAACGGCGCAGTTTCGTCCTACGTAAGGGGCAGCTTCACCCCGTCCCCGATGGCTTCTACCTAATGGCCCCCGCATCTTTTTGGCCCTTTGTCAAGACACCAATATTCAGTTGGGGCGCAAAACTACGCATGGGCTTAGACTGGGTCCTCCCCCGCCGACGAAGTGATGGCGATGAGTCGCTGGAAGGTTTCATTAGGCGACGGCTGGGAAAGGAAGCGTTCACACGGATAGCACAGCCGATGATAGGGGGCATCTACACCGCAGATGGGAAAGATTTAAGCCTCAAAGCCACGATGCCACAATTCCTTGAGATGGAACGGAAACATGGCAGCATCATCAAAGCCCTAGCCGCACGGAAGAAAGCATCCGCGCAAGAGGCTAGTGGCACAAGTGGTGCTCGTTATAGCATGTTCCTCTCTTTCAAAGATGGGATGCAGACCCTGACCGACACCCTCGCCGATCGCCTGCCCGATGATTGCATACAACTCGGAACGAAAGTTACTTCGCTGGACTACCAAAGTCAGGAGGAAAAATGGCATCTTCATCTCGCAAACGGGGAACAGATGGAAAGCCACCTAGTCTGTGTTGCCCTCCCGGCACATCATACAGCGGGCTTGGTCAGAACAGTCGCTCCGGCCCTATCAGAATCCCTTGACTCTATCCCCTACGCCTCATCCGCCATTGTGAACCTCGCTTTCCGACGCGCGGATATTGAACACCCTCTCAACGGGATGGGCTTTGTTGTGCCTGCCATTGAGGAACGCTCGATTATCGGATGTACCTTCAGCAGCGTCAAGTTGGAAGGACGTGCACCAGAGGATTATGCCCTGTTACGTGCTTATGTGGGTGGGGCGGGAAGCACAGGGGAGGCATATTTCAACCGCTCGGAGTCTAAGATAGTCGAATCGGTCCTAAAAGAGCTGCATGAACTGCTCGGACTTAAAGGCGATCCTCGGTTTGTGGTTGTGTATAAACACCCGAAGGCAATGGCGCAATACCATCTGGGGCATCTAGATTTGGTAGCGGAAATCGAGGCAGAGGCGAGAAAATTACCCGGATTTGCGCTCGCCGGAAACGCCTATCGTGGAATCGGTATTCCCGATTGTGTCAATAGTGGCGAGCAGGCAGCAGCCCGTCTGTTGGAACAAGGATTAAAATGACATCAGTTTCAATTATACGAATAGCCCTGATCTGCCCCCTCCTTGCACTCATAACGTTCTGTGCACAGGTAGAGACCGCTGACGAAACGGACGAGGAGTCAATCTTCGAGCCTAGCTATCTTAGCTACGATGACATCTACCGAGATTTCACTACGAAAAAAATGTGTAAAAGATGTCATCCGGCAATCTGGCGTGAATGGGAGAGATCTATGCACGCTAAGGCGTGGGAGGATCCAATCTACCAAGAAGCTGCAAATCAGGTCGCAGATCGGGAGAAGAAATGCGATCCGTGCCACGCTCCCGAACCAATTTTAATCACCGGTATCGGGAAAATGCCGACGCTGCGGACGACAGATCGGGAGTATGGTGTTTCTTGTATCGTATGTCATATCGACGCCCACGGCGCGATGCACGGCCCTCACGAGAGCACCAATCCGATGTACCACGCGAATGTAACCTCTGAGGCTCATGCCAAGCCGACTGAGCTTTGTGCCACTTGCCATGGTCAACCGAGCGTGCCCGAACACAATCAGGTTGATAGTTTCAGAGAGAGTGCTGCTGCGGAACAGGGCTTAACCTGTGCTACATGCCACATGCCTGCTGTTAAACGGCGATTGAGCGTCCATAGCTACGACAATGTTTCTATCCGGCGGCACACATGGGCTGGCAGTCGCAGTGTCAATAAGCTTAGAAGTGCCGCAAACCTGAAAATTACCCGGGCAGCGGGCAAAGCAACGGTTCGTCTGACCAATAAGGCGGGACATCTCCTGCCGGGTGAAGCGCTGCGTGCGATTATCTTGGATACAAAAATCTTCGATGCGAACCGAGAAATGACGCGCCATGAACAGGTCTTCATTTCCGCTGCATCGAACGAGCCTGAAGCTCGTCGTCTGGCACCCGATGAAACGCGAGAGTTCCTGTATCCCCTTGGTGATACAGACCAGATTGAAGCGAAGCTACTTTATCGTCTGATCCCAACGACGCCAGAAACCGAATGGGTAACGATGGCCGAAGCACGTCAATAGTTTGCTTCTATAAACATATTGTCCCGCTAGGGCTTTGACTGGGCTAGGAGGCTCACGCTGCTACTCATTAGGCAGAGATTAGCATCTTACCCCACTGACATACGAAGGTTACGGCATACGGAGTATGGCTACGACTAGTACTAAACAATTTACAGGAGGTAAACCTGCACAATGAGACTCTCAGATCGCCCCGTCCGGCGCAGGGGTTCATGGAAGCGCGTTATCTGGTATCTTATTTTGCTAGCAATAATTCTGATTCTGATGTGGAAGATGTCAGCAATTGTCCGCTGGCTGCCCGTCTAACCCTTACCGCCGATTCACCGCCTGAATGCGGATTCAAATTCATACGGTCTGTGAAATCGGCCTAATACACAATCTCACTTTTAAGGATATATCACTATGTCAAAACTCAAGAATAGATTAACTTTTGCAACCCTCATCACACTCTGTACCATCATTGTGCTAATCTGCGGACAAACCGCTTTCGCCCAAGATAAACTTGTCATCATATCGCCCCACTGGGAAGGTATCGAAACGGAATTCGATACCGCATTCAAGGCGTGGTATGCCGAGGAAACAGGACGCGAGGTCATTGTTGATTGGCTAGATCAGGGCGGATCTTCGTCTGACTTTCGGTTCATTGAATCGGAGTTCAAACGGCTGCCTGAAGGCATCGGGATAGACCTCTTTTTCGGGGGTGGGACAGATAACTATCTTAAGCTTGCGGGTAAGGGTTTACTGGCGCCCTACAAACTGCCGGAAAGCCAACTGGCACGCATCCCGAAAGCGATTTTCGGTATCCCGGTTTACGACCCGGAATATCGCTGGTACGGGGCAGCGCTATCAACTTTTGGAATTATGTTCAATGAGGAGTTGCGTGCGCTATTCGATCTGCCCGAAGTCCGGACGTGGAACGACCTGACACATCCAAAACTCATCAACCGCGTCGGCGCCGCAGACCCACGTGAAAGCGGGAGCGCACACATGATGTATGAACTCATCCTGCAAGGCTACGGTTGGGAGAAAGGCTTTGAGTTGATAACGCAACTCGGCGCGAATGTCAGGGGGTTTTCCGCGGGATCAAACGCAATTCCGAGGGATGTTGTCGCAGGGCAGGTCATTTACGGTATGGCAATTGATTTCTATGCCTACGGTCAGATTGCTGTCATTGGCGCGGACAAAATCCAATATGTCGTGCCGCCTGATGCTGCGGTCGTCAGTCCTGATTCGATTGCCATCCTTAAAGGCGCCCCCAATATGGTGGTCGCCCAGAAATTCCTCGATTTTGTGCTCTCAGATCAAGCGCAAAAGCTCTGGGTGTTACGGGATACGGATCCGGAGGGACCGAAGTGGAAAGGGGGATTGAATCGTAGCAGCGTTATTCCCGCCCTGTACGATGAACTTGGGGATCGCTCTGTTGCCTCCAATCCGTTTACGATGGATCTTAACCCCATTGATTACGATGCGGTGAAAGGTGGGATACGGTGGGACATTGTGGGCGATCTCATCGGCGCGCTCGTCATTGAGCCGCACAAGGATCTCGTCAACGCATGGAAAGCCATCAATAAGAGTGACGATCCAGAGAAACGCGCCGCTGCAATTCAGATTTTGGGGCAGGTGCCAATTACGGAAGCGGAAGCGCTAGAATTGTCTCAAGGGAAATGGCAAATGCCAGACTTCCGAAACCGGAAGCTGAAGGAATGGAGAGGGTTTGCTAAAGAGAAGTTCAAGGAAGCAAGGAATATGGTGAAGTGATTTGAATAATCTTGATTATCCTTAATTTGTCTTGGTCGGAGGTCTTAATCCCACAAATAATGCCTTTTAACGAATTGAAGTCGTAGGATAATGTACAGTTCTGTTTCTCGTTGAATTGTCTCAAGCTATCTTCTAGGATAAGGCGATATGCTTGTTCATACTCCCAATCCTTGGTTTTATTAGTCAGGATTTACGCAAATTTGGCACATGGGGAATGAACGCGCTGCATAAGTCCTACACCTGTCGTTCCTCTGGGGTTAAAGACGGTTTCCACATGGTGCTCCTCTGGAGCACGGTTGTTCTTGGGGGCGCTGTTCTATAGACATGCCGCTCCGCTGGAGCGAAAAGCAGAACAGACTCATCAGTTCGCACGGTTTCCTATTCTCGGTATCTCATAGAGCTGGTTGGGTTTGTTCTAACGCAGAGACTATCGCTTGAAACCAGAAAGGACTACTCTCAACAGATACAACCTCATTGAAAGGAGGACTTGATTTGGGGGTCATCGTTTGAAACCATAGGGGGCTCGTTATAGCAGGGGCTTCCTTATCCGAAACCTGAATGTTTTTAGGCAATGAATACCCCAAATCCTCATATAACTCAAGTGTCGCAGCGAAGGCATCCTCGACATTCTCTAATGCCTCATCTACCGAATCACCTGCGGTTAGGAGTTCGGGTAATTCTTCGCATGTTACGGTGTACCCGCCTTCCGGTTGTGGGGTTAAAATCACTGTTATCCTGTATTTCACTTTAATACCTCCGTGTGCAGTCCCCGTCAGGTTCCCTTTCGAGGGGGCAGTATACGATAACTACAAATGTAATTTACAGTATACCAATATTCCGCGATAAAAAGCAAAACTTTCCGCTACTTACCCCAATACGTTCTCTGTCTTGCTTTAAGCCTCCCAAAGCAAGTTAACCGCACTCGCCTTAATAATAAAATAGCACACCGTCCCCTCCGCAAGCCCAAGCTGCTCGCGGGCATCGCTGGTGACTTCCACGGACAACAGATGCCCCTCAATATCGACCGACAGCATCACGCGCCCCGCTTGGACAGCGATCCCCCGGATTGTTCCACGTAAAATATTCCGCGCACTCATCCGCAGATTCGGGTCCATCGCAACGATAATATCCCGCGCTCGGATAGCGATCGGCATCGTTGACCCCGGCTCCGACTCCGTATACGAAACCATCAGTCGCTGCTCCCCAAGTGCCAACTCCGTTACGCCGCGCTCCTCGGACGCAACGACCACCGGCAGAGCGAGAATATTCTCCACCCCCGTCATCTGGGCGATGGGCAGCGCCGAAGGGGAAGCCAACAACTTGTGAGGTTCTCCACGCGCTGTGATCTGACCATCGGAGAGTAAAAACGCCTCGTCTGCGAGTGCCATCACCTCTGAGATGGAGTGGGTGACGTAGAGGATAGGGATATCAAACGCCTGCTTGATATGATAAAGGTAGGGCAGAATGCGGTTTTTCAAGCCTGCATCCAGAGATGTGAGTGGTTCGTCCATTAACAGCAAACGCGGCGACATCCCCAATGCGCGAGCAACCGCGACTCGCTGCCGTTGACCGCCGGAGAGTTGGCTTGGATATCGATTCAGCAATTCCCCAATTTCAAGGATATCAATGATTGTATCGGTGTCAATGCTCTGTCCATTATTGGGGCGGCGGGGACGACCGTAGGAGATGTTCTGTCGAACTGTCAGGTGCGGAAAGAGATGTCCTTCCTGAAAGACATATCCGAAACGACGTTTTTCTGGCGGCAAATACCTTTTCTGCTTGGAGGAATATAATGTTTGTCCGGAAAACAGCAGCTCCCCGTCGTCGGGGTGTAGGATGCCACTAATACAATTAAGCAGCGTACTCTTGCCACTTCCCGACGGTCCCAAGAATGCCGTCACCTTCTCCGTGATAGTGTTATCAATCTCAAGTTGAAAATTGCCGAGTCGCTTGCGAAAGCTGAGTGTTAACATGGGACGTAATGCCTAAAAGGTAAGAGTTAGCGTTTTGGGCAGGCACAAGACCTGCCCCTACAT
>JAJEAL010000087.1 GCA_022822785.1 Candidatus Poribacteria bacterium
ATGAACTTGATTTTGTCGTTCTTGAAGGCGCGTTCCTGCATAATTTGGCTGGCGCGAAGCTGATCCCGACGGTGGACGACATAGACCTCTGACGCATACTTTGTCAGGAATATCCCCTCCTCAAGCGCAGCGTCGCCACCACCGACAACGATGAGCCGTTGATCCTGGAAAAAGAATCCATCACAAGTGGCGCAGTAAGAGACACCGCGTCCGCCGTACCCTTCCTCACCGGGGATGTCCAGTGTCCGCGGCGAAGCGCCGGTACAGATAATAACCGATTTGGCGAGGTATTCCTTGTCATAGGTCTTCAGGTAGAACGGATGGCGATTGAAGTCCACCTCCGTGACCATGTCAAACTTTACCTCTGTCCCAAAACGCTCGGCCTGTTTCTGCATCCCTGTGATAAATTCTGCGGCTTCAGTCCCGAAGAAGCCCGGATAGTTCTCAAGGTCGAGTGTCAGCGAGAGTTGCCCACCGAGTGCGTCTCCGGTGATGAGTAGCGGCTCCAGCATGGCCCGCGAGGTGTAAACCCCTGCGGCGAAACCCGCCGTGCCGCCACCGATAATGACAACATTACGCTCTTCCAAACCACCGTTTCCGTTTTTTACCTCCGCCATCTGTTTCTCCTTTTATGTTGAAAATTTCGTTCAGTTTCCCTGATTGCATAAGTTCCGCTAAATCATCGTCGTCGCCAATATGTTGATCATCTATAAAGATTTGCGGTACATCACGGCGACCGGTTAGCTGCTCAATTTCATCGCGCATCGAGGGATCCCCTTTGATGTTGATCTCTTCAAATTCGATCCCCAATCTGTCAAGGATATCTTTCGCCTTGTAGCAGTACGGGCAAAAACTGGTTGTATACATCTTAACGTTCGGCATCTATTGATTCCTCTCTTTGTTACTTTCAATCAGACAACTACCAAGACTTATGTTAATAGATCGGACAACAGAAACCGAGTTTTTTCTTGAAAACTCGGTTTCTCTTTATGCTTTGCACTTTCTTTAGGACTTACGCAGTTGAACGCTCAAAGCCTCATAATTTGGTGATTTATTACTGAATAACACGACTCGTAATACCTGATGAATTGCACAGCTACAGTAAATCCGTAGGTTTGTAGTAGGGCGATTTATCGCCCGTCCGGACGCGGGTTGAATTGCGCTACTACAAACTGAACTGCGTAACTCCTATTTCTTTTTAGATGGGCTTTTTCTTTTTATCCCGTTAATCCTTACATCCTGAAAATCCTGATTCAGACTATTCACCCGTGATCAATACCGTCTTTCCCAATGCCAGCTATCACTTCCAGAAATAAGCGGCTTAATATCCTCAGGCAAAGTTTCGACAAATTCAGGGCTGACCTCGTTGCCGGGCCACTCACGCACCATCGGTGGGGTATAGCCAGCGACTAAGATTGTACGCTCCTGGTCGCTGCGGATGGCGGTCGTGCTGTGGATGAGCGATTCCGGAAAGAGCAGGGTCGAACCGGCGGTCGCCTCTACCTGATAGATCAGCTTATCATCGGAAAGCGCAGCTTCGATCATCTCTTCCCGTTCCCAAGTCAGCCGGTGGCTGCCGGGGATGAAGCAGGTGCCACCATCGTCAGGTCCCACATCGGTGAGATAGGTCAACGTCTTGACGAAAATACAATGAAATTTGCTCTGTTCGATATAAGTTCCCCACCCGTGCTGTGTCCCGCGATGGAAGCCGGTCGGGTTATAACGTCGTTTGTGGAGCTCCTCAATATCCGCATCCGGATCCCTGCGGTTGATAATCGCCTCGGTCTCCTCAAGGCGTACCTTACCCCCGACCACCTCCTCGACAAGCGGCACCAGTTTAGGATGAGCGGCGTATGCGAGCAGGGCGGGGTCATACTCCACCAGATTGCCTAACAGCACATGGTGTTCGCCGCGCCGATGGGCGTAGACCCGTTTGGACTCAAGATCCGGATCAGCATTCATCCGATGCAGCGCATCCTTCATCCGAGCCACTTCATCGGGGGTCAAGACGTTCTCTAGCAGCACAAAACCGTAAATGTCGAAATGCAACCGTTGTGCGGGAGTGAGGCTAACGGTTTCGGCGTTTTCCATGCAAATAAATCCTTTCGTATTATAAATTGGTCATGGAGTTTGAATTCACTCGGATTTCAATATCGTTTTCCAATCCTTTGAATAAAGAAAACAGAAAATGGATAGAAGAGCCCTTCAATGAGAGAAAGCATAGCTACAAAGGCAAGTACCGTATCTGTCCTTCCCATTCGTTATCAAGACTGTATTCCGCCAGCAGCAGGATATCTTCGATGGCGCGGCCGATTGATATATCAGGAGAGACTTCAAACACTCCCGGCATTGATTGACCTGCATCAACGCGCTCGTAGGCGTATTGTGTGATTGTTCTAACATCGTGTGTAAGTAATACTCGTTCCTCCTGCGCTGCCCATTCAAGCACTGTTTGGTCATCTGCTCCAGACAAACCAATATCCTGAATACGGACAATATCCAAATCTGGCTTTCGATGCAACAATCCACGTACAATCCTATTATTGAAATTTTCATCAGCAGCTAGCCGCAACATCAGTCTCCTGCTTGGTACGTCGAGCTAAAAGACGGTCACGCACACCGTTCGGATCAAATCGAGATTCATTTTGCTTGCGTATGTTGTCCGCAGCCTTTTGCCGGCGTTGCAAATAAGATTCGACCGCCTCACGTCGTCGCAGGTAGTATGCAATCACGGCATATACATCGGCTAGATGGAGAGAAGGATACTGATGCGTAATCTCTTCAGCGGTTGCGCCTTGACTAAACGCGGCTACAATCGTATCGAGCGTTATACGGGTCCCACCAACGCGAACAACGCCGTCAGCATCTGTCTCTAGTGGGATTGGCTCGGATTTAATTAAAAGCGACATATCATTACCTCCACAAATACGTGCATTTCGACTTTTGAATTCACGCATTATGCTTCACTTTGCGAGGAATTCATAATACTGATCAACCATGCTCCGGTATTCAGGCGGCACATCCTCTTTAAGCACCTGTGCGAGTTGCTTCTTTTCCTGAATCGTAGTGAGGCGTTCTTCAATTGCTCGCTCAAGTTTCCTGAGTTCGCGCAGAGAAAAATCGTAGACGGGAAACGGTGCTCTCCGGGTGCCCGGACGATTGTTCATGGCACGGATCGCGTCAAGCCAGAGCTCTCTGAGTTCACGGTCTGACTCCGCACCGCCCACCTGTGCGCTCTCATCCCCTTGTCCCTCGCCTTGTCCCTGTGCCTCCATTGCCGCTTGGGCGCGCTCCTGTATCTGTTCCTGCTGCTCAGACAACTGTTGCTGCCGGGCTTCTTGTTCAGGCGTTAGCGGCGTTTCTTGGTTGTCCATCGCCTCAAGCTCACGTTGGATATCCTCCATCTGGGCTTGCCAACTCTCAATCTGGTCCAACGCTGCGTCGAGTCGCTCCTCCTCAGTCTCCGCTAGATTTGTCCGCGCTTGCTGGAGGTCATTTCGTGCCTCTAAGAGGGTGTCGAGCACCTCCTGCTGCTCCCACTCTGAGGATTGGAAGTTCCGCCACTGTAATGCCCGCTGCGCGTCCTCCATATTTTCAGACACCTGCTCCTCGATAATACGACGATTTGCGTCCGCAACGTTTCGTGCCGCTTCCGGTTCATCCTCGCTCAGTGCCTCGCGCAGGTTCGAGAGATTCCGTTGCAACCGCTCGAGGTCTCGACGCAGGAACCGCTGTTGATTCGCCAACTCAGAAGCATTCCGTAGATCTTCAACTCCCATGTTGTTCTGTCGGTCTTCTTCCACAAGGGTTTCTGTCTGTTCCCGGACCTCCGACTGGTCAGCCATAAGTTGGTCGAGCGCTTCCGTCACATCCTCAAGCGCTTGATCGGTATATTGTGCGGCGACCTTCTCAAGGTCCTCGATTGCCTGCTGAAGGTTTTCTTCCGCTTTCTGCCCTTTCGCAGCGCCCATCTGCGGCTGTCCATCCCTCATGCTCTCTGACGCTGCCTGCATATTCTCAGATGCCTGCTGCAGCGCTTCGCCCGCCTGAGTCATACGCTGCCCAGTATTGCCCTCGCCAGCACCTTGCCCGGAGGACTGTCCCATCTGTTGCGCTTGCTCTGCCATCTGCTGAGCTTGTCCCGCTAGCTGTTGCTCCCGCTGGCTATTTTGCTGCATCTCTCGCTGTGAAGGCTGCCCCTCCCGCGCTAGCTGTTGGCTCTGCTCCGTGAGTTGTTCCTGTTGAGAGAGCATATCTCTCGCTTGATCCAATAGCTCCTGCGTCCCCTCGCGCATCTGCTCATCTAATTCGTTTTCATCCTGCTCAATGGTGTCTTGGAGATCCTCCATATCCATCTCTATATTATCAGCAGCTGCTTGGCTGCCGCCCAATCGCATCTGTGTCAACACCTTGTCCAACTCCATCATGGCTTTGGTAAGGAGTTCGAGAGCGTCCTGTTCGTGCGGAAGTGCTGCTTTCGGCTTGACGGCATGGAGTTCACCGCTCGCTTCACCCATCTTGGCGACAGCTTCCTCCAAATTCATCAACATCTCGGGATCTACATTCGCATCGCGCATCGACATACTCAACTCATCGGTCACCCGCTGCGTTTTATCTTTAAGCTGGTTTTGCTCATCGCCTATCTTTCTGACAGCAGCTTGATAATCCTCTGTCATCGGGGACGGACGTGAGTGGAGGTGCTTCCATGTGTTCTTGATAATTGTCCGTTGATCCGCGATTAGGTTCGGGAAAGGTTGCCCCTCTTGTGCTTGCTGCCCCTCTGCATCCATCTGCATAAACCGTTCATTGAATGGGCGTACCTCAATGAAATAGAGTTCAGAGGTGCCGGTCCCTGGGCCCGTCCGCGTATTGTTATCGGTGGCTAGAGCATAGTACGAGATAAGTTCCCCCGGCTCCACATCGAGCTCTTCGAGATAGAAAACGTAGGCACCGGAGATTACCTTTTTCTCTTCAACCTCGACGGTCTCCGCGTCCAACACTTGCGGTTCACCCGATCCGATACTGTACATCAGCGTCAGGTTTTCAACACCGTAATCGTCCACCGCTTCCGCAACGACTTTGACCTCTTCAAGCTTTGTGGCTTTGATATCCCTACCCGGCTCTCTGATAACGACCTCAGGCGGTTCATCGGGGAGGGCGGTAATGGTGTATTCAATCGGCACCTGGTTATTAAAGCCATCGACGCACAGTAGTTTAACGGTATATTTCCCATCGTTCAGCACATCAAGCGTCGTGGTGAGCGTGCGCCCGTCGGAGATAAGCATGGGTATCGCATCTTGCCCGTCCACTGTGAGGGGCGCTGACTCGATGGCTTTATTCGTCGTGATGCGGATTTCTGCTTGGGACCCAGCGACAGCGCGGATGTTCCCCTCCCCTTGCTGCGTAATCGGGCTCAGTTGCGTGTATTCTGGATAGGTGTAAGTGACTTCAACGGCCGTAACTTTAGGCATGTCAAACACTTCAACCGTGTAACGCTCCGATTCTACCCCATTCGTTGTTACATAGTATTCCATGTTTTCATTGATGTTGAAGATTTCGTAGCCAAACCTACCCTTTTCGCCCTCGATTTGAATCATATCAATTTCTTGATACCCCTTCTGTTTCCCCTCGCTTGCGGGGGGAAGGGGGGTGGTGCCAGCACCTGAATCTTCCTTTGTATAAATGAGCCGCGCTTTATCGGCAGCTTTGCCGGTCACTGCGGCATTAATAGCGAGACTTCGACCCCGTAAAATACGAGCGCTCCCCGGTTCAACGGTCAGCTTTGTCGTAAACACCGGCTCGGTCTTTTCCCAAGGACTCAATATGCGATTCAGAGAAGTGTTAAGCTCGGTCGGAAAAACCGTGGCTATAAGCACACATCCGGCAAGCACTGCGACCGCGATACCGATGCGTTTGCGCTTTTCCCTTTTATCAACCGTTGCTTTGAAATCGATCCCCTCGGTCCGTTCCACAGCATCTGTAACCAGCCGCTGCAACAGATGCGATCTAAGCGGGTCTTCAGTTTCCGTCTCACCGAATTGGAGAGCGCTGACGAGGCGATCTTCGAGATCACGATGTTTCCGCTCGACATTGAGCGCGACATCGTGCGCCGTGAGTTGCGCTCGAAGCGGTTGAACGAGGTATCTATAAAGCAGATAGACTGCAGCTCCAACGATTCCAAGAAGAAGCGCAATACGAACGCTGCCCGGTAGCGGCATTAACAGGTCCACAATTGTCGCCCCTGCGAGAATCGCAATCAATCCAACGAGGACAATCGCACAACCGGTCCAAAACAGTGTTCGTTTCCAAACACGGCGGGCTTCCAAGACTCTTGCTTGTAACGCTGTGTAACCTTCCCTTGCTGCCATTTTTTACCTCCAGTGTGAACTTACGGTTTGTGAGCAGATTAATCCGTGATGTTTCTATTTTTCAATAACTGTAGGAGTTACGCAGTTCAGTTTGTAGTAGCGCAATTCATTGCGCGTTTGGACGGGCGATAAATCGCCCGACTACAACCCTAAGCCTTTACTGTAGTTGCCCGATTCATCGGGCGTTGGAAATTGTATACTGCGGCGATAAATCGTCGACCTACCCCCTTGATAAGGAGGGCAGGGGGGTTGGTTTTGAACGTTCAACTGCGTAAGTCCTAAACTGTTAATCCGTAAATATATTAGACGGGATTCTTTGCTATAAGCTTATTCACAATTCCTTCCATTGATGAAAACTGGGAGATGTCTATCCATTTAATTCGTGGATCGTTCCGAAACCATGTCAACTGCCGTTTGGCGAATCGGCGGGTGTTCTGTTTTAACAGCGCGATTGCCTCATCAAACGTTCGCACCCTGTCGAGGTAGTCAATCAGTTCCTTGTATCCGAAACTCTGCATTGCGACGCAGTTACGGGGATAACCTCGATCCAATAGCCCTTTGACCTCCTCTACTAACCCCGCCTCTACCATCCGATCCACTCGGGCTTCAATCCGTTGATAAAGTGTCTCTCGTGGCATATTCAGTCCGAATGCCCGAAATGGGTAACGCGGTTCCTCCATCTTCCACTGCTGCTGCAGGACAGAAATTGGTTTCCCTGTCAGTTCATACACCTCTAAGGCGCGAATGACTCGGACAAGGTTATTTGGGTGGACCCGATCAGCTGCCTCTGGATCGCATTGACGCAGCCGCTCATGTAAGGCGACGTTACCATGTTCATCCGCTTCCCGTTGGAGTTTCGCCCGAATCTCCGCATCCGCGCCAGGACCGTCGAAAAGCCCATCAATAATGCTGCGAAAATATAGCCCCGCGCCACCAACAGCCATTATCTGTTTACCCCGCTCCCGAATTTCCGCAATCGTGATATCCGCTAACCGTTGGTATTCTGCAACAGAAAAGGGTTGATCCACGCCCACACAATCAATGAGGTGGTGGGGCACCGCACCCCGTTGGTCTGCCGTCGGCTTTGCCGTACCGATGTCCATCTCCCGATAAATCTGTCGTGAATCCAGCGATACAATCTCGGCGTCGAGGTGCTGTGCGAGTTGAATTGCTATTTCAGTTTTACCCACAGCGGTGGGACCAACAATGCAAATCAGTGGAGATTTCATGGCGTAACGTGTAATGCGTTATGGGCTCGGGGATTTAATTAATCGTCATTGCACATCGGAATCCGAAATCGCTGAACTGCTTCTCAGGAGCGAGGCTACTCCGCGCTGCACAACGGGCAAAGCGAACCCTATGCCGCCATGACCCGCCTCGCGCCACACGGCGATTGCTGTGTCTTGGACCGGTCGGATTGCGATTCGGCGAGATTTCGTAGTAAGCTGAATCGTAATTATCAGCACACCATTCGTGAACCCCTTCTGACATGTTGTAGAGCCCATAACCGTTCGGGCCATCCGTCCCCACCGGGAAATGCGGCGCGTTCCGTCCGCCTACATGGTCCTCGTACAGCTCATCGCCCCATGGATACTCTCTGCCTTCCAATCCACCCCGTGCCGCTTTTTCACGCTCCGCTTCTGTCGGGAGACGATACGCTTTGCTAGTCAGCTCCTGTAACCATCCGCAATAGGTGACGGCATCATACCAACTGGGACCGACAACCGGTTGGTCTGGGTGCTGGAATTTGGGTTCACCCCAAAACGGTGGCGGTGGATGGTCTATCGCCTCCATAAAGTGCACATACTCTCGGTTAGTCACGGGGTATCGTGCCAGCCCGAAGGTATCCACCCACACCCGGTGGACCGGCTGTTCGTTTGCCGCACCGTTGTCGCTTCCCATCAGAAAATCGCCTTCGGGGATGGTAACGATATCGGGCTCAATGAGTTCCGGCGCTCGCATGAAGGGGGTATCCTCCTAGGGCTATTTATGGTGAATTAGAGAAATAAGTAAACATTAAAAGTAGTAGGCACACTCCGTGTGCCGTAACTCCGCTTTGTTTGAAAGCCGCAACCGGAAGATTAGTTCCAACGTTTCATATTCCATAGGGATTAAATGACCCCGTGTGCCCTCCGGCTTTGCCTTAAGTAGGTAGCCAAAGGTGTGCCATTATAGCACTATAACTTTTTAGATGTCAACTTCAACCTCAAGGTAACAGAAATGGCATGGATCCGAACTATCCCCGAATCCGAGGCGACAGGCATCGTCAAGAAAGAATATGAAGCGGGAATTGAGCGTGCCGGACGAGTTTACAACATCGTCAAGCTGTTCAGTATCAAGCCGGAAAGCCTCAAAGTGTTCGTCAATCAGTATAAAATTATCATGTTTGGTCCCTCCAAATTGAGTCGAGCGCAACGGGAGATGATAGCGACAGCGGTTTCACAGATCAACACCTGTCGATACTGAGTCCAGGTACACGGCGAAGACCTGCGGGAACAGGTCAAGGAAGATCAACTCGTTCGTCAAATTAAAACGGATTTCCAATCTGCGGATTTGGATCCAACCATGCGAGCCATCCTAGAGTTTGCCGAGAAGGTTACCCTCGCTGCCTATACGGTTCAGCCATCAGACCTGGATCTGCTCAGATCACACGGCTTGGATGACGAAACGATTTTCGATGTCGTCGAGGTTGTCGGGTTCTTCAATTGCATCAACCGGATTGCCGATGCGCTCGGCGTTGAGTTGGAGGACTTTCTTGACGAGGCAGATCTACCACCGGTGCCGGCAACCGGAGACTAATGAAAATTGAAATGCCAACCGATCCGAACCTTGAAAATTACCTCTCCGTTGTCATCAAACAAGGGTTATACCCAAATAAGGGCAATCTTCGTTTCCACTTGAAGACGTTATTCAAAAACATCCCCCTGGAAAATAGGCGGGTACTTGATATCGGTGGCGGCAGCGGCTTACACAGCTTCTATGCGGCGTGTATGGAGGCTAAGGAGGTCCTATGTCTCGAACCGGAAACGGAGGGCAGTCGCTCTGGGATGGGGGCAAGGTTTCGGAAGTTAAGTGAAATCCTCGGATACGATCAGGTAAAATTTGAGCCCGTTACATTTCAAGCCTTTAAGCCTGTGGACAAGCAGTTCGATATTATCTTACTCCACAATTCGATCAATCACTTAGACGAGACAGCTTGTATCAACCTGCTCAACAGTGAAGAATCGAAGACGATTTATCTGAATATGTTCTCAAAACTCAGTTCACTTTCACGCAGTGGGACAAAGTTAATCGTCTGTGATTGCTCACGATATAATTTTTTCGCCTCGCTCAGAATTGCGAACCCTTTCGCGCCCACGATAGAGTGGCATAAACATCAGGCACCGGAAATCTGGGTAACTCTATTAAGTCAGGTCGGATTCGTCAACCCAAAGGTTAAGTGGACCGCTTTTAACACACTGCGTTCTCCGGGGCGAGTTCTGTTAGGCAATAAACTGCTCTCCTATTTTCTGCGAAGTCACTTCTGTTTCACGATGGAAAAATCGTGAAGCAGCCGGATTGTGATAGCGTCTAAGGAACTCAAAGGCGATTGCGTCGCCATGTTGGTCTGCTCGCCTTCTTAATCACCGCATCTAAGGTTACCATTGGCTCGTCTCCTGCTTGTCGTAGGAATGCGGGAATACCCGATGGCACACTAAAATGTTCGTGGGCCCCGACTGCTCTCTCGACGCCCGCCATCTCGACAACCCCCTGTCCACGGACGACGGAGACGATACAGAAGCGGTCCGGCCGCAGGTTCAACCCATACTCGTTGACACGTGCCACAGACAATTCCAACCCACCGATCCCATCGCCGTCAGTGGTTGACGCTGGGATGATCGGATAACGCACGGACGGAAACTTACCCGCAGCCTTCTCAATTTCGCGTTCTAGATAAACGGTCTGATTCATCGGACGGCTGTAGACGGGCACCTTCTCAAGTTGGTCTAGCTCAATCGGTTGCGCCTCCACGTCCAGAAAAACGCCCCAGCCACCGCGTGTCAACGATCCGAAGATGAACGGGACATGATGTGGCATCGTGCTATCGTTAACGTAACCGTGGCGCAATTTCGGAGGAATGGGCATAGCGTAACCTTCATCCACTTCCGCATAGCACTCACCGAGAACCGTGTTGCCGTGCAACGGTCCGTAGCCTAGATGAATCTCGACGCCATCTTGATGGAGATGAAATGGTACATCGGACCGGGGTCCATCAAGGTAAGCCAAATTCCACGAATGGTAATCCCCATAAACTAACGGCACAATCGTGATACCGAGATTTGGCACGATGAAACTGGCTTGCTCCGGAGCGTATGTATCCAACGTTGTATGAATCCCGTTACCGTTCGCAATCTCTTCCATCAGTTCGGTGAACCGATCTCGAACCTTCCGCATTGAGTCCAGCTTGCACGTCTCGACCCCCTCGCTCAACGACTCGATGACCCGTGGAATGTTTGTGGCGTAATGGTGAAACGTGGAGATTAAGGCGCGAAAATCGGGTTCCACGGCATCCATTGTTCGATTTGCTAGGTCTATCAAGAGCTCTACTGCCCGCTTACGGTGTGCCTCCGTAAGTGGATCGCACATCTCAATTTCATCGATTGCCAGCCGGGTAGCGTGAAAGGCACCAATCGTATGACCACGGAACGCGTAGCTATACAATCGTGCTAAGGCAACATCTTCGGGTGTGATTTCCGCCGGCGTGCGGCCTTGCTCATGGCTCTCACGTGCCAAATCAACAAGCCGGGCGTAGTTGGGATGGACCTGCATGGTCATTTTTCCGTCTCCCTGCCCTTATCCCTCTGGGCGGCGGGGTTGGGGGATTTAGGGGGTTGGTTGTGCATTGGGAGTGTCTAATTATGGTGAACAATATAAATATGTAGACACTTTCGATCTACATGTTTGGTAGGCGCTGTTTCCAACTGCGCCGTCCAGCCTCCCATTTGGTAGGCGCTGTTTCCAACTGCGCCGGTATAGAGTGTCCAAGTAATTCTAAAATTCACCATAATTTTTTAACTCTACTATAATTGCTGCAATCACTTTTGCCTAACCCGCTGTAAACCCGCCGTCAATTGGCAATGCAATCCCTGTCACAAAAACAGATTCGTCCGACGCCAAAAACAGCGCACCATAGGCAATCTCCTGTGGTGTGGCGAGACGTTTCATCGGGTGCTGCTCGGCGAGTGCCCGGTATTCCTCCTCCGTTTTCAGCACACCGGCTAGAAGCGGGGTTTCGGTGAAACCGGGACAGATGCAGTTGACACGGACATTGCTAGTGGCGTAGTCGAGTGCCATCCCCCGTGTCAAATTAGCAACCCCGCCTTTGGTAGCGACGTAAGCTGCACGGGTCGGCGCACCGACAAGTCCGTAGATTGACGCCATGTTGATAATCGAGCCGCCGCCATTCTTAATCATTTCAGGGATAGCATACTTTGAGCCGAGGAAAACCCCTTTTAGGTTGATGTCAACGCAGCGGTCCCAGTCTTCCTCCAGTAAATCCACGACAGGTAGACGCATCGCAATACCTGCGTTGTTGAACATTACATCCAACCTGCCATAGGCATCAACTGTCGATTTGACCAGTGACTGTATATCGGCAGCCACTGTTACATCGGTGAGAACGAACATCGCTTCGCCGCCGTCAGCGTTAATCTGGTCAACCACTTCGGTCCCCCCTGCTTCGTTCAGATCTGCCACGACAACCTTTGCTCCCTCCTTAGCAAATAGGAGCGCCGTTGCCTGTCCGATGCCGGAGGCAGCGCCGGTGATGATTGCAACTTTACCTTCGAGTCTCATAGTGATTCATTCTCCCCTATTGCTTCTCCTGCCACGCCGCTGGATTCTCCGATTTCTCCTCAATCTGGTTACGGAGCAACCCAATCCCTTCTATCTCTAACTCAATAACATCGCCGGGCTGAATCCACCGATCTAACTCCCAACCACACCCTTTGCCCACTGTGCCGGATCCGAGAAAATCCCCAACACAAAGCGTTTCGGACTGCGACACGAAGGAAATCATCTCCGCGAAAGTGTAATACATATCCGACGTATTGCCGTCCGCCCAAACCTCGCCGTTGACCCGTGCAATCATCCGTATGTTATACGGATCGTCGATTTCATCAGGCGTGACGAGGCAGGGGCCCATAATATTGCTGTTGTCGAAATCTTTCCCTTTGGCAGGACCAAGCGCCAACGTCATGTGACGAAACTGAATATCACGCGCGCTGATGTCGTTATAGATGGTGTAGCCGCCGATATAGTTTGGTGCATCTTCGACCGAGATATTCTTCCCTTCCTTACCGATATAAACGCCCCATTCCAGCTCAAAGTCAAGTTTGTCGGTGTAGTTGGGCCACGTTACCGGCGCCTCGTGTCCAGCGATGGAAGCGGGGCTCGTGCTACCACGATAGTAGTTTGGCAGCTTAAACCATTCGGGAGAAATCTCCTTGCCAGTAATCAGGGCGGCGGCATCCATGTGCGTCTTGAATACGCCGAAATCCCGTAAACTGGCAGGACGCGGAAATGGTGCGAGCAGCTTCACCTGATCAACCAGATAAACAATCTGTTCGCCTCGGATGCCGGTGGGGTTGGCCCCGTCAAGGTGTTCAAGACTCGCCTGCGCTGCCTTTCTCGACCTTTCTCCCCGTTCAAAGTATTGGATCATGTCCGATGGCAGAATAGCATCCGCACTCTGATACGCAGCGGATTGCCCCTGTGTCTCTGAAAGATGGAGCGCATAGGCAGAATTGAGATCGACGATTTGGTTGCCTTCAATCATCGCGCCGAGTCGCTGCTGTTTCCCCAGTTGTGTTGTGATTTCAAAAGTAACCAGTTTCATTGACATTCCTCAATCTTTTTCTTTTATTTTTTAGGAGTTACGCAGTTCAGTTTGTAGTAGCGCAATTCATTGCGCGTCCCGACAGGCGCGCCCGACTATAAACGGCACCCCTTGTGGTTGCCCACCTGTCCCGATAAATCGGGGATTCATCGGACTTTGAGCATTCAAGTGCGTAAGTCCTATTTTTTTAAGCTCTATTTTGTAATTGTACTTGCTTCGGTAACGGATTCCCGTCCGAATGCTGCACACATTTCTCAACCGAATAGCATAGCACATCATCAGGGGGCTGCCAATAAAAAAGGAGAAGCGAAATATCTACCTCTCCTTTTTGAATTTTTGGTGTGCACCTCCTAGCGCACGTGCTCCTCTCCACGATGTTCCATAATCCACTGTTTCAGCGGAACATCTTCATCCGTTGGCTGCCACCACCCCTTGATATCCACCCCATCCCCAAGGATCTGCCGACGGATCGGATCACATTTGGCAAGCAGTTCAGGCGGCATCACATTGTAGTCCAGCCCACGCAGCCAACGGTAACTGTAGCCGATGAACAACACCTTCCGCGTTACGTCCGAAAAATTCCAACCACGGGAGTGCCATAACCGGCGGTCAAATAGCACCGCTGTCCCCGGTTTAACCTGCAATTCGATTGCGCCCTCTGGATCGCCGTCCGGATCGCTCTGAGGGGGGCGCTCATCCAGTTTGTGGCTACCCGGCACGATCCGCATCGCACCTCGGTCCGGTCCCATCACATCGCTGAACCAGTAGCTCACTTTGAGAGAGAGGCGCGGATGTGGACGCTCCATTTCCTGCACCGGCCTGCCCCCATCCTGATGCCACCCCGCCCCCTTTCGGGTTCGCTCTACATCGGGGCCCTCCGGCGGATAAACGATGAGGTGAGAGATATAAAGCTGAATGTTCCAACCGAGAATATCCCACAGCAACGGAAATACCTTCGGGTTGTCAAGCAACTCAAGAAACAAATCATCTGCGACGATAGTGCGAAACTTCGCCATCAGGGCGTGTGGTCCGAGTCCCCGTTTCTTTCGTTCCTCTGCATCAATTCGATCAATAGCAATAGTCATCTTGTCAACCATCTCCGGAGATAGGGCATCTTCTACAATCAGGTAACCCTTATCGTTAAACGTCCGGAGCTGCTCATCAGTCGCACAGTATTTTAGCCATTCTTTATCCATGTCCCGCTCCTTTCAACTTTTCGGGCAGGCACAAGTTGCTTTGAATCCCACCTGTCCCGTTCCAGCCTGCCCCTACATTTCGTCCCACTTGTAGGGGCAATCCTTGTGGTTGCCCTACATAACTTTTGACAATAATATCAATAGGGAGAGAAAAATTCAACACTTTTTCATTTGATTGTGCGAGACCATCTTGATAAAATGAAGGATAGTACTACGCACGGCGTGTGAGAGGTTCCCTGTGAATACAAAAGAAATCCTAAAAAAAATCCGCCGAATCGAGATTTCTACCAATCGGCTTGTCAACAACATCTTCGCCGGAGAATACGAGAGCGTATTCAAGGGACAGGGCATGGAGTTTGAGGAGGTGCGTGAATATCAGCCCGGTGACGAGATTCGCACAATCGACTGGAACGTGACCGCCCGGATGGGACAACCCTACATCAAAAAATATGTTGAGGAACGCGAATTGGTAATGATGCTGCTCGTCGATACCAGTGCCTCTGCGGATTTTGGGACACATCAGCAAACAAAGGCGGAGATTGCGGCGGAGATCTCCGCACTGCTCGCTTTTTCTGCTATCAAGAACAGTGATAAGGTCGGACTTATCTGCTTCACGGACAATGTGGAGCTATTTGTTCCGCCGCGTAAGGGGGTCAAGCATGTCCTACGCGTCGTCCGCGAAATCCTATATTTTGCGCCACACCAGCGGGGAACGAACATCAGTGCCGCATTGGAGTATGTTGACCGTGTCATCCGACGAAAGAGTGTTGTGTTCCTAATCTCAGATTTCAGAGACCAAGGTTATGAAAAACGGTTGCAAGTAACGAGTAAGCGGCATGACCTCATCGCGATTACGCTCCAAGATAGGCGAGAAGAAATATTGCCGAATGTGGGATTGATTGAACTGGAGGACGCAGAAACCGGTGAAGTGGTTGTCTTGGATACGCGGGATGCGAAGGCGAGAGAGATGTATCAACAGCTCAATCTCAGCGTCGTCGAAACGCGTCGAAAATTTTTCCAGTCGAACAAGATTGACAACATCGAGATTCGGACAGAGCAATCCTACGTTGAACCCTTAATCCGTTTTTTTCGCCAACGTGCTGTGCGGGACTCGTTTTAAAAAGGACGTTTCAAACCTCACCTAAAATTAGATTTGACAATAACTAAAAAGGTTCATGTCAAAAAAGAGGGCGGAGCCGCTTGGAGAAACCGAGTTTTTTCTTGAAAACTCGGTTTCTTTGCACGATTTCTTTACATGAACGACTAAAAATATATCAATAAATGAAGGAGCTACGACTTATGTCTAACAAACAACAATCTGCTGTCGATGCCGAGAATGAAACAGACATTGCAATCGAACTGCCAGACTACGTTGCCGAAGCGCAGGCGCGTTCAGCAGAATGGAAAGAGCGTGCCAAAACCCGTCACAAAATTGTGGGTATTCGGACCTGGCATATTAATCTGAACCCTGCCGCGATGTCGTCGATGACCTATTCACAAGCGGATAGACAGGTCCAGATGCCGCCTGAACCTAAAAATGTCCATGTAGACTGGCGTGGGCCCTTTGCCACGCAAGCAGGCGCCCTGATGGTGGAAATTACAACTGATAAGGGGCTAAAGGGCTATGGACTCGGCGGCGGTGGCCTCGCCGGGGCACTCGTAATTGACCGGCACATGAAATATTTCACGCTGGAACGCGATCCACTTGATGTGGAGGAAATCTGGGACACGCTCTATCATATCACATCAATTTACGGACGGCGGGGACTGGTCATTTATGCCCTCAGCGGCATTGAACTTGCCCTATGGGATCTCTGCGGCAAAATCTTAGATGCGCCAGTCTATAGCTTAATCACCGATGAGCCACAACGCAAGATACCGGCGTACGCCACCGGCACCGATGTCGGCTACTATGTCGCGCAGGGGTTCACTGCCTGTAAGCCGGGGCTCCGAAACGGGCTCGCAGAAGGAGAAGACGGTTTTGCCAAGAACCTTGAAATTATCCGCGAAGCACGTCAGGAAGTCGGGTCAGAGGTCGAACTGATGGTAGACATCTATCTGCGATGGGACGTCGATTATACGGTGCGGTTCGCTGAAGCTGCCGCCGATGTTAATCTCAAATGGATTGAGGAAGCCATCCCGTTAGACGATTATGCGGGCATGGCGCGGTTGGTTCGAGAGGTAGATTCCACGTGGATCGTTTCCGGCGAACATGAATTCACCCGATACGGATTCCGCGAACTGTTACGCTGGAGAGCCGCCCACATGATTCAACCCGATATCAGCTGGGCAGGCGGCTTCGGTGAGTGCCTTAAAATTGCCAACGAAGCCGCAGCGCAAGGGATTCCAACGTGGCTCCATCAGGGGGGCACCCCTTGGGGACTACACCTGACTGCCTGTTTGCCACTGCCGTGTCGGGCGGAAACCTTCGGTCCGTCGCGCAAATCCACGGAAAATGAACTTTATCGTCAATTACGTCCGACTCCCCGTGACGGCTTCTTCACGCTGAGTGACAACCCCGGATTTGGTGTGGAGATTGACGAAAAACTGCTAGACGCCTACACTATAGACAGCCTGTAAAAACCGTGCTAATTTGCTAACTTGAAGGGTCTAGGGCGTTGAGACCTCAATACGTTAATCACAGTCGGGGCCATGCTGTGGGATATTTCCTGTTATGCTATCCGATCTTGCTACTGCTATTCAGGCCTCCATCCGTCGGAACTATAACCTCTCCCTAACGTCCACAACGCCAATCGGCACCGGCGCAATGAGCACAACGATGCGCCTTGCGACCAACCGAGGGGCACTGTTCCTGAAAATCTATAGGTCGGCGCGAGACCGGCGGCCCCCCACCCAACCCGACCTACAGCGAATCACCTTCACGCATGCAGTCCAAAACTTTCTGCACCAAGAAGGATTTCCCGTTCCTTGCTTGCTGCTGAATCGCAGGGGAGAAACGTTCAGTGTGTGCGACGGTCCTTTGGAAACAGGAACGGTTTATGCGCTCTCAGAATTTATCGAAGGATCTGACTATGACGTTACGAATCTGGACCAGCTGCGCGCAGCGGGAGAAATGCTCGGCCGTCTACACTATCAACTTCGTCAATTTCAATCCGAAAGTCAACCCGCCGGCGCTCCCCTAGAGGCAGAGCACTTTACACAACTGAAAACGCGTTTATCGCATCTCCAACCTGTTGTAGAAAGAGACCCTGTGCCACCGACCCAAATTGATTCATGGGCGCATGAGATCGAGATGCTACGGGATACTATCCGTACCGCACATAATACAGAATACGAACAAGAATGGCTCATACACGGCGATTACCGCGCCCAAAATCTCAAGTTCGATGGAGACAGTGTTCGCGCAATCCTTGATTTGGATACCGCTTGCCCTGCGTCCCGCCTATATGACTTGGGATACGCACTAATTTTCTTCCCCGCTGTTTACCAAGATACCCCCTTGACACAGAATCAACGCTCCATATTTCTGCGTGCCTACGAACGCATCTGTCCGCTGTCTGAAACTGAACGGGGGCTGCTACCCACCCACCTGCGGCTCGCTTTCCTTCGTGGACTGACGCTCTGGTTAGATCTATACTATTTCGCCGGGATGAGTGAACGGATACGTCCTTGGGTTCAAGGTTATCTGCAACACGCCCAATCCCTGTTTTAGCCCCAACTGTATTGAAATTCAGAAACGACTTGAGAGAATTTCTGAGCGTCAGCAGAGAATTATATTTACATCCGTCCCGCTTTTGGTCTATAATAATTCCGATATAAGGTCGAGATAAAGTCCTCGACCGATACAACATTTCACTCTTTCAGGAGGAATATAATAATGGGATACACATTTCATCACGTTCATGTGCGTTGTGAAGATGTTGAAGCCGCTGTTGCTTACTACGAAAAGATGCTTGATGGCACAGTTACGGAGCGAGTAGAGGTCCGTGGACTACCAATTGTTCGGATGGATATCGGAGGAGAAAAAATCTTCCTCTCACCGAAATTTGGTGATATGGAAGTGGAACCGACCAGCGGAAATCCACGCTGGGGCGTTTATCAACTCGCGTTTGGGGTAGAGGATCTCGATGCTGCTCTCGCTGAGATGGAAGCCAAGGGAGCCGAGATCGAAGATGCTAAGCCGAACGGCTTGCCAATCGCCTTTATCAAAGGACCCGATAACGTGCAGATTGAACTCATTGAGGGAACAGTCTAGCTTTGCACGCTGATGAGTTGTAGGGAAAGGATTATATAGAAGGCAAACTTTTTTCACGTGCCGGGTTTCAGAACGAGTAACAAGGTTGCCTTCCCCTACTCCTCTCTTGAGATATACCAATGGGTAAACTGCCTTGGGAAACCTAACGGGAAACGATGAGCTTGCTTAGAAGAGGGAGAGTGGCAGATGAGATTGGAGTTATACATCGCCGGCGTTTCTCAAGCGAACCTCTTAGATTGGACGCTACAGCTCTCGAAGGACGCCCAAGCGGTAGGGATAGAGGTCGCACACTTCCCAATCCAAGAGACACCAGAAGTGCTTAGAAGAAAGCTCCCTGTCGTTTTGGATGAACTCTGTTCAATCCCTGAGCACCGGGTCGAATTCTGTGCAGCAGAGATAGAACGGTTGGGCCCCTTCGCTTATACGAATTATCTATCCCGTATGGATAGGGATTGGAATGTCTCCCTCTATTTTCCGTTGAAGGGGGCAATTTTCCTCCCCTTCGATGAAACAACCCTCTCAAGACGGGTTGCACATCTCTACTATCAAGAAGGTCCGTCGGACAAGGTTTATCATCTTTATCTTGCCGAATCGTCGACGGGCACTTGCTACGCTGTCATCAGTCGCTACGGCCGTCGTGACGGCAGCCTTCAGCAAACTCAGAAAACGTTTGACTCCCGCCTTGCAGCAGCTGAGAAAGAATGGAACCGGCTGCACGGTGACAAACTCCAGAAGGGGTATCAGCTGGGACACCCAACCCCGCCCCAACAACTCACATTGGCTTTATCGTTCTGACCATGAAATACAGCGAATTTTTCCATACAATTCAGGGCGAAGGCAAACTGATTGGCGTACCCTCTGTTTTCTTTCGAACCAGCTACTGCAATCTAAGGTGCGACTGGTGCGATTCAGCTTACACCTCTTGGAATCCAGAGAACAAGGACATCACCCTTACACAAGCAGTTGAGGCGATCACAAAGTACGATTGCAAGCATGTCGTCATCACAGGGGGTGAACCGTTCATCCAAGTGAAGGAGTTGACCGAGCTCTGTCGAGAACTCGATGCACGTGGGCATCATATCACCATTGAGACCAACGCGACCGTTTTTGCACCTGTAGCGGCACACCTCATCTCCATGAGCCCCAAACTGCAAAACTCCAATCCGCCCAGCGACAATCGCTATTTTGCTAGACACGACCGAGGACGCATCCGGCCTGATGTTATCCGGCAATTTCTTGACCGGTACGAGTGCCAAGTCAAGTTTGTTGTTGATCAGCCGGCAGATATCGAAGAAATTCAAACACTACAGGCAGAAATCCCGATTTCTGCAGAGACCATTGTGCTGATGCCACAAGGCATAACCCCCGAAGAATTGACGCTTAAACAGGAGTGGCTTGTGGACATCTGTAAAGAACACGGCTATCGTTATTCACCACGGGTGCACGTTGATATTTGGGGCGATAAACGAGGGGTATAGGAGGAATAATCTTACATGAAATACGACATACTACTTAAAGGTGGAACTGTTGTCGATCCCGCGCAGAAATTGCATGACCTGCGTGACGTCGCAATCCTTGATGGAAAGATTGCAGCAATTGAGGAAAATATTTCTGCAAGAGAGGCGACGCAAACCGTCTTCGTCGATGGAAAATATGTCACACCCGGCTTGGTGGACATCCATGCCCATGTCTACGACGGTGTCACGACATGGGGAGTTAAAGCCGATCCAGTCTGTACCACGACCGGTGTCACGACAATCGTTGATGCCGGGAGTCCGGGATGGGCGACATTCCCCGGTTTTCGGGACTATATTGTCCAACCGGCGCAAACACACATACTCACCTATGTCCATATTTCTGGTATCGGTCTTGTTTATGGACCAGTTGGCGAGATGCGGGAACTTGAATACGCACAGCCGGGAAGGGTCGCCGACACTATCATGCAGAATCGTGACATCACCGTCGGTGTGAAGGTGCGTCAGGGCAAATTTCAGGTCGGCGATAATGGCGTTGAGCCGCTGAAACTCGCAATCGAAGCCGCTGAGCGGGCCGATACAGCGGTCATGGTACATATCGGGACCGGGGTCCCACTTCCCGATGTGCTAAAACTATTGCGCCCCGGCGATATTGTCACACACTGCTTTCAAGGAAACGGCGACTGTATCATTGATGATAAAGGACGGGTTATCCCCGAAGCGTGGTCTGCCCGCAACGATGGAGTTATCTTCGATGTCGGACATGGGGGCGGGAGCTTTAACTATGAGGTCGCTCAACGCGCAATGGAACAAGGATTCCTTTCCGATGTCATCAGTACTGATCTGCACTCCGGCAATATCAACGGACCTGTCTACGACCTACCGACCACGCTATCAAAATTCTTAACGCTTGGACTCTCACTTGAGGAGGTCATCGAAAAATCGACAGTTGCCGCAGCAAAAGCAGTTGGACGTGAGGAGGAGCTCGGTCACCTCGAAGTTGGAACAATCGCTGATGTCGCTGTTTTTGATCTCATCGAGGGCGAATTTGAGCTTTTCGATACACACCGCACGATGATTATTGCCAACCAGAAATTGCAAGCGGACTTAACAATCCGTGGGGGGAAGCTGTGATATATGGCGCAGAGGAAGGGCTGTTATCGGCGCGTTGTGACGGCCGGGCTAGCTATTGGGATAATCGTTGCCGCGGTCGGGGGATTGCTCTATCAACGATTGGGCGGGACTGAAGGCGCGCAACATTGGATGGCAGAGCGTGCCTTGGACGCTGTCGAAGCACATCTGTTGATGAAAGCTCCGGATGGTAACTGGCTGCGGAAACCGGATGGTGTCTCCGACGAAGAAATCCGTAATCGATTTAATCGTGTTCGGCAAGCAACTGTAGATCGGCGGACAGATCTGATACAACTAAATCAGGTCCTCAGAGAGTACCAATCCAAATTTCAGCGCGGACAGCCAGCGACCAATGAAGCTATCGAATTTCTGAACGCTATTGAAGGGACAATCGTATCGGAGTCGAGCGGGGGTGGCTAACCCCATCCATTTTAACTACCTGCCCTTCGTAATTGACATTAGGCAGCCGCACGAATATTCGCGCGTGTGCCGTCCACATCAAAGCAAGCGAACTGATTGTCGCGCATCAAGCGTGTGGCAATCTGCATCGCCTGTTTTTCGGTCATGTAACCATCCGCAATTTCTCCCTCAAGTGCACGACGAATCTCGTTACGCGCTTGAATTGCGTAAGCCATGGAGCTGGTGGGCCAGCCGGTGTCCCCACCAAAGGCGAAGATTTTATTCGACGGCACCGCGTGGATGAACCGACGCAAAAAATCACGGGAGCTATACGGATCTATACTCCACGCCCAACACAGATCGACCCAGATGTTACGATAATGCTTCGCTAGGGCGACAAGCTCATCGTTATACGGATAAGCAATGTGCATCAGGACAAACTTGGCATCCAAGTAGCGAGCAAAAAGTTCACACATATTCCCAGCAGGAATCCGATGCACCGGCATCCGATCGTTTCCCGCGTAGTAGCCTGTGTGAATCTTGAACGGAAGATTGTGTTTAATCGACAATTCGACCCCACGTGCCCAACACCAATCGCCCAAACAGAGATAGGTGTCAACATCGAGCTCCGCCGCGGGTTGGTTTAACACTTGGGAGAGCGCAGCCGATGCCTCAACATCGTTCCGTTCAATCCAATTGAGGGTCCGGTTATAGGCATGCTGTGCTTTTACCGCAATCGCGCACGGCGCATACTTCTCAAAAATTGCCTCCATCCCCTGTTGAAGCGTCCGGAGATCTTTCACTTCGACACCCGTCTCAGCGTGAATCTGCTCCGTGTCAATCTGCCCATTACAAAACCCAGCCCATGAAAGGTCGTAGAGAAAGAAGTCCAGACCAGAATGATCAGGCAAACAGGGCCAACAGAAATCGTCAGTCTGTACATGGTCGAGGTTTGCTACATCGTGCAGCAGACGATAACGCTCACCGGGCTTGCGTAGGGTTTTAATTTTCTCTCCCACTGACTCTAAGGCTTCTCCAGTGAGGTCGTCAATTCCGTAGACGTGCTCCGCAATGAGGCGCACCGCCTCACCATATCCGGTGAACTGGGTCGCTTCCCACGCTTCCTGAATCCCCTTAAAACGTCCAGCAATATCCGGGTCCGACGCATCCATCAAACGTTGCATCGCCTCCGGTGATGCCCCCGCCGTGTTGAGGTCTGCGGGAACATAATTTCCAAAGAGGTCTTGTAAAATATCGGGACCATCTGCCAACCACTCCGGCTCTTTTCGCAGGTGTTCATGCGTGTCAACCAGAGGGGTCGCTTGGATATGATGTGCAAGATCTGTCGGCATATTTCTGATCCTTTCTAGCGTTGAATCGTGTTATAATCACCTCGAAGTTAAGCATTAATTCAGTAGTTTAACAGAGCTTAACGTTTTACTCAAGAAATTTATAAAAGGGGTGGGATTATGGACAACGAAAAGACACAGGCCGCCGGAATGCAGATTGGACTTCTCATCGGAAGCCTAGACCAACTGGAGGATGTAGCGGCATGGGGCTATGATTACGCTGAAATCGCACCCGGCCTCCTCGGAATTGATGAGGACGCTGGAACTATCGAACAGGAGGCACTTGAGCAAATTCGGAGGGCACCCGTGCCGGTTACTGCAATGTGCGGTTTTTTGGCTCGGTCAAAAGTGGTTGGACCCCATATTGACGACGTAGGGACGCGCGACTATGTGACACGTCTTTTCGACGCAATGCAGCAGGCTGGAGTTCCAGTTATCGGCTACGGTAGCGGCGGATCCCGCTTTGTGCCCGACGGATTTTCCCGCGACCGCGCATTGGAGCAGGTAAATGATTTCCTCCAGATGTGCGCCGACTTGGGCGAACCACGCGGGGTACAGGTCGCCCTTGAACCGTATAACTATGACGATGCGAATCTCATCAATACAGTTCCAGAGGGGATTGAGATGGTTCGGGAGGTCAACCGTCCCGGCATCCAGTTGATGGCGGATTTCTTCCACATGCAGCTGAACGACGAACCATTCGACGCACTCGCAGCGGCGGGCCCATACCTAATCCACGCACATATCGCCGAGCCGGGACGAGGACGACCCGAAACAACGCCAGCTGAGCACGCAGCCTATCTACGCGTGTTGTGTGAGGCAGGATACTATGGACCCGTGACGCAGACCGGCGAACTGCCCGCTTACGATTCGCCTGCAGAAGCCGCGGCAACACTCAAGCGATTCGCTCGGGAAGCAGAGGAGAAAAAATGACAGCACCGACTTTCCATTACAGCCGCATCGTCGATCTTTCACGTCCACTGATTCCGAGTGAGGGGGGACATCCGTGGGTTCAATACGAGACGCAGATCGACAGCATCGTCACCGATCCCGAAACCGCTCCAGCGTCAGGTCGCTGGTATGTGGTCACACAGATTGGGATGAGCGGTCATGCGGGCACCCACGTCGAGGCGCCCTTGCACGCAGTCAAAAACGGTGCCGCGGTCGGTGAACTGCCGGTGGAGCAGTTCTTCGGTGAGGCGGTCATCTTGGACCTCAGCGATGTGCCGTGGTCAATGCCTATTGAGCGTCCACGCCTTGAGGAAGCAGCAGCACAAGCCGGAGGTATCCGGGCGGGTGACATCGCCTTTATCTATTTCGGTTGGGATCGTCGTGCTGTAGCGGAAGGCGGGGGGCCGCCCTATCCCACGCCTTCAGCGCTTCGTTGGTTGGTAGATACGGGGATAAAACTGCTCGGCATCGACAGCCCCGGACTTGAGGTGCCGAGCAGCCGCGAACTGATTAACCACCACATCCTATTTGACCGGGGAATTCCGTTAATCGAAAGCCTCGCTCATTTGGAAGATCTCCGTGAAGGCCGTGTATACGTCTTTGCACAACCGTTGCCTGTTCTTGGAACGGATGCCATTCCGCTGCGTGTACTAGCGTTTGAGGGAACCGCTGATTAACATATAATAACGCAAGCTGCTACTTATAAAAAGCATTGCGAACCCAAGAAATGGGAGTTAAGTTGAGTCAACGCTGCTCGCAGTGGATTGCCAAATCCACTGCATACATGCAAAGATGGCTTGGATATGCCTATCCAAGTCTTGGACTCTCGGCGAAGTCGGAGCCGAGCAGGGTTTGCAACTAGAAACTTAGATTATCAAAAATTCCTTTTAACACCATAATCAAAAAATCTGCATAATTGGCTGCCCTTCCCAATCCTCCGACATGGGCACATCCAGAACGTGAGCGAGCGTCGGCGCCGTGTCAAAGATACGCACTGGTCCTTTGATTTCGCCCGTCTGATTAATTTTGGGACCGGCCGCAATCCACGGAATCGTCAAATCTTCCGGCATATCTGTCCCGTGACTCTTTCCGTGCCCGCCGTGATCGCTCTGAACGAGGATAAAGTAACCTTCCAAGAGATTTGCCTTTTCGAGTGCTTCGAGTAAAATCCCGATTGCCCGGTCCGCAATACCAATCTGTTCAATATATTCCTCAGACATCCAGGCATGTCGATGTCCTACAATATCCACCACGCCCAAATAGACAAAGCAGAAATCCGGTTGTTCAGCAGTCAGGTGTTCCGCTGCAACCTCCGCTATCGTTAGGTCACCCTCCAGATCGTCAAGGTTCTCCCTAAAATAGGAAAAATCGAGCGAACCCGGCGCCGCCAGATCCCGAAGCTGCTCCCAGTTATAGATGAACGCCGTCTTCTTCTTCAGTGCGTGAGCAGCCTCAACGATACTCGGCACCGGGCGCACCATCGGCACCCATGTGTTGGTCGTGATACCGTGTCGTGATGGGGTTACGCCGCGAAACATCGAAGTGTGGCACGGTAACGTGGAAGATGGAACAACGCTCTGGGCGTTGAAAGTATAAGCCCCACGTGCAATCAGGGTATCGATATTCGGTGTGTTCGCCTGTTGGATGCCGTCAGGACGGCAGCCATCGATGACAATAAGGATGGTGCCGTAGTTTGAAGAGTTCTGCATAAAATGTGCCCCCAATCGTGTGAAATAACTTTAACCCGTACATAATGGAATCTTGACGAACCTTGATCAACACCATCTATGATACCCCATCATGACATCGTGCACAAGCGGGAATTCCTACCACCGACTCAATGGACTCAAAGCACTTGACACAGTGCTGATTTCCGAGTATAGTTAGAGCACATCAACCTTTTGGATAAATGGTTATAAACCCCGGTTGAGTCGGGATGAAATCCTAACGAAAACTTTGGAGCGCAGAATGGCAAAAATACGAATGGCTCAGTATGGAACCAAACATGGACACGCCTCCGGCAAATTGCAGGCGATGCAGCTAAATGATGATGTCGAAATCGCTGGCGTTTTTGAACCTGATCCGCAACAACGTGCTGCACTTGAAGGATCGGGCGGTGCTTTTGCAGGCGTACACTGGTTCGACGACAAGAGCGAGATGTTGGAGGATGAGAGCATTGTGGCGATTGCTTCTGAGGGACTTAACGCGGAAAGCCTTGATCAGACCGAAGAGATCGTCGCCGCTGGCAAGCATGTCTGGTACGACAAACCCGCCGGCGATAACTGGACACAGTGGCAGCGAGTTGTCGCGGCGGCGGAGGAAAAAGGACTCCTCATTCAGATAGGCTATATGCTGCGTTATCATTCAGCTTTCAAGCAGGTTGCTAGCTGGGCGAAGTCAGGTTTTTTGGGCGATATTTTTGCGGTACGTGCCCATATGTCCACGAATATCACCGAAGAAGCCCGCACTCGGATCAGCGACACGCATCATGGGGGTATCTTCTTCGATTTGGGTGGCCACATGCTCGATCAAGTGGTCTGGATTTTGGGGCGTCCGGTAAACGTGACTTCGTTTTTGCGGAACGATACCGGTGCAGTGCCAGCGTTTCAGGATAATACCTTGGGGGTCTTCGAGTTTGAAAATGCCCTCGCTTTTATCGACATCGCCGCAATGGAGACACAACCGGCAGCGCGCCGCTTTGAGGTTTATGGTAGTCAGGGAAGTGCCATCATTGTCGAACCCTTTGAACCCGGTCTGCAAATCCGCCTCTGTCTAGCAGAAGCAAAAGATGGTTACCAAGAAGGTGAGCAGTTTGTGAAGATAGACGGGGAGGGTCGTGGTAGAACCTATGAACTCGAATTAGAAGCTTTTGTGGCAACTATCGAGGAGAAGCAGCCGCCGGATCGACCGATGTCGCATGAGCTGCTCGTACAGGAAACGCTGCTGCGTGCAACAGGCAGAATTTCGGACTAAATTGCAGGTGTTTCTCTGCCCACGAGAGAGGGCATTATGGGCGACAACACAACAAATCTAGCTATCCGCACCCTTACTGACGCTGATATCCCCAAGATTGCGACTTTCTTTGATGGACTGTCCGAGGCAAGCCGCTATTTCTATCACCCGTACCCCTTTGATCAAGATGCGGTCGCTAAGATTGCAGAAGAACTTCACAATTCCAGCTGCGTCCATATCGGCGCGTTTAGCGACGAACAGTTGGTCGGGCATGTCTGGTACCGTGGCGGAGATGGAGATAGTTATCCAAGTTTGGGCATTGGGATTGTCGATGCTTTTCACAACAGAGGCATCGGTCAAAAACTGATGGGACGGATCGAAGGGGTTGCCCGTGAGCGTGGGGAGCAGGGACTCGCGTTGACCTGTTATCGGGAGAACTATCGCGCGCTTCGGGTGTATGCCAAGCAGGGGTATCGCCTCGTCGGAAGAACCGGCGACAATGTCCAGTTTCGGATGGTTCGCAATTTCGCTGACGATGATACGCCGTACACAATACGAGGCGTGTACGCTTCAAGCATCCCGTGGAACATCGCGCCGTTGACAACAGATACTTGGGGGCTTGACGATTGGAAATGGTATATTGAACTGCTTAATGCAGCGGGCTGCAATCTGTTGAAGCTCTATATCTGGCCCACACAGTATTACCACCCGGACGAGCCGGAGCTGGCTGCCAATGCGTGGCGTTATCAGGTCTGGCGTGACGCGCTCGCGTATGCCCGTGTAATGGGCATGGAAACCCATGTCGGCTTTTCGAGCGGGACCGTGCCGCCTTCCACATGGCTGCGCTACCCCGAACTACGAGCCGAAGATGTCAACTACACCGGCATCACCCTCTGCTGGCAACGCGGGAAAGAACGCATCTTACCGTATCAGGAATACCTAATCGATACCTTTGCGGACGTGGCGGACAGCTTCGTTCTCTGGTTCGCGGATCCAGGCGCCTGTATCTGTTCCGAGTGCCGGGACTACCTCCGGGTCATGTTGAGCGCTCTGCACACGCTGTCTACGGCCATCGACGGCAGAGCATCAATCACGGCTTGCCCTTGGTGGATTGAACATATCGAAGCCGGACGAAACGGTTTTGCACCCCACTCAAATCTACGCCATCGAATTGCAGCAGAACTCCCCGAAGGAAGCGCGGTGATCGTTAGGAGTGTCGAATATGAAACGATTGACATCATGCGTGAGCATGGATTGGTCCCTTTGCCGCTTGCGTTCTTCCTTGACCCGGAGGGCGGATTTGAGTCAAATAACATCTTGCCGGAACCCAAATTAACACAGATTGATGCGTGGCTCGAAAGAGGGCTTGAGGAAAAACACACTGCTTCGCTCGCTTATCGCTTAACGCCTTATACGCAGTATCCGGGGGATTACTACTTTTTTCGTAGACAATTGAATCCAACGCAGCCGACGGAAACTATCCTCGCAGGACTTGGCGAGTATATTTGTAATCCGTACCGGCGAGAAGAATTTCGAGATGATGGCAGCCACTTTGCTGCAGCGATGGGGTCCCTTGACCGGTGGTGGAACGACCGGCAGGAACAAGATCTGGAAAATACAGTGGCAGAACTCAATACCCTCGCGAAAACGCAGGACGCTGTCAGAGACATTGCCGATGCGGCGACCCTATTAAACCGATTGGCGCATGGGTTGGGCAATCAATCGCTTGAGGCTTTCACCGAAGACCTACGGATTCAGATGAGTCCCATGCCGATTTTCCGAGGGTTGACACTTGATTATCTCTGGTCAGGTCGGGCGCAGGCGTTTCTGCAACTCCGCGTTCAAAATTGGTTGAGACGGCTACAGCTGTAAAAACTATTTATGGTGAATTAGACAAATAAGCAAACATGAAAAGTAGTAGGCACACTCCGTGTGCCGTAACTCCGTGCACAACGTCCTGGCCTCGCTCGTTCACAGTGTTCAAGTAGTTCTAAAATCTACCATAATTTACTAAGGGAAAAATATGGCATTACTACGATGGGGTATACTCGGTTGTGGGGATGTGGCAGAATATAAAGGTGGCCCCCCGCTCTATACGGTTAAAGATTCTGAACTAATTGCAGTCATGCGCCGTGATAGAGAGAAGGCGGAAGGATTCGCAGCAAGACACGACGCAAAACGCGCTTATCACACGGTTGAAGGGCTGCTAGCGGATGACGAGATTAACGCAGTCTATATCGCAACACCGCCATATCTGCATTGCGAGCAGACGATTCTCGCCGCAGAGGCAGGGAAACATATTCTCTGTGAAAAACCGATGGGGTTGAATGTCGCCGAGTGCCAGCGGATGGTCGATGCTTGCCGTGAGAACAACGTCTCTCTCACAATTGCCTACTACCGACCCTTTTTCCCGAATCTCGTAAAAATGAAAGAATTGATGCAAGCGGGTGCAATTGGGGAGATTGTGCTAGCACGGGTCAATCATACCGCTTCTTATGATCCAACCAATCATGAGTGGGGGGCGTGGCGCACCGATCCGAAGATTAGTGGTGGGGGAGTCTTGATGGATCTAGGAAGTCACCGAATCGATCTGCTGATGTACCTATTGGGCGAAGTGGATGCTGTGTGCGGATACGCAGAAAACGTGCACTTGCCCTATCCGGTTGATGATTCTGCTGCCTTTACCTTACGCTTTGAAAATGGGACACACGCCGTTGCAAATATAAATTGGAACGTTGGTATTTCTGTGGACGAAGTTGAAGTCTACGGTACGGAAGGGAGTTTGCGCTGCAATCCGCTCAACAGCGGCAACCTAATGCTGCAAACAAAGGATAAAAGCCAGTCATTTGATCAACCGCCTTTGCCGTATATGCACACGGGACTGATCGAAGCGCTCGTCAATCAGATGCGTACTGGTGTACCAATCCGATGTACGGGGGAGGTGGGCTTAAAGACAAATGCAATTATCGCCGACATTTATGCGAATAGTGTAAAACGCAAATAGACCTGATAGGTAGGCTAAACACGTTTCACGCCGCTTTATTCTGGAGCCTGCCATATATAAATGAGCTCTCCATCGTCGCTTTCTTCCACAGCAATCCAAGGGAAATTGGACTGCTCCATCTTCTCTATCAAATGGTTCATCACGTGGACTGGATCGGGGATATGGCATACATCTCTCAACTGCGATTCCGTCGCTATCTGCTGATTGATTAGGTATTCAATTGTACACTGTTCGTTTAAATTAAGGAGTATTTCCTTCTGTTCGTTATCCTCTGTCGCCGGTAGTGCTGGGGCAGCTCCCTCTATGTCCTCAGTTTCCGTGCGGTCCATCGCCGCTTGCGCTAAACGCGTTACTACCTCCTGACCCAAACCTTGACACGCTGGAACCACTGCGTCCGCAATCTTTTCTTTAATCCGATCCAAATCTCCTTGCAGTTCCTGAATCTCCTCATGTAACTGGGTGATGAGTTCAAGTGGATTTACGTCGGTGTTAATCGGCGAATCCAACTGCTCATCGTGGGGGAGGTCGCTGGATTCCGCCCAGTTCGACCCTATCTCCTCCATAAAAGGGGGGTAGAGGTTGTCCATGCTCGGTGCAGCAGAAGGTAACCCCGCATTCCTTGGCTCGGCTATGTTTGAACAGTTATGCTGCGATTCGCGAGGTGAAGTGTCGCTCAGCTCGATGTTATACTTATAGGGACTAATACCGCCTCTGCTATCAATGTATGAAACTTTGACATAACAACAATCACCAACCTCCAATTGATCCATCTTTCCCTGAATCCGCCTGACTGTCCGTTCATGATAGTCTCGAAGCATCTCTGGCATACCTTTGACTAGCTGCCGAAAATAGGCTATTGGATCGCAATCGGACTGAAAATACGGGGTCTGGGTAAGGGGCTGCGCCAAATTTGGAAACCGCACGATTTTGGACGGTACTGGATTGTCTAATGCCTCAAGTTCGATTCCCCACTGGAGCGGCGCCTCTTTTATACAGGTGGCGACATAAGTATGATGTTTAGGCATTGAGCTCTCCTTAGGTAATACAATGAGATAAATACGGGTTCATATCGGTAAGGTCGTCATACGAAACGTCAACAGTTGTACAAAAGTTACAAAAAATTAAGAGTCCTACAATATATAGCACTCTTTTATGGATAAATAACTATATATGGTATACAAAACATATATTAGGTAAACATTTATGACGCAAATTGCCGCTCGTGAGGAGGTTGCAAACCGCATGGCTGGGAGCGTATCATTGCTCGGAGTGAATTGACAAATCCACTACCTAACTACGGGTGTGATTTGGATGTCTCTATCCAAGCTGCTTTGAATGCTCCATAACATCACGATTATAGGCTCTCGGCGCGGTCGGAGGGATGTCGAGAAGTGGTGTAGGTTGAGTTAAACGGCACCTATAAGAAAGACCAAACATCCCTATGGATACATTTCCGGCACAAAGGTTTGGTCTGTCATGGGGGGGCGGACATATCCGATATCTTCTTGGAGTGGCGGCAGCACTATCGTATCATGGGGTAGGACTTCATAAGTAATTTGACTCAGTAAGTGATGAATGCAGTTGAGACGCGCGCGCTTTTTGTCGTGGGCATCAATTACATACCAAGGGGCTTGCTTGATGTCTGTATACTTAAACATCTCATCTTTGGCTCGAGAATAATCTATCCATCTTCTACGAGATTCCAAATCTATCTTGCTAAGCTTCCAACGCTTGGTCGGATTTTTAATTCGCCGCTTGAAACGACGTTCCTGCTCTTCAGCATCTACGGATAGCCAATACTTGATCAGAATAATCCCGGAACGCACCAACATCCGCTCAAATATCGGGCATGAGCGTAAAAATTCATAGTATTCTTCCTCACTGCAAAAACCCATCACCCGCTCCACACCGGCGCGATTGTACCAACTTCGGTCAAAAATCACTATTTCACCGGCGGCCGGCAGATGGGAAACATAGCGTTGAAAATACCATTGCGTCTTTTCACGTTCGGTTGGGGTGCCCAACGCGACGACGCGGCACATCCGTGTATTCAGTCGTTCCGTAACACGCTGAATCGTTCCCCCTTTGCCTGCGGTGTCCCGACCTTCAAAAATTACAACTACCTTCAAGCCTTTGTCTATGATATGTTCTTGTAATCTGATTAACTCCCTTTGAAGTCGATCTAGCTCTTTTTCATAGAATTTGCGCTTCAATTTCTTGCGTTCTTCTATGGGGGTATCCGTTGGCGGAATCCTGATGATATCCTTCTCAACCTGTTGATCTCGCCGCTTTTTAGCTGCTTTCTTCTTCTGCTTTTTCGACATAGTTACCTCCGTGCCAATACAGATTTATCAACGCTCACCGCTCCCGTTCTAACCATTTCACCATGCCTCACAATCCACTGCATTATACTTACCACGTGATTTCATGTCAACAGAAAACTCGACTCATGAAATTTGCTATTGACAGATCGCGATAATTCAGTGATAATTATGCGGAGACTTCGCACAGCGACAGATCCATTTCCCCAATGAAGGAGACAGGAATGAAGCATTTCGGTTTGGCAATCAATCTAAAAGACGATCCAGAGATTATCGAAAAATATAAAGAATATCACAGCAATGTGTGGCCCGAAGTCCTAGAAAGCCTGCACACAATTGGTATCACGAGGATGAATATTTATCTACTCGGTCGCCGGATGTTTATGGCGATGGAAACCGTTGATGATTTCGACGTTGAAACGGATTTCCCACGGTATCTAGAACAGCACCCACGCTGTCGTGAGTGGGATGAACTCATGCGGACCTATCAAGAACCGGTGCCTGAAAGGAAGCCGGAGGAGTGGTGGGCGTTGATGGAGTGTGTCTTTGAGCTCTAAAAATAAAAACCTTGATAACAGCCGAATCAAGACCGTGAAAGAAAAATGAAAAAAACAGTTGATGTCGTTCAGTCAATGAAACAGAATAGACAAAAAATTGCGATGCTGACGGCGTACGATTACCCCACCGCCCGTATCCTCAACGATGCTGATATCGACATTATTCTTGTTGGTGATTCGCTCGGGATGGTCGTTTTGGGATACGAAGATACGCGGTCGGTGACGATGGCGGATATGCTCCACCACACCCGAATTGTAGCACGAGCCAATACAGTATGCTTACTAGTTGCCGATCTGCCACATCGAGCCTATGAAACGCCGGAACAGGCGGCCAAAAACGCACGCGCGCTTTGTGAGGCAGGTGCTGATACGGTCAAATTTGAGGGCAACAAACCGGAGATAGTAAAAGCTATTGCCGATGAGGGCATTCCGGTAATGGGGCACGTTGGGTTGCTGCCACAAACGAGTGAGAAATTTCGGGTACACGGACGCAAACGATCCGAAGCCTTGCTCATTGCTGATGACGCGAAAGCTCTTGAAGCTGCCGGGTGCTTCGCAATTGTCCTTGAATCTATTCCAGAGAAACTAGGTAAAAAAATTACGCTATCGCTGCGGATTCCGACAATCGGCATTGGGGCCGGAGCAGGCTGTGATGGGCAGGTATTGGTGCTCCACGATATACTTGGCCTCTTTGACCGATTCACACCGGCATTTGCCAAACAGTACGCAAACATGCGGAAGGAAATCCACCGGGCTGTGACGCACTATAAGCTAGAAGTCCAACAAGGAACCTTCCCCGATGGAGAGCATTCATATCGTTAACTAAGGAGAACCTAATGTTTAAGATTGGCGTTATTGGTGATGAAATATCACAAGATTTTCAAACGGTCGTCAACGTTGCAAAGGAGCTAAATCTTGACTCAATTGAGATCCGATCTGTGTGGGATAAACCGCCACAGGAATTAACAGAGGACGATATCGACGAGATGAAGCGAATCCTTGATGGAACGGGAGTTCAAATTGTCGGAATCGCCTCGCCGTTTTTCAAGTGTGATATCGACAACGCGGAGGAACGCGAGGAACATCTTGGAATCCTTAAGCGATGCATCGAGGTAGCAAAAGCGTTTGATATCAACCTGATCCGCACTTTCGTTTTTTGGAAAACGGATAACGTCGAAGAACGGTGGGGCGAGATTATCAGGGCGTATGACGAACCGGTACGGATGGCAAGTGGAGAGGGAATAATCTTGGGGATGGAAAACGAAGCCTCAACCTCCCTATCAACCGTCAAGCTGACAGAGCGATTTATCCGCGAAATCGGTTCTCCCAACATCCGCGCTATCTGGGACCCCGCAAACGAAGCCCACGCGGAAGGCGGCGAACAGCCCTATCCCGATGCCTATGATAGAATTAAGCCGCTGATGGTGCACGCTCATCTGAAGGATGCCGGCAAAAACCCCGAAACAGGCAGGCTGGAATCGGTCCCGGTCGGTGAAGGTGTGGTTGACTGGCAGGGACAGCTTCAGGCGTTTGTTGATGACGGCTACGAGGGACATCTCTGCCTCGAAACGCATTGGCGCCCGGCCTCAAAAATTGATGATGCCCTGCTCAACCGTCCGGGCGGAACTGCATTCTCCGAAGCGGGGGAGGAAGCGTCTCGGATTTGTCTCCAAAATCTGTTTGGGATGATTCAGAAACTGCGTAAGTAAAATGTGATACATAAAATGAAAAAGGCAAACGATAATGAAGATTGTAGACGTAAGAACCCAAACGTTCAAATATAAGACGAACCATGTCAGAGATTCCGAGGGTCACGGCCATCCTGGCCCTGAACATGATGCAACTCAAACGCTGCTCACGATTGTCACCGATGAAGGTCTGGAGGGGCACGCCTTTGGCGGCAGCCCCGCCATCGTGGAGCAGATCTTCAAACCCGCGTTGATTGGAGAGGACCCGTTCTATCGCGAAAAACTCTGGCAACGGCTCAAGCACTGGCAGCGCATCCATCGAAACCTTACAGATAGTGTAATCGGTGTAGCAGACATGGCACTCTGGGACCTGGCGGGTCGATGCTTAGATCAGCCAGTCTACAAGCTGCTAGGCGGCTATCGAGACAAAGTCCTCGCCTACGCCAGCACCATGTGCGGTGACCAAGAACCAGCAGGCCTCAGCAGCCCAGATGACTACGCCCGGTTCGCCGAGTGGTGTATACAGCGTGGCTACAAGGCGATCAAGCTACACACCTGGATGCCACCCATTCCATGGGCGCCCGACCCCAAAATGGATGTCAAAGCGTGCGCCGCCGTGCGAGAGGCGGTCGGTGATGATATTCCCCTGATGCTGGACTGCTACCATTACTATAGTCGGGAGCAGGCACTATATATCGGTAGGGAACTTGAGAAACTCAACTACTACTGGTTTGAGGAGCCGATGGACGAACATAGCACCTCTTCCTATGTGTGGCTGGCAGATCAGTTGGACATCCCGGTTGTCGGACCCGAAACCGCTGAAGGAAAGATGTACACTAGAGCAGAATGGATTCTGCGTGGCGCTGCGGACATCCTGCGAGGCGGTGTGGGGGATGTGGGAGGGATTACGCCGTTGATGAAGACCGTGCATCTAGCAGAGTCGTTTGGTATGGCGATGGAGGTACACGGCGGCGGAGCGGGAAATCTCCAAGTATTAGGGGCAATGGGTATCCCCGGCGAATTCTACGAGCGGGGGCTCCTCCACCCGTTTATCGACTACGATGAAATCGAACCGTGGCTGGATTCCAAGATTGACTTTATGGACGACGAGGGATACGTCCATCTGCCACAGGGACCAGGACTAGGCTACGATATCAATTTCGATTACATCGAAGAACACGCTGTTGAGACCGGCAAATAGAATCAACCCAACCGAGGCATATTTTCACCAACTGAAGGGAAAGTCAACCCAATGAAACTCGAAAACCAAGTTGCAATTATTACCGGAGGCGGACGCGGAATCGGTAGATCAACTGCGCTTGCTTTTGCACAGGAAGGGGCAGATATAGTGCTTTCGGCACGAACGCTCTCAGAGATTGAAGCCGTCGCAAGCGAAGTTTCAGCACTCGGTCGCCAAGCCAGCGCAATAGCAACCGATGTGACGCAAAAATCACAGGTGGACGCGATGGTGAAGCAGACGCTCGACCGATTCGGCAAGGTCGATATTCTCGTCAGCAATGCCGGCGTTGCCATCCACAACCCAATCCCCAAGATTCGTGAGGAAGATTGGGATCTCAACATCGCCGTTAACCTCAAAGGCGTTTTCCTCTGTACGCAGGCAGTATTCAGTCACATGTGCGAGCGGAAGTCTGGACACATCGTCAATGTCTCATCAGTCTCCGGCAAACGTGGGCACCCCAACGGTGGGGCGTACTGTGCTTCCAAATTTGGTGTTGTCGGCTTTACTGAGACCACGAATAACGAAGGACGGCCGCACGGTGTCAAAGCGAGCGTCGTGTGTCCGGGGCCCGTCGACACCAAGATGCGCCGAGATAATCACCCGGACGATGTCATCGAGCATCTAACTTTGCCAGAAGAGGTCGCGGATTTAATCCTGTTTCTCGTTTCGCAATCCCCACGCGCTCACGTTCTGGAAACAGTCATCCGGACGCCACTGATGTAAATATCATGAAACGTGACGGCCACGGAAAATTCCGGTTAGAAAGCCTAAGGGTCCCAAAGGCGTGAAAATCAAGGAGAGCAAATGATAAATCGTTCACTCGGTATCTGGATCATTCTAACTCTGTGCGCTTCGTCGTGGGGCTGGGCGTCCACACAGGAGGAAGCTGCGGACCTCACTTTTATCCTACGTGTGAATCCAATCCAAATCTCACATCAAAAGGGGGAACCGATTCCATTCAATCCCAGAGAATCTACGCCAATCCGTCTATTTTCGACTGGGGTTATTCGTCTGTACCAAAAATATATTTCGACGCAAGACCTACCTGCCTGCAACTTCTCGCCAAGTTGCTCCCGATTCGGGATGGGAGCAATCCAAAGATACGGCTTCTTCCGCGGCACACTGCTGACCGCTGACCGTCTGCTGCGCGATAACGGCATCATGCTGCACACGCACTACCCTTTTGATGAAGCGAGTGGCAAGTATCTTGATCCCGTTGAAGCATACTCGCAGGAGGCGTTGACAAAATGATTCGCTGTCACGCCATTGTCCTCGTTACGCTTTGTTCCATAGCATTTGCAGACAATCCACCAACCGATTATTATCAGCCTACAAATATCCGCAAATTTGCAGATTACCTCTACGCGCAAGGCGACTATCTCCGGGCAGCGGGTGAATATCAACGTTACCTTTTTGTTCAGCCAACGGCTCTGGGTAATGAGGTCCTGCGCCGAATCGTTGAGAGCTATCGTTTGGGCGGTCAGCCTGACCGTGCCCTTCAATTCCTCCAAGCACAGCCCGATTCCAATCTGGTCCGATATGAGCTAGGCGCAACCTACTTGTTGATAGGGCAGTACGACGAATCTATCCATTTTCTCCAGGGATCGCAAAATCTATTTCAAGGGGACGACTATCGTTGGAAATCGCAGCTGCTAATCGGCATGAACCAGTTGATGCAGAAGCGGTGGGAGCGTGCTATTCAACACTTCGATCAGTTTGACTTGCACGGGATGCCGGAGGCTGCTAGCCATCGATTTTCAGTGTACAGAGGTTACGCTGAGAGGGGAAGCAATCTACCGTCTAAAAGCCCGCTGCTAGCGGGATTCCTATCCACCGCTCTACCCGGCAGCGGCAGACTCTATGTTGGACGGTCCAACGATGCACTAATCACCGTTTTCCTGCTAGGGGTATTGGGATGGACTGCTTACGATGGATTTGCTGAGAATGGTCTGTCGTCTCGCAAGGGTTGGACGCTTGGCACAATTGGAGGAATCTTCTATTTCGGCAATATCTACGGCTCTATCGTCGCCGCACAACGGCATAATCAGCAAACAGAAGCGGCGTTTTTGGCGACAATCCCACTTGACATTCCCTAGAGTGGGCTCAGCGGTTTCACTGCTTGGATTCAAATAGCGTTGCCCCTGTAGTTTTGTCAAACAGATGCACCTTGGTTGGCTGAAAACGGATGGGTACGCTATCACCGCGATCCATACGTCCGTCCGGATGAGTTCGCGCCTTGAAAGTTACACCCTCTAACTCCAACGTGAGGAACAGGTCGCTCCCCAACGGTTCTCTTACCACAACGGTGGCGTGGGCGGTAGGCGATTCGTTCGGCAATACCTCGATATCTTCTGGACGAATCCCGAGTTGTACATTTGCCGAAACGTTTGCAGTCAAACGTCGTGTCGGTGCCGGCGCAAATTCACAGGTATATCCCTTGCCCTTTACTAGCCAATGTTCTCCGCCCCCGTTTTGCAACTCACCGTCGAAGAAGTTCATCGGCGGACTGCCAACGAAGCCAGCGATAAACGCGTTGGCGGGTTGATTGTAAATCTCTTCAGGGGTTCCCAGCTGTTGCAGTTTGCCCTCATTGAGCACCACAATCCGATCCGACATGATGAGCGATTCTGCTTGGTCGTGCGTAACATAGACAAAGGTTTTTTCCAACTCGGCGTGCAGCCGTTTCAGCTCGGTACGCATCGTCACACGCAATTTGGCGTCGAGGTTGGAGAGCGGTTCGTCGAGCAGGAACACATGGGCGTTGCGGACGATAGCGCGCGCCAATGCCACACGTTGGCGTTGCCCACCACTGAGTTCGCGCGGCTTCCTGCTGAGCAGATGGTCAATCTCCATCGCCTTCGCTGCGTCCTGCACGAGCTGCTCAATTTCGTCAGCCGGTGTATGGCGCATCCGCAAGCCAAAAGCGATATTATCGTAAACCCGCATGTGTGGGTATAGTGCATAGGTTTGGAAAACCATTGCGATGTCGCGTCGCTCCGGTGGAACATTCGTCACGTCGTCGTCATCGAAAAATACCCGTCCGCTTGTCGGATCCTCTAAGCCTGCGATGATATTCAACGTTGTGGTTTTGCCACAGCCCGACGGGCCCAACAGCGTCAAAAATTCGCGATCGACAATTTCAAGGGTCAGGTCGTCTACCGCAACAACGTCTCCAAACTGTTTTGTAAGATGTTCAACAACAACTTTTGCCAAAGAATCCCTCCAGTCCACTGAGCTCAGCTATATATCTAAAGTTCGCCCGAATTACTTCAATTTTTCAGACTTCAACTTATTGGGTTTCCCTTTTTATTTGACTCCACATCGTTGTCAGTTTCCGCTGCGGTTGTACAGCAGCAGGAGCATTGTATGTTACCTCAAAATCGTCAAAGCGAGCAAGGTTGCCAAAGCCCGACGACAGATAGATTATCCCCTCGGGATACCGAACATCGCGCAACCCCAACATCTGTTCTTCGTTGACAAAAACTCGGAACAAATTTTCCTCCGCAATGACTCTTAGGCGATACCATTCACCCAATTTGACATCAAACGGTGAAAACCGCAGCAACTCATTCTCTATGAATACACCCCTAATAAAACCTTCTGCATTTACTGCTACCCGTTCTATATGCCAAATTGATGCGCCAACACCCCATTCTCCCTCGGTGTTTTGTCCGATAAAAAAATAATAACCTAAGTCACTCAGAGATCGCGGATCCTGCAACTTGTCATTGTCCACAAGCCCGAAGAATTTTTCGGTTGAATGCCCACGGAGCCCAATCCCTGCTCCATTAGCAACAATCGGTTGAAACACGAAAAGATCGAGCCTCACAGACACCGTTACATCATAATCGCTGGCGGGCATCCCTTTAAAGGGTAACAAAACGAGAGTTGTGATGTCTGGTTCGGGAGGCGGAACACCTGCAATCAATTCACCATTTTCAATAGCTACTGTCTGGTGGTCTTCGCTAATCGCCCAGCCCTCCAAATCTAAATTGTTGAAATCGTGGCGAAGTACCTCTGCGGCTGCCGATGATACCAAGAATGCCAACATTAGCAGAACCGTTCCTCGTTTCACGGAAAGTTACCTATCCTTTCTTCCGTAGGTTTTACTTCAGATGGGATTGATTACTGTCATCAACTGTTATCCCTTTTTCCTTTTCTTCAAGATTATCCCGTCACCGCGCCGCCAATGCCGTGAATAATAAATCGTTGGAAAATGAACGCAAGGATAATCGGGAGTAACACCACCAAAACCCCACCGGCGGCGATAACTGTGAAGTCAATCTGCAACTCTTGCGCGAAGTCCGAAGCCACTACGGTCACCGGTTTTGAAAATATAGTGGAGGTGAACAACAAGGCAAAGAAAAATTCTCCCCACGATGAGATGAAGGAGAAAATACCCACCGCTATCATGCCCGGCGTCGTCACTGGCAGGAACACGCGGAACAGGGCGCCAAGACGGGAGCAGCCATCGACCCGTGCCGCACGCTCCAAATCGAGTGGCACCGTCTGGAAATAGCCCTTCAGAATCCAGATAGTGAACGGTAGCGTAAAAGTTACATGCGCGAGGATGACTGCAATGTGGGTATCTAACAACCCGTAACTACGCATCACGAGGTACATCGGTATCATTATCGCCACCCCCGGTACGCTGCGCGAACCGAGATAGAACAACAACAGCGCAAGATTGCCACCAAAATTCATTCGTGCCAGCGCGTACGCCGCAAGCGATCCGAAGAACAGATTGATGAACATCACCGTGCCCCCGATGATGAAACTATTCAGAATCGCGCGCGGAAACTGCCGTGCAGTCGCCGCACCAATCTCCGCACTGTCACCGTACACGCGGAAATACATCAGATAGTTTTCCAGCGTCGGTTCACGGGGAATCCAACGCAGCTGAGTCGCTTCGCGCTCCTGCATGAAGCTGACCAACACAACCCACAGGTACGGTATCACAATATACAATGCCGCAATCACCACAAGTATATATAAGATAGTTCGTTTGAGCACTTCTCGATTCACAAGATTCCTTTCTTAACCTTGAACGGTGCCACGACGATACAGCACCCGAATATAAATAATCGCCATGCCCATAGTGATGAGCGTAATTAGATAGGAATAGGCATTTGACCCACCAAAGTTGAGGCGTCCGAAGGCTTCCTTGTAGGTCTGCCACGCGATGACATAGGTCGCATCGCCGGGACCGCCCGCCGTGAGCGCGTAGATGATGTCGAAACCACCACGGAAGGCGTTCATCGTCTCAATAATGGCGACAATCATTATTGGGTGCAGCAACCACGGCAGCGTGATATGTTGGAAGCGACGCCATGCGTTCGCGCCATCCACTTGCGCTGCACGGTATTGCTCGCCAGGAATTGCCTGCAACGCCGCTAAAAAGATAATACAGGCAAACGGCACACTCCGCCACACATGAGCGGCGATGGCAGCGTTGAGCGCGACAAACGGTGACGCCATGCCCAAATACTCAATCTCAGCACCCGTCAGTTGATTGAACAGACCGACGAAATCACCTATCATCTGGTTGAATGCACCGTGCTCGCCGAACAGCCCCGCCCACATCAAGCCGTTGACAATCCCCGGCACCGCCCACGGGATCAATAACAGCGCGCGAGCAAGTCCTCTGCCTCTGAATTGTTCGTTGAACAGCACCGCGATGCCAATCGCAACAATGATGACTAACGCCACCGACATCCCTCCAAAATAGAGGGTAACACGGAGCGAATGCCAAAAATCGTAACTGGTCAAAACATCGATATAGTTGCCCAAGCCAATGAAAGCATACTCTTCTGGACGCCGTAAATTATAACGGTGCAGACTAGTCCACAATGACACGACAACCGGATACGCTATCAACGCAAGGATGAGAATGACGCTTGGGACGTTGAGCAGATAAGCAAAAATGCGGTCGCCACGTTCCTTCACCGTTAAGCGCGAAACCGTTTCACTGTCTGCGACGGGCCGATCTTCTAAAGTGTTTTCATTCACTATTAAATTTTCCTCGTTAATTCTAGGTCCACTCCCGCTTCAATTCCCGACACCGTTTCGCAATCCGCGCTAACCCATCGCGTGGAGAAATTTGACGGATAAGAATCTTCTGGATCTCCGGCTGCGAATAGAAATTGAAATCGGGATACCATGGGGCTCTAATATTTTCGCGAATGCGCGCTACCTCCGACAGGGCCCTGACCATCTCGATGTCGCCCCATAGCTCGGTCTGATCTATAATTTCAGGGTCATCGAACAGGGACTTGAACGCGAAACCTAAGCCACTCAAGCGATACCAGCGTCGGGCTGTGTAATAGTCGCCTGTTGCATCTTTGCCCCCCAGAAACTGCATTAGGTGCCAAGCGTCTAACAGGTGCTCCTCACGACAGTGCGTCGTTAAGCAATACATCCGCGTCCACCCCAGTGTGCCATTTTGCCCCGATTCGAGCGAAGGGATGTAGGTCATTTTAAGGGGCTTAGCATAGAGGGTCTCAGATTCGGGGATACCTCGTGACCGAAGATCTGCTTCGACAACCGCACTGTTCTCCCGATTATTGGCCCATTCCATATTATGCCGGATGATCATCGCAAACGCTTGACGGCCCGCTGCGAAATTTTCCAGAATCAGGGGCGATGTCAGAGAATTGATGTCGATAATACGATGCTTGTGGATACCGTCGACAATCCACTGAAGAATCCGCTCTGCGCGCCGCCCGTCATCATCAGGAAAAATTGGGTTAAGGTCGTCGTCAAACAGGTCAATCTCGGAGGCGTAGTTCAATGTCCACCAATCAAAGAAGCCAGTAACGACCTGCCGAAAACCTAACATAATCGGATATTCGACTAAATCGCCAGCAGGACTGCGAACCCGCGCTTCCTTTACTTTTATCGCTTGTTCCGTCAATTCGTCGAGCGTCCGCGCTGATTTCTCATACCCCGCCGCCTGCACCATCGACTCATTGTACGCCCATACCATAAAGTCCGTGTAATAGGGCAACCCGTAGCGTTCCCCTTTGTAACTCATCGCCTCCAGGTTGTAGTCGAAGATATCGTCGCCGTATTCATCCGCACCGGGCATCCCTTCGTACGGACGGATCCAACCCGCCTCAATCCATTCAACGAAGTCATCATCGCGCACGTAGCAGCAATCCATCGGCGATTTGCCAACGAACAACGCTACCATTTTATCGTGATAGTTACCCGACACTGCCTCGTAGGCAACATCAATGTTTGACTGCTGCTCGAAATATTCGATGTTCTTGCGCACGAGGTCCGGCTCGTAGGGCCACCCTTTGAAAATGACACCTTCGGGCATTTTCCCCAAACAACCTGTCATCAAACCGGCACCTGCTAATGCCGATGTTTTGAGAAAATCGCGCCGCGTTATCCCTACCACTTATTCCCTTCCTACTTGCACCTTGCTACACACAAACTGACGGCTCTGCTTAGTAATCTGTTTCGTGGTTGTCAGATTCTTAACTCCACTCCTGCTTGAATTCCTGACACCGTTTTGCCATCCGTCCAAGCCCATCGCGGGGAGATTGCTGACGCAGTAGAATTTTCTGGATCTCTGGCTGATAATAGACGTTGAAGTCGGGGAACCACGGAGCTTTGATATTTTCCCGGATGCGGGCGACCTGCGATAGCTCCTTAACCAGTTTGATGTCTCCCCATTTCTCCGTTAACTCAACGATTTCAGGGTCATCCATCAGCGAGATAAACGCGAATCCTAAGCCCCGGAGCTGAAACCAGCGGCGGGCCGTGTAGTAGTCGCCGGTCGCGTCCTTGCCACCGAGAAATTGCATCAACTGCCATGCGTCCAATAGATGATCCTCTTGACAGTGAGCCGTCAAACTATACATCCGGGTCCACCCTAGGGTGCCACGTTGCCCAGGCTCAAGAGAAGGGAGACGCGCCATCCTGATAACCTTTGCATGAAGCGCTTCCGTTTCGGGAATGCCGCGTTGGTCCAGATAGGTTTCAGAGACGGCGGAGTTTTCGCGGTTGTTTATCCATTCTACGTCATATTTACTCATCAGGCAAAATGCCTGTCTACCCGCTGCAATGTTCTCCCGAATATCTGGCATTGTCAATGAGTTGATGTCAATAATACGGTGTTTGTGGATGCCGTCGACAAGCCATTGAAGGATTTTCTCTGCCCGTCGGCCTTCATCGTCAGGAAAAATTGGGTTGAAATCGTCATCGAACAGATCCACTTCACTCGCGTAATTCAGCGCCCACCAGTCGCCAAAGCCGGTGACGTTCTGGCGAAAGCCAAGTACAATCGGATGTTCAATAACATCCCCGTCAGGAGATTTCACCCGCGCCTCTTTGACCTTAATCGCCTGTTCGGTCAACTCGTCCAGTGTCTGCGCCGGTGCGTCAAAACCCGCTGCCTGAAGCATCTGCTCATTGTAGAGCCAAACGGTAAAGTCAGTATAATAGGGCAGCCCGTAACGTCTACCCCCGTAGGTCATAGCGTCGGTGTTATAATCGAAAATATCCTCTAGATACCGATCTGCACCGGGCAGGTCATCGCAGGGGCGCAGCCACCCCGCCTCGACCCATTCTGCTAAATCGTCGTCGCGAACATAGCAGCAATCAAACGGCGTCTTTCCGACGAATAACGCCACCATCTTATCGTGGTAGTTCCCCGATATCGCCTCATAGGCAACCTCGACATTAGATTGCTGCTCGAAATACTCAATATTTTCGCGCACAAGGTCCGGCTCATAGGGCCATCCTTTGAAAATGACGCCTTCCGGTTTTTGCCGCAGACAACCTGTCATCAAGCCGGCACCTGCCAACGCCGATGTTTTAAGAAAATCGCGCCGCGTTATTCCTGTCACTGCTCTCCTCCAACTGTGAATTCGTTTTCCAAGCGCAATTTTAGCCTATCTCGCTTTACTTGTCAAGAACTGTCTTTCGATCTGCAAATGGGACTTTTTCACAGCCTATACAGGGACAGGTGCACGACAGTGGCAGCATATATGTAATAATTGTTAGGATCTATACGACTCGTGATACCCAATCTATCGCCCGCTCGGACGCGGTTTGAATTATACTGCCATATACTGAACTACGTAACTCCTAAGCTACATTTGCTTAACATTTTTAATAAATCTGTATTTTTTAATTGACAAGTCCTTGTATTTTTGATAAATTAAATTACAATTGGGAGTATTGTATGAACAATACTAACCAACTCAGGAAACTGGGTTATGATTAATAAACCTATCTTGAGAGTCGAATGGGAAGCCTGACCCGACTATATAGGCAACTCCGTAGGACTTTCCAGATAGACATTTAATATGGAGGATAAGACAATGCTACGGATAAAAGTATCTTTAATCCTTATAACGCTCCTTACGATTGGAGCCATTTGGAGCTTACCCTCAAACGTTGAGGCACGTGATGTCTCATTCCTAGCCTTTAACAACACGCCCGAGAGCTGGGGTGTTTGGGGTCCGCCGGCCCGCGATCCCGCTGCATTTGATGGGGTCGAAACCGCGCTTAAAGGTACGTGGTACGATGCTATTTTCAAGCAATTTGGTTTTACAGAGGGCGATGACTTTCTGGAAATCATCGGCGACGATGTCCCAAGATTTGAAAGAGAGCTCTGGAGCGGTAACTGGGATGTTGTTGTATTCAATTACCATATTTGGCGGGATAGCCCTGACCTGCAGGCATGGATTGCACAGAATGGCAACAGACTTAAGGAGTTCATGGACGAAGGGCACGGTATCATCAGCACCGGCGGCCGAGATCCCGAAGATCGACCGTTGGTGGCCCTTTGGGATGGTATGGACAAGGCGTTGGCTGGGTTCCCTGTTGCGGATAAATGCTGCCTTGCCTATGTACCGGATACCCCATTGACCAAAGATATGGTGGGCGGCATTATTGATACCTCTAAGTCTCCAGATCCGACCTTCGTCGGCGATGGCGATTTCCCCGGTTACGATAGAAGCCTACTGCCCGGGCACGCGAACGTCGCGGCCGAAGATATCGGCGATCCCAATATCGCCATTATCGTCTATGGACGAGTTCAAAGAGGGGCTTATGTCTTGAGTGGTAGCGCCGAAATTACCAATCTAAACATGGGATTTGGGATAAAAGAGCTGGGTCAAGGAAACTCATGGCTCCTCTGGCGGAACATGATCGATTGGTTTGAAGATGCGAACCTTCGGGCGGTGAATCCAAAGGCAAAACTACCCATGACGTGGGCGCAGATTAAGTCCGGTCGATAAACAGTGTATATTAATCCGAAACGTGGGGGCAAACACGATTTGCCCCCTTCTCATAATTTTCATAAAAATTAAAGGAGGATAGCTAAGCATAGTAGGGAGGACTATTATGTCTCGTATCATTTTCCTATTTTTATTTAGTATTGCGTTAATCTGTTTGTACGCAATTGATGCCGATACCAAAGTCCTCGGCTACTGGACCTTTGACGACCAAAAGCACGTCGGGGAGGATTTATCAAACTTCGGCAATGACGGGGAATTGAAGGCAGGTGCTTGGACACGACAGGGAAAAGTCGGTGGTGCTTTGAACCTAACAGGGGGTGGGGACCAAGCACCTCACTATTTTGAGGTGCCTCATGACGATAGCTTGAATGTCAAGGACCAAGTGACCCTGATGTGTTGGATCAGCTTTAGTGCCCCCCCAGAGGAACAGAGCTTAATCTACAAGAACGGTCCCTTTATATTAGAAGGTGATAAGAAAGACCGAACGTTTTGGTCCTCGTACGGATTGGTCAAGTGGCGTGATAGATGTGGATGTGGTACTTTTGGGTTCGATGCAAACACAGAAGGCGGCAGATCCGCTGTGCTGCCCGGGGATCCACTGATTCCCGAACCAAATACGTGGCACCATGTCGCGGCGGTGGCAGACGGCACCGAAATTAAAATCTACCGAGATGGTAAGGAGAGAGCAAAGGGAGCGCAACGGGGACCGTTTAGGAATTCCGAACAGGTTTTGACAGTCGGCTATGATCACCGCGTACCCGTGGAGCGTGTTGGCGGGGCAAGGCGTCACCTGCGGGGCTCCATAGATGAAGTGATGATTCTTGATGTGGCATTGACTCCAGATCAGGTTCAAGAGGCATTTAATCTCGGTGAAAAAGGAAAATCTCTCACCGACATGGTGGAGATTTTTTCGGTCGAATCCGAAGGCAGACTAGCCATACAGTGGGGCGCAATTAAATCGAGAAGACAGTAAGCCACTTGCAGGCTGGGCAAATATGAGTCTATACCCACTACCCAATTTTTGTTCAGATGGATAGTGGGTTTTTTTACAAAAGGGGGCTATCCATGTTTCGCATTGTGCTAACTCTTGCGTTTCTATGCATCTGTTTTTTAAGTGGGTTTCATAGTCAAGTTGATGCCAAAGCTCTCGGTTACTGGACATTTGACGACAAGGATGAATTGGGGAAGGACTCTTCGGGGTTTGACAATCACGGCGAGGCGAAAATGGCAGCCGCCCATGATCCGAAGGGGCTAGTCGGCGGCGCCCTAAGACTAGATGGCACCTCATGGCTTGAAGTCCCACATGATGACAGTCTTAACGCCAAAGATCAGATTACCCTGATGTGCTGGGCAAATTTTGACGCCAACGCCTTAGGGGAAGCCAGCGAGGTGTCCTTGATTTACAAGAACGGTCCCTTTATATTAGAAGGCGATAAGAAAGACCGGCGGTTTTGGACATCCTATTCGTTAATCAAACTTCGTGAAAGAAAGAAGCTGGGGAGTTTTGTCTTCGAGGCTCAAATGACCGAAGGGCGCGTGTTTACAGCACCCGGGGATAAAGATCATCCCGAAGCGAATGAATGGTACCATCTTGCCGCGGTCGCCGATGGCACACAGGTTCGAGTCTATACCAACGGCGTCGAAAAAGCAGCCGCCGACCAGAGAGGCGAGTTTAAGCCTTCAGAGCAAGTGTTAACGCTTGGCTTTGATCTCCGCATTCCGCCTGACCGTGGCGGATCTAAACCCTATCATTTTGGATTGCTCGATGAAGTGATTATCCTTGATAGGGCAATAACCCAAGCCCAAGTCAAAGAAGCGATGGAGTTGGGTGAAAAAGGGAAGTCGCTCGACAATTTCCAACTGCTCTTTGACGTTGACCCCCAAGACAAACTGGCTATTAAATGGGGGGAGCTGAAAGCAAGAAGCCAGTGAAACGGACCAATAACACGAATCTGATACTGTTTATTTTCCTATAACGAAGATGGACCGATAGACTGTTTCGATGAAAGGAGTGTTATCAATGTCTCGACGATTAATCATTTTAAGTGGCATGGTTATCTACTGCCTCTGCTTCCACCTGATAGCTGTTGATGCCAAAGTCCTTGGCTATTGGGCGTTCGATACCAAAAACGACGTTGGTGAAGATTCGGGTCCATTCGGCAATGATGGAGAAATCAAAGGCGATGGAACTGCGGAATGGATTGCGAAAGGCAAGGTGGGGGGCGGATTGAAGCTGAGTAACGCTTGGCTTGAAGTGCCTCACGACGAGAGCCTTAACGCGAAGGACCAGATTACCCTGATGTGTTGGGTCCAGTTTAGTGCTGCCGGCGATCCTTTTGGGGCGACCGGGCGGGATCAGTCGCTAATCTGGAAGAACGGTCCATTTGCGACAAACAAACGGTTCTGGACCTCGTACGCCTTGCGTGTGTGGCGCAGGCATACCAAATTTGGCAGCTTCGGCTTTGATGCCAATATGACAGAAGGGCGAAGCGCGGCGGCGGATCCGGACTTTCCCGATCCGGAAGATGCGGATAAAACGTGGTATCATGTTGCAGGAGTCGCCGATGGGACAGAAGTCCGGATTTATACCGATGGAAAAGAGAAGAAAGCCGCACCGCAACGAGGGGAGTTTCAATCGACAGACCTCCCCTTAACGATTGGCTACGATCTCCGTCCCGGTTTGCTAGCCGGGCGGGAGTTCCTCTTAGGAGTTATTGATGAAGCGGTAATTGTTGATAAGGCGCTGACCGAGGCTGAAATCAAGGCAGCGATGGAGTTGGGTGAAAATGGAAAGTCGCTTGAGGGATTCAATCCCGTTTTCGCTGTTGAGCCCGAAGGCAAATTAGCCACACAGTGGGCGGAGATCAAAGCGAGGAAGTAAGGATTATCCATGCCTGAAACCAAAGATGCACTCAGCGCCCGGTCTAGTGCTAAGCTGAAAGGAGAGTTTTTAATGTTTCGTGTATTTTTAGGTGTTTGGATCTTGTCAATCTGTCTTTTGGGTGGTTTCATTATGAATGTCGATGCGAGAGTCCTCGGTTACTGGACATTTGATGACAAAAACGATCTCGGCGAGGATTTGAGTCCATTCCGCAACGATGGAGAGATAAAGGGCAACGGAAGTGCCGAATGGGCTGCAAAAGGTAAGGTCGGGGGCGGGTTGAGCCTAAATGATGCTTGGCTGGAAGTGCCTCATGATGACAGCCTTAACCTCAACGATCAAGTAACCCTGATGTGTTGGGTCAAATTTAACAACCCCGGCGATTTTACAGGCGATGGTCGGGAGCAGTCCTTAATCTGGAAGTATGGACCGTTTGAAACCAATAAACGATTTTGGACATCTTACGCCTTGCGTGTCTGGCGTCCTAAATCGAAGTTCGGCAGCTTCGGATTTGATGCCAATATGACGGAGGGGCGCAGTGCTGCCGTTGATCCAAAGTTTCCTGAGCAAGCCGATATAGAAAACGATTGGTTTCACATTGCAGCGACCGCCGATGGCGCAGAAATCCGAGTTTATACCAACGGGAAAGAAACAGCAAAAGGGATCCAAAGAGGGCTATTTCAGGCGTCTGATCTACCCCTAACGATTGGTCATGATTTGCGTCCCATATTGGCACATCACGCTTTTGTCAACGGTATAATGGATGAAGTCCTGGTCGCTGACAAGGCATTGACTGCCGCCCAAATCAAGGAAGCAATGGAATTGGGCGAAGACGGAAAACCGATTGAAGGGTACGATCCTATCTTTGCCGTTGAACCCAACGACAAATTAGCTACCCAGTGGGGCGCGATTAAAGCGAGGAAATGACCCCTCTAGTTTTAGTCAATTCCCTTCAATTCTCTATGTGCCGGAAAGAGACGAACTACTGATTACGTGGGGCGTTATCGCATTGAAACTATCGCAGCATCTCATAGGTGAGTCGGGTTAAAAGACGAACCCATTGCCTAATCTGTATCTGTATAAATTGGATGGCAGACCTTATCAATAGAAGGAGAGTGCCCATGTTTCGTATCGGTTTAGGTATGGGGATTTTGCTCTGCTACCTGTTCAATCCCATCCTTATTCACGCTGACGCTAAACTGCTCGGTTACTGGCCCTTTGATAACAAAGATCAACTAGGACAAGATTTTTCTCCGAACCGCAATGACGGTAATCCGAAAGGCGGTGCCAAGTGGACGGAAAATGGACACGTTGGCGGGGCACTCCTACTTGTGGAGCCGGAAGATTCCTACCTTGAGATACCTCACCATAATAGTCTTAATGTGACAGATCAGGTAACTTTGATGTGTTGGGTCAAATTTACCAATCTGGGCGATTTTGAAGGTCTCGGGCGGGAACAGTCCTTAATCTGGAAAAACGGGCCTTTTCAAACTAACAAGCGGTTTTGGGCGTCTTACGCCTTGCGGATGTTTCGCAGAGAATTCAAAGCGGGGTTTGCATTTGACGCAAATATGACAGAGGGACGGACTGTTACCGCCGATGAGGATCAACCTAAAGTGAATGAATGGCTTCATGCCACAGCTGTCGCCGATGGAGCAATGGTTAAAGTTTACGAAAATGGGGTGGAAAAAGCCGCCGTGGAACAACGGGGCGAGTTTCAGCCGACCGACCTCCCATTGACCCTTGGTGTGGATTTGCGTAATCCAAAGGCTGGTGCGGTGCGACGAGACCAATTGGGCTTTCTTGCCGGTGTCATGGATGAAGTCGCGATCCTCAGTCATGCATTAACCGCGGAACAAATCCGAGAAGCCGTGAAGTTAGGTGAAGCGGGGCAATCTCTCGAAGAGCTTGAACCGGTCTTCGCTGTCGAGCGCCAAGGGAAATTAGCTACTCAATGGGGCGAGATTAAAGCGAGGAAGTAAATATTGTCTGGAGTGCCGCTGCTTCATTATTTACAGTGCAACTCGGTAAATTACCCGAATTCTCACATATGCAGCTACAACTGCGAAAGGAGGGTCATTGATGTTTCGTGTTATATTAATTTTCGGCGTGCTGCTAATCTATCTGCTCTGTTGCCCGTTGACTAGCACCGATGCCAAACTCCTCGGTTATTGGGCTTTCGACGATAAAAATAATCTAGGAAAGGATCTCTCTCCAAATCGTAATCATGGAGAAACGAAAACCTTCATCGGAGAAGCTGTATGGACGGAGGAGGGCAAGGTCGATGGAGGGCTGCAACTAGAGAATGGACAAGAGACCTGGCTTGAAGTTCCTCATCATGAAAGCCTGAACGTCAAGACGGGGCGAATCACCATGATGTGTTGGGTCAAATTTACGGACCCCGGTGCTTTTCAAGATTTTGGTGAGGATGGGTCCCTGATTTGGAAAAATGCGCCTTTTGCGGAAAACAAGCGATTCTGGACCTCGTATGCGCTGCGGCTCTATCGACCTGGGATTAATCGAGGCTCTTTCTCGTTTGATGCAAATATGACGGAGGCACGGGCAGCTGCAATTGATCCCGATTTTCCACTCGTCGTGGATACATGGTATCACGTTGCAGGAACTGCGGATGGCACAACAGTTCGCATTTATACCGATGGAAAAGAGAAGGCGTCCGGCGCCCAGCGGGGCGAGTTCCAGCCGTCCGATGAGCCTTTGACTATTGGGTTTGATCTGCGAGATCCGGATGAGCCTGTTGCGCGACATTTTCTCGGCTTCGTTCGGGGCATCATGGATGAAGTCGTGGTTTTGGACCATGCGCTGACCGCAGGTCAAATCAAAGAAGCAATGGAGTTAGGTGAAAGAGGGCGGTCGCTTGAGAGTTTTGAACCGGTCTTTGGGGTGGAACCTCAAGGTAAATTAGCGACTAAGTGGGGCGAGATCAAAATGGTAAAGTAATTTAATCCTTGTCAGGACTTCAAAATTCTATCAGAGGTAATCCGACTTATAGGAGGTATGACCAATGTCTCGACGATTTATCATTCTTGGAGGGGTGCTCATCTTTCTTCTCGGTTCTTTTCTAATGAATGCTGATGCCAAGCTCCTCGGTTATTGGACGTTTGATGCCGAAGCGAATGCACACAAGGATTCTTCTCCAAATAAGAACCACGGTGAATTCAAAGGCGGGGCCGCTTGGACACCCAAGGGAAAGGTTGCTGGCGGCGTTATACTTGATGAGGGAGCAGACTCCTACTTTGAGGTCCCTCATGATGACAGCCTCAATGTGACAGATCAGGTGACGTTGATGTGTTGGGTCAAATTCACAGCAAACCATTTCAACCGCGACCAGTCCTTAATCTGGAAAAATGCGCCTTTCAAAGACTCAAACAAGCGATTTTGGGCATCCTATGCGCTGCGAACGTTCCGTGAAGGATTTAAGTTGGGAGGGTTCGCGCTTGACGCCAATACGGCAGATGGACGAACGGCTGCGGTAGATCCAGATTTTCTTGAAGTGGGGCCCTGGTATCATGTTGCCGCGGTCGCTGATGGCAAAGAGGTCAGAGTTTATACCGACGCAAAGGAAAAAGTCGTTCAACCACAAAGAGGAGCGTTTCGACCGACAGACTTTCCACTAACCATCGGCTTTGATTTGCGTGACCCCGATGCCGGCAAAGTGCGTCGGGATCAGTTGGGGTACGTCCAGGGTATTATGGATGAAGTGGTGGTTCTCAGTCACGTGCTGACCGCCGATCAGGTCAGAGAAGCCAAAGATTTGGGTGATCGGGGGAAGTCACTCGACAACTTTGTTCCGGTTGCTGCCGTTGACCCTGCGGGTAAAATAGCTATTAAGTGGGCAGAGATTAAAGCGCAAAAATAAACGGTGTTTGTGCCTGCTGAGTACCTTGTAAAACTGATCAGGTCTAGATTGTTGAGCGTTAGAAATTCCTTGACAACTCAACCGCATCTAATGTAGACTGTAGCGGTTGGTAAACCGGTGGCAGAAGAGTTACGCCGGGATGTTGGAATTGGTAGACAAGCTAGATTCAGGATCTAGTGGGCCCTTTCGCCCGTAGGGGTTCAAATCCCCTTCCCGGCATTTATCATTAAAAGCGACGCACATATCATGTAGCGTCGCTTTTTTGTTTCCGCGCTCGCTGCTACCGAATTACTGCGAACTTCCCGCTTATCGAATGTTTTCCCCGTTGGCCCTCCCTCACAGACTCAACGTGATAAACATAGATGCCCGTGGAGATCTGTTCTCCCGCCTCGTTCCGTCCATCCCACCGTTGAATCGAGGTGTTGTTGCGGTGATCAATCTGTTTGATGAGGTCGCCGGCACTGTTGTAGATTCGGATGGTTGCGCGGTAGGGTAGGTTGCGGAACTCCATTAAACTCGCTGCTCCATTCAGACGATATGGATTCGGGACAAAAATCACTTTATCTAGGTTCAATCCGGGCGATGCGATAGGAGCTTCAGGAATAGCGAGGTCTACAGTCTCGGAGAATTTCCCCTCTCCACCGGATGAATCCGTCGCAGTGATAGCGTAGAAATACTGCAAACCCGGATGAACATTCCGGTCAACAAAAGTAGAGGTTCCCGGCGAAACCGATGCAATTTGAGTCCATGGAGGGCTGCCCGTGTGGTTCCGATAGATGAGGTATCGGGTGACCTGGGCCCCAGATTTTGTCCAATTCAAGATAACCCGGTCTCCATCGCGCGTCGCTGTCAAACCTGCCGGCGCATCCGGTACCCGACCTGGACTGATATTGATTTCCCAGGAATCGAATTCAAGCAACTGCCCGTTGGAATGGATAGGCCGAATCTTGTAAGTATACTCCACATCTGCCCGAACCGCTATGTCGTCAAAGGTGATCCCTCCGATAACCTGTCCAACCTGTCGAAACTGACCTTCATCCCCTGCACGCCTCAAGACAGCATAACCAGCCACGTTTGGATTGAGTGCCGGCTCCCATTTCAATCTGACGGCACCTCTCACAATTTCTGCGGTCAATCCTTTCGGGGCAAAGATAAGGGCCCTCGCTGCATTGACATTCTGCTGTAGATCTGTCAAGCTGTCGCCACCGACAAAGGCAAAAGTGACAGTGATAGACGCCTTGGCTGGTATATCATAAGGGCCCGCTGAGATAATGGATACATAATCCCAAGGTGGCAGGCTAAATGCCTCTAAATCGAGCTTGCTCGTCGCAAGCACATTGGGATTAATCATCAGATCGGATCGGTCCTCGTCTAAAAAGGTATTTGCAGTTGGACGGCCGTCGGGATCGAAAAACAGAAAAATCTGGTGGGTGCTTAATTTTCCGTCGAGCAAGGTGAGACCTGTGTGCACCGGATTAATCCCATCGCTATCATCTCCATCGTAGGTAAATAGCGTTTGATGGGCTTCATCCCAATCTACCCAATCCTGACTTAATTCTCCTGCTGCTAAATCTGTTCCATCGACATCCCAATTTGCCATCGTCGCAACATAAATTTCATCAAGCCTTGAATTCCCGTTATTTTTGACGACCAATCTCATTACAATAAAATCGTCCGCACCGGGATGGCTATCGGTGCTCCAAGAGAAACTAGACTGATCGACCGAAATATCCAGCGGAAAACCAGCAATCCCGGATGAATCGTATCGCGTGATAATTGTCTGACGGCCATCAGAGTCTACTGTCTCGATGCTTTCTGATGCGGTTTCCCATTCTCCAATTTCGAGGGGACCAGGGGCAGCGGGATCTAAATCCCAAGAACTTGCCACATTGCCATTTGCATCGCCGATCCAAATCTCCGACAATTCATGGAGATAATAGGTCCCTCCAGATTTGGGAAATCTAAAATTGGTAGCGAGTATATCTTCCCGGACCGCAGCCAGTGAACCGGAACCGACTATATGGAATTCGACGTTTCCCGATGTGTGTACTTGAGCAGAACCGATATTCGGGTTGATTAGGCTGATGAAAAGCCAAATCGCCCCCCAAAGCATTTTCAGAGTCTTCATCTTTTCCTTAGCGTTGATACAATTTAAATAAATCTTAGAAGCAGGTTGGAATAGCATAGCAGCAGTAGGAGGGAGTGTCAAGGTCAGAAAACAGTTGCACAATGTTTTCAAATGAACTAAAATCTACGACACGGAGTAAATTTTAGTCCAACTTGGAAATACAAACTATGACTTCGAAAAAAAAGACAGGCTTTGTATATCACACCGATTATCTCAAGCACGATACCGGAGCGCACAATCCTGAACGTCCAGAGCGTCTACAGGTGTGCATTGAGGCACTACAAGCCGCTGACTTTTGGGAGGATTTGAGCCGGATCGAAGCCACCCCTGCGACATTTGAGCAGCTCTGTTATACACATATCCAAGGGCATGTCAATCGAGTCAAGGAGCTCTGTGAAAATGGTTTTCCCCTCGATTACGATACACCGACCTCACCCGTATCTTATGACGTTGCCTGCCTCTCCACCGGAGGCATACTGAGAATCGCAGATGCGGTCATGACGGACAACGTGAGCAATGCGTTTGCCCTTATCCGTCCGCCCGGACATCACGCAACCCCAAATCGATCGATGGGCTTCTGTCTGTTCAACAATGTTGCGATTGCCGCCCGGTATCTTCAGCGTGAGCATGGGGTCGATCGCGTCGCAATTATCGATTGGGACGTCCACCACGGCAACGGGACACAGGACATCTTTTACGATGACCCCTCCGTTTTCTTTTTCTCAGCCCATCAGGTGCCCCTCTACCCCGGCACTGGTATGCCAAACGAGACTGGGACAGGTGGTGCCGTTGGAACAACGTTGAACGTACCGATGCGTCCGGGGAGTGAACCCAGCAATTACATCGAAGCATTCCAAAACACCCTTAAACCGGCGTTACTCGATTTTTCGCCCGATTTCTTGATAATCTCCGCCGGCTTTGACGCACACCGTTTAGACCCCCTCGCATCAATCAATATGACCGCAGCGGGATTTGCGAGTCTAACCGATATCCTTTGCGAAATTGCAGCAGAGACTTGTGACGGACGGTTGATCTCAGCGTTGGAGGGCGGATATGACCTTAAAGGGTTATCCGAATCAGTCGTCGCCCATGTTGAGCGTTTGATGGCACATGCCTGATTTAGGTCCTATCGGGATTCAAAGCGATGCCGACGAATCGGAAGGCATATCCCGGCACGCTGCAACAAAATCCGACGAGGTCGAAGTATATCCGATGATATGCTCAAAGTTACGCAACATCACCTTCCGCAGCCATCCCCCCTCTGGCAAGCGTGGATCCACTGTATCCGGATACTCGGCGGAGTGTGTACAGTCGCGTAACATGATAACCCGATAATTGTGCTCGACCGCGCCGGCAAGGGTTTGATATAAACAGGCACGTTGACTGAACCCAACCGCGACCAAGTTCTTGATGTCATAGCACCGCAAATGGTAATCGACATGTGTCTCGTGGAATCCCGACCACTCCCGTTTGGGAAAGTCCGGCTCATGCGGCAAAGGTTCGATCGACGGAGAATAGTTCGGTTTATAGGGTATCCTTGATGCAGGCGCCGGCCTCGTTTTAGCAAGCGCATCGCCCCACCGCGTCCCATGAATCTCCCGTTTAATACTGCCCGGCTCATCAACGAGTGAAAAGTCGTTGTGAATAAAAACGACCCGCATACCCGACGTACGCGCCGCAGCCAACGCCGGGGCAATTCCCTCTTCCACATACCGATTTCCGGTGCCACAATCACTATCTACAATCATGAAAGCGGTTCGATCCAATTCGAGTTCTAAGTCCCCGTGCTGAGTTTCATTGCTGTACCACCGCACAGGAAGTGTTAAGATAGCCATAGTAAACCTCCCCTCCAATTGCTTTAGTAACTTGATGGTTTCGGGGTTGCGGGGGGCCAATACCCGTTGGGATCTTCATCCCAAGGGTGTCCGCATAGCCGAGAGATTACACACCACTCCGCCGATGTTAGGTGTGCGTGATTATGAAAGAGGAAACGCTTCAAACCCGCTTCCTCCGACGCTGTGAGGATGCGATGCAGATCTCCGGCGGTCATCGGATCTCCACCGTGCGGCATCCGCCCCGTATCCACCCAGGGAACAATCTTCTCCGGCTGACTGACCGCCGCCAGCGCTCGCTCAGTCTCAGTTGTCACAATCTGATCGAAGAAAGCGTGGGGAAATCCCAGATCCATGTCTGATAGAGAGTTGACCTCCGGCAAATCTACGCCTAACCACGCCTTCACTACCGTAAAGCAATCCTGTTCGGTTAGACGAGGATTCCATTCCTGCACCTGTTGTATCCAACGCGCAACAGTACCGTACATGCCATCGAAGCCGCGATGCCAGAAGTAGTGCTTGACGAGCAGAATATCCACAATCTGATCCCAAGCGTGGAAATCGAGTGCGGTCATACCGGAAAATACCGCTGAGCGGGGCCCGTTCCCCAATAACAACTTACGCGGAGATTTGTCTAATTCACGACGAAACGCCTCTCCCGTTTTAATCCCGTCCTCCCGGCGCCAACGCAACCAGTAAATTGCATCCTCGTTGATATCGAAAAGGTTCATCTCTGATAGCACACCGTGGGAACCGTAATAGCCCACCTCGGCGGGAGTGAAGCTGCGAAACCGCTCATGGAGGTGAGACCTACCCCGTTCAAGTCTATCTGGATCATATCCTCTGACGGCAGCCTGGGTTTTCGTTGATTCGGGAATATCCGCGAACACGGCATTCCCGTGGTGCCATACCAGCTCGTAAGCCGACTCAGTCCAACCATCCATGATACCCCCATCGACCTGTGGAAAGCTGCCGAACACCTCATCCCAAACCGCCGCCGTAGCTATCGCACCGTAGGGATCTTCCTCCAGCGGAAGCGGTTTCGCACCCGTTGCCCCACTGCCGGGCGCAAAAATAAAAATCTCCCAACCACGCGCTTTGGCGTCGTCGAGCATCGCATGGAGCAGCCTCTCTTTGGAGGAATCGGTCTCTGCATTGCGATCATGAGGTTCTAATCCGCGATTGCGATACGCTTGGGGATTAGAAGGAAAGGCGGGAATGGTAAATTGTCCTTGTGTATCCGCAAAAAGTGTGCGACCGAAAACGAAGCCTTTGATTCCGCCGGCTTCCCACGCATCAAAGATCCGTTCATAATCGTTCATCACCGGTTCAAGGGGTTGACCGATGCGTATCCACGCTTGCAGTGCCATGTTGTGAGCTCCTTTTTTCTCGAAATGAAACGTCAGTTTCTATAAAAAACTTAAAGCGAAGGGAGTGTCGTCTCATCGAAAAAGTTAAATTGTCCTATTCAACTTTCATTTTCTTCTGATTCGTGGCATTCACGATATCCTTCCTCAACTTGCAGAGCAAGTAGTCGTTTTTGTGCACCTGCTGATACTTCTTCAAGGATACCCGCCTCGGCGAGAAAATCATCAAAGTTACTCCCACTATGTTTATTCATGTTACCTCCCACTTTCCCATAAATTTCTTCGATTTCGTGCTAATTGTGTCGAAATGATTTTTAATTCAACCCCTAATAGTCTTGCTGCTAATCCAATATTAATCTTACCTGTGAGGCATAATGTAACGCCGTCGATGATAGGCAATGCGGAACCCCTGCTGTTGGTATATCCGCTCGGCGTTGCTGCCGGTTGTCGTCTCCAGCGTTGTCCAGCGGTTACCCATCGCCTGTGAATCCGCAACCGCTCGTGCAACCATGGCAGAGGCAATCCCTTTACGCCGGTATTCTGGCAGGGTTGCAACGTGGTCAACGTAACCCATGCCGAATTGCGAATAGACCAGCGTCGTGCCCGCTGGCGCCCCGTCCACACGTGCGAGATAGCGGCGCACTTCAGGCACGATCAATACATCGCGCCCTATCTCTCCCATCGTTGACGAATGACCGAATCCACGACACATAACCTCTGCCCAAAGGTCATATTCCTCATCGGGTGAGATATCAATTTCTGCGAGAGTTTGGGCTGGGGGCGGATCAGTGGGCGGGTCATAAACCATCGCCGACGCCAACATACCTTCTGTGAAACCGCGCTTACCTAACCGCTCGCCAAGGTCAGCGGGACGGTCTAGCGGCGAAAGGGTGAACATGCAGTCGTACTTTTTCTCCTGAAACAAGCGGAGCGCGTCATCAATCAATTTATCTACTGCAGCATCGTCCACGTTCACCTGTACAATGCGATGAAAAAAATCCATCGCTGCCCGGTCGTGGCTCAACGCTAATGCACCATCAAGGTCGTGATTCTCGCACCACTCTGCACGGAGGGCAACCCAAAGTTTTTCAAAGGTGGTCGTCAGTTCGTTGGGCATAATTATACTCCTGTTCAAACGATAGTTACTCTACATCTTTATCTCCCCACATTTTCCGATCGAGGTTCCACCAACCGGAAGGTCAGTACGGCACCACAGAAGACCAGTACCGAACACGCGATGAATACAGCTTCAAAAGAGAACCGATCAATCAACAGACCAACCACCGGTGAACCGAGCAGAGGTACTGTCTGAAGGACACTTAACAACCCCAAATATTGTGGGTGCTTTTCCTGTGGCGAAATTTCAAGGGTGTAGTTTGTAAGGATACGCCCTGATACCGGCGTGAATCCCAAACAGGCATACACAAGCCAGTACCAATGGGCGCCCATCGGCACGCGACTCAGACCGACTGCTAGCAGCGGCACACAGGCAGCAACAAAAATGAGTATACGCAACACAATCCGATTGCCGTGCCGATCCGCGATATTTCCCATCACTAACGCACCGAGCCCGCTCACTGTGTTCTGTGCAACCAACAGCGTTACAAAGTTTCTCGACACTAACCCCAATGTCCGCTTCCCAAAAACAGTGTAATGCGGAAAGATGGGCCAACCTGTATAAAACAACATCAACACTATTGCAAGTATACGAAAATTTCGGTCATACCGCAGCAGCATCAATCCGGAACTGAGATACTTGAGAAAAGGGACGGTCTGTTGGGAATGGTCGTCAGGGGGTTCACGAAAAAATAGACTGGCACACGCTGCAAACCCAAAGAACAGCCCTGTTGTTCCAAATATCCAAGCATAATTGGCAGTGTCGCCACCAACCCAGCGTGGCATCACAAGCCAGACAATGATGATTGCAAGTGTGCAACCGATGAGGCTGGCATAAGCCAGTAAACGCCCTCGTCTTATAGGGCGAATCAGCTTTCCCTGTAGTGTCCCGTACGCTAGGACATTACTGCCATAAGTTAGCCAATGCAAACCGTACAGCGTCAAGAAAATCGCGACAATTGTGCTATTTGACCAGCTTCCAAATTCAAGGGTGAATGCCAATACGAGCCAAGGGAGCGTAATCCCGAAGGCAGAAAGTATAAACACAATCCGCTTCCTTGGCATTTTTGCCACGCGGTGTGCAATCAGAATCTGAGGTATGCTTTGCCCAATTCGAGAGATAAGGGGCAGGAGCCCCCGGATAACTCCCGATAGGGTGTAAACATCTAGAAATCCCGGCATCACTACCGATTCAGTCTTGAAAATCCAGCCGAGCCGCATGAAAATCTGATTAGCTGCAAACACGATAAGATTGCGCCTTTCATGCTGTTGGACCTCTTTTTCGATTGTGTTCATACAGAAGAATGACCTTCTTAACGTCGGAGAAGAGCGACCCTTGAATCTAAAACAAAAAGTCGTCACTGCAGCGGCATGATTTCAACCGGAGTGACGACTCTTATGAGGGTATACGATTAAAGGTGCGAGGGCTACTCCGCCAGCCAGCTCATCATGCTCCGCAGATCCGCTCCTACCTTTTCAAGCTGTAACTCTGACTCACGGCGACGGAGCGCTTGGAGCACAGGTTGATTCGCCTGATTTTCGAGTACCCACTCTCGCGCGAATTCCCCGTTCTGCACCTCTTTGAGAAGCTCCCGCATCCGTTCTCGTACGCCTTCATCAATAACACGTGGACCACGAGTGAGATCGCCGAATTCCGCTGTGTTGCTGACATCGTTACGCATCTTGCTGAGCCCGCCTGTATAAATCAAATCTACAATCAGCTTCAGCTCATGCAGACACTCAAAAAACGCCATCTCCGGTTGGTATCCCGCCTCGACGAGGGTATCGAAAGCAGCTTTAATCAAGGCAGTCGTCCCACCACAGAGCACCGCTTGTTCACCGAAAAGATCGGTTTCTGTCTCCTCACGGAAAGTGGTCTCGATGATACCAGCCCGCGCACCGCCGATTCCCTTCGCATAGGCGAGTGCGATGTCTCTGGCATGTCCCGTTACGTCCTGCTGAATAGCGATAAGGCACGGTACACCGCCGCCCTCTTCAAAAACCTGCCGGACTAGCAAGCCCGGACCCTTGGGGGCGATCATTGCCACGTCAATATCGGCGGACGGAACGATTTGACCGAAATGAATACTGAAACCGTGTGAAACCATCACCATGTTGCCAGCTTGCAAATTCGGTTCAATTTGGTTCTGATATACCGCCCCATGCTGTTCATCCGGGATGAGAATCTGAACAACATCCGCTTCAGCAGCGGCTTCGTCAATACTTTTTACCGTTAATCCTTCCGACTCTGCTGCCGGTTGTGAACGGCTGCCGGGGCGCAGCCCAAGCACAACGTTTGCGCCACTATCCTTGAGATTCAACGCCTGGGCGCGTCCTTGGCTGCCATAGCCGATGACGGCAACCGTTCGTTCTTTGAGTAAATCAAAATCTGCATCACTATCGTAATAAATTGTTGCCATGAATACTCCTTAATAGGTGAAACCTGAAAATGCAATATCGACCCATTATCTTGGGGCACCGCGCATGATTGCAATCTTGCCAGTGCGGGCAAGCTCCCGAATACCGTAGGGGCGCAGCAAATCCACCACTGCCTTTAGCTTTCCTTCGTCGCCGGTCACTTCGATAATTAAGGAATCAGGACCGACATCAACCGTGTGGGCGCGGAAAATCTCCACAATCTGGAGAATCTCTCCGCGGCGCTGCGGTTCAGCATAAACCTTAATTAATACAAGCTCGCGCTCAACGTGGTTTTCAACGGTAAGATCTATCACCTTGATTACATCAATCAGCTTGTTCAGGTGCTTATAAATCTGCTCGATAATCTGTGCATCACCATGCGTAACGATGGTCATGTGTGAAACACCTGGATCATCAGTCTCAGCGACGTTGAGGCTGTCAATATTAAATCCGCGCCCACTAAACAGACCCGCAATTCGCGCGAGTACCCCGAATCGATTTTCAACTAGTACAGAAAAAATGTGTCGTTCTTCAGCCATTATGCCAGACCTCGTATAACATCGCCAAGGCCCGCACCTGCTGGAACCATTGGGAACACGTTTTCCTCTTCATCAACGATAAAGTCGATGACAACCGGACCGTCGTTGATGGCTTTGGCTTTCTCCAATGCCGGACGAACATCCTCGATTCGATCAACACGGATTCCTGTCGCTCCAAATGCGTCGGCAAGCTGTGCAAAATCGGGATTATCATGATAGTCAACAGCAGCGTAACGTTTCTGGTGGAAAAGCTCTTGCCACTGCCGAACCATGCCAAGATACATATTGTTGATGATGAAAATCTTGAGCGGGAGCTTCATTGAGATAGCAGGAACAAGCTCTTGGATCGTCATGATGTACGAACCGTCACCATTGATGTTGACAACCGTTTTATCAGGGCAGCCGAGCTGGGCGCCTATCGCAGCTGGCAAACTGAACCCCATGGTGCCGAGCCCACCGGAATTTAACCATTGGCGCGGTTCGGTGAATTTGAAATATTGGGCCGCCCACATCTGATGCTGACCGACATCGCCAACGACTATCGCATCAGAATAAAGATCATAAATCTGCTCAATTACGTACTGCGGCATAATATTATCACCATTCTGTTCATACTCAAAGGGATACTGCGCTTTCCACTCATTGATTTGGCGCATCCACGGTTCGATATCTACGCGATGAACCAGTTTGTTCATTTCTGCCAATACGCGCTTGGCATCCCCGACAATGGGCACGTCAATCGGGACGTTTTTACCAATGCAAGAGGCATCAATGTCAATATGAATCTTCTTCGCATTCGGCGCGAATTTTGTCAGATCGCCCGTAACGCGGTCATCAAACCGGGCACCGATCGCAACCACCAGATCGGAATCGGTGAACGCATAGTTCGCGCAGCAGGAGCCGTGCATACCGGGCATTTCCATTGCCAATGGATGGGTTTCTGGGAACGCACCCAAACCCATCAGTGTTACGGTTATCGGAATGCCGGTTTTAATCGCTAATTCACGTAATTCTTCAGAAGCGTCGGAAAGCGTTACACCGCCACCCGCGTAGAGTATCGGCCGTTCAGCGTTGTGAATCAACTCAACCGCTTTCGCAATCTGGCGCGGGTGTCCCTCCACCTTCGGTTTGTAGCTGCGGATATTGACCTTCTCTGGATAGCGGAATAACGATTCGTGGATCTGAGCATCTTTGGCAAAATCAACGACGACGGGGCCTGGTCTGCCCGTGCTAGCGATATGGAACGCTTCTGCTATGACTTCGGCGACCTCATCGCCGCTTTTGATTAAGTAACTATGCTTGCAGACCGGGCGCGTCACGCCAATCACATCACACTCTTGAAAGGCATCGTTGCCCATCAGGTGGGTAAAGACCTGGCCCGTAATCGCTACCATCGGAATGGAATCCATATACGCTGTTGCGATTCCAGTCACTAGATTTGTGGCGCCAGGACCTGAGGTGGCAAGCGTGACCCCGACCTTACCTGTTGCCCGGGCGTAGCCATCGGCAGCGTGTGATGCACCCTGTTCGTGCCGCATCATGATAAGTTTTACATCAGGATGATCGTAGAGGGCGTCAAAGATGGGCATCGCTGCACCGCCATTGACACCGAAAATATACTCCACACCTTCTTGTTTGAGACTTTCAATCAGTATTTTTGCTCCTGATAGCTCCATAGCTCTCTCCTTATTAAATTTAATCAGGATTCAAGGGTTGGGGGCATCTGCGATTAAAAGAGAAATCAGAAATCCGGCGCGAGCCCACGAATTTAATCTAGACACCCATAGGCTTCTTATTTTCAATCCCATCAGCAGGGCATTCCTACATCTGAAGCCGTTCCTAAGGAAACCCCTCCTGTAAATCCTAACGTTTCTCGTGACAAATACGTCCCACAAAAAAAGCCCTCCCGTTCCAGTCCTCAATAGAAAATTCTCGATTGGGAGTTTCGAGGATAGTTTTTGAGGATATACGTGGAGACGAGAAGGGCTTCCCTTAAAATCCTTACCGTGGTACCACTCCAATTCCCTTGGTGACTCAGATACTGTGAAAAGGGCGCTCATTGATAGGCGTAACGTGCATCAGCCCGGCTAACCCTACCTGTTGCTTTGAATCTCCCGACTCGTCAAGGATTCTCGCAAAGCAGAACCAATCTATCGGGGCGTGTTCAGGTTAGCAGCTCCAGGGCGACCTTCAGTCGGGATTACTTGAGGAAATCTCTCAGCCAATGGATTTCCCGCTCTGTCAAGACCGCTCGACTTACTCCTCCCCTTCATCGCTTTTGTATATTTAGTTTTTAATAGAATTTAGGAGTTACGCACTTCAGATTGTAGTTGCCTGATTTATCAGGCGTTAGCAACGGTGTCCAGTGGTGATAAATCGCCGAACTACCCCCTTGAATGAAGTTTCAGAAAATAATCGGGTAACTCTATATTTCCCCAAGACCCGGTAGGCGCGGTTTGCAACCGCGCTGGTGTCAATAGCAAATTACCCAATTAATAAATTAATCTTCATATAAGGGGGGCAGGGGGGTTGGTTTTGACCGTTCAACTGTGTAAGTCCTAAGAATTATTGTATGAATTTGAAACCTATAACGTACCTGTCAATGGAACATCTGTAGGAAGAACCTCAGAAAGCAGGCGAAGGTCGAACCCCCGCTTCTACTTTCTGAGGACACCCTAACTCGGCTAGAATGTCGCCTAGCCTTTTGCAGCGGCGTAGCGTCTGGCGACCTCTTCCCAATTAATAACATTTGTCCATGCTTCAATATAAGCGGGGCGCAAGTTTTGATATTTTAGATAATAGGCGTGTTCCCAAACATCGAGGCCCAATATCGGTGTATGGCCCTGCATGATCGGGCTATCTTGGTTAGCAGTCGAGTAAATTTGTATACTGCCGGTTTCATCAACAACGACCCATGCCCAACCAGATCCGAAACGGGTTGTCGCAGCAGTTACGAACTCCTCTTTGGCTGCTTCAAGAGATCCGCAGGCTGACTCGATTGCAGCAGTGACTTCCGGGGTAGGAGTGCCACCACCATTGGGGCCCATTATGGTCCAGAAAAGTGAATGGTTGGCGTGTCCGCCGCCATTATTGATAACCGCTTGCCGCTTGTCTTCCGGCACTTGGTCAATGTTGCTGAGCAATTCTTCGACCGACAGCGCTGCCAAGTCATCAAGCCCTTCAAGAGCGGTATTAAGATTAGTAATATAAGCTTGATGGTGTTTTCCGTGATGGATTTGCATCGTCTGCTCGTCAATATGCGGTTCCAAAGCGTTGTGAGCATACGGCAGGTCAGGTAGTGTGTGTGCCATTAGGATTTGCCTCCTCAAGAATGCCTTTAATTTTGAAGTTAATGCACGAATACCAACCTAGCACATAAGTGCTAAACATATAGTCCTTAAACTACCCTATTATAACACATAAGAATAACTAAAGCCAAGCCATTTTTATCGAATGCCCAATTGACTGTTTTGTTGACCTGTGATAAAATAGGCCTACGGCTTAATAAATTAGAAGGTCAAGCACAATGAGACGTGAAACCATAGTTGTTTTAGACTTCGGTTCGCAGTATACACAGTTAATCGCACGGCGCGTCCGTGAGCATAAAGTATACTGTGAGATTCATCCCTATAATATTCCGCGTGACCAGCTAGCAGCCATCCAACCGAAAGGTATCATCCTTTCTGGCGGCCCTGCTAGCGTTTACGCAACAGATGCGCCCCTGCCCGATCCGAGAATTTTAACGCTCGGCGTACCGATTCTCGGTATCTGCTACGGTATGCAGCTTATCGCGTACCTCTCAGACGGTGGGAACGTGCACCCCGCCGTTGAACGTGAATTTGGTTCAGCGGAATTGACCATAGATCTGCCAATCCCACTGTTTGCAGACCTACCCAAGACGATGGATGTCTGGATGAGTCATGGAGACCGAATCGATGTACTGCCCGACGAATTTTTCCCTATCGCCCATACCCACAATTCCCCCATCGCAGCGATTGCAGATCTGGACCGGGATATATACGGCTTGCAATTCCATCCGGAGGTTATCCACACGCCAAACGGTAGCCAGCTGCTCGCCAATTTTGTCTATGAGATCTGTGAATGTAGCGACGAATGGACGATGCAGTCTTTCATCGCCGAAACCACAGCGCAGATTCGTGCCGAAACAGATGGTGCCCGGGTGTTATGCGCCGTAAGTGGTGGCGTTGACTCGACAGTGTTGGCGACGTTGCTTAAACGTGCCGTCGGGAAGGCGCTAGTATGCGTCTTTGTCAACAACGGTTTGCTACGGAAAAATGAAGCGGATCAGGTGCTGTCAACTTTTCAAGAGCTCGGCATTGATGTTTATTATGTTGACGCTACCGACCGGTTTCTTGAATACCTTTCGGGCGTTGAAAGCCCGGAACAGAAACGCAAAATTATAGGCAACCAATTCATTGAAGTGTTTAAAGAAGGGTTAGGACAAATCGGTCAGATCGATTTCCTAGCGCAAGGTACGCTCTATCCTGATGTCATCGAGAGTGTGTCCGTCAAAGGACCATCGGCAACCATTAAAACCCACCATAATGTCGGTGGCCTTCCCGAAAATCTACCATTCAAGCTAGTCGAACCGCTTCGTGAACTGTTTAAGGATGAAGTGCGAGCAGTTGGATCAGAACTCGGTATCCCCAAATCGGTCTTGGGACGGCATCCGTTCCCCGGTCCCGGTTTAGCCGTTCGCATATTGGGTCCAATCACACAAGAACGTCTTGACATGCTGCGAGAAGCGGACGAAATCTTTATCGCAGAGCTGCGAAAAGCGGGACTATATGACGAAATCTGGCAGGCGTTGACTGTCTTTCTACCGGTCAAGAGTGTCGGCGTGATGGGTGACGAGCGAACTTACGAAAATGTTGTCGCATTGCGGGCTGTGACGAGCACTGACGGCATGACAGCGGATTGGGCGAAGATTCCACACAACGTATTGGGAGTCATTTCCAACCGCATCATCAACGAGGTGCGCGGTGTCAATCGTGTTGTTTACGACATTAGCTCAAAACCGCCGAGTACGATAGAGTGGGAGTAACAGAGAAGAGCTCATTGGTTCAAGCGTTCATTAGTTCATGCGCCCCTGCATAGCGCACAGATTTGCGTTCCACACAAGAACCAACAGAAGGACAACAACCATGCCCACCCCTCCTAAATATCAGATTATCTACAACTGGGATGGTGCCCCCCACGGCTACTCTGAGCCGCCGCAGTCTATAAACGCTTTCCTCGAAAAGGCTTACGCTCCTCTTGAAGATACGCAGGTCGGTGCTCATTTCTGGTGTATCGGCGAACATGCCGCGCGATGGCAGAGCGATGTCCTTGAACAGCTCGGTGATGTCCACGGTCGGCGTTACGAAAGTGCTCAAACCTACGTTCACACCGAAAACATCCGTCAGATGGTGGAGCGCGGCGAAGACCCACAGCAAGCCATTATTGACCGTGGACACCAGCTTGGGATGCATGTCTACGCCTCAGTGCGTATGAATGATAACCACTTCAGCGGGGCACAGATCGCTGATTTGGAGAAATTGCACCATACAGAATTGACGCAGATGCGGACTGAACATCCGGAGTGGCTACTCGGTGATCAGACGGCGGAGTGGTTCGCACTCTCATGGAATTTCGCTACCCCCGAAATACGGGAGCACCGTTACGCACACATTAAAGAGATTTGCGAACGATACGATTGGGACGGCGTCGAATTGGACTGGCAGCGACACGCCTTCCATCTGCCCGCAGACGAAGGCTACCGACTCCGATATGTCCTGACCGACCTCCAGCGAGCGGTGCGGCAGATGACCGATGCGCTTGCGAAGGAACGTGGTAGACCCTTCTACTTGGCGGCGCGTGTGTCCGGTACGCTGGAGATGTGCCGCAACATCGGATATGACATTCCGACTTGGATAAATGAGGGGCTAGTGGACATCCTGATCCCCGCCGGTGGTGCCGCAACGGATCCTTCTCTAGATGTCGCAGCCTTTGTTGAGTTGTGCCAAGATAAGCCGATTGCGGTCTACCCCGGATTTGATGGCGGCTTGCCCGGAGCCTTTGTTGGTCCCGAAGATTCCGAGACCAAGGACCGGATGCGTACCCGCGCTATCGCTAGCCGTTACCACAGCGCAGGTGCAGACGGCATCTATGTCTTTAACTGGCACGCAAACCGTGATTCGAGACGGGAATTGCTCTCACAAATCGGCTCAACCGATACCTTGCAAGGCACAGACAAAATTTATGCGGCAACCCATCGCTTCCTCCAAGAGACAGGAGAATGGCGGGGAGCATACCGAAATGACCGCCTTTGGGGTGAGGTGCCGGTCGCGCTGAAACGGACGCTCACCGGCGAGGGGCCCACAATCATACTAAATGTAACGGACGATTTATCAACGAACATACCCACCCAGGTTGAGCTGCGGGTACGGCTCGATCAGTGGGTACGTGGCGATATGGTAACGGTTTCGTGGGAGGGAATAGCCCTTGATGCGCCTACAGTCCACTATTGCACCATCAATGATCCACATCATATTTCGGATGTAAGCGGGGCGGTGTGGTTGTGTTTCGATGTGGATCCGCCTCCGGGCGCGGGTTCTCACGAACTCAAGGTTGTGCTTGAAGAACGCCACCCGAAGGTTGCTTCTGATATCGTGTTGACAGATGTAGAATTAGTCGTTCGTTTTTAGCAGAGCTGCTATATGAGATATGTATTGATGCCTTTGAACTCAGGGAAGATTCTCAATGACACCAGCCAATCAATATCAATCTGAAAAAACGGCGGTGGAAGAAATAACTGAGAGTAAGTTGGCAATTGTCTGCCGAGGGGTTGCTTTCACGCTGCTGATGCTATATGTCGTATTTGGTCCCTTTTATAAACAGGTTCTGAGGGGTAAATCAAACCTCTTTCGGGCATGGCGGATGTACCATACCCGTGGAATCGATGTCTGCGATGTTCAGTTTTACATCCAACATCCAGATGGACGGGTCGAACACATTGACCGTTTCCAGCTGCTAGGTCGTGACAAATTGTTGGGATCGCACCACCATTCGCGGCGGATTATGGGGGAAAAAGGTGTGTTGCGTGTGGGGCAACGTCTGCGACAGAAATTAGGAGCTACCGTTGATTTGCGAGTCAACGCACGTATCGGCACACGTGACGGCTGGAAAACCCTATATGTAGATAAACGCATCGAATAACAAAGGGAAACAGCGGAAACATAATCAACCTTGCAAGCCATATCGCGTGTCCTACAGCATTTTTATAAGTGGGGATTGGCTTATCGTGATTCCACCCGGTCAGTGGGGTTAATCCGAATCGGATTAATTCTGCTCATCTGGTCTGAATGGGCAGGGGAACTGATACTCTGTCGGGATATACGGTTGAGTGGTATTCTACTCAATTCTGGGTTTTTCCTCCTTACCGGGCTGATGTGCATTGGGCTATGGACGCGAGTGTCATCAATCGGGGCAGCCATCATTGTCTCGATTATGTTTAACATACACCCGTCATTCAGACATCATCACACTTTCCTGTTGGTCATGGCGGTGCTCTTTATTGCGCTGACACCGTGTGGTCGCTCATACTCACTGGATCGTTGGTTGGCACTCCGCCGCTCGCTAAAGTCCGGCGTGCCACCACCCCCTGAAATCGGAAATTTGTGGGGACTGCGCCTAATTGCTATTCAGGTATCAATGGTCTATCTCTGGACCGCCTACGAAAAACTCTACTGGGGATTTTTGAGTGGTGCCCGTATAGAACTCCTCGCTTACAACTATTATGCGGGATATGACTATGCAAGTATTCCCGGATTTTCTATACTCTGTGCTGTTGTCGCAATCACTACCGTGACACTGGAATTCCTACTGGCTTTCGGACTGTATATCCCCAGATTCCGCAAATACTTGATGCCCACTGGAATCGTCTTGCATGTTCTCTTTTACCTCCTATTACCTATCCGCACCTTCACTTTGGCTATGATTCTGCTGTACCTCGCCTTCATCCCCGCGTCTTCGGTTCATCACTTTATCGACAACATGCACAAAGGTTACGAGCCTGCTTAACGAAAATTCCTTTAGGTCTAAGTCCCAAACATTTATGCTTCTTAGTCCCGATTTATCGGGGTTTGGGATACAGATTGTCCCGATACATCGGGATTCTCGTGAAACGGAACTTAGCAGTGTTTTTCTTGTTGAAATTACATGTAAAATATAGCATACTTGTTTTGTCTTTCGGTGGGAAGGTGTCACACCACTGCTCAGGGGTGCTTCCCACATCCTTTGACACAGGCATTGAAAGACCGAAAGGCCAATCCCATGTATAGAACAAAAAAAGTCAAAGTTGACAAAACGCCTGAGCGTGATAACCTTGCTCATGAAGCAGGCCGTTGTTATTCCAAAGTCGTTTCGCTTATGCGAAAGGTAAAAAAGAAGAAAGGATTTTGGCTGTCTCAAGGTGCTGTTCAGAAGTATATGCGGCTGCGTGGTTATAACCTTCATTCACAGACAATCCAATCAATAATCCAAGCCTATTTTGATTCGTTGAAGTCCTATTTCCGTGTCGTAAAATCTAACCCTGATGCAAAGCCACCGAAACGCACACCCTACTATTTCAAAGTGCGGTGGATTCAACATGGAATAAGTTTCAAGGACGGGTTGGTGCGACTGTCTAACGGCAAAGGCAACGCGCCTAGCGTCCTCAAGTCCGATGTAAAGCCCGCCTACGTTGAAATGTATTTCCAACGGGGTTGCTACTATTTTTCGATGGTCTACGAGGTGCAAACGCCCCCTAAGCGTAAAACCGGCAAAGCAATTGCGATAGACATGGGGGAGATTCACCCAATCGTATCACATGACGGCGAAGAAACGATAATCTACAACGGTCGTGAAGTTCGTGCGATTAAGCAATACCTCAACAAGGTCAAAGCAGATATCCAGTCCAAAATGGATAGGTGTAAGCAACGCAGCAATCGCTGGTATCGGTTGAAACGCATCAAAACAAAGATACTCGCGAAACTGAACGCTCAACTCAAGGATGCAGAACATAAAATCACGAGTCGGTTCATATCTGACTGCATTAAGGCGAAGGCAGATACGATAGTGATAGGAAAACTCAAAGGCATCCGTAACCGAGCAAAGTTTTCTAAGAAGTCTAACCAGAAGGTTCACCAATGGGCATTCGCCCGGCTCCAGTCTATGATATGCTACAAAGCAGCGATGGCAGGTTTGAAGGTAAAGTTCGTATCAGAAGCATATACTTCCCAAACCTGCCCACAGTGTGGCAATCGAAAGAAACCTACGAATCGTAACTATCACTGTAACCCTTGTGGCTTTGAGTATCATAGAGACGGCGTTGGTGCTATCAATCTCTGGAACAAAGTATCGGGATTCATACTGAGTCCCGTAGTTGGGGCTATGGCGTCCCCCATCGGTGTAAGGTTCAACCCCCACCTATGTAAACATGGCTAACACAGCGTGTAAGAATCCCAAGCCTTTAGGCTTGGGAGTACGTCAAAAGAGGAGACGACAAAACCATGAAAATCACCGATATCGAAACACACGTTATTTGTCCACCGTTTCAGGCGTGGAATAGCGAGGCATTGACGCGCTATCAAGGCCCTGATTTCCGTTATCGTACGGTCTTTGTCGTTCGCACTGATAACGGGCTGGAAGGCTTAGGCGAGCATGTTGGCAAGTTGTGGGAGGGAATGGATGATTGGATCGAGCAGCTGCGTGGTACGAATCCGTGCGATTGGCTAGCGCACCCATCGCTCCCTATCGCTCTCGCTCCGGCTATCTACGATCTGGTCGGCAAGTACAACGACGTTCCTGCTTACAAACTGTTCGGACCACAAGTCCGTTCACGCGTACCGATGGCGGCGTGGACAGTCTCGCAGACACCTCAGAAGATGGCAGAGGAGGTGGAGCACGCAGCCGCTGCGGGTTACACATGGCTCAAATTCCATACCTTCCACTGCCACAACGTTGCAGCACAGACCGAGGCGATGCAGGCTAAACTTGACGAGGTTGCGCCACCCGGATTTAAGATTCATTACGATATCAACTTCGACAATACAGTGGAGCATGTTTTGGACCTGGCGCGTGAGTTGGTACACTACCCGATTGCAGGGGCGATTGAAGATCCGTTGCGCACACACGATTTTGAAGGGTATCGCGCCCTGCGAAGCAAGTGTCCGTTGCCCATTTACTTCCACCACCTGCCGTTGGGTGGACGGGAGGCGTTGATGGGACTTGCGGACGGTTACATGCTGGGTCATGCACCCCCTGGACAGGTGATTCAGCGAGCGGGCCTGTTCGAAGCGGCAAATATACCGTTCATGATGCAGAACACAGGTGGAAACATTACACGAGCGTTCATCGCACACATGGCATCGGTTTTTCCAATGGCGACGCTGCACCACGTTACCTGTACCCATCTATGGGCAGAAGACATCGTGTCGCCGGCGATAGAGGTCGCTGGCGGAACAGGGCGTGTGCCAGAGGAACCGGGATTGGGCGTGACGCTTGATCGTGACGCGCTTGCCCGCTGGTCTGCAGTTGAACCCGATCCGTTACCACGTGCTTTGATACAGATTCAATATGCAGGGCTCCCGCCGATTTACGCGCGGCTGCCAGTCCGTTCTGTAGGCGATGGTCTGGGCACCGGACCCAGTTTTATAGACGGGCACGGTCCCGGTTACAACCAACCGGTTGACATGTATTTCTGGGACGACGACGGATCCGCGGCGTTTGCGGAAGCATGGGAACACGCAGCGAGATGACCTGACATTGCAGTTGGCTCTTCCATTCTAAGTATCAACTCAAAAACCTACCTCTCCCCATTGTGATTATAAAAATACCCACCAATCACACAAAAATTCAAAAATTCCTGTCACTTTTGTTGAAGTATAGACAGATTATGTCCATACTTCTAAAAACTGGTTGCAAATGAATGCAAATATGTTGTAATTTTTTTGTGCCAGTGACAATATTCCATAGACATACCCTACTGAGGGAAGGAGGCACAGCAGATGCAACGGAGATACTCTCTCGCACTAGCTACGGTTGTCCTCTTAGGTTTGACGACGCTGATGATAGGTATTAACGCGCAGGCACAAATTGTCTTTACATCTGAAAAGAATGACAACGTGGATATCTACGTGATGGACACTGATGGCGGGAATCATCGAAGGCTTACCAACAGTCCCCGTGATGAATGGTCTCCCGTATGGTCCCCCAATGGTGAACGCATTGCCTTTGTTTCCAATTCGGACATCTATGTGATGGACGCCGATGGACAGAATCATCGAAAGCTTACCAATAATCGTCATGATGGCTCAGCCCCTTCTTGGTCCCCCGATGGCAAACGCATTGTTTTCGTTTCGAGTAGGGATGACTGGAAGACATCAGATATCTATGTGATGAACGCTGATGGGAAAAAGATTCAAAATCTCACTAATGATCCTTGGCGTAACAGTGTTCCCGCATGGTCCCCCGATGGCAAACACATTGCCTTCACTTCCCAGAGAGGTAACGACTGGGGGGACATAGACATCTACGTGATACACATCAATGGCGGGAAGATTCAAAACCTCACCAAAAGTTTCCACGGCAGTGGCTGGGCACCCTCCTGGTCTCCTAATGGTAAGCACATTGCCTTCGTGTCTGCGGCTCAGGGGGCTGCGCCGGATATCTGGGTGATGGATGCAGAGGGCAACAATCCTCGAAAACTCACAGACGATCGCCGGCTTGACAATAATCCTTCATGGTCCCCCGACGGCAAGCGCATTGTCTTCGCTTCCAAGAGGGGCCCCGACTGGAACCAAAGGAATGGAGATTGGGACATCTACGTGATGGACGCCGATGGCGGGAATATTCAAAACCTCACCAACAATCCCTTAGCGCATGACCGTCAACCTATGTGGTATCGTCCCCCTTTTGCAGTTGCTCCGACAGGTAAACAACCCACGATGTGGGGGTGGTTGAAACGGGTCGCACGATAAGCGTCCCGATAGGATCAGGAAAGGAGGAACAACAGATGCAACAGAGATGCAATCTCACACATTTCATGCTCGCTGGTATTCTCCTCTTAGGTTTGACGACGCTGATGGTAGGCATCAACGCACAGGCACAGATTGCCTTCGTGTCTGATAGAGATGGGAATTGGGAAATCTATGTGATGGAGGCCAATGGAAAGGAACCGCGCAGACTCACTAAAAATCTCTTTTCTGACGACGAACCCTCATGGTCTCCTGATGGTGAACGCATTATCTTCGCATCTGAAAGGGATGGGAACTCTGAAATCTACGTGATGGACGCTGGTGGGAATAATCAGCGAAACCTTACCAAAAATCCACATTATGATGGGAATCCTGAGTGGTCACCAGATGGTAAACACATTGTCTTTGATTCTAGGCGAAATGGAAACTCTGAAATCTATGTGATGAATGCCGACGGGAACAATCAGCAAAACCTTACCAAAAATCCACATGTTGACTGGTTGCCCTCATGGTCTCCTGACGGCAAACGTATTGCTTTCGCGTCTGAAAGGGATGGGAACCTTGAAATTTACGTGATGGATGCCGATGGCGAAAATCCGTTAAATCTTACCGAAAATTTCCGTGGTGACTTTTTACCCTCATGGTCTCCTGACGGTAAACAGATTGCCTTTGCGTCTGAAAGGGATGGGAATTGGGAAATCTATGTGATGGAGGCCAATGGAAAGGAACCGCGAAGGCTCACTAAAAATCTCTTTCCTGACTATTCATCCTCATGGTCTCCTGATGGTCAATTTATTGTCTATTCGTCTGATAGGGCTGATAATCTTGAAATCTACATGATGGATGTTGATGGGAACAATCAGCGAAACCTCACCAAAAATCCCTATGATGACGCCGCGCCTGAGTGGTTTGGCTCTCCTTTTGTAGTTGATCCCGCAGAAAAAAAACTCACGATGTGGGGGTGGCTAAAACAGGTTGTCCGATAACCGCTTTCTGCTGCCGAACACTAAAGTATTTATCGGGGAATCAGCGTCCGCAACTCTCGAATACTCGCTAGGATGTAATCCGGCCCCGCTGCTATCAGTTGTGCTTCCGTCTGAGATCCCGTCAATACAGCGACCGTCCACGCCCCGGCGTTTTTCCCCTCCTGAACGTCCACCACAGTATCCCCAATTTTGACTACCTTTCGTCCATCTGTGATATCTAGTTGTTGCATAGCGTCATGGATCATCTTCGGGTTAGGACGCCCTACTCCGACCTGTTCCGCGCTTCCTACATAGTCGAGCAGCCCCTTGTCCAGCCACCCTAACCGGGAGATAATTGCCTGAACAACCCCCGTCGGAAAGCCACTTCCCACGCCAACATGGATATCCTTGGATTTGAGGTGTCGGAAAAGTTCGGTTACACCATCAATTTCCGAGATGCGCGAAAGGTTGCTCTCCAGTTCATGCAGAAAATCGTGGTACACATTATCTCCAACGCGCTCGGCATCGGCAGGGGATAATTCCGCAACCTCTTTCAGAAGGGTTTGGATGGCCTCAGACTTCTGCTTCCCTCGATGCTTGTTAATTAGGTCCGGGGCGAGTTCTATTTCGTGCTTAGCAAAAGCTCGCATCATACTGATGACCATCAGCGGGTATCCGTCGACCTTGTCGTTGACAGTGGTCCCAGCCATATCAAACATCGCCAACTGAATCGGTTGGGAAAGCATAGTATCAGATAACCTCAAAGTATCGTTTCAGTTCCCAATCCGTTATGGCGCGACGGAATTCCGTAATTTCATGCTCGCGTGTGATTACGAAGTGATCCACAAACGCATCACCGAGGCAGGCACGGACGATTTCGCTGTCATTCAACTCATCTGTTGCGTCCTCCAACGATCTCGGCAACAGTTCAAATCGTCCGCGAGGAGCATTGTAGGCATTGCCCTCAAACGGCTCACCGGGGTCGAGTTGGTTTTCAATACCGTATAAGCCAGCGGCGAGGCTAGCCGCCATAGCGATATGTGGATTGCCATCCGCGCCGGCGAGCCGATATTCTGTCCGTGCCGATGCAGGGGAGATGCCGGGAATTGCACGCAGGGCGCAAGTTCTATTTTCTATTCCCCAAGAGGCGCTAGTCGGTGCCCATGCGCCGGGGACTGTTCGTTTGTAGGAGTTGACTGTCGGACAGATGAGCGCCATCATTTCGGGCATTGCCGCAATCTGTCCCGCGATATAGTGCTTCATCGTTTGAGACATACCCGACGCATCGGATTCATCGGCAAACAGATTTGTATCCCCTTCCAAATTCCATAAGCTCTGGTGCAGGTGACCACTGCAGCCGGGATAGTCTAAACTCCACTTTGCCATAAAGGTTGTAACAAGTCCATGTCTAGCTAAAATCTCTTTCACGCCAGTTTTGAACAGTGCGGCTTTGTCCGCGGCGCTGCAGGCGGTGTCATAGCGAATCGCAGTTTCATACACACCGGGCCCCGTTTCCGTATGTATCCCTTCCAGTTCAATGTCATACGCCTCCATCCCATCTATAATCGCGTGAACAATCTCCGCAGCCGCAGATGCCCGTAACACGCTGTAGCCGAACCAGCCGGGCGAGAGCGGCGTCATGTTCTCAAATCCTTTGTCCTCTAAAGAGTGGGGTGTCTCTCGGAAGATGAAGTACTCGTATTCTGCTGACATAAACGGTTGGAATCCCATATTATTCGCTTTGCGGATGACCGTTTGGAGCAGTTGGCGTGGGGAAACCGCAAGCGGCTGATCTGCGTTCTCGTAAAAGTCTAGCAAAAACAACGCCGTATTCGGCTCCCAAGGCACCACCCGATATGTGCTCAAATCAATCTTAGCGAGGAGATCGGGGTACCCGGTATGCCAGCCGGTGACGGTCGGCTGCTTATAGAGCTGATCAATCATGTCCCAACCGAATGTCACATCACAGAAACCCAAGCCCTTTTCGATAGCAGAAAAGAACTTGTCGAGCGAAATATATTTACCGCGCATGACCCCATCAATATCGAAGCCAGCGAGCTTAATCTTCTGAATTTTATCGCTTTCAAGATGCGCTTTGATCTGATTTATTTCCATAAATTCCTACTTCCGCATACTGGGGCATAAGCCGATGGGCTCTATACCAGCCAACGCTGTAGCTGATTTCCGCGTATCTAGAGACCTCTGACGTTTTACGAGTCCGGCAAAGTCCCTTCAATCTGATCGACAAGATGAATCGAATGAATCACGTCGCGAAGATCGCTAATCGGAACCTTCCTGTTACGGACACAGTCGACAAAGTGCTCGTGCATCGTCAAAACGCCTTCATACCGAGCGGTATCCCGCTCATCAACGTCGTCAACCTCCCAACCGCCCATCGTGTGGCTCTCGTTGTCCTCGTGAATCTCAATCTCCGCCGGGATCTTCATATAACACCCAATCCCCACACCGTGCAGTTCTGAGCGAAGCACCCGTCCCCCTGATGCCCGATTCCCAAGTAACACGCCTGTTACATCGTTATCAAAGCGGACAAGCGCGGTGTAACAGTTTCGACTGTCGCTGCCAAACTTGTCTCGATACGCCGTCACCTCGACAGGTTCACCACCCGCCATATACCGAAGCAGATCGACAACGTGACATACATCGTTCCAGAGCGTTGTGGTGAATTCTTTACCATCGCCACCGAGAATCTGTTTGTTGAAGGTAGTTATCGCTGTAGAAACACGTCCCTTCTCCGCCACGCGGCGCATCGCCTCACGGGTCACCGCAGCGTAACGGCGTTGAAAACCGACCATCGCATAGACATCATTTGCAATCGCCGTGTCCAACAACTGTTGTGTCTCATCGCTGTTAGCGCCCGGCGGCTTTTCGATGAAGATATGTTTACCCGCGTTGAGGCAATCGAGCGCGGGTTGCAGTATCCACTCCTCACGCATCACGCAGTAGATGATATCCAAGTCAACGCTATCGAGCATCTCGCGGTGATCCGTGAATGTATGCGCGAATTCATACTTCTTGGCTACCTCATTCATTCGTTCTTCATCAAGCTCACATACTGCGACCATCTCAACATCATCTTCGAGACGGTTCACGTTAGGGTAGTGTGCACCTTGGCTTCGACCGCCAGCACCGATAAATCCTGCTTTTAACATGGCGATTCCTTTCTGAGATCTTTATCTAGGGGGTTGGATAGAGCTGCTATTATACACCCCATCCGCTGTAAATCTATAAAATCACGATTTATAGTGAATCGTAAAAATAAATAGACACGCTCGCTCCCCATGTTTGGTAGGCGCTGTTTCCAACTGCGCCGATTGGCAGCGTATAAGTAATTCTAAAATCTACCATATATAGTTTTTATGAATGCTAGCACGGTACGGAAATATACAAAGCATATTGGAGCTTTCTGATGGGGCATCCTGAGTCAGAAACCGGTGGAGCACCAAAAGGGGAAAAGGTTTTTTTATGCTATCACGTTTTCTATTGGCAAGGCAACTAAATTCGTGTATAATGCGGCTGAGTGATAATGGGGATTTTTGCCAGTAGAACCATAACCTTGAACGAGGGAAAACTCGATGACTGAAACGCAAAAAGAAACTGTGAAGGCACTGGTGACCGAACTCCGACAGGGGACACTGACGGAAGCCAATCTGCGTGAGGGGATTGCGGGCATCGTCGGGGCAGACAGCCCGAAACGGCAGGATATCCTCTATCTGCAAGCGGTAACCACCTCTCCCGGCGCGGCGGTGGTCGGTATGCTGCTGGTTGAGGATGGAGAACTCCATGAGGGACCGCCCAATCCAGAAGATTGGCCCTATCAGACGGTCCTAGAAGCTGTCCGAGATGGCTGGCGGATCATCTCTTTTCCAAATATGGCACTGCTTACTGTAGATGAAAAAGAGTTCTACGGCTTGGGCGCTGAATTTATCCTTGAACGTTGGAGGTAAACTATGCGAATATCAGAACGAAAAACCTACGACTGCGAACCAACTATGACGGATACTGAGGTGCTGGAGTTCTGCAAGAATGGCTATCTGATGCTTGAGGGGGTTGTCCCCGATGATGTCAATCGCAGGGCGATGGAATACTGCGACCAACACTCCTATATGGAGCCAAGCGGCATTCTGAAGGAAGACTGGTTCGTTGAGAACGTGATAGTTCATCCGGCAGCCGCCGGTGCCGTGCGTTCCCTTCTGGGGACTAACTTTCATCTGCCGATACTGATGAGCAATCATCGGGTGCAGTGCCCCATTCAAGCTGTGGGCGGGTGGCATGTGGACGGTAATTATCACTATACCCACGAACTTAACTTTTTGCAGGTGTTCTACTATCCGCAGGATACCCCCATTGAAATGGGACCGACACAGATTGTGCCGGGCACCCATCTTGTGCGAAACAAAGCGAGGTTCATGGGACATTTGGCTAGCATCAAGGGCGCTATCCCCACCACCGCGCCCGCCGGTTCCATCTTCCTAACCGTATACCACATCTGGCATCGCCGCGGACCGTCAACCGCGTCGGGCATCCGTAACCTACTCAAATACTTCTACTGGCGCACCACCCCGCCACAACGTGACTGGGTGATTGAGCCTGACTTCGATTTTGCCACCGCTCAATACACTGGCCCTGGTGGGGCGTATGTGGAGCAATTCCGGGATACCATCAAGGTGTCAGAGATGTTCCTCTGGCTCTGTGGTCGCCACAAGTCGTTCCAGAATCTGGGTGGGCAAAGCTGGCCCCTGCCCGCAGATCGGAATGACCTGCCCTACGGTTTCCCCGCAGGATTGCCTCAACCTCAATCTGTTGAACTGTAAAAAGACCTATCTAATGAGGTGAACGATGAGCAACGAAAAATTACGCGCAGGCGTTATCGGTTGTGGCTTGGGGGCGTATCATGGCTATGCCTACGCCAACACCTCCGAATTTAACCTTGTCGCAGTCTGTGACCTAAAGCCCGATGTCCTTGACAGCTTCTTCGAGCGTTCAAAGATTACGCGCGGCTCGGTCCATGAGTACAACGACTACCGCGCTATGCTCGATAAGGAGAACCTCGATGTCGTCAGTGTGGCAACACCGGATGACTATCACACCAATCCGGTCTGTGACGCATCGGACGCCGGGGTCAAGGGAATCCTCTGTGAAAAACCGCTGACAATCAACCTTCATGATGCTGATCGGATTATTGAAACGGTCGAGCGGAACGGGACCAAGATGTCGGTGGATCACACACGGAGTTGGCTGCCGCTATATCAAGGGGTGCGAACCGCGGTCCGAGACGGTGAAATCGGTGGACTGACCCGCATCATCGCACACATGGGAGGGCGTCGGTCGATGCTTTTCCGTAACGGCACCCACCTCATCGACGCGGTCTGCTATTTCGCTGATGCGGATCCGGTTTGGCTCATCGCTGCACACGAACAAGGTTTTGAAGACTACGGCATCGAGTACAAAGGGGAAGGTGGGAGGGATCCTGACCTCGATCCTGGCTCATCAATTTTTATTGAGTTCTCCAACGGGGTGCGTGGCATCGTGAACAGCGCCAAGATGACACCCGCCGGTTGCGAATTCGATCTCCAGGGACCCAATGGTCGATATGTTTTGAACGACAACCATTGCAAAGCGTGGAAGACAGATCAACCCGAAGGAACAGCAACCGAAGCGCCGGCACCCGAAGGTGGAACCTACGGAGACTACTTCGGTGATACTTTGATTCATCCTGTCCGTGAACTCGCCCAGATGGTCTGGAACGATGTGCCAAGCAGCTCACCCCCACGCCGCGCTCGACACACATTGGAGATTATGCTGGGAGCATTGTATTCGCAATCACGCGACAGCGCGAAGGTTCACCTGCCCTTACCACGAGATTGAGCAAAAAGTAAAATGAGTGTTTGAGGGGGCGAGTATGTGAGGAGATGAGGGTTTTACACGCTGCCTCGTTCCCACGCTCCCTCCGATACTCCCTTACCCGCTCTCACGTTCCCACTTAGGAGGTGACTCTTAAATGTTCAAAAAAAAAGCGCATCATCATCACGGCGGACATCATCACGATCGTGAGGAACACGAGCACCACGATCACAGCCACGACCATGGCGAACACGGTCATACCCACGGCGTTATCGACCCATCCATTGTAACCACGGAGCGGGGTATTTGGGCAATAAAATGGTCCTTCCTAGGATTGATGGTAACCGCACTGTTACAGGTCGGCGTAGTTGTGATTTCCAACAGTGTTATGCTGCTCGCGGATACGATCCACAACTTTGGCGACGCAGCGACCGCGATTCCGTTATGGATTGCTTTCTCCTTCGCCCGATTAAAGCCGAGCAAACGGTTTACCTACGGCTACGGGCGCGTTGAGGACTTAGCGGGTATCGCAATCGTGCTTACGATACTGTTCAGCGCAATTTACGCAGGATACGAATCAATTAACCGCTTCCTTAACCCCAAAACCGTGGGGCATCTTTGGGTCGTTGCTGCCGCATCTATAATCGGTTTTATCGGCAATGAGGGGGTTGCGATATTTCGGATTAAGGTTGGAAAAGAAATTGGGAGTGCTGCTCTCGTTGCGGACGGTTATCATGCGCGTGTTGATGGGTGGACAAGCCTCTCGGTGTTGGTGGGAGTACTCGGGATACGATTCGTCCATCCGATTGCAGATCCCATCGTCGGAGTGCTTATCACCATCGCGATTTTCGGAATTGTGTTGCAGTCAGGCAAAGCAGTATTTACGCGCCTGTTGGACGGTGTGGAGGCTGATGTCATTGATGAGATAAACCATGCCGCTCACCATGTTGACGGTGTGCAGGAGGTAACAGATGTGCGCAGCCGTTGGATTGGGCACCGCCTACACGCAGAAGTCAATATCGCCGTAGCACCACACCTCTCCGTCGCTGAAGGACATGCCATAGCAAAAGAGGTTCAACATCAGCTTTTCCATCATTTGACCTATCTGTCAAGAGCAGTTATCCATATTGACCCGGTCGAAGAATCTGGTGAACATCACCACAGCATCATAGAACATAGCCACGACGGTTTGCCGACCCACTCGCATGTCGTGTAGTGCACAGATTGGATATTAGTCTAACGTAAGTCGCTGAGTGGTGTCGGTGTTTTGTCTGTCTGAATCAGGATTTTCCCCGATTTGATCGGGACTCCGTTCCCCCGATAAATCCCGATGAATCGGGAAAGGCAGGCAGGGTTGAAGGATTTTCAGGATAGAAGTCACGCAGTTAAGATAGCGCAACGTGTTAGGGCAGTACTAATCCATATTTCAAATTACCTTTTCAAAGACAGATGGTGCAGAATGTATAAAGCAACAACTTTTTCGTTTTACTTTTTTCTGTTGATGTGCCTGATTGTTCCGCCGAGTGTGGCAGCACAGGTGGTAGACATCCCTGACCTCAACCTCCGCGCTGCGTTTGAACACGCTCTTGGCAAAGCTTCGGGGGCAATAATCACCACAGCGGACATGGCGAACTTAACTAGTCTTGAAGCCTACGATGGTGTGCGCGATTTGACCGGACTTGAAAGTGCAACGAACCTGACTAGGCTGCTGATTAATGGCAACCTATCGGATCTGTCCCCTTTGGCAGGTTTGACGCAGCTGAATCACCTAGAGTTGTATAACAGTCACAACCTATCAGATCTGTCCCCTTTGGCGGGTTTAACGCAGCTGAATCACCTGGAGCTTAATGAGACCTCTGTATCGGATCTGTCCCCTTTGGCGGGTTTGACGCAGCTGAATCGCCTGGAGCTTTCTAACACTTCTGTATCGGATCTGTCCCCTTTGGCGGGTTTAACGCAGCTGAATCGCCTGCAACTTTCTGGCACCCCTGTATCGGATCTGTCCCCTTTGGTGGGGTTGACCCAGCTGAATGAGCTGTATCTTCATGGCACCTCTGTATCGGACCTGTCCCTTTTGGAAGATTTGACCAATCTGAGAGGGTTGGGGCTTTCTAACACCTCTGTATCGGACCTGTCCCCTTTGGTGGGTTTGACCCAGCTGGAGACCCTGGTGCTTGATCGCACTTCCGTATCGGACCTGTCCCTTTTGGAAGATTTGACCAATCTGAGAGGGTTGGGGCTTTCTAACACCTCTGTATCGGACCTGTCCCCTTTGGCGGGTTTGACTCATCTGAATGAGCTGGGGCTTGATCGCACTTCTGTATCTGACCTCTCCCCTTTGGAAGGTTTGACCAATCTGATTTACCTGCATCTGAGTGAAAACAACATATCTGACCTCTCCTCTTTGGAAGGTTTAGACCGCCTAATATACCTGTATGTAAAGGGAAATCCCCTGAGCTATCAATCTCTTCACACACATATCCCAACCCTCCAACGCAGCGGGGTTACGGTTGAGTTTGATTCCCGATCCGTTGCAGATCTTTTGAACATTTCAGGCGTGATTTCGGCATCAAATAACACGCTTACCATTTTAGTGAGGGATAGTTTGGGACAGGTATTTGCAGGGGTTCCGGTGACATTTACTGTCGTCTCCGGTGGCGGCATACTGAGTGCAACAAACACAACCACAGATGAACAGGGCAGGGCTCAGAGTATTCTCACGCTGGGGGACGGGGAGCAGAACAGCGTCGAGGCATCTGTTACTGGGACTACACTGGCGATAATCCTTAGCGACACGGTAGTACCAGAAGTAAAGCTCCCGGATCCTAACCTCCGCGCTGTGGTTGAGCCCCTGCTTGGTAAAGCATCGGGGACAATAATCACCACAGCGGACATGGCAAACTTAACCCATCTTCACGCCAGAAATATCGACATAAATGATTTGACCGGCCTTGAAAGTGCAACGAACCTCACATACCTGTCTCTGAATGACAACAACATATCAGACATCTCACCCCTGATAGCAAATACGGGACTGGGGCCTGGGGATCATGTGCATTTGTGGGGGAACCCCCTCAGTAGTACATCCCTTAACGACTATATCCCAGCGCTCCGGGATAGAGGGGTCCGAGTTGTTCCAGATGAAGATGCCGAACCGTACACAGTGGGACTGGTTTACTTCTTACCCAACGATAGTCAGCCGCGTCCGAATGTAGAGGTACAGATCGATGCCATGATAAAGGAGATACAGGAATCTCTCGCATATTCGATGGAAGCCTACGGTTTTGGCAGAAAGACCTTTACCTTTCAAGCCGATACCACTGGCAAGGCAGTTGTGCACCATGTAAACGGCAGATTCAACGAAGCGTATTACATCTATGATCAAGATCATCCTCGTCCTATATTGAGGGTCATGGACGAAATCGACGAACACTTTGCTTCGCAACGGACCATCTATGTTTGCTTGATAGATGGTGGCGGGGGCTTTTCTGGTAATGGAAGCGGTAGTGCCTTGAGCGGACGTGCAGTTATACGCTCCGACCCGTCTGCTAATCTTGGCCCCCTGGTTGCACACGAGCTTATGCATGCGTTTGGACTACACCATATTAACTACTTTTACGACGGAGGTAGGGTTAGCGAATGGGACTCAGCTTGTCGCACTGAATGGTTGGATGTCCATCGTTACCTAAATCCAGCACAGCGCAGTGACAACGTCTCCATCCCAAGCGTTCGCATGTTGCCCCCAAGTTTTGTTTCTCCACCGAATACCATTCGCCTCCGTTTTGAGGTCGAAGATAATGATGGTCTCCATCAAGCACAATTAATAAGAGACCCGCATAACCCTGCGGGACGCTTGGTCGTTGCTTGTAAGCGATTGACTGGCACACATAGCACCGTTGAGTTTGTCACCACTGAGTTACGACCAAAAGACACGGATGTGTCTCTTGCCGTTATTGATGTGCATGGGGATTTTAGGAACCGATTTTTCCCAATTGATGTTGCCTCTATAATACCGCCACCCCAGGTTGTGTCAGTACCGGATGCCCATTTAGCAGCCAAACTGCGGACCATATTAAACCTAGATCCCCGCGATCCAATCACATCGCATAGGATGCTATCATTATCGGGATTATCAGCCGGCAGGGTTGCAGACCTTACCGGGATTGATAGTGCAATTAACGTAATAAAGCTGAGTATTGCCAATTCGCCATCGGCTCTCTCCCTCTCCCCTTTGGTAGATTTGACTAACCTGAGCATCTTGACCCTTTCTAACAATTCGATATCGGACATCTCC
>JAJEAL010000079.1 GCA_022822785.1 Candidatus Poribacteria bacterium
CTAAGCACGCAAGGGGGTATCCGTGCACCCGATGGAAGCCCGATTGCACTTGGCTACCACACCGGGCATTGGGAGGTTGGCTTGTTGATGCAGGCTGCCGCAAACGAATTCAAAGAACTTGGCATGATCCCATTTGCTGGATTCTGTTCCGATCCGTGTGACGGCCGTACACAGGGCACCCCCGGTATGATGGACAGCCTCGCCTACCGTAACGATGCCGCGATGGTTTTCCGGCGGCTTATCCGGTCCTTGCCAACGCGCAAGGGGGTGATGATGGTTGCAACCTGTGACAAGGGACTACCGGCGGCGATGATTGCAATCGCTGCCATGCGTGACCTACCGTGTGTATTAGTCCCCGGTGGTGTGACGTTGCCACCTACCGAGGGTGAAGACGCCGGCAAAATCCAGTCTATCGGTGCCCGTTTTGCACATGGAGAAATCTCCTTGCAGGATGCCTCTGACCTCGGTTGCAAAGCTTGTGCTAGTCCGGGAGGCGGATGCCAATTTCTTGGAACCGCTGGCACATCGCAAGTCGTCGCAGAGGCGCTAGGGATGGCGCTACCACATTCCGGGCTTGCGCCGTCAGGCCAACCGATTTGGTCAGATATGGCAAAGCGATCCGCCCGTGCCTTGGTTAATCTCGATGCAAAAGGTCTCAAAATGGGAGATATTTTGACTGATGAAGCGGTTCGCAATGCGCTGGTTGTCCACGCCGCCTGTGGAGGCTCGACCAACCTACTCTTACATATCCCTGCCATTGCACATGCGGCGAAACTCGATCGCCCAACTGTCGAAGATTGGATGGAGATTAATTGGAGGGTGCCTCGCCTCGTTGATGTCCTGCCTAATGGTCCCGTAGGGCATCCAACTGTTCAGGTTTTTCTAGCGGGCGGTGTTCCTGAAGTGATGCTGCATTTGCGGACGTTAGGGCTGCTGAATGAAGATGTTCTCACCGCTTCAGGTCAACCTCTTGGACGCAACCTCGATTGGTGGGAGAAATCGGAACGCCGTCATCGTGTCCGAGACCTCTTGATGGAGCGAGATGGAATCGATCCAGACGACGTAATTATGAACCCGGAAACCGCAAAAGCGCGTGGACTGACCAGTACGGTCACCTTCCCGCGTGGGAATCTTGCGCCGGAAGGTTCTGTCATCAAAAGCACCGCAATCGATCCTACCGTTGTCGATGATGACGGTGTCTACCGAATGACCGGGCGGGCCCGTGTCTTTGTGCGTGAACGCGACGCGATTCGGGCGCTCAAAAGTAGTGGGGACGACCAAATTAAGCCGGACGAGGTAATGGTACTTTGCTCCCGTGGTCCAATGGGATCTGGTATGGAGGAGGTTTACCAGATTACCGCTGCACTCAAGCACCTTTCGTTCGGTAAACATGTTGCCTTAATTACTGATGCGCGATTCTCCGGTGTATCAACCGGTGCGTGCATCGGGCATGTTGGACCCGAAGCGTTGGCGGACGGCCCTATCGGCAAGTTGATTGACGGAGATCAGGTTCAAATCCGTGTCGATCGGAATCGGCTTGAGGGGAGCATTGATTTAGTTGGTCATGGTGATCAGATCTTCGGTGCTGAAGTAGGTACACAGGTCTTAGCGGAGCGGTCACCACGTCCGGATCTGGCTCCTGACGACCTACTGCCGGACGATACGCGCCTGTGGGCAGCACTCCAGAGTGTTGGTGGAGGGACCTGGGGCGGCTGCGTCTACGATGTGGATACAATTATCGAAACCCTTGAGGCCGGTATGAAGCGTGAAATGTAAAACGTAAGTGGAACTTTAGTAGATTGTCAGATAAATGTTAATGTCTATGCTCACAGTAGAGTGACAAATCTACTGTGCCTCCGCAAAGATGGCTTGGATATGGCTATCCAAGCCAAGCAGGGAGTGACTTATCACGATTTATTTGACAGAGCACTAGACCTTAATTAACAGAAAGGAGTCCGCGGATTCTATCTCAATTATTCTTGGGGTGGAGCCGTGGGATCGTTATGATAGCACACACAAATCTTATTGGTTGTCGTAAAGAGGAATTGGATACACCGGTGCTCCTTGTCGATTTGCCGACGATGGAGCGTAACATCCACCGGATGGCCTCTACCATTATCCATGAAGCCGGGGTCAATTGGCGACCTCATACGAAAGGGATGAAAAGCCCTGCGCTTGCCCATAAACTCCTTGATGCCGGTGCCATCGGTGTCACCTGCGCCAAGCTCGGTGAGGCCGAGGTTATGGCTGCCGGCGGTGTGAAGGACATCCTGATTGCTAATCAGGTTGTTGGTCCACAGAAGATTACCCGCTTGGTCAATTTGCGGCAACATGCAGATGTCATGGTCGCCGTTGACTGTGAAGAGCACGTGGAAGCCATTGACCGTGCCGCGCGTGAGAAAGGGGTCCGTATTCGCCTCGTCATTGAGATTAATACCGGCATGGATCGAGCCGGTGTAGATCCGGGAGAACCCGCGCTCGCCTTAGCTCGTAAGATCCAAGGTAGGGAAGGGGTAGAACTTGCGGGCCTCTTTACATGGGAGTCTATCGCGCTCCGTATCGAAAATCCGGAAGAAAAAAAGCGGATGATCGATGATGCCCTGACATCCGTCACCGATACCGCGCAGAAATGCCGGAACGAAGGGATACCCATTGACGTTATCAGTTGCGGCGGAACGGGAACCTATTGGATCAGTGCCTTCCAGCCGGGTGTCACAGAGATTCAGGCTGGCGGCGGAATCTTTTGTGACGTTATCTACCGCCATCAGTACGGTGTTGAACACCCTTACGCCCTTACAGTTCTGTCTACCGTTACTAGTCGGCCCGCTCCTACGCGGATTATCTGCGATGCCGGGAGAAAGACCATGAGTGTGGGCGCGGCAGATCCCGCTCCCAAGGGAATTTCAGATGTGGAATCAGTGGGAATGTCGGCGGAACATGGGACGGTTAAACTTACGAAACCGAGCGAAACGCCACGGGTCGGGGACAAAATTGAGTTTGTTATTGGCTACTCGGACGTCACCGTCGCACTACACGACGAAATTTACGGTATCCGCGATGGTATCGTTGAGACAGTTTGGCCCATTCTAGGACGCGGACGACTGCAATAGGGGGACGGTGGAACGACCGATGTTTTACAAGAGACTGATTCTCTCAGGCGTACTTGTTGAGCGGAAACTGTTCGTTGATTAACATAATGGGCTGTCCTTTAGTGACAATACGATAGGTGCGACTGAGAAACGGTTCTCCTTCCAAATGAAGGAGTGCTTCCGGCAAATCTGTCGGACGTTCCAGCCCCCACCACAGCAGGTCGCGCCGAGTCTCTAAACCGCTGCGCTGTAAGAGCTGCCCTAAACCTTTACCCCTGAGCGTCAAGCCGTCTCTAATGGTTTCAGGGATTCGATTAAGCACAATGAGTGAGGTGGCGTAGGTATGGACGGTCGGCTGCTGGTCGTCCTGTTGTCCCGTTTGCAGGATTACCTGACGGGCAACCACCTGCGCCCCTTTTTCGGTGTCAAGCCAAGCGTGATCTGTGCGTAGGGTCTGCGTCTCTTGGCGGACCAGCACAACTTCGACCGTAGAGAGCGTATAGGCTTCGATGAACTGAGTAACGGTCCCATCGGTGACCAATAGCGTGCGTTGAAACGGTGTCAATTGACTCAAGTTAATCTGCTCTAGGTCCGATGGTCTGGCAAACTGGGCGACAAAAAGATCTTTCATCCATGTCTTAGAACCACCGGTTTTATCTCTTGTTTCATTCAACATTACCACCTCAAATGCCTACCCTTGATTTGCCCCCACTGCGTTGACAATTTTGCTTTTGCTTCGACGTGCAAGCCAACATCGAATTCCTCCGTAGCCGGTAGGATGGCTGGGCCTAACCCTTCTGCGACGCCGCCAACGGCGTAGATTTTATTGTTCACAACGCCCGTGCCCAAAAACACTCTCGCTGTCGGCATATCCGTTTGCTTCGACCATGTGTTATTTGCGGGATTGTATTCTTCAACTGTGGGTAGCCCCGGGCCCTGCACAACATTAGTGCCCCCAATCGCATAGATTTGGGACCCAATAACACCGCTTGCCAAGGCGGTCCTTTTGGTCGGCATATTTGCTTTTGGCGACCAAGTATCAGTCGTGGGATCATATTCCTCAACGGTCGCAAGTGTGGGACCTTGTACGTCAGACACACCGCCGAGCAGATAGATTTTCCCGTCTACAGCTACAGCAGACATTCCCGATCGAGGATTTGGCATATCAGTTTTCTGTGTCCATGTGTCGGTTAGTGGATTATATTCTTCTACCGCCGGTAACACGGGACCGAAGTTTGTCGCGATACCACCAATGGCATAGATTTTTCCGTCCGCCACAGCAGTCGCGAAAAACACCCGTGCAGTTGGCATGTCGGCTTTCTGAGTCCATGTATTGGTTGCCGGATCATACTCTTCTACGGTCGAAAGTGCAGGTGCCTCGTTGCTCCAGCCGCCGATAGCATACAGCTTCCCATTAGCAGCGGCAGTTACCATCCCTGCGCGTGCAGTTGGCATGTCGGTTTTCTGTGTCCATGTATCCGTTGCTGGGTCGTAGGTATCGACCCTTGCGATTGGTTCGGCGAGCATACCACCGATGACGTAAACCTGTTCTCTAGCTGCACTGACGGAGAAAAAAAGTCTTGGAAAAGGCATGTTGGCTTTTTTTAACCATTCCCCTTCGGCCGCAAGAATTATCGAAGGGTGCCCCAATAGTCCGGTTAGTATCAAGCCAAATCCAAGTAGCCAACCTAAGAATCGTTTCACAAAAAAACTCCTTTCGTTTATCACTCTTTCATTGAGTTACGGATTCCACCAGTATGTCATCTTCCCGACAAGCGTTGATTCCGAGAGGCCAATTGTACCGCCGTTCTCGTCATAAACTTGATTAAACACAAAGTAGAAGTCACTGCCGGGGCGATAGATATAGTTAAGCAGGAAGTTGGTTGAAACCACATCATCTGCGCTGTTCCACTGTGCGAACAGCTTTGCAAAGAGGCGGGTGGAGAAGGAGTAGACAATCCGGCTTGCCACCAGATTTGCGTTGAAAGAACCCGCGGGGAGTTCGACTCGTTCAAATTGATACTGCGTTTCGACGACAAGCCGTCCACTCGGTTTGAAGCTAGTATCAACCTCGAACCCCCGTCTCGTCCCGTCGAAGAAATTCCCAACATTCACCCCAAACTGTCCAGCGAACATCCCGCTCTGTGCCGTTTCGACCATTGCGCGGAACCAATTAAATTCGTACTCGTCGATGGGAATAATAATGTCATCGTATATATCGAAATCTTCGTCGAGATGTTCCGCTGTACGTGTGACTTGAAACGAGATTCGCTCACCATTGTCGAGTTCAATTCGACTACCGATTGTGAAATCACTGGTTTTCAATTCATTTTCCTGAGTGAGAACATAGTCTATCTCTGGCCCCACCTGAATTTCGCGAATCCCAAATTTGCGCGGTCGGGGGGTGTACTCCATTTGACTACGGAATCGACGACTTCCCTGGTGCCGAACGTACCCAACTTCTGGGTTGAAGTTATCACCGGTATCAGTGTATCCAACTGACAAGTCAAAGAGATTGTCCTGCCAATTTGAACCAATATACCACGCATCGTTACCTCCGACATCGACCTCATCCTCGGAGTCCGCAGTTCGTGCCCATAACCCACGAATTTCCAATCTGTCGGCTGGGCGATACGAGAAATCAAGTCCACCGGCGCGATTGTAATTCTCTGAATCTTGCTTGTTAATGCCGATTAACCCGATGCGAGAGCCGCTGAAAAGATCGCGCGTCAACCTTAGTACAGAGTAGTTAGTGCGTGGCACATCAACAATTTCATCGGGATCGGTAATTGATTCATCGGTGTGAAATTCGTTGGTGAACACATTGAGCAGTCCTACACCGTAGGGACCCATTTTTCCAGTAATTTTCCCACCCCCAATGATTGGAATGGGAAATTCCTCTTCGATGCCGATACGACGGCTATAGAAAAGGAGCAGGGGCGGCGGACGACGAAAACTAGGGCGCGGAACGCCAAAATCGAAGAGACCCGCCCCCTCCAAGAAGAATGGACGTTTCTCTGGAAAGAACAGACTGAAACGGGTGAGGTTGACCTGTTCTTCGTCAGCTTCGACCTGTGCAAAATCGGTGTTCAACGTCAAATCAGCGATGAGATTTGTAGTCAGTCCGTACTTAAGGTCTAATCCGACTTCAAATTCTCCATCCGTTTTATCCTCCGCCTCGGTTCGACTCACGCCGGGTAAAATGTAAGGCAGCAATTCAATCTGTTTTTTCGGCTTAATGCCTTCTAATCCCACTAGATTACCCATATAAGCAGTGCGGTATTTCGCACGTCCACCATACGATGAGGGGACCGGTGCCCATGTTCCTTCCTCATTGGTCCGGCGGATGCCACGCGATAAATTCAACCCCCATGTCATCTGCTCGCTTTCCTTGAAACGAAGCTGACCGAAGGGGATAGAAATTTCTGAGGTCCAGCGATCAGAATGAATTTGACTTTGGCAATCTACCACCGCATCCCAATCCCGATTAAAACTATCACCGCTATTCGTTACTGCAGTATCCTGTACCGCTCCCAACGCATTAAGGCGGAACGCAAACCCACTCCGTTTGTCGTTATAGGTATCGAGAATGAGGAAAACGTTGTCGTTTTCATGCAACTCACGGGCATCGCGTCGCATATCGTTGGCGACTAACTTGGAAATATCTGAATCAAAACAGGTGAACCCGAAGTAAAGATTCTCTTGATCATAGAGAATGCGGACTTCGGTCGGTTGGGACATTGGCGCGCCCGCATCCGGCTCGACTTGGCTAAATTGTCCGACAGGCTTGGCCTCTTGCCAGGCGGGTTCATTGAGATCTCCATCAATCTCGATACTGCCAAAAGTCAGATGTGCTTGTGCCTGGTAGTGACTGTTGTCTACGGCTGCGTGAGCCGTGAGCGAAATGGCAACGAGCAGATATGCAAATAAGCAGATGAGGGGGTAGATACTGTGAGATTCTCGCCCCTGCGAAGGTGAACATCTTTGTGATTGACAATCCATACACATCGTTCCTTTCATTTTCAGATGACTCGAATACGCAGTCAAATATTCGAGGAAGGTGATTCCGGCCGAGATATTACTCCCCTTGCAGGTGCTGGATCAACATCTCTCGCGTCACCGGCTGATCAAAGGACATCAGATAAATTTGGAGGTTACCGCTCCGATCAGAGACAAATACGAGTTTTTGCCCGTCTGGTGAAAAGGCGGGTTGTACCGAGACGCCGATACCACTAGTAATGCGCCGCTCATTTGTTCCATCTATGTCCATCAGATAGATCTCAATGTCATCCATCCGTCCGGATACAAACGCGATAGTTTTTCCATCAGGCGCGATCACTGGGCTGTAGCAGTCATAGGGGTTGGGATTCAGATGTTTTTCATCGCTGCCATCAATATTGATGGTGTAAATTTGATGCAGCGGCTTGCTTCGGCCGGGGGCCGCACGACGTGGTCCCGTGCCTTCTGGACCCGCGGACACAAACGCAATTTGTGTTCCATCGGGGAAAAAGGTTGGGCTGCCCTCATCTGCCTCACTTTCGGTGATGGGGGCGGGGACGATTGTGCGTCCTTCCATGGCTTCTAAATCGATGCTGTGCAAATCTAGAGTGTATAGGTCTAAGGTTCTATCCCTGCTCGCCTCATAAACCACACGCTTTCCATCGGGTGATAAAGATGGGGCACGGACACCCAATCCGAGTGGTAGTAGCTCATGTGTTATTTTTTTATTGAGGTGAGTAACATAAAGTCCTGTGTAAACCGGCGTTGTTCCATCGCTTTGGAGGACAATATGGACTTCGCCGGCGCTTTTTGGTTCGCGACTATGTACGAGATAAAGCGAATCGCCCAGAAATCTTGGCGTATCTTCATTGAAATCTGGTGTGAACGTTACCTGTTGGAGATTGCTTCCCTTCATTTCCATCAGATAAATTTCGCTGTTACCTGACCGGGATGATGCAAATGCAATCTGTTTGCCATCGGGGGAGAAACTCGGTGAGTAGTTATCTGGTTTCTCCTTTGTAACCTGAACGACTTGGTAGGCATCGCTCACAAGCCCTGCGACCTGTTGTATCATCGCATTATCCGATGTGGAATGAACAATCGCCCGCAGCTGATTGACACCTTCCTTGCGAACTCCTAGTCTCAGATAGATTTTTGCTAGCTGGAGTCGTGCCAGGGCACGGTCTTCGGGGTGGGCAACGTACAATCGAATGGCAGCTTTGTATTGGGGAATCGCGCGGTCATAGTTTTCTAACGCTTCATGTGCCTGCCCCATCAAGATGCGGGCTTTTGGGTTCCGATCGTCTGCTGAGATAACTTGTGCTAGCAGGGCAATCGCTTCATCATACCGACCTGAATGGATGAGCGCCTCGCTCTGCCGCAGGGATTCGTCTGTGCCATCGCAGCCGATGAGGAATAGGAAGGGGAGAAAAGCGCGACATAATGCACGAAATGTGAGGCGTGATGCGTAATGTGTAATACGGTAAATCGTCTGCTTTTCCTCCTTCCTCCGATTTCAAATTCGCGGAAAGGTAACCTGAAATGTGTGGACAATTGAGGCAGGATAGATTTAACCTAAATGCCCAAAAACGTCTTTTTGACGTATTCGGGTTGAATTGGTTTATTCGTGCCTTAGGGCGTCAATCGGAGATAACCTCGCTGCTTTCCAGGCCGGATACGCACCAAAGAAGATGCCAATCCACGCCGCAACGAAAAACGCTACCGCTGTATACATCGGAGAAATGATTGTCCGCCACCCCCAGAGCGATGGCACCATTTTTGACCCGAATACCCCAACGCCAATGCCAATCAGACCACCGAGAATCGACAGCGTCATTGCCTCGATCAGGAACTGGATTAGGATGTCGTGACGTTTGGCACCGACCGCTTTCCGTAAACCTATTTCCCGCGTGCGTTCTGTCACTGACACTAGCATGATATTCATAATTCCAATCCCGCCGACGATTAGGGACACAATTGCAATACCCATAATCATGTAGGTGAACGTTTCTCCCGATTCTTCTAGGGTCTCGAGGAACTCCGTCTGATTCCGCACGTTAAAATCGAGTTCCTTATTAGCGGGGAGTTTGTGCTGTTTCCGCAAGAGATTCTCGATTTCGACTTGGGCGAGGTCCATCGCCTCGCTACTTATCGCTTGTGCGCTGATACTTGATAGGTAGTCCCTGCCAAAAACCCGCTTCATTGCTGTTGACACGGGGATAAAAACTTGGTCGTCCGGATTCCGCCAACCGCTCGCCCCCTTCTCCTTCATTACACCAAGCACCCGGAAGTTGAGACCACGAATCTTGACTGTCTTGCCGATCGGATCTCCCCGCTCGCCGAACAGTTCATCAACAACTGTCTTTCCCAACGTACATACCCGACGCCGGGTACGCACATCGCTTTCAGTAAAAAACGCACCGCTTTCAACCGGGAAATTTGCTGTGATCTGATACTCCGGGGTTGTACCGACAATTGTGGTATTGTGGTTTTTGTTTCCATGTTTGATCTGAGTGCGTGAAGATACCTCCGGTGTAACTAAGAGAATATTTTTTGCCCGTTCCCGCAATACCATAGCGTCTTCATACTTGAGGCTCTGACGGTCCTGGCCTGAACTCCGACCGCGAAAACGACTCTGGCCCGGACGGACTGCTAGGATGTTTGCACCAAGCGTCTGAATACGCTCGGTGATGTCTGCTTTTGCTCCCTCGCCAATTGAGGTGGTGGTCATGATCGCTCCCACACCGATAATTACACCGAGCATCGTCAACGCCGACCGGAGCTTGTTAGCCAATAAACTGTGCAGCGCGTTCGCTAGACTTTCGAGCATTCCCATCTATGTCATTTCCTTCCTTGCTGTTACCGGCCGCCTCGTCCACCACCGCCGCCGGCATTTCGCTGCATCCGTCTCATTGTAGAAGCCGGGTTTCCCATCATACGTCTAAACCGTTCCATATCTCCGTCGCCTCCACGTTGGAAACCACCGAGAACGACGGACTGTCCTTCGCTTAAACCAGAGATGATTTCTGTTGTGTCAAAACTGCTTACACCGGTTTCAACAGGTTGTGGCCGTCCCGGCTGACCATCTTCGCCGATGATGCGGACCATTTTTCGATTCCCAAAATTCAGAATGGCTTCGTTCGGAAGGACCAATATATTCCGCTTACTTGCGGCTGAGATTTCGACGGTCGCATTCATTCCGGGCTTCAAAAATGGTGCATCTGTCTCTTCCGGTGGAGTTTCCTCACGGTTCGAATCTCCCGCTCCTTGACCGCCGAAGAAGTTATCCGCCATCGCCATCCACGGATCGGGTGCTTCTGTGGGTGGGGCTTCCGCTAAATTTTCGCCAGCGGTTTCGGCGCTCTCCGACGCTGTCGTTTCTGCTTGGCGCTGCTGACGCATCTGTCGAAATCGTTCCCGCTGCTCCTGCGTGAATTCACCACCGTCGCCACCTTGACGAAAACCGCTGTCGCCACCGCGATCCGAAAATTCGCCGCCTCTTCCCCAACGTCCACGTCCCCTTGAACGAGTATTGGTAATCTCAGTGATAACTTTGAACGTCGTTACGTTTTGGACCACCTGCCCTTGGGGTGCGATGCGAAGCACCCGTCCCTGCAACGGCTGATCCGGATAGGCTTCGACGGTGATGGTCACCGATTGTCCGACCTTCACCTTGCCGATATCGGTTTCATCCACCTCCGTTGCCACGTACACCTTTTCGAGGTCTGCCATCGTTGCCAGTACCTGACCTTCGGACGAGACAGAGCCGCCCCTGCTCCCTCCACCAAAGCTAGAGACGATCACTTGCCCTTCCTCCACCTTTTTTTCAAGAATTGTTCCGGAGATAGGAGCACGGATAACCGTATCGTCATAACTCTCTTTTGCAAGTTGCAAGGCACTCGCACTGCGCATGAGCTGTGCGTTGGAACTTTCGAGGTCTTTCTCCTTCAGCTCAATTTGCTTTTTATTTGCAATTGCCAAATCCAAGGCGTCCTCGGCTTGGGTAACGCGATGCTGCTGAATCTCTATCTCCATGTCCCGATACTTTTCTTTCTCAATCTGTTCTTTCGCTGCACCGATGGCGAACGCGGCTTTCTTAATCTCAGCTGCTGAGAGTTTTAATTCCGCTTCGCTTGCCGGTTGGACCACTAGCTTGGCTTGTTCCTTAGCTGAATCATATTGTGCTTTCGCCGAATCACGCTGCGTTGCAGCGGAATCTAGATCTGATTTTGAGATATATTTCTCCTCGAAAAGTTTCTGTTTTCGCTCATATTCCTTTTTGGCAAGGTCAAAGTTAGCTTTCGCTTGGGCCACGCTTGCCTCTGCACGCTTCTTTTCTTCCTCTCGCACCGTCTTAGATGTCAGGAGATCGTATCGTAACTTTGCCATCTCGTGGCTGTTTTGTGCATCCTCTAACTGACGTTGATTGGTTGTTTTTTCTATCTGTATCTGTTCTGTGAGTTGTTCCAGCTGTTTCTTTGACTCAGCCAACTTTTCTCTCGCCTGTTGAATCTGAATCGCGCTCTGTTCCTTCTGTAATTCGATATTAATCTTCGATTGATCAAGACGGGCTTGAGAGGCACTAAAGTCCGCTTCTGCCTGCTCCAGATCCGCTGCAACATAGGTGGTTTCGATACGGGCAATCACAGCGTCCTGCTCCACGTAATCCCCTTCTTCAACGGTGATTTCTAAAATTTTACCGCTGGCTTTAGAGCTCACCTCAACAATGTTAAGTGGCTCAATAGTGCCTGTAGCGTCAATGGTTACATCAATATTACCCCGCTCAACCGTAGTGGTCTTGATTTCAGGCACATTGCTGGCTTCCTCCCTAGTTGCCTTGGCACGCTGACTCCACAGCAGCGCACCACCCGAGACTAGGACCACGACAGCGATTGCTATGACAATGATCCATTTTTTCTGCATCGATTATCCTCCTCTGTTGCCAAAACAGAGATTTGGGGAGAATGGACGGATCCATCTCTCCCCTTGTTCTATGTTATGAATTAACGCCCCCTGCTGCGTTAGGACTTAGCGGCCCATGTTGCCGCCACCACCGCGTCTGCCACCACCCCGATTCATCATCTGCTGCGTCCGCTCGGTTTGGAGTGCATTGAGTTTGACTATCTGATCTTCGGTCAAGACCGACTTCAAATCTGATTGGAATCCGTCGCGTATTGACCCCATGGCTTCGCGTACTGCACCGAAATCTCCGGAGCTGCTGGCTTCTTTGACAGTTTTCTCAAGACTATCACGATGTTTCTGATAAACTGGACGTGCTTTGATGAGTGTTTCATCATCAACCTTTAGAGAAAATGTGAGGTCTGTCCATGAATTATCGATAACTGAGGTGGGGCTAAATCCACGCATTCCGCCCCCGCCACGCATGCCCCCACCGTCTCTATTGCGCATTCCGCCTCGATCTGGACGTTGTGCTTGGGTAACTTGATTGGTCAGGAAAACAGTAACTGCTGCCATCGCGAGAATGGCGGTTAGTACGAACCATCTGCGTTTCATGATAAACTCTCCTTCTTTCTTAAATGTTAGAATAGTACCGAACCACAGGTTTATAATGAATAATGCTGTAGGTTTCGGCTATAAATTGGTGTCTCTGCTCCTTTGGGCAGATAGGTTTGCATTAAGTTCGCACTTTTTTTATAAAAATGAACGCTCATGTTAAGAATCTGCATCAATCTTATCCTCTTCAGCTGATTCTGTCACTCTGAACGTGAGTTCATCATCTCTCGCGTCAACAAGCAGGTGGTCGCTGTCGCGTACCTCGTTCTGAATAATCTGCATCGCCAACGGATCAGTAACGCGTTGTTGAATCGCCCGTTTGAGAGGACGAGCACCGTAAGCCGGGTCGTAGCCCTTCCCAATGAGGAGCGCCATTGCTGCATCTGTCATCTCGATGGAGATGTTTCGTTTGGCGAGCAACTGACGCACGTTATCAAGCTGAATCTCAGCAATTTGACGAATATGTTCGCTTTCCAGACGATGGAAAAATACCACTTCGTCAATCCGGTTCAGAAATTCTGGACGGAAATGTTCACGAAGCGCGAAGGTTACCCGCTCACGCATTGCTTGGTCGTCCGTGATGTTCAGAATCGAGTCACTGCCGATGTTGCTAGTCATGATGATGACGGTGTTCCGGAAATCAACGGTACGTCCTTGGCCGTCAGTGAGACGACCGTCGTCGAGCACCTGTAGGAATACGTTGAATACTTCCGGATGCGCCTTCTCAATTTCGTCGAATAATACAACGCTATAGGGCCGACGTCGAACAGCTTCTGTCAACTGACCGCCCTCATCATATCCCACATATCCCGGCGGTGCACCGATTAAGCGTGCGACGGTGTGTCGTTCTTGGTACTCACTCATATCAATCCGCACGATATTCTGCTCGTCATCGAACAGAAATTCTGCTAACGCGCGGGCGAGTTCAGTTTTCCCTACACCCGTCGGTCCTAAAAAGATAAACGAACCGATTGGACGATTTGGGTCTTGCAAACCCGAACGACTTCGCCGTACCGCGTGCGCTACCGATTCGACAGCGGTGTCCTGCCCAACAACTCGTCTGTGAAGCCGTTTCTCCATCTGAACCAGTTTTTCGATTTCACCCTCTAGCAGTTTGCTCGCTGGAATGCCCGTCCATTTACTGATAATAGCGGCGATGTCCTCAGAATCCACCTCTTCCTTGAGTAATGCGCCATGGTGCTGAAGTTGAGCGAGTGCCGCTTCGGCGTCAGCAAGATCGTTCTCTAGTTGGCGGAGATAGCCGTAGCGAAGCTCAGCGGCGCGTTGCAAATCCGCCTGACGTTCCGCCTCCTCAATCTGCTGATTGGCTTGATCAATCTGCTCGCGGATGCCGCGTACCTTCTCAATTGCGTTCGTTTCCGCTTGCCAGCGGACGGATAGGTGTGTACTTTTCTCTTCGAGGTTAGCGAGGTGTTCCTCAATTTTCTCCAACCGTTCTTTGCTGCCTGCATCCTTCTCCTTTTTCAAGGCTTCCCGCTCAATCTGCAACTGCATAATCTCGCGGTCAACTGTGTCCAATTCTGCCGGTTTGCTATCAATTTCGGTGCGGAGTCGGCTTGCCGCTTCATCCACAAGGTCAATCGCCTTATCTGGCAAGAACCGATCGCTGATATAGCGGTGACTTAGCGTTGCAGCGGAGATTACTGCACTATCGGTGATGCGGACGCCGTGATGTACTTCATACCGCTCTTTGAGACCACGCAGGATACTGATAGTGTCCTCGACGGAAGGTTCATCGACATAGACCGGCTGGAAACGGCGTTCAAACGCGGCGTCTTTTTCGATATGTTTGCGGTATTCGTCGAGTGTGGTTGCGCCGATAGCGTGGAGCTCTCCCCGTGCAAGCATCGGCTTGAGCATATTGGACGCATCCATTGCACCTTCGGCTGCCCCTGCCCCAACGAGGGTGTGCATTTCGTCAATAAAGAGGAGAATCTGTCCGTCGGTACTCTGAATCTCTTGCAGTACTGCCTTCAGGCGTTCCTCAAACTCGCCACGATATTTCGCACCGGCGACCAATGCACCGAGATCAAGCGCGACAAGCTTTTTCTCCTTCAAACCGATCGGTACATCGCCCCGAACAATCCGTTGCGCGAGACCCTCAACGATAGCGGTTTTACCCACCCCCGGTTCACCGATAAGTACCGGGTTGTTTTTCGTGCGCCGGTTCAGGATTTGAATCGTACGCCGGATCTCTTCATCACGACCAATCACCGGATCGAGTGTCCCTTTGCGAGCTTCCTGTGTCAGGTCTCGACCGTACTTTACCAGTGCCTCATACTGATTTTCGGGGGTTTGACTGTTGACCCGTTGGGACCCCCGGATGCCCATCAGGGCAGTCATAATACTCTTTTCATTGACACCGAAGGTTGCTAGCAGTTCCCGAACTGTAGCGGATTTCGACTGCGCCATTGCTAGCAGAATATGCTCAGTGGACGTGTAGTCGTCCTTCATTTTATCGGCAATTGCTTCTGCTTCATCAATGAGGTTAACCAGGTTCCGATCCATGCCAACTTGAACCGATGTACCTGTAGCGCGTGGCATACGATCTAGTGTCTCATCAATGCGCTGCCCTAGCATATCGATATCCACGCCAATCCGCTTAAGAACCGATGGCACGACTCCGCCTTCTTGCCCAACGAGTACTTTGAGCAGATGTTCCGGTTTGACTGCTGGGTGATTGTATTTTTGTGCTACATTTTGGGCTTCGAGGAGCGCCTCTTGACCTTTTTGTGTAAATTTATCAATGCGCATAACTGTTCCTCCTGATGTGTATTGCGTGAAATGTAAGTCATAATTGAATCAGCAAATGACATGCCAAAACAATTTCTTTTAGCCCAATTCCGCTGCAAATGCACACCAGACAACGCTAATCACATTTTTTCCACATAAAATCCCAAGGTTTGTTCAGCGTCTCTATGCCAAATTGACATACTAATCATTTGGCTTTTGCCAAGACTGCATTTCCTAAGGTCCGAAATCCTATTGTGGATCTTTGCACTACAGGTCAAATAAGCGCATGTGCTCTTCAAACGTCTCTGAACGACGGATTTGGATTAAGCGATTATTATCGACGAGATATTCCGGTGGACGCATCTTGAGGTTATAATTTGAACTCATTGTGTAACAGTACGCCCCAGCATCATGGACAACAAGTCCTGCGCCTTCGTGAGGCGTTGGGAGCACCCGATCTTTGCCGAGAAAGTCCGCTGATTCACAGACAGGTCCCACAACATCATAGGTTGCTACTTCGCCATCAATAGGTTCAACAAAATCAATATGTTGATAGGCGTCGTATAGACTTGGTCGTATGAGCTCCGCCATGCTTCCATCAATGACGATGAAATGCTTGTTGCCGTTTGTTTTTACACCGGTCACGCGATTGACGAGCACCGCTGCATTCCCAATAATCGACCGTCCCGGCTCAATAATTAATGCGATGCCATCGGTCAACACATCCCTAATCGAATCAATCAGATGGGACGGTGTCGGTATTGATTCCCCGGTTTTTTCGTAATCGATACCCAACCCACCGCCGATATTCAGATATTTCAGATCGAAGCCTGTGTCTCGAATCTTTTCAATGAACTCCATCATCAAGATGGTGGCATCGCGGAAGATTCTTACCTTCTTAATCGTTGATCCGAGATGGCAGTGGACACCGACGAGATTAAGTAGGGGTTCGGCTTTAATCTGGTCAAGAAACCAATGCAGCCGTTCATTTCGGATGCCAAATTTAGAGTTCTTGATTCCGGTTGAAACGTAGGCGTGGACTTCGGGATCGACATCGGGGTTAATACGAATGAGGACATCCGCAACCTTACCGACCTCTCGCGCGGCCGTTCGGACATGTTCCAGATCGAACTCGCTATCAATGTTAATCATTACCCCGTGATCCGCTGCAAGGATTAGTTCAGCGATTGTTTTGCCGTTGCCGTTCAACACGGTGCGTTTTGGATCGAACCCTGCAGCAAGGGCAATCCGCAGTTCGTTTCCACTTACCAGCACCGCGCCGCTTCCCAGCTCACGTAAATGCTTGAGAATCGTCAGGTTGTTGTTCGCTTTGATTGCGTAACCGATGATCGACTCAATACCTGCAAGCGCGGTTGCATAAGCCGTATAGTTCTCCGTTATCTGCGTGAGACTATAGAGGTAAAACGGGCTCTCTGGAATCTGATCCTGAATCGCTTTAACTTGTAATTTTTCGCAATACAGATAACCATCTTTGAAGTGAAAGTTCATCTTTTGTCGTTTGCTTCCTTTCTGTCATATGTTGAGCGTAAAGCGCGAAAAGAAATCACAGATTTGGTTGAAAAACAGACTTATATTTCTTATAACCGATTCGCTCGTTTGTTGATAACGCATTCAATGATTAATGTGGCTGTTAAGATTTAGGCGCTAATGGCTTTGTAGTGATAGGGCATGTTTTTCAAGTTGCCAGCTCAAGATTACAAACAGCGTTGCAGATAGGATTATATGATAGACTACCGTCCACACCCAAATTGGCGCGATACCGAAGACAAAATGGGTGTCAGCCGTGACGATAGCGACTAGTATACACAAGGGACTCAATAGCCGCAGCAGTTCTAGTAGAACCGTTGGAACGCTTACCAACGGTGCCAACGCAGGAGCGATGAGGGGAATAAAGCTCAGAGACAACACAACAGCGTAACTCCGCGCGTTGGCACGGTTCGGTTGCCCGAACACAGTAAAGCAGATTCCAATTAAAATAAAAGCGGTAAATCCGACAACAAATACCAACCCGCACTGAAGCAGTTGATAAATCTTTAATCCGCCCGTATAAACCGAAATCACGAAGAGTGGAATTGTCAACCCGATACACCACAATAACCCCAAAATTGCGCCCATCAGTTTGCCAAGCAGCAACTTTCGGTAACCGATGGGTGTGAGATTGAGTAAATCCCAATTTGATCCGTGTCGTTCAATCCGAAATGATGCAATAGCTTGAAGCGGGATTGTCAAGCCGAGTAAGAGGCAAAAAAAGAGTGGTATGAGGTGAGCGTAAATACTTTCGCCGACAAGAATCTGTGGTCGTCCACGACTCAACGCGAACTGCTCAAATGCTATGGCAAACAGACCGAAAGCGAGTGTGCATAGAATGATAAACTGTGTTCGTCGATATGTCGCTTGGCGCGTGTAACAGTGCAGCTCTTTAAGCATTAGGGCAATCATATCTTTGTGGCATATCCCACAGGAACTTGGAAGTGCTGTATCTTTGTCGCGATTTAGCTGACAATAATTATAACCGATTCACATCCTATGAGCAAGGTTAAGCTGTCGAGCCGTCAAAAATGCTTGAACATTACGAGTAGATGTGTTAATCTATTGACATCTTGTTGCCTTGGTACAATGTGTTGTCACAACGATTACGTCCAAACATTTATAGGAGATTAAGTCAGATGAAAAAATGTGTTTCCCGTATACTACAGATGCTATTAGTGGTGCTTGTTCTCATCGGGGTTTCACTCACCCCTCTTCATGCGAATTACAACGGTGAATGCTGGGTCGTCAGCGGGGGCGATACGGTCTATAAACTTAATTCGGATGGACTCGCGGATCCAACAATCATACCAGGGCTTACTCAGGCGCAAGCGGCCGTGGTTGATCCGAAAAGCGGGGTCATTTGGATTACTGTTTCTGCTGCAAATGCGGTCTACAGATATGATCCCGCAAGTCCACCAGAGCAAGCATTCACCCATCTTCCGCCAATTGAGCGTGCACGTGCTGTTTCGGTCAACCCAACTGATGGAACCGTTTGGATTGGTGGGATTAATACTGTCCAGAAGTTTTCGGCGGATGGCACACAGATTCTTGCGTCAATCACCGGCGTTCATGAGCCTGACGTTGCTGTCAATACGACCGATGGTAGCTGCTGGGTGACAGACTCTCGCGGAACAATTGCCCGGTATAGCGCTAGTGGTGCAGTGGCTGTGACCTCTCCGGTAAAACTAAAAGAGGCGAAGTACGTCGCGGTCAATTCCCAATCTGGCAACGCGTGGGTGACAGATCCACACGCCGGTGTCATTGTAAAGCTGAATCCGAGCGGCCAAGAGATGCTCAGAATTGCCGACCTCAAGCTCCCCGGCTCTCCGAGTGTGGACCAGAGAAACGGTAATCTTTGGGTTGTTGCCAATTCCAACACCCTTGTCAAGTTGTCGCCAGATGGTCAAAAACTGGTGGAAATTCCTGCTGGGATGGCAATCCTTTCTATTAGTGTCTATTCTCAGGATGGGAGTGTATGGGTTGCCGATCAATTTGGATCAACCTTTCAAGGTGGTGTCAGTAAATTTTCCGCGGATGGACAGGCGCTATTTGAAAATCCGGTGCCACAACCCTCTTTTGTCTCTGTGGGAAACTGGGTAGGGCAATAACCTGTACACAACCGTAGAAGTAAATGGGCATATCTAGTGACCTGCCCATTTACTGACTGTTTTATATCTGATTCGCGATTGGCGGTTTTCTCAACTTTTCTTCTGACACCGATCTGAACTCAACAGCCAAAGAAGGGGTGTTCGTTATGTACAGATTTTGCTTTCTTTTTGCCCTGATGTTGTGTCTCAGTCCATTCTACACACAGGCACAACAGGCGCTGCTGCCCGACTTTGAAGTGGATGGCACAAGCTTTACCTTTTCCAATCCGTCTCCGCTTGAAGGGGAGGAGATTACAATCTACGTCACTGTTAAAAACGTGGGTCAAGCAGCGCCAACGATGAATGAAGATCTGATAGTTAATCTTTACGAAGGCGACCCGGGGACAACACCGCTACAAATTATGTGTAGGGATGTGATTTTGGGGTTGGGCGTCGGTGAGTCAGATAGGGTCAAGACGCAGTGGCGGCCACCACCCGGAACAACAGAAGTATATGCTGTGGTCAATCCTGCCGGGGACGATAAAGAGATTCAAGAAGCCAATCGCAGTAATAACGTCGCTTACACTTCTATAACTGCAACGCGACGGCTGTTTCCTAAGGCGACCCCTGAACAGATCCAAAATGCGATTCAAAGGGGAGTGGAGTGGGTAAGAGCCCAACAGGGCAAACATAACCGTACCTGCCTACAATGCGGTGCCGAAAACCAACTGATCTCCATCTGTGTCATCTGTGGTGCAACCCTTAAAGGGTTGCCTGAAGACCTTGTGCCCGGCCCAGCATGGGACTTGGGGGAAAATGACAAACAAGAGACTGCGCTCGCGCTGCTTGCTTTGATGTCGGCGGGGGTGCCCGCCTCGGATCCGGCGGTGCAGCAGGGACTCGATTTCCTTATGCAACAGGATTGGAACTCCTTTGATGTCTACGTTCACTCTATCGTTTTGCCTGCCATCGTTACTGCGGACCTGCCGGAATATCGAAAACGTGCCCAGTTTTCGGTGAATCAGCTCGTTAAAAGTCAGCTGCCATTTGGAGGCGAGGAGTTTTCGGATCCGAGAGATTTTGGCGGTTGGGGGTACGGTGCGACAGCCGATGGCGCACACTTTAACTGGGTGGTCTATGCCCTCTACGCTGCGAAACAGTGGGGGCTTGATGTTCCGGCAGAAACCTGGGAGCGGGCTGAAGAGTGGATTCGTAGCAATCAGACAGAAACGGGGGGCTGGCTCTATAATCGGGTGGAGCACGGCTCACCTTGGGCGGAAGGGGTCTATGGTAGTATGACAGCCACCGGGCTTTGGACGCTCCGCGCGTTTGGCGTTCCTGTTGAGGATCCACAGGTGCAGAAGGGGTTAAAATGGATAGAAAAACATTGGTCGCTCACCCGCAATCCCGGCGCAAACTCTTGGCATCACTACTATTTTGTGACATTGCAACGTTTCTGTGATATCCCCCCGAAACAGGATACGCTTGCCGGGCACGATTGGTATCAGGACATAGCTAGTATGTTCGTTGCCGAGCAACAACCTGACGGCCGCTGGATTGATCATGAAGATTATTTTCCGACCACCTGTTTTGCGTTGATGTTTCTGACCCGTTCCTTACCGAAACCGATGCAGCCAGACCTCGGCGCGCTGGACCGTAGCCTTCGCTACTCTCCGCCTTCGCCGCGCGTTGGTGACCCTGTTCGGGTTAGTGTTACATTGACAAATACCGGCGCACCAATTGAAACAACGGTTCCGGTCGATTTTTACGACGGACCCCCGACCCAAGGCGGGGAAAAGATTGATTCGCAAGAGGTTCTCTTCAATAGGAATCTGGACGAAACGACCACTGAAATTAATTGGATTCCAAGTGAAGATGGAGATTTGACACTCTATGTTGTTGTTGATCCAAATGCGACGGTTGCGGATCTGAATCGCGATAACAATACTACATCGCAGCAATTAACCATCCGCCCGGAGTCCGCTGCCGCCATTACCTCTACCGTCGATAAAATTGGCGATGGCATCTTTCGAGTTGGAACTGTCACTGTTGATGTTAATAAACGCGAAGTGGTCATGGACGGTGAAATCAACCTTATCAGTCAGGAGACCATCCTCGAATTTTTCGCGGTCGGCAAACTCGGTAAAACGCATGAAAGTCTCATTATGCTTGACGTGGAACCGATGCACATCCAAGTTGCGCTCCTCCGCTTGAACCTAGATCCGGGCATGAACCTCACTGTGGAAGGTGACCCTCATCTCCCTAAAGGCGATCCTGTTGAGATATGGGTTGAATGGGAACGAGGCGATGAAATTATTCGACATCGCGCCGAAGAACTGGTCTGGAATTCAATGACTAAGCAGCCAATGCAGCGAACCCATTGGGTGTTCACCGGCGGACGCTTCCTCCGTAATCAGTTCACCACCCAACTCTTTCACAATATTATTGCTGTTTACCGCGATCCGGATTCAATCTTCAACCATCCGCTGCCCGGTGGCACAGACGACCGAACCTATCGCGTCAATACGGATGTTGTGCCAGCGAAAGGAACGCCGGTCAAAATCATTGCTCGGCAAGTACAGAATGAGGCACAGGGAAATCGTCACGGCGAACCCGCCAATCAGCAGATGGGCGGATAGGCGAATTGTCTGACGCAAGGGCCCCGATGCTTCAGCGAGGGTGGAAAGCAGCTTGAGAGAGGCTAAGGGTGAACATTCACGATAGCGGATATAAAAAACTGTTTTCAAATCAGACCATATTTCAGCAACTCCTTGAAACCTTTGTCAACCAAGAATGGGTCAATCAACTCGATTTTTCGACTTGTGAAACGCTTGATAAATCATTCATCTCTCAACACTACCAAGAAACTGAGAGTGACTTGATTTACAAAGTTCAGTTGCTTAACCGTGAGGTTTATATCTACATCCTCATTGAATTTCAATCTACCGTTGATCCGTTCATGGCGTTACGGGTGCTCAACTACATCACCAACTTCTACATGGATTATGTTGCCAATCACAAACAGGTCAAAAAGCTACCCGCGGTTTTTCCTATCGTGCTATACAATGGAGAGGATCGCTGGACAGCACCAATTAATCTTTCCGATTTAATTGAGCAGACACCGTCATTGGGTGCGTTTAGGTTAGCTTTTCGATACTTCTTAATTGCTGAAAACCAATATAGCCAACAAGCGCTACTAAAAATCCGGAACATCGTTTCCACGCTGTTTTTGGCAGAATCGCATTATGATGTAGATGTGTTGGAGACAGAATTGCTGAATCTGTTCTCATCGGAGGCGGACAAGGGAGCGGTTAGCCTATTCTTAAACTGGTTCAAGCAGCTGGCACTCCACGGACGGATTGCATCTGAGGATTATGAGTCATTAGAAACCATCTATCGAAACGAAGAGGAGGTAAGAACCATGTTAATTACTGCGTTAGCAAAAGAGAAGCAACAAATCTATCATAACGGTCATGTCGAAGGCAAAAGAGAAGGACACATCGAAGGCAAAAGAGAAGGACACATCGAAGGCAAAAGAGAAGGACACATCGAAGGTAAAAGAGAGGG
>JAJEAL010000137.1 GCA_022822785.1 Candidatus Poribacteria bacterium
TTTCGCCGTATGACGAATCCGTTTGGTTGACATTTTTAGGCCTCCATTTCTGGCTGTGAGTTAGACGTTAAATCTTACTTAACTCCTGGCCCAAATATTGGGGACCATTATAGTCAGATTGAAGAAAAGGTAAATCGCCTATGGAACGAAAGCAGAAAGGATAAACTAGATAATGTCATTTGGATTAATACCACAACTTATGACCCAACCAAAAAACCGGACAACGAATTTACATACATTGACATTGATAGTGTTGGCAAAGCTAATGGCATTATTGATTTCTCAAAACGATTGACAGGTAAAAATGCCCCTTCTCGTGCTAGACGAATAGCAAAAAATGGCAATACCATTATATCAACTGTACGTCCATACTTAAAAGGTTTTGCCTTTGTAGATACAGATACTATTGATGATTGTGTTTTTTCTACCGGCTTCGCAATTCTTGAATCAAAAAACCAGAGATCTTTGCTGAATAAAGCGATATTTTACTCTTTTATGTATATGGACGGGCTGATGCAACAGATGAAAAGTACAATGGGAAAATCGTCTTACCCTAGCATCAATGAAAGTGATATAAAGAACTATCAAATTCCTGTCCCTCCGCTTAATATTCAACAGCAGTTAGTGGCAGAAGCCGAGCAGTTAGAGGCAAAAATCACCCAAGCCCAAGCCGTGATTGATAGCGTCACTGAGCGTAAAAATGCTATTGTCACAAGCTATTTATAAAAAAGCAGATATCAGTAACTATAATGGTCCCCAATATTCGGGCCAGGAGTTAAGTAAGAATTAACGTCTAACTCACACCCAGAAATGGAGGCCTGAACATGTCCACCAAACGGATTCGTCATACAGCGAAGTTCAAGTTTAGTATTGCTCTTGAAGCCATCAAGTCAGACAAAACGATCAGCCAATTGGCAAGTGACCACCAATTGCATCCGAGCCAAATCAGCCAATGGAAGAAACAGTTGCTTGAACAGGGAAGCGATATTTTCGCAACACACCCGACCAAGCGACAACGTGAACAGAATGACAGAGAGTCAAGTCTGTATGAGCAAATTGGTCGGTTGAATATGGAACTGGACTGGTTGAAAAAAAAAGCTGCCTCAAGCGACTGAACAGAAACGGACGCTCGTTGAACCTAATCACCCGCAACTGAGTATCCGTCGTCAATGTGAGTTGCTGGGTCTTTCCCGGTCAATACTTTACTATCAACCGGCTACCGAGTCAGCAGATAATTTGCATCTGATGAGACAGATAGATAAGCAGTATCTGCAAACGCCGTTCTATGGGAGTCGTCGAATGACACACCATCTCAAGCGGCGTGGCTACCGTGTGAATCGCAAACGCATCCAGCGACTGATGCGTTTGATGGGCATCGAGGCGATTTATCCCAAACCGAAGCGTTCAGCAATTAACAGGGAGCATCGGATTTACCCGTACCTATTACGTGATTATGAGGTGACAGCCTCCAATGAGGTCTGGTCGGCTGATATTACCTATATCCCGATGGATAAAGGGTTTATGTATCTGGTGGCGATACTCGATTGGTATAGTCGTTATGTTATCACTTGGGAGTTATCCAATAGGCTATCGGGGCAGTTCTGTCTTGATGCTTTACATCGTGCATTATCTGGGGCAACCCCTACCATCTTCAATACCGACCAAGGGGTCCAGTTTACTGCCAATGCTTTCACCGATACCGTTGAAGCCGCTGGCAGTGCGATGAGTATGGACGGTGTGGGCAGAGCCATTGACAACATCTACATTGAGCGGTTTTGGCGAAGCGTCAAATATGAAGATGTTTATCCAAAACTCTACCCAACAGCAAAAGCCCTTTTCGAGGGATTAACCCATTATATCCGGTTCTATAATCACAAACGACTTCACCAGAGTCTCAATTATGTAACCCCGGCTGAGGTATATCTCGGCTAAATCAGTGTCAGGAACTCTCAATTATCTTACTTATTTTTACAGCATTTTGGCCTGGACAAGGGGTCCACTTTAAACTAAACGAGGTCAGAGAAAGGAACAAGGAAAAATTGGGACCAATTACACTTTTCGATAAATCATTCCTACAGTCGCTTAAAGTCGATGAATCAGTGTGGTTCGACAATTTCTTCTATTCTGCTATCTGCCCGATCTTCTATGTGGAGACTCTCGCGGATTTGAAGAAACCAAAACTTCGCAGGCCTCCTGAACAGGAGGTTGGAATAATCGCGGACAAGTTTCCGGAAAGGCACTGTGCACCAATGGTGCATCATCAAGAGATGGTGATAGGTGATTTGCTAGGAAACCATGTTCCACTCACCGGCCAGATTCCAAGAGACCCTAGTCGGTTCGTGCAATCCGATAGACATAAAGGTGTTATTTTCGAGGGGGCGCCAGAAGAAGAAGCGTTCCTTCGTTGGCAGTCAAGAGAATTTCATGACCTTGAACGCGAATTCGCAAGCACTTGGCGTGCAAATCTTGAATCTCTTGATTTGAAAAGGATTCCCGATGAATTTCGGAAGCTCGAGATATCAGGACGTAATTGCAAGACGTTACAAGAAGCCAAGTCCATCGCTGACACCCTTGTAAGTGGCACCGATAAGACACTCGAGATGTTGGAATTTGCATTCTTTGTTCTTGGTATTCCTCAAGAAGGTCGCAACTCAATAATGGGCCGTTGGTTAGCCTCCAAGTTTTTACCTCTGTCAAGTTTCGCTCCATATGCTGCTCATTTCCTAACGGTAGAAGTCTTCTTTCAAATCTCACTTGAGGCCAGCCGAATTTCGTCGGATCGTCCCTCGAATCGTTTGGATATAGCTTATTTGTACTACCTCCCCTTCTGCCAAGTGCTTGTCTCATCGGACAAACTTCATCGCCGATGCGCTCCTCTCTTCCTGAAAGAAAACCAGATTTTCATTTGGGGACCAGAATTAAAGAGTGCCCTATCTGTTCTAGATCAACATTATAGTGCCTTACCGGAAAGCGAGAAAGAGAAAGGTGTGATGCACTTTGCGCCATATCCTCCAACCGAAATTGAGTCAATCGTATCTCAAGCGTGGGATAGACATTTGCCTAGATGGCGAGAATACGCAAAGCAGCCATCAATTGAATTAGATTCAAATCCCGAGACCGTTAAGAAAGTGAGACAACTTATAGACGCCCCATCTTTACAACCGAATGCAGCAGATCTCGACCCGGAAAATCTCGACTTCATGTCTATAAGACGAAACGTGCATCAGAAGAAGGGAAAGTGGTGGCAGTTGCCCCACGACTTAGAAGACAATGATGAGAAGCGTTGAGAAAATGTGTCTATGTATGGAAGAAGGATAGATAGATGCCGTTATACTATCTGATACGAGGAGAAAGTTACTATGCCATATACCAATTATACCTCCAAAGAGGTCGCATCACGGGGCGAAGCGATTTATAAGCGAGAGATACGCGACAAAGTTGAGCCGAAGCACAAAGGCAAGTTCTTGGTCATAGACATCGAAACGGGTGCATACGAGATGAATACTGACGATCTGGTAGCCACGAAATGTCTTCTTGCCAAGCAGCCCGATGCCGTTATTTATGGCTTACAAATTGGGTCTCCAACCGCTTATCGAATCGGTGGACACTTTTCGGTCAAAACACAATGATAACTGGAAAAATTACCGCCAATCGAGAAGCGATCATCGAATTAGAGATTATTGGCTCAAATCAAAAAAGAGAAAACGTTGAAGCTGTACTTGATACAGGCTTCAATGGCTACTTAACGCTAACGAATGATTTAATCAATTCCCTCAAACTTCAGCTAGCTGGCAGCCGGCACGTTACTCTTGGTGATGGAAATGTAGTCGTGTTGGATATGTACCTTGCAAAAGTGCTATGGCATGGGCAGGAACGGGAGGTACTCATCTTGGAAGCGGAGGGTGGACCGTTGGTTGGTATGTCGTTACTTTATGGAAGTCGTGTGATGTTAGAGGTTGTAGACAACGGCGACGTAACTATTGGTCCTCTGTCGTAAGTTAAGCAAGTTTAAGATCTTAACTCCCCGCTGCAAGCGCGCTCTAACCTCATCAGAGGGTTAATACTTCAAAACAGTTCCCCACTCGCCGACGACCCAGAGGACACCGTCCGACGATTGGGTGATGTCCGTTAAGCCGTTTTCGGTCGGGGTTTGCTGAACTAGCCATGTTACACCGCCATCTTTGGTGCCGAGAAGTATTCCGTTCTCTCCGACAGCCCACCCCGTGTTATCCGTGATGAAGTAGACCCCGTTCAATTTTTCGCCCGTCGGTGTGATCTGTCGAATCCACCTCTCTCCACCATCTTTTGTCACATAAATGGAACCGTCATCGCCAGCGATCCATGCCATCCGGGAGTTGAGAGCGAAAACCGCCCGTAACTCATTCGGCTCCGCTTTTTGGAGGTTCCACGTCTCCCCACCGTCATCGGTTTTGATAATTGTTCCCGCCTCTCCAACTATCCATCCTACACTCGCATCAACAAAATAGACGCCATACAGGTTGTTGTAACTGACAGGCAGATCCCCTAAATCTTGGCTCTGCCACGTGCGTCCACCGTCCTTTGTATGCAAAATTTTGCCAAGCTCGCCGACCCCCCATCCGTGTTGAGGCGTTGAGAAGTGGAGGTCATAAAAACCGACAGCGCGTTTCCATCCAATAGGCTCATCAAATTGGATGCGTTGGATTTGGCCGTCCGCCGCCGCTGTCCTGATGCCGTCCCACGTTCCGCCGCCATCCCCCGTCTCGATTAGGGTTGCGTTACTGCCAACGATGTAACCTCGCGTCGCATTAACAAAACCGATGCCGAACAGTTCAAACACATTCCCGGTATACTGCTGTTGCCATGTCGATCCACCGTCGTGGGTAGCAAGCGCCATCCCAGCTAGCCCCACCGCCCATCCCGTTTTAGCATCAAGGAAATGAACGGTTGTCAAGTGGCTGTTAATCGAGATTACTTCCCACGATGCGCCGCCATCTTGGCTGTGTAGAAGCGTTGCAAATTCGCCGACAATCCACGCCTCTTGCGGGCTCACCAGCTGTACAGCATTCAGGCGGCTAGGGACCGGTCTGGGGTCAAGCGGTCTCCAATTGATGCCGCCGTCAGTTGTCCTCAGAATCACACCGAATTCTGAGGCAGCCAGTCCCTGATTGGAATCAATAAAATGAATGCCCCAAATCGGTTCGGGCATACCGTTAGAATTAGGAACATTGCTTTCCTGGGTTTCCCACGTTGTGCCGCCATCAGTGGTATGAATTAACGCACCGTTACCGCCGGCTGCCCATCCTTCCCGGTCATCGAGCATACAGATTGAATTAATGCCGGCTGCGGTGTTGATTTTTTGGCTCTTCCAGGTCTGTCCACCGTCCGTCGTATGGACAACTGTTCCACCGTGTCCCGACGCCCAACCAATTTTTCGACTGGCAAAGTGAAAACCTTGGATTGCATTATTCGTCGGTGGGTTCTGTTCAACCCACGTGTCGCCGCCATCTGTGGTATGAATGATAAGACCGCCATCGCCGCCAACCCAGCCGTATTGGTCATCTAGAAAAAAGAGCGCTGACAATGCCCGTCGTGTACCGGTATTTAATACTGTCCATGTTTCTCCATTATCGACCGTCTTCAACACAGCGCCTTCCTCGCCAACGATCCAGCCGGTTTGGGAATTGAGAAATTGCACTCTGTGGAAGTCTATTTTGAACGGAAGTGGTTTGCTAGGTTGTTCCCACGTCTCTCCACCGTCGCTGGTCCGTAGAATTGTCGCCTGTGACCCGATGATCCACCCCTCCTGTTGAGAAACAAAGTGGATATCGGAAAACCCCGCTTGCCATTGCGACTCACGAACAAGCGTCCACGTTTTCTCAGTAGCAAAAGCATTAATTGCAAAGATGAATAGCAGTATCGCAAACCCTGAAGCATGTATAGCCTGCAACCGTATATTACTTATCATTGACTGTGACTCCTATTTCGAGGGGTAAATCCATCCATATTATGGCATTTGAGTGTTGAGATATGAATCTCGGTCTACAGATGACCTGCAAGGATTGAAACGAGGTTGGGCTAGGAAGCCCGGTCTACCGGAATCAGTAGCAACTTGGATTGTAATATTATACCATAATAGACGGATCAAATCCCGCGTTGACCGAAAAAATAAAACGTGATATAATCCAATTTGTAATCCTCAATGGATAAGAGACAGGCGAACTGGGACAGCCCGGCAAGGCGTTTCTTCCTACAGAAAATCCATATTGAACTCTAAAAAGTTTGGCGGTTGCTAGGAGCAACAGAATGATCTACGATCTGTTAGTTAAAGGCGGTAGAGTTGTCGACCCGTCGCAGGAACTTAACGCGGTCCGGGATGTCGCACTGGTTGACGGGAAAATCGCAGCGATTGAGGAGTGCATCCCAGAAACGTCGGCCCGTGAGGTTCTGGACGCAACAGATCTAATTGTCACGCCGGGATTAATCGACCTTCATGTACATGCGTTTTGGGGAGCCACCGCTTACGGGATGGAGCCGGACATCGGCAATATCGCCAAAGGGGTAACCACCGCGTTAGACACCGGCTCGGCAGGGGCAAGTAACTTCTCGGCGTTCCGCAGATATGTGCTGGAACGATCGGACACTCGACTGTTCGCGCTGCTGAACATATCCGCGATGGGTATGATTTGGCCCCGGATCGGGGAATTGACGGACCTCCGCTGGGCTGATGTTCAGGAAGCAGTCCGCGTGAGTCGAGAAAACCGCGACTTCGTATTGGGAATCAAAGCCCGACTGTCACGGGGTTATGCCGGAGAAAACGACATCGAAGCGTTGAAGCGGACGATAGAAGCGGCTGCAGCCATTGACGGATTTGTTATGATTCATGTGAAAGACACCGAAACACCGTTGGAAGAGATTACAGCGATGCTTCGTCCCGGCGATGTGGTCACACATGCCTTTCATGGCAAATCGGAGGGGGTTTTGGATAACGTCGGACGGGTGATTGACCGTTTTAGGGAGGACCAACAGCGCGGCGTTATTTTCGACATCGGACACGGTTCCGGCAGTTTTTCGTTTCGCGTTGCAGAAAAGGCACTCGCCCAAGGGTTCCTTCCTGACAACATTAGCAGCGATCTCTACAACAGCAATGTTGAAGGGCCCGTTTTCGATCAGATTACAACGCTTTCAAAGTTTCTCTGGTTGGGGATGCCCTTGTATGAGGTGATTCGGCGTAGCACCGAGATCACCGCCCAAATCATGGGATTAGAGGGCAGTTTGGGCACACTAAAAGTCGGGGCAGAGGGCGACGTGACCATTTTGAGAGTGGGTGAAGGAAGGTTTACCCTGACCGATTCTGAGCGTGTATCTGTTGAAGCACCTCAAAAGTTGAACCATGTGCGGACAATTAAAAGTGGTCGGATATACCGGCCGTGGCTCAAATAGGAAAACCTTTTGATTTTAGATACTATCGTCGCTCACAAGCGGATAGAGTTGGCGGACGACAGACAACGGATGCCGTTAGATACGCTGAAACACAAGGTTCGAGATCTGGCACCGACGCGAGACTTTCGCGCTGCACTGTCAGCCCCGAGTGGTGTCCACCTCATCGCTGAAGTGAAAAAAAAATCTCCAAGCAAAGGAATTATTCGCGAGGATTTCGATCCGGTCAGAATCGCCCGAATTTATGCGGAAAACGGTGCATCGGCAATCTCTGTATTGACTGACCGGGAATTTTTCGCCGGTGAGCTCGCTTATCTGAGCGCCATCCGTGAAGCGGTAACACTCCCGCTATTGCGGAAAGACTTTACCATTGACCCGTATCACATCTATCAAGCCCGGCTCGCAGGGGCGGACGCAGTTCTGCTTATCGTCTCGATCTTGACGTCGGCACAGCTACACGAATTTATCGAAATAGCGCGTAGCCTTGGGCTCGCAAGCCTCGTCGAGGTTCACACCGAAGCGGAATTGGAGTTGGCATTGACCGGAGGCGCAGAAATTGTTGGTATCAATAACCGAGACCTAAAAACCTTCCACACGGACATTGCAACCACGTTCCGTTTGAGAAACTCGATTCCAACGGATAAAATTGTCGTTAGCGAGAGTGGTATCAATACACACAAGGATGTTGGAAAACTTGGCGCGGCGGGAATCAACGCGATTCTCGTGGGAGAGTCGTTGATGCGGAGTCCAAATATCGGGGGTAAGGTAAGAGAGCTGCTCGGAAATAAGCCGGGTTGAACCTGTTAGTTCGGAAGTTCACTCATGTGCCGAATTATTATTAGTGCTCTGTTTTTTATCTTATCTGTCTCTCCTGCTTTTTCAGCTATCAAGTTTGAATCTATTGAGCTTGGGTTCGATCGGATTTACAAACGGGAGCGATGGGTACCGCTGCAGGTCGTCGTCACGAGCCGTAACGAGGATTTCGATGGCGAAATTCATCTTGAGGTCCGCAACATTTTTTCGGATGAATTAATACAAACGTACGTCACCCCCCTCTCCCTTACGCGAACAGACCGTCAACGGCGTGTGATTCATATTTTCCTGCCGGGAACTTCGCCCCGATTGAGCATCAAGCTTGTCAACCATGCTAGACAGGTCCGACTCTCTGAAGAGCTGACGCCGGAACTCCCTAAACCGTTGACGGACCTCCTGATTCTTGCGTTGACGCCGAGCCGGGATCTGCTAAGCCGCTGGGATGGAAACCAGATAGATGGTAAAGAAAACGGACACGCCTTTGTCGCTTATACCGACTTTAAAGGGCTGCCCATCCATTGGAAGGGGTACGATTCAGTTGATTTTTTTGCGATTCGCGGGGTTTCCTTAGATGAGCGCCGGATTTCCAAGCGACAGCAACAAGCGTTACTCGATTGGGTTCAACGGGGTGGCACCTTACTCCTATCGGGCGGTGTGAATCTACGCTGGCTGCGTGGAAGTTTTTTAGAGGGGTTTCTGCCGGTGGAGTTGGGCAGCTTACGCAGGGAAACGCAGATTCCGGAATCAATGCAGCGTTTCGGGTTTGCAGCCGAATCGCCCTTCGACCGGATCGAATTTAAGCCCAGACCCGGAATGATTACACTCGCCGGCGATGGGAAGCAGATCTACATTGCCAAGAGATTTTGGGGCGGTGGACAGATTATCAGTTTGGGGTTCGATTACAGTGCTCCTCCTTTTTCTGAATCGCCGGGAGCGGCGGCATTTTGGCAGTGGTTACTCGGGACAAAGGGTCGAACACCACGCCACAGAGAAGCACAATATGAAGCTGACCGCAGACACGACGAGAAGATTCAAGCAATCTTGGCAGCTGTTCCTTCGTCAAAAGTTCCATTGATTCGGCTGCTGCCCACTTTTTTGGTCCTGTATGCCTTGGGATTCGGTCTCTTAATCTGGCGGAGTGGAAAAGGGAAATCGCGCTTATACTGGTTCGGTGGACTTACGCTCACGGTGCTTTTCTCATGCGGCATCGTGCTACCAAGACTCTTTGTCCGGAGCCCGGTCTCCGTGAATCGTTTTTCGATCTTATCGGTTTATCCTTCAACGAACCGTGCCCACTTGCAAACATATATCGGAATCATCGCTTCAGCCAACGTTAAAACATCGATTCGGTTTGAAGAAGGGACGTTCATCAGACCGTTGACAGCGAGTGCCACGCTCCCGTTGCAGCTGGTTGAAGTCGAAGGGAAAAGAGATTCCTCAATCCTGCGTCAGGCAGCTTTGGATCCGTGGGTCACGCGAGGTTACTTTGCGGAAGCTTTTATCGATTTTCCGGTGCACCCGAAGGGGGAGCGGGGAACATCAACAGATCGGATCAAGCATAGCCTGCCCTATACGTTAGAAAACGCATGGCTCATTGATCGGGAGAAATACATCGACATCGGTGCGCTTCCTCCGGAAACAGTTTTCGAGATAAAGGGAAACCCAAAAAGATATACTAGGTCCCCGTTATCTCAAGCAATGGGCGGTTCGCGACGGGCGTTTGCACGGGTATTGATTGGCGAAGTCGTCCTGCGTTATTTGGCGCAAGAAGCGGTCCCAAAGCTGGTGGGTTGGACACAAACCCCCGCATTGCAAATGTCAATGGACCATCCCGTGAACGCGGCGGATGAAACGCTTGTGATTTTATATCTGCCGGTGCACTACTAAACACCACTTTTTTAGGAGATGAGAACAAAATGGCAGCAGAGATACCTTTACAAAAAATTGATGAATACCGGTGGCGGATTCCTAAGAGTTACATGCGTGGAATGCGCGTTGATGGCCTTATTTACGCAAATGAAAAATTGCTTGCACAAGCCAAGAGCGAAGAGGCGTTGCAGCAGGTCGCCAACGTGGCACATCTACCGGGGATTGTCAAGCATTCGCTTGCGATGCCTGACCTACATTGGGGTTACGGTTTCGTGATAGGTGGCGTTGCGGCGACCGATCCGGCGGCAGATGGCGTTGTATCCCCCGGTGGGATTGGGTACGACTTGAACTGTGGCGTGCGTCTAATTCGGACCAATTTGGACGTTAAGCAGCTAGCGGGCAGAACTAAGGCGCTTGTTGCGAAGCTGTTTGAAAATGTTCCCTGTGGTGTTGGATCGAGTGGAAAGATTCGACTGACTCAGCAAGAGGAGAAGCAGATGGTCGAACAGGGCGCCCGTTGGTCGGTAGAACGTGAATACGGTTTCCCCGAAGACCTACAATTTACGGAGGCGAACGGTTTTCTGTCTCTCGCCAATGCGGAGGCGGTCAGCAAACGTGCCTTAGACCGTGGCAAAAATCAGCTCGGCACGCTCGGCTCTGGCAATCACTTCTTAGAGGTTCAAGTGGTAGATCGAATTTTGTATCGGGAAGCCGCTGAAGTGATGGGATTGACGGAAGGACAGGTCTGTGTGATGATTCATAGCGGTTCACGCGGCTTCGGCTATCAGGTGTGTGACGAACATGTCAAAACGTGGATCCAAGTGGCGAAGAAGTATGGAATCGATCTGCCTGATCGCCAACTCGCCGCTGCCCCAATTAACTCAAAGGAAGGTCAGGACTACATCACGGCGATGGCGTGTGGCGCTAACTATGCGTGGAACAATCGGCAGTGTATCATGCACTGGGTGCGCAAGACGTTCATGGATTTCTTTGAGACTGGGGTGGCCGAGCTCGGTTTAGAGCTGGTCTATGATGTCGCGCATAACATCGGTAAGTTTGAGAACCATCTTGTTGACGGGGTTGAGCGTGAGCTCTTCGTCCACCGGAAAGGCGCGACGCGAGCGTTCCCGGCGGGGCATCCTGAGATTCCGGACAAGTATCAGCAGGTTGGGCAGCCGGTTCTGATTCCCGGCGATATGGGCACTGCCTCTTACGTCTTGGTCGGCAATCCGTCAGCGATGGAACAGACGTGGGGAACAACGTGCCATGGGGCTGGCAGAATGCTCTCGCGCCGGAAAGCGATACAGGTTACAAAGGGGCGCAGCATTCAAAGAGACCTTGAGAAACAAGGTATCTTCGTCCGTGCTGAAGGACGGCGCACCCTCAACGAGGAGGTGCCAGAAGCCTACAAGGATGTGGATGAGGTAGTTAAGGTTGTTGACGAAGCGGGACTCTCACGGCGTGTGGCGCGGCTACGTCCAATCGGTGTGGTCAAGGGCTAGAAGATGCACCTATCCTCGTATTGGAGTTTTCTTGGTTAATTTCGGATACATATAAAAACTCGGTTTTTGACGATTGATTTATCAACTAGGTTCTGTTGACATTTCATTGTAACCAGATAATAGAGAGACATAAATCGGTTCACTGACGTAAAATCCCAGAAAAGAAACCGAGTTTTGAAGAAAAAACTCGGTTTCTGGCATCTTTTCCAGTGATTTGAGCGTTTCTCGCGACAGCAAAAGCAAAAAATCAACACGCCCTAGCAACTTAAGATTATAATTAGAGAAGCAATCTACAAAATACCACTTCCAACAAAGGATATTATAATGCCATTAAATCAAACCCTCAGCGCAACAACGATTTTTGTAATCTTAGCAGTATGTTGGACAACTATCACGTGGGCAGTCCCGCAAGAAGACGTTACCTTCAAGCTAACCAAACCGATAGAACTTGCAGACGGGACCAAGCTAACATCTTTCAAGAAATCGGAAATTGAAAGTATTCAAGATTTGCCGATATACTTAGCAAAATTCAAGATGCCACGCTAACTAACAAAGAAAGAAAACAGATTCAGGTACGCACATGCCGCGAATATGACACTGCATTAGAACAAGGTTATAGACCAGATACAAACGCCGACATCATTTCATCCGCATGGCTGAAGTATCCATGCAGCACACTGCGCCTGCTTAAACAAGCCTCCAAACCGAAGCACAGCGTCATCCCGAAGTCAAAGAAGGAGCTATACAGCCTCAAACTACTACCACTCAAACTATTCCCCGTCCTAAGCGATTTTGAGCAAACATACGGATACGACATAACTAACGACACATACCAAGACCGTGCAGACACCGGTTTTCTCAAGACCATCAAACCTCAAAGCGGGTCTGTCAACATCGGCTTTGAAGACGACGGGCTCCAGCAATACCTAACTGAAGTCACTCGCACAGATTTTAACAATGACGGCTTTGAAGACATACTGTTATATGAGGCTGTCTATATCATCGGAGCATCATACCGCGCATTTGATATTATCATATTAACACGGAAAGCTATAGACAGCCCATATACTATAATGCTACAAGACGGTGTCCTGAATCCTTAACCGCCGCTAAACGGATCCTCAGCTTGCCAAAAGCTAGCAGCGCTATTACTTTTCATGGCATCTGCCATGCGGCGCGCACGCGCGGGTGAATCTTCTCGCGCCCATTTAGAATCAAGCATTTCTTTAGCGGCTTTATCGTAGTCACGGTTTTGCAATGCTTGTCGAAACTTAACAAACCCGTTTAATCTATTTAATCCCATTTGGAAAGCCAAAGGAGTAAATTTTATGAAGATTGCGAGAATTGAGCAATTTTTTCCGCGTCACCGGATGCGACTGGTAAGAATCACAACGGATAACGGTTTGGTCGGCTGGGGAGAAACCACACTTGAAGGTAAGCCGAAAAGCACTATCGCCGCTGTTGAGGAGCTTGCCGATTACCTGATTGGTAAAGATCCGTTACGGATTGAACACCATTGGCAACACATCTACCGATCCGCCTTTTTCCGAGGCGGCAATGTGTTGATGAGCGCATTAGCTGGTATTGATCAAGCGCTATGGGATATAGCAGGCAAACATTACGGTGTACCAACCCATCAACTGTTGGGCGGTGCAGTTCGTGATCGCATCCGTGTTTACGCACATTGGGGCATTCACAGCATGACGGATGAGGGAAAAGCTGCTTCAAAAGCGCGTCTCGAAATGCTACAGAAAAAAGGGGGATATAAGGCGTTTAAGTCGGGGCCCGGTGGGACGTGGCGGGCACACGAACCGCCTGCTGTCATTGATGCCTTTGTTGAGCGCGCCTACCTGATGCGAGAGTGGGTTGGGCCGGATGCGGAGTTGTGTTTCGACTTTCACGGCAAAATGACACCGGCGCTCGCGATTGAAGTCTGCCACGAACTGAAGGGGATGCGCCCCATGTTTGTAGAGGAACCGGTGCCGCAGGAGAATGTTGATGCTCTGAAGTTGGTTTCAGATCATGTTCCGTTTCCGATTGCGACTGGTGAGCGTTTGCTTTCAAGATGGGAGTTCCGCGAAGTATTCGAGAAGCAAGCGGTGGCATACATCCAACCGGACGGGTCACACGCGGGCGGGATTACGGAATTGAAGAAGATTGCAAATATGGCGGAGGTTTATTATATTCATATCATGCCCCACTGCGCGATTGGGCCCGTAGCATTTTCCGCCTGTATGCAGGTTGATGCCGTCGTTCCGAATTTCCTCATCCAAGAACAGGTTGATGCGGCACTTGGCGCCGGGCTCCTCCAAACGGACTGGGAGGTTAAGGACGGGCATATCGAATTACCGGCGCGCCCTGGGCTCGGTTTCGAGATAGATGAGCAAGAAGCGACGCAAAATCGTGAGGAATATAGCGAAGAGTTAGGGGGCGAGCACTATTACCTATCAGACGGCAGTGTGGCGGACTGGTAGCAATGTCTAGTACCTCGTCAAATGAATTGTGACAAGTCACTTACCGCTCGGCTCCGACTTCGCCGAGAGTCTAAGTCCCCGATAAATCGGGATTCAGGGCAACTCTAGACATATCCAAGTCTCGGACTCTCGCACAATGTGCTAGTATCTGTGTAGTGGATTTGGCAATCCACTACGAGCAGGAATATTGGCGTTTATCTGACAGTGTACTAGTATGAAAAGAATCTGAGAATCGGGATCGGATCAACCCAATCTGGGAGATTATTCGACCTGCATCTCCTCTAGGTCTCTCTCAAGATTCTTGATTTCCGTCAAGGTCATTGAGTCCGGTTCAAGTGCGTACGCTTTTCGATAGGCTTCGAGTGCGGATTCCGGGTCTTGCAAAAATGACTGATAAATTTGTCCTATCCACAGATATGCATCGACCTCAGTAGAGTCTAGCGTGACGATTTTCTCATACACATCCAACGCGTCATCATAGGCGCGCTGCTCTCCCCCGCGCCGGAGCGTAGCCGCACGGGCATAGAGCAATCCGATAAGTTCTTCTTTCGCTTCTATGAAATTTGGAACGCGTGCCACGACCTCCTCAAGGATTGCGATTCCTTTGTCCTCCAATCCGGCAAGCTGTGCCTGTTCCTCGGCGGTGAGATCTCGGTCAAGGAACTGGTATGCTTGAAGGATATTGCGGTAGGTTCGTGAGAGTTGCAATCGGGCTTGTAGGCCGATTGGCGCCAATTCAAAGGGGAGATGGGTGAGATCGGGGTCATTTGCGATTGCCTTCTCATAGTGGGCGGTTGCTTCCTCAAACTGTCTCGTCCCCTGATACAATACACCTAGCAGGTAGTGCGCTTCCGCATACGTTGGGTCCGTAGCAATTACAGCGAGGAACTCTTTGACGGCTTCGGCTTGGTCACCGGTGTCACGGAACAGTTTTCCGCGGAGAAGATGGACGGTAGGGTGGTTGGGATTTATTCTTGAAGCACGCTCCAGATGAATCTCTGCATCCTGTATCCAGTTGCTGTGAAAGTAAATTTCCGATATCCGGAGATGGGCGTGTAGTCGTAACGCACGGTCAACGTTGTGGGTGTCAGCTCCCATCGCCTGAACGCCACTCCAATACGCAAATAGCGCTTTTGCCAGATCCTGTTTTGCAAAGTATTCATCCCCCTGCTCAATGAGCCCCTGTGCCTGTGATGCAGGAGGCAGATCGGTTTCTGCCCCACCCCTTTTCGTGTGCAGCACTATCAGGACGATAAGTATAACCAACATCATTGCCTCAAAATAGGGTAGCCATTTACGCATCTTTCATCTCTTTTCTTCTAAAGACTGCTTGCCTCAATTAATTCCTTCCAAGAGTGTTAAAAATTCCTCCGGTTCGACAAACTTTTCAAGTCTTCTGTCCGTCAACTGATTTCCTTCAGAATTGAAGAAAAGGACCACCGGTAGACCGACAATGCCATATTTCTGTTTTAGGCGTTCAACTTCGTCTGAATTCCGAGTGAAGTCCAGCTTGACATTCACGAATTTCGACAATTTTGATTTTACCGCCGGATCGGAGTAGGTGTGCTCGAGTTCGTTGCAAGCAGCGCACCACGTGGCATAGAAATCGAGCATGACAGGTTTGCCTTCCCTGCGTCCAACCGCTAAACCTTCTGCTTCATCAGCTATCCAGACAAGGTCACTCTCCGCAGTTGTGAACCCTCCGACGAACATATAGAGCCCGGCAACTGCCAATAAAACGCCAACCGCTTTACGGAGTTGCACCAAACGGGGCAGGTCTTTGAACCGTTGTGAAAATTTGCCGAGAGCAACGCCAACTAGAACCAAAGCACCCGCGATTACAAAAAAGCCCACAGAATTTTGGAGGAAGGTACGTAGTGGTGGGAAGACCTCTTTAAGGAAGTACAGCGCCACGGTGATGATAGCCACGCCGAATATGTTTTCCAAGATATACATCCAGCCTCCCGATCTCGGCAGCGCAGCAATGACACCTGAAAATGTACCAATTACGATAAACAGCAATCCCATACCGAGGGCATAGGTCAACAGCAGCCAAAATCCGAGGAAAGCGCTCTCTGTTGTGGCGACGTAGGAGAGCACAGCCCCCAAGGCAGGTCCTGTGCACGGGGCGGCGATAATGCCTGCAACGGTTCCCATCGCAAAGGCACCGGCAAATCCGGCACCGCCGACAGTGTTGAGTCGATTCTGTAGGGCATAAGGCACGCGGAGCTCGAAGACACCCAGCATAGACAATCCGAGCGCGACGAGAATCGCACACACTGGGAGCATTACCCGTGGGTCCGCCATTATCTGTCCAAAGACCGCTCCCGTTGATGCGACAGCAACGCCTAAAATCGAGTACGTTAGCGCGATGCCCATAACATAAGTAACGGATAAGAGAAAAGATCGTAGCCGCCCCACAGATTCACCCGCTCCAAAGACGGAGACAGTTATCGGGATTAAGGGGTAGACACACGGTGTGAAACTGGTTAGGATGCCCCCCACAAAGACGAAGAGGAACGCCCAAAAGTAGCCTTTGGACAACGCTTGAGAGAACCTTCCACTTTCGCTGGTAGCGGTCGATGCAGGGTTATCAGGGGGGGGAAGTTCCAGGTTTGCGAAGATTGTGTCGTTTATGGGTTGAATCGACTGGTCCATCCCGACGACATTAATCGCAACGTCGAAATCGATTGTTTTCGGCAACAAACACTGCTCGTCATTACACGCTTGGTATGTCAACTGGAAGGGCAGCGTAATCTGTCCCAACGGTGCTGAATCGAGCAGTGTCGCTTGGAATCCGATCACTGCCTCATCGTGATACACCGGGACCTTGCCCCCTAGCGAGGCAATTTCGAGGACATCTGCCTTTGGATACACCACTTCACCGAATAGCAGATCGGAGTGGACGGGGAGGGTAACTTCCGTGGGGATTAAGCCTTCTCGAGCGGGATTTGCATTTGCGTGCCAGTTGGGCGCAAACTTCATCACGATAGCCATCTGAAATGTGCTGCCGGGCTGTGCTTGATTTACCGACAAGACCCCATGCGCCGTGACAATCTCAACCGGCTCCGCTTTTTGCCTAAGTAGTCCGAAATCTGCTAACTGTCCCCATACGGCAGCAGGGGTTCCGACGTATAGCACACAGATGAGACATACCAAAAAGTGGATACGGAAAACTGATTTTCTTATCATGTCTACCCTTCGCGGCTGTAAAAGCCCCTGAGAAGTGAGGCTCATTCTTGCAACTGCTGATTAATCACTGCAGTCATTTCGTTTAGGGTCTGCTTGCTCGTTAGGCGAGCCGATATATTTCGCGTCTGATCCTTCAATAATAAAATGAAGCCCGTTCCTTGATTCGCTTTGTAGGCTTCACCCATTCCAAGTGCTGAGGCGAGCAATTCTGACTGATAGCGAGTGGTTCGGTTGGTAAAATCCAGAGTAACAAAGAGTACAGGCTTTCCATCGAACTTGTTTTGCAAATCGGTGAAGATGGTCCCCATCTTTTTGCAGGAACCTCACCAATCTGCGTGAAACTTTACAGCGATTATCTGCGGGGCAGCAGGCTCTGTGGCCGTCTCCTCGCTAGATAAACTGATGGTCGTTACAATTAAGATGGTCGCCACCATGATGGAGAAAGCAACCAAAATCCATCGAAGCTGAATGGGGGATTTCATAATGTTTTTTCCTTTCGGCATTTGCAGGAAGTGGGTAAAGAGATAGGAGAAAAGCAAGAAAATCAATTGCAGATTGTGGATCCCTTATTCGCTAAAGGCCCCCACAATCTGCACATGTTTTACATCAGGTTTGATGTCTATTTTGGCTCAAGGATGGCGCAGGGCAAGATCATCTCCTCCATGGAGATACCACCGTGCTGAAATCCTCCGTGGAACTGGTGTTTATAGTCACTAAACTGATTGGGAAAAACGAAGTAATAGTCCTCTTTGGCAAGGACATAATTTTTTTCGTAAGACATATCGGGCAACATGTACTGTTCTGGCTGAGTGATTCTCAACCCGGCCTCTCGGTCACATATAAGTTCGCCGCCAACCTTGAATCGCAGCCCATTGGTTGCAGGTCTATCGCCTGAAATCTTCGCTGCATGCTGACATAAGATTGAGCCGTGATCCGCCGTTAAAATGACCGTGACACCGCGATCTGCTAGCAACTTGAGGATCTTATACACTCCTGAATGTCGGAACCAGCCTTGCACAAATGTGCGAAACGCGGTTTCGTCAGGAATAAGTTGTTTGAGCAAGGCGATTTCCGAGCGTTTATGGGTTAGGTGGTCGATACAACCGACGACAGTTGCTGCTAAGCTGATCCGTTTGACGCCGCTAATCCACTGCAAGTACTCCATTTCTCCGCGCACATCAAAGATTTTAAAATAGTGCGGCGCGGGTTTGAGATGGATGCCGTGCCGATCTAGTTGCAATCGCATCAAATCTTTTTCATAGCGATTGACGCTGGTATTCTCACCATCAGTTTCTACCCATAAATCAGGGTAACGTTGTGCAAACTCTAGCGGAAACAAGCCGCTAAAAATTGAGTTCCGCGAGTAATTGGTTGCCGTTGGCAAGATTGAGTAGTGATAGTTTGTCGTAATCTGAAAATATGGATCTAAGAGTGGTTTAATTTTTAGCCAGTGATCTAACCGCATGCAGTCCATCACCATAAAGAATACCTGCTTGCCAACCTGTATCTCTGGGATAACATGTTTGTACAGCAGATCTACCGATAAGACAGGAGAATCCTCACCAATCAGCCAATCAGAATAGTTATCTTCAATGTATCGGGCAAACAGGGCATTACATTCCTGTTTTTCTAGTCTGTGTGTTTCGCGTAAATTATCGGCGATGTCAAGTTCATCTAGGCGCAGGTCCCATTCGGCAAGCTGGGTGTAGATATCAATCCATGTTTTCCAATCGACTCCCTGCTGTTTTAATACACTCCGCTTATTAAAATCAATAACATATTCTTGAGCGGTATGATCCTCCTTAACGGTATCGTATTCTAGGAGGAAAGCGAGTTGTGACGCAATCTGCTTCGGATTCAACGGCTTCATTAAAAAGTCATCAACCTGATGAATAATTGCCTCATTCATAATCTCCCGTTGTTCGCTTTCAGTGACCATAACCACCGGCAAATGGGGGTATCTCCGCTTGATTGCCGAAAGCAGACCAATCCCATCCATATCGGGCATGACATGGTTGATGAGTACAGCGTCGTAAGGTTTTTCGTGTAGCAGTGCTAATCCGTCAGCTCCCTTCACCGCCGGCGTAATTTGATAACCTTTTTGTTCCAAGAATAGCGTATGCGTTTCTAAACTGTTAATCCCATCATCAATCCACAAAATCCTCCTTGTTTGTGCTTGCATTTCATATCACCTCTCATCCTTCCCTATATTGCTGCAAGGTGGCGGCTTGCAGCTCCGCGCGATATCTTAAACCGGCGGACTCTGACTTTTGCAGAGCTTTCAAAAGGTTAGTATTTAGTTCATCGAAAGTTGCCCAACGCGCGCCAGCGATTTCTTTAGTATCAACAGGTTGTAAGCACCCACCTATCACTCGAGCATCAAATACATGAGATGTCCAAAACACCGTTTCAGCCCTAAAAGAGAAGTTGACATACACTTTGAGCAGGTATTTCTGGAGTTGAATCTCTAGCCCTGTTTCCTCATAGGCTTCGCGCTGTGCACCTATTTCAAAATCCTCCCCTCGCTCAACGCCGCCACTAGGTGGACGGTAGACATTGGGAGGATAACTCGGTTTTCGGATGACCGCAATTTTATCACCTTTGGAGATGAACAAAGTTACATCGTGCGCCCGTCCGTGTCGCATACTCCACTTGAGCAGGTCGAAGCTTTGTTGATCCATTGTGTAAGCTGTACGAAGGACGCGTGGCACACCGTACTTCTGTTCAAGTCGCTTCAGAACTTCTTGGGTGATGTACATTGCGTGAAACGTAATGCGTAGTCAGATATCGATATGTTGGGTAAGTCGCGCTAGCGCATAAGCAATTATGGAGATAGCCCCCCGGTATTAGATTCCACCAACGAAACGCCCCGCATTCAACAGACCGATTGGATCCAGCTTGGTTTTGATTGCTTTCATCAGTTGGAAGCTAGGACCGACCGATCCCCACACGTCAATTTCACGTTTGAGCGGAGTTGGTCCCGATTCTATGATTAGATTTCCACCAACATTTATGGCAGCCTCGCGCAGACTTGTAATTGTATCAGTAACATGCTGAACCGGAAGGTCATCGTCGGGAAAATGTGAAAAGGTAATGTAAACAACACCGTTTCCTATCAATCCCATCGCTCGCATCCGCCAAGTAGCTGATTTATCGACCGCTAATGCGGTATTGATGAAACTCTCAACATCGGTCATACGAAGATTCGCTCGACAGACAACGATAGGGGAAGTCGATTGGTCTTCTGGAAAGGCACGCATCGCTTTCCGGAGTTCCTGCTGCTGCTGCCCGTCATACAGTTGCACACCGATACTTGCATTTTGTTGCACCATAGTGTTGAGAGTATCAATTTGCCATTCAACGGTTTCAGGAGGCCCGTCGAGTCCAATCATGAGGCATGGTTCGGAAACCTCCGTGAGTGGTGCACCATTGACAAACAGATTGAGAAAGATGGGCAGAAGTTGAGAACCCGCGATTTCTGACGCAACATGTATTGCTTCTGCAATTTCGGTGAAAGCTAACAGGACAGTTCGCTCAACTTCTGGTAACGGTTGCAGCTTGAGCGAGACTTCCGTAATGATTCCTAGCGTACCGAAGGATCCAAGATATAGCTTATTGAGATCGTATCCGGCTACATTTTTAACAACCTTGCCGCCGCTCTTAACAACAGTTCCACTCGATTGGATAACACGCATTCCAAGCACAAGATCGCGGGTGCTGCCGTATCGAAGCCGCGAGGGACCGCTGGCATTTGTAGCAGTCATACCCCCAATTGTGCATCGGTTGGCGTAAGGTGGATCGAGGGACAAATATTGGCCGTGTTCAGCCAACCGCTCTTGGAGCATAGCAAGTCGAATGCCAGCTTCTACCGTCACCGTCAGGTCGGCGGGCTCATATTCTAACACTTGGTCCAACCTTGACGTTGATAGGATGAGGTCAACCTGCGCCGGAGGGTTACCGACCCCCAGCTTTGTTCCATTTCCCGCTGGGATGACTGACAATCCGCTGTCCGCGGCATAGCTCATCACCTCTTGAACTTCGTGCGTTGACGCAGGTAAAGCGACAACTTTGGGAACAACGTCATCAATTGCATAACGGTTCAGTTGGTCATCAGGAAGCAGCCCTGCTTCACCAACAATTTGAGCCAGATCCCTGTGTAACTGATTTGGGTTAGACATATCAATAGGTTACTCTACCCCGAAGCTATCAAATTTGACAGTTGCCGGGCTACTGTCTCCGCCCTGAGATTTTCCGTAGACACCTACGCTCCCCGGTCTTAGCGATCGCTCATGAAAGCGTCCGATATTCTCGCCGTTGATTGAAAGCGTCACATTTTGACCTACTTGACGGGCGGAGAGCTTGATTGGGGTATCCTTTTGAAAGGTTACTGCGCGTGTGCGAATATCCGGCGCACGCATACTCCTTCCACCGACATGTCCTTCGACGCCGATGTTGCAGATTTTGCCGAACGGGTCCGCACCTGCTGGACGGTAGATATAAAATAGGATTTGTGAGCTTGTACCTCGGACAGCAAAAGCCACACCAACCGATTCACCGACACTTGGTGGAATCACTTCAGCGGTAACGGTATACTCATTCATTGCTGCACTTTCGGCAGACGATAACAGGAGCGTATCCTCTTGTCCGGCTTGTAAGTGTAGCATTCCGCCTTCGATTTTATGGGGTGCTTCGACCGCAAATAGGGAGCCCTCTGATTGATCGAAGGTGTCCATCTTTGGGCCCGCCGCGGGCCTAGCTTCCGCTTCAGTTAATTCCTCCATTGCAGGTTGACCTGCTTCGGGAGTGCTCACCGGTGGGGCACACCCAATTGGGATTGCTAGGATTATTACCACGACCAACGGTAAGATTTGGTGCCGGTATTTCATAGAACGCTCCTCTCTGTTGTAGACCGTTATAGCCCGAGTTTCGCGTACGATTCAGCGGTTGGGAATATTTTCCCGGGATTACATAATCCTGACGGGTTAAAAATTTCTTTAACGGTTGTCATCACCGCTAAGTCTTCAGGACTGAAAATTAGTGGCATATAATCCATCTTTTCAACACCGATACCGTGTTCGCCTGTGATTGTGCCGCCGGCTTCCGCACATGCGCGGAGGATCTCCATGTTCACCGCCTCAACGCGTTCGCATTGGTCTGGATCACGTTCATCAAACAGAACAATTGGGTGGATATTTCCATCGCCAGCGTGAAATACATTGGCGATTGGAATGTCGTACTTCTCAGAAATCTCTGCGATCCTTCTGAGCACTTTGGGAAGCTGCGTACGAGGTACCACCCCATCTTGTGTGATGTAATTGGGTGCAAGTCGTCCAAACGAACCGAAAGCACTTTTGCGTGATTTCCAAATCTGCTGCCGGTCCGCCTCGTCCTTGGCGTAGCGCGTCTCACGGCAGTTGTTCGCGTTGAAGATTTCAGTAATCTGCTCTGCTTGCTGCTGCATCCCAGCCTTTATCCCATCCAGTTCAACGATGAGGACGGCGCCGGCATCAAGCGGGAATCCCCAGTGGAATGCCTCTTCGACCGCTTTAATAACAAAGTGGTCCATCATTTCCAGCGCAGCGGGAATGATGCCTTTGGCAATGATACTAGTAACAACGTTAGACGCATCGTCAATAGTTTCAAATACGCCGAGCAGGGTCTGATAACCTTCCGGCTTGCGTAAGAGCCGGACAACCGCCTTTGTCACAATCCCGAAGGTGCCTTCCGATCCAATCATGACACCCCGAATGTCGTAGCCGGGGGTTTCTTCAACGGTACCACCGAACTCGACAATCTCACCATCGGTCAACACCACCTCTAAACCTAGAACGTGGTTTGAGGTGACACCGTATTTGAGGGTGTGCGGACCGCCGGAGTTTTCGGCGATATTCCCTCCGATGCTGCAAGCCTGTTGGCTGGAGGGGTCCGGGGCGTAGTAGTATCCATCATCTTGAACGGCTTGTGTCAGCCAAAGGTTTACAACCCCCGGTTCTACGACTGCCTGCTGGTTCGCCAAATCAATTTCAAGGATACGATTCATTCGGTTGAGCGCAATAATGATGCCACCGTTGACAGTCAACATGCCGCCACTCAAGCCGGTTCCTGCGCCCCGCGCAACGAAGGGCACGTTGTACTTGTTTGCTACCTTGACTATCGCTGAAATCTCTTGTGCAGTTGTCGGAAAAACAACGACATCGGGGAGTGCTTTGAACACGGTTGCCCCGTCGCATTCGTAAACGGAGAGCGAAGTCGGATCGGTAATTACATGCTCGGATCCAACGATACTTGCAAGTTCGGAAATGAGTGGGTCAGTTGCTTTCATCGGAGAACTCTCCTATCTAAAATATAATAAAATTGCGATGCCGGAAGAATGGAAGCTAAATCGAGTCAACGCTGCTCGCAGTGGATTGACAAATCCACTGCACACGTGTGGGTATGGCTTGGATATGTCTATCCAAGCCGAGCGTATCTAGTAAATAGAACAAAAACACAAAGCGCTAAATAATTTTTAACTCGTCATCTGAATCTTGGTCACCGAGTTGTTCCACAAGTTCGGTAGCTATATGATGGAATACTTGGGATTGCGGTGAATCCGGATGCGATGCAACGATGGGTACGCCGAGATCCCCGGCGGTACAGACTTCGGCATCAAGGGGAATCTCCCCCAACAATCGAGTTCCCAATTTTTCACTGATTTTGCCTCCACCATCTCTTCGGAAGATGTCGGTTCTTTCTCCGCAGTGGGGACAGGAAAAATAGCTCATGTTTTCAACGACCCCCAGAATCGGAACGCCCAATTTGTCAAACATGGCGGCCCCACGTCGGACATCAGCGAGGGCGACATCTTGCGGCGTCGTCACAATCACGCCGCCCGTCAGTGGGATTGACTGAGTTAGCGAGAGTGCAACATCCCCCGTGCCGGGTGGCAAATCGATGATGAGATAATCGAGCTCACCCCAAATTACATCAGCGAGAAATTGACGAACCGCACTGTGGAGCATGGGGCCCCGCCAAATCAACGCTTGCTCATCGGGGACGAGGAAACCGATGGACATTAGCTTGATACCGTGCCGCACAATCGGGATGAGTTTCTTTTCTGGACTGGTCTGCGGTTGTTCTTTTGCTCCCATCATGGTGGGGATGCTGGGGCCGTAGGCATCCGCATCCATCAGCCCGACTTTCGCTCCGCTTTGTGATAAAGCGATGGCAAGATTAGTGGCAACCGTTGATTTGCCGACACCGCCCTTTCCACTCGCCACAGCAATCTTGGACTTAACGTTTGGGATGAGGATATTTTGCGGCTGCGCTTGGGGAGGTACTCCCATCTGTGGTGCAGTGGGTCTGTCAGCGGGCGCTGTATTCGCCATCTTAAGGTCTGGATGGGGCGTCATACGCGGTTTGGCTGACTCCGGATTTTTTGTTTCTGTTTTCTTGCCTTTTCTGAATAGATTCATGCTTTCTCTCCATTTTCTGGTATTGCTGTTACGTAGTTTTCGGTCTGTGCTATCTCGTAAAGAGGCGACAATTCACGCAACCGGGCGACTTGCGATGCGATACGCTCGACAACTGTGTCAACCTCCGCTGCTGTGTTGTAGCGGCCCAATCCAAACCGGATAGCACCGAGGGCCAGTTCGTCCTTAACCCCCATTGCACGTAGGACATAGGAAGGCTCAACGGAATCAGAATTACAGGCGGATCCGGATGAAAGTGCTATCTCTTTTAGACCCGACAGTATCGACTGGCTTTCGACAAACTCAAAGCTCAGATTGAGATTGCCGGGCAGGCGTTGTATTGGATGTCCATTGAGATGAATGAAATCAATTCGTTTGGATAATTCGTGATAGAGCTGCGCCCGTAGCGCCGTGATTCGTTTCGCTTCTTTCGCCATCTCCCCTTTACAAAGTTCGCACGCTGCGCCGAAACCGACGATGCCGGGGACGTTGAGCGTCCCTGATCTGATGTTATTTTCCTGACCGCCGCCGTGTAGCAGTGGATACAGTTGGATCGGTGGATCCTTCTTGCGGACGTAGAGGGCACCGATTCCTTTGGGACCGTACATCTTGTGGGCGGTGAATGACATCAAGTCCATTTTCAGTTCATTGACATCCGATTCAACTTTGCCAATCCCCTGCGTCGCATCGGAATGGAAAAGTATACTATATTTCTCCGCGATTTCGCCCACCTCTGCAATGGGATTAATTGTTCCGACCTCGCCGTTGACGTAGATAAGGCTAATCAGGACCGTTTTGTCGGTTATAGCATCTTCGACCTGCTGCGGATGGACCATCCCATACCTGTCTACAGGGAGATAGGTTACATCAAACCCTGATTCCTCCAATGCCTCACATGAATCCAACACTGCGTGGTGTTCGACGGTGCTGGTGATGATGTGATTACCGCGGTCTCTGTACCGATAGGCAATTCCCTTAACCGCGAGGTTATCGGACTCTGTAGCGCCACTGGTGAATATAATTTCCTCCTCTGAACAGCCGATTAGGGCTGCGACTTGACCGCGCGCGATGTCCACCGCATCCTTCGCATGTTCCCCGAATAGGTGCGTGCTACTGGCAGCGTTCCCGAAATGGTTTGTCAGGTACGGCATCATCGCCTCTAGCACCCGCGGGTCAATGGGTGTGGTGGCGTGGCTATCCATGTAGATTGGTTGTAACATTGCTACTCACCTTTATCGTCTCTATTCCCTACAAAAATTATATCGGATCCCCCCTATTGATTGCCGCCCAAACTGCACTTACACACTTAATCATGACGGGAATCCTATGAATGACGTTTCCGAGGTATCCCTTCGGATTCCACGGTTGACCGAAGGGTTGGGCGTTACTTTTATCGTCAAACGCTCGTGCCCAAATTTCGTAGTAACCCTTATTCCCAAAGGCGATTTCCGTTTCCCAATGGTACCAAGCGTACCGATTCGACGGTTGAATCAATTGCGTCTCTTGCCACCGGATGCCGAAGTCTGTGGAGATGTAGACCTTGTCTACCTTGTTCTCTCCCGCCCAAGCGTGACCTCTTACCTTAACAGGAGTACCTATTTTGACGACCGCTTCTGATTGAGGTTTGGTGATAAGTGCCTTGATAGTTCCCGATGTAGCGATTATCATCTCGTTTTTCGGTGGCTTTTCCCCCGGCACCGGCGGATATGCCGGTACGCGATAGGAATATCCGCTCATCTTCTCTGAATCGTGGACCCGATCCCTAACCCAAATGCGGTTGAGCCACTTTTGCATCGCACTACCGATCCAACCCGGCACAATCAATCGCGCGGGGAATCCGTGCGCTGCGGGTAAATTCTCTCCGTTCATCTTGAAAGCGATCAGTGTGTGCTCGTCCATCGCTTTCTCAATCGGAATGCCTCGTGAGAACGGTTCGCCTGGACCGATTGGTAGGTCTGCACCATAGTTGCCGGTGTAGACGGCGGTATCCTTCAAGCCTGCAGCTTTCAAGACATCGCGCAAGCGCACACCGGTCCATTCGCTACAGGCAACCGCGCCGCGGATCCACGGCGTCCCGTCAACTTTCGGCGTGAAAAGACTTCTGCCGTTTCCCGCACATTCTACCACCGTTTGCCTAGTCACCTGCGGGAAACGGATCAGGCCCTCCATCGAGAGCGTGAGTTTTTTATGGACCTCGCCGTCTATCGTCAATTTCCAACCGTGTAGGTCGCCGCTTTTGGCGCGTTCCGGTATCCTGCTGTTGTTGCGGACGAAATGTCGGGCGGTGGGGGTTACGTCGTCGTTAAGCAGATGTGGGGCAAATTCGCCGTTAAAGGGTTGTTCTGAGTGGACGATCATATCCGGTTTCGGGAGCGAATCTTGTTCAACGTCTGTCCACGCAGCGGGGATGAGTCCTCTGCCAAATAGACCGCTCACGGCAGCATCTGAACCGGCACCGAAGATCCCTAGACCGGTGAGTGCAGCACCTTTGCCCATCGTCGCAAGGAAGTGCCGCCGGGAGGAAAGGTTGGTTTCAAAGTTGTTTGTAGAAATGCGCTTTTGTTTCATCACTTTGCCCTCTATCTAGCGCAAAGATACTAGGTAACAACGGTGATAGGAATTACTCACTTGCGTACCCTAGTCGTTAGACCTCTGTCATACCAAATAGAAACAATAGTTTTGCTTGGTTCTGCACTTCCTCCACATGATGACTGCTTTATATCTATAATTTTGATTCCAGGATTAACATTAAGCCAAGCATTAATCTCCCTTTCAAGAGATAACGCTGCTTTTGATATTTTACGAAAGTAACCCTCTGATATTGCAAATATTTTAGTTTTCATGATGACTCCTTTTTTGTATTATCAGCGGTCTAAGGTTAAGTTACCGTCTGAGCACTTCCTCACGGTGCCAAGCTAACGCATCTTGAGCCGGGTATAGTTGTTCGCGTTCCGGCAATAGGATGGATTTATCACGGAGTTCTGTCAGCCTCCACTCCGTTGGTCGCTGATCAGACATGAGCGGTGAAACAAGCACTTGATAGGTTTTACTTAAAGAGATTAATCCTTTGTCAAAACTCCAATGGTGCAACTTGCAAAGCGAGATTCCATTCCGTACATCGTCATTCTTTGAAACACGAAACGGGATAATATGTGCAGCGTCAGTCGCGCTTTCTCCATCCATTGTAACGATACGCAGCCGACAGACAGCACAGGTGTAATCATACAGTCCCATAATCGCCTGCCGGAAACCTGCACTACGAATCGGCGATTCTTCTGGGATTGGTACTGTCGGTTTCTGAGGTGAAAAGGGGTGTCCTACTTCACTCATTAGTAACTGTTCATACTCTGTAATCTGTTGCCCTTCTGCGATAAGATTTTCGATTCTATCCTTGAAGTCTAGAAGATAGACGCAGATCAGGGTCTGACGGATCATTTCTCGATTGCTGGGATCAGCGAGTAAAACGAAGAGGTCATCATCTAAACTCACGTATGCAATAACTTCACGGAGGCGAGAAATTGCTGTAATTCGTTCGGTAACCTCCAAGACCTTTTCGTATCCGTCGTTTGCATGAAGATGCCAGAATCCATCGCTTTTCAGATGAAAAAACGGCAAAGCGATATTGGGTCTGCGATTCGTTACTTTCGACCAATATTTAATGAAGGTCTCCGCCAAGTCTGGGGAAAGAGGAATTTCATTTTCTTGAATCTGTCCACATTCAATCAGTTCAATAACTGCTAGTAGCAGAAGCGGCTTGTGAGGAGCAACCCCGTGTGCCCTGTCTACTCGTAAGCGTTTCATTTTTTGAAGGTATTTTTGTAGGGTATCGGTAGACATCTTTTTTCGTATTCTATCACAATTATTCGGGGTTAATCAGCTGTAAAGCCGCCGAATGTGTAACCCTTAATGAAAACGGGTTGGCAGGTCACGCACCGCTTCAATGATTCGATCCTCCAGATCATCGGCGTCGCTGTCCGGGATACGGTTGTGTCTATCCATCCAAGCGATGTTTTCCGCGACACTTTCCACAAGCGGCGTCTCTGGCTGAAATTCGGGGATGTCTCTCGCGAGTTTTGCACAGGTATAGATCTGCGTATGACCGAAGTTTCCGCTTAACCCGCGGAACCGTTCCGGCGCAATGGCGATGAGCGTCTCTTGGGAAACATGCACAATGTCGGCTTCAACGCCTAACGCTTGGGCAACAGTGCGATGCCATTCGTCCCATGTCCGCGGCTTTGGATGGACGATGTTATAAACTTGACCGAGGCATTCCGATCGTCCGAGTACTTCTGCAAATCCTACTCCCGCATCCCGCGATGCGAGAAATTGGAAGTAATTTAACCCATCTCCCGCTGAGAGGATTGGCTTGCCTTTACGCAGACGGTCGATCCAACTCCCGTCACCACCGACCTGTCGATGTACTGGTATTCCGGGGCCGTGCGTGTAGGACGGCTTGAGGATTGTCACCGGGAAACCGTCATCGGCGTGTGCCTCTAGGAGTAGTTGGTCTGCAGCGATTTTGCCGCGCCCATATTCGGATGTCCCATTCAGCGGTGCAGTTTCAGGGATGTTGACGCCGCTAAACGGGAACGGCGGTCCGTAGGTCATGACCGTTGAACAGTGGATGAACCCGTCCACCCGTCCGCGAAACGCTCGCAGCGCAGAAGCGGCATCGTCAGCGTTATAGGAGATCATGTCGATGACAGCGTCGAACTTTTGGGCACGCATCTTGTTCTCGAAATCGTCACGGTCACGCCGATCTCCGTGAATGACCTGTATATCCGACGGGGGCGGATCTGGGTGTTGTCCACGATTAAACATCACCACCTCGTGATTCCGCTTGAGCAGCGCTGCGACAATGCCACGACTAATATTTCCGGTGCCACCGATAATTAAGACTTTCATACTTGGACACCCCTTCCCTATTGTGGATTATGGTGAATTCTATAATTACCTATACACTTTCGACACACAACCAACCCCCTAAATCCCCCTTGTCAGGGGGACTTGGGAAACTCAGGGGGACTTCATGAGGCTTCGATAAGGGGAACTATTGGTGAACGTCTACATATAATCAACGTCTCTCTGGGATTTCGGGCCAGTTGTGTTCCGGACGATAGCCAAGCTCCCGAGCGGTCTGCTTCCAATCGAATCGGGAATCCTCGCGACCAGCGACGACGTGGTAAGAACCGTACATCACGTCTTGGGTTTCGATTGCTAACTCAACTGCCTGTGCAACATCGCGTGGGTCAACATACACAAACCAGGGTTCGTTTGACCCGGCTTGGTCTAAACTGGCGGGTGCTTTGGGGCCGGGGTTGAGTCCATCGCCGGCGATGACACCGGGACGCAGATGGATGACACTCAACCCGTGCGCTTGATAGTAAGCCTCTCCAACCTGTTCGCCCAAGTATTTCGCGAGCGCGTAGTACAGTCCCCCTGAACTGAACTGAAACGGTTCACCGACGCGATAGGGCAGCTCAGCTCCCGGAAGCGGGCTACAGGCAGAAATACTTGAAATATTGACGAGCCTTTGCACACTACCTGTCGCGCAGGCTTCGGCGATGTTCCATGTTCCCTTGACCATCACATCGGCGAACAGCCATGCAGGCTTATCGAACCGTTCGCGCACCAGTGCCACGAGATGGATAACGGCATCATGCCCTTCACAAACCCTTTCAATATCCTCATAGTTCATTAGATCCGCTTGCACGAAGGGCAGATCTTTGAGATCCGATTTTGGTTCGACTCGATCAGTGAGTGTGAGTTCGTATTTGGATCGGAGGCGCTCGATGATAAAACCGGCGAGATACCCCGCTGCACCGGTGATGAGGATTTTCCTGATTTTCATGCGATAATTTTCTCCTCTCCGAGGGAATCGGGGTTTTAATCAACCTTTACAAAGCCGCCTGTGCCCTGACTTTTGATAGCTGCCTCTATTAATGCGAGGGTGTGCATCGCGTCTCTAAAGTCCGACCGAATCAGCGAGCGGTCCTCCGTTTCGATGGCACGAAGCCATGCGTGAATCTTATCAAGACCGAGGCTATTTTCAGCGGGCACAGGTTCATTAAAGTCGTGTCCATGCAAATAGCCGACGATTCGCTCGCCGTTGGCACCGCCTTGGGCGTCTGCCCGAAGGCGTAAATGCGGACCAATAACCTCTAGCTCAAAGCCACCCCTTTCCGTGCCGCAGTGGTTCATGTGCGTACCGAAGACACCGTTATCAAGTTCGTACATCATCTGGAGAGCGTTTTCAGCGTCAAACTCGGTTCGATCCAGCGCCATATTCTTAGCACCGATTGCGTGTGCCTGAACCGGCTTGACGTTCCCCATGATAAAGCGGGTACAATCAAGGATATGAATCGCTTGCTCGGCGATGGGACCTCCGCTGATGTGGCGCTGTAAGAACCACGGTGACATCCGAAAGCTGAGGTAATAGTTGACCATACAAGCAGTGTGAACGAGATGCACCGTTTCGTCCGCCAACAACTCTTTGAGTCTCTCATAGATTGCGGCATAGCGCAGTTGAAAGCTGACCGCAGCAATTACCCCAGCCTCTTCAATATGCCCAAGGCAGGCACGTCCCTCAGCCATGTTCAAGGCGGGTGGTTTTTCAATCATCAGATGGATACCGCGCTCACAAGCTCCTCGTACCGGCTCAAGGCGCACCGGGGGCGGAGTGGTGATGATTACTCCATCCATTTCAACCTCAAAGAACCGCTCAAGGTCATCTGTGACGATTTTTGCGCCTGCTTTCGACCCAAGTTCCTGTGCCGCCGGTAAATGTATATCGTGAACTGCGACAACTTGTGCGCCGTAGTCAGCAATTCTATCTTGATGGCGGTTTCCCATCACTCCGGCCCCGGTAATTCCAATTTCCAGCATGTTCCCTCCAGATGCCTCGTACCAAGGCAAATTCTTCCTAATTTGGAAATGCGCTGATTGGAGACAACCTGAAAACAAGGAAATTTTAACGCAATGGCACAATGTTGCAAAGACGCAAAGAAAGACTTTATTATTTTTTATTTTTGCGTCCTAGCGCTTAGCGTTCCTGTTTCTCCCCGTTTTCCTCCTAAATGCTTACAGCCATCCTGCAACTGCCCAGATCACACTCGCTCGACTGAAGGGGGCCTCCTTCAGGGTTTCGACTCCCGAAATTGGATGTCCCCCATATTTGCGTTCATAGGCTTCATGGATTTGACGTTCAAAGCCCGTTGTTTCCTGAATCGGCAATGTTATCCACACGCTCCCGCGGCGGGCGCTCTCCCGAATTGCAATCCACAGTTCCAGATCTCGTCGGGCGTTGACCGGCCCGTACGCAGGTTCAATCCCCTCCGTCACGGCACGATACATGCTATGGAGGATGCTCGCTTTGGCAATATCGTCCGATGCAGAGATTTTGTACTTTACAAATGGATTTGACCACACAATCGGTGGAGAGGTCTCTATCCGAACATAGTCTAACACCTGTTCGCCCTCAATTTCTGTATAGACATCCTCAATTTGGTAGGTCCCACCACCGTTGTAAAGGGTCAACTGGTCTCCGGAGAGATGCCCTTCCGTGCCTTCAATCTCCCAGTGGCTGCCACGTGCCCCCGGCGGCGGCATCTCATAGAGGCAGGTTATCCCTCCCGGAAACTCAATGATGCCCGACTCCCACCACCGCGTCCTCATCGCCTCGTCGCCGTAGCCGGTGTAGGGCTGCGTCGGCACTTCGGCTGCATATCCCAGCGCGCGTATTGGCTCGCAGCCGAGGATCATACGAACCGCGTTAATACCGTGATAGCTGCCCGAAGCGTACCAGAGTCGTGCATGTCGAATCTTTCCAAGTAGGCCCGCCCGGACAATCTTCTGTTTCAACTGCTCATGGGGCCAATGCCAGACGTTTTCAGCAATCTCGTATTTGACGCCGTTTTGTCGGCACGTCTCTGTGATAGCATCTGCTATCGGCAACGAGATGGCGATGGGAATTTCGGTGATGACGTTAATCCGATGCTTGGCAACCGTCATCGCCATGACGTTGAGCGAATCGGTCGGCGTCAGGCAAAAGACCACGTCCGGCTTTTCGGACTGGAGCATATCTTCGACATCTGTGTATTGCGCTGGAATGTCGTAGGCTTCAGCTGCGGCGCGGCACGCCTCGGCGTTTCGGTCGCAGATGGCGCAAAATGTGTAGAAGTCTGTCAGTTGCTTGATGACTGCCTGATAGCCACGGGAGCGGGAAGTTTCATAGGCTCCAGCACCGATTACAGCAATTCGTAAAGGGTTCATCGGTATCTCCTCCGAATGCACGAAATTATTAAGTTGGTTCATCTCACAGGTAAGGAAACCCTAATTTCATTGAGGACAGGATCTATGCCACGATCACAGATTAGGCAATCTGTGGCTACGAAGAAGACAGTTACGGCATACGGCGCCCTGCAGGCGGAATTCAAAGTAATATGCCTTTTACTATATTGCGTGTTCTACTTCCGAGACAGTGTTTGAACCAGCCACGGCAGCGACTGTTCGCCTGAAAAGAGATGGCCGGCATCAAATTCTTGTAGGGTAATCTGATCGTACGCGTTCGCAGCCCGATAGATTCGCTGTGCCATCTCAAAGGCGGGGTGTACCGGACGGCTCACGTCCGCTGTTCCCCACTCCACAAAGATTGGACGTGGCGCGATGAGCCCCGCGATGTCGGGCATCTCACACAACTCGCCGACGCCTTTCGGGTGGTGACAGATACAGTGCCCAAACCACGAGGTTTGTGCGAAGGTAGTAAAATAGCCGCTCAATACCGCCGCTTGAACTCGTTCGTCCAATGCGGCATGAACGATACCGAGCCAACAACCGCCGGATAGCCCTGCAATCCCAATCCGCGCCTCGTCCACCTCCGGCAGGCTTTGGAGGTAGTCCACACCGCGTATCAGGTCATAGACCCGATAGCCGGTCAGATCGTATCCGAGATAGTTCAGGCGTCGCCAGAGGAAATCACAACCACCCGACGGATGAGCGCGTTCTCCCATCCCAGCGTTATCGGGAGACAACGTGATGACCCCTTGCTCCGCGAGGTCACGACCGTAGGGGGCACCGAATTCTCCATCGCCGGAGATGACGCTCTCTTTACCGCCTGGAACGTGACCGTGGATGCAGAGCACCGCTGGCGTCTTCGCTGTGATACCTTTGGGGATCGCTAAGTAAGCGGGGATCGCAATATCCACTCGCGAGTGGTAGATTACTTTGTGGACCGTACATTTGTCGTGGTTCTCGGTGGAAACGATTTGTGGATTCAGGGGAAAGGCTTCGTACGGAAAGGGCCCCAGCTGTTCTCGCAGTTCAAGAAGTAGTTGGTTTCGCCAATTCAGCCAATCTTCAAGGGTGTCCCCACCGAATGATAAGCGAGGTTTGTAGTTTGCAAAATCGCGGTCAAGGAGCTCTGCGGACGAAAATTGTATTTCAGAGGATGGAGGCATGTTTTCGCTCTCCTATTACTAGAGATTCCAGAGATAAGAAACTTTGAACACAACGACTCTATCGCCCAACTGTAACTCCCCTTCACGGGTGCGCCAACCTTCATTATACGCAAGAAAAATATGGCTTTTGGGACTATATTCCCAACCGAAAAGGGTGCTGACTAGATAGTTCTCATGGGTTTGAATCTGATCAAAAGCGGTACGTTCACGACCGGCTTGCGTAAACACCCTGAGAAATAGATCTCGTGTAAACAGATAGGTAACGCGCAGCGAACTCGTGAAATAGCGCCCATCAATAACATCAGCCTGCGTCAAGCTCAGGGCATACCCACTTTCCAGGTCAATGGTGAAATTGCTCTGAGGACGGATAGTGGTTGAGAGAAAAATCTGCCGTTGCTTCCCGACCGCCTGCCGCGAGAAATTGAAGTAATTTCCTATTCCCCCATCGAAGCCAACCGAAACAGGTCGTGAAGTGTTTGTTAGGAGTGATAATTCATATCCGTCTGTGGTAAATACCTCCGTCAGTTCGACCTCTCGACTGCGTCCGTAAGACACGCCAATCCCCTCCCAGAACGATTCGGTAGGCCTCCAATCCGCTCCGGTGTTGAAGTTCCAACTGATGGAATCCTCATCAAATTCCGGTGACAGGGTCAGATCCGGATTATTTTTTTTCCAATCGACAAAATATTCATCGGTGAACAGATTTTGGGAGACGCCACCACTAAGACTGAACGAAGCACGATGCGGTCCGAATTGAGGAATATAGGCAGTCTTGAAATTCATCTGTTGCCACCCACGGTATCTCTCTTTGCGGAGGAACCCTGTTTCATTCGCTTCAAATAGTGGATCGATTCGTTCTAGCCGTACACCGGCATTCCAGAGGTAATTGCTCTGAGCAAGTTCAATGAGATAGGCTTTATTGTTTGCGTTTTCGTTCTCTGGATCTTTGCTAGGATTAAAACTCATCGCATATTGTCCTGACAACCGATAGGTTTTAAGAAAGAAGAGGTCCGTGTCGAATCCGCCTACTCGACCGTAGCTGTCTTCCTCATCAAGATGCTCTTTGTTGGCGAAGATCAGTCCAACACTGGAGCGTTCTAGGATGTCTTTCTTCAACCGAACTGCCGAATATAACGCCTCCTCCTTGGATTCGGACTCTTGACCAAGCTCCAGTGCTCCAAAACTGCCCGTTTGACTTCCAAGGACGCCGAGGGAATAGCTGCCAACCTTGCCGGTCATTTTGCCGCCCCAGAGGATGTCTCCTTCCCTGCCGATCCGTCGGCTATAAAAGAGCTCCAGCGGTGTCTCAAAAAAGCTGTTTCCTTCAACGAAGAAAGGACGCCGCTCCGGGAAACGGGTCGGGAAGCGAGTCAGGTTAATCTCCAGCTGATCCGCCTCTACCTGTGCAAAATCAGGGTTCACGGTGACGTTTGTCTTGAGTGTGCTTGTCAGGTTATACTGAACATCGAGCCCCGTCCCTAATTGCCCATCAAGCGATTCCGTGTCGGATACCCCACCCAAAAGATAGGGCGAGATTTCAAATGGCTTAGCCCCGCCAATATCCCGAAGTCCGACCAAGACCCCAAGATCGGACATCCGTGTGGTCGCTCCAGCTTGAGTCATCTGCTTCCAAACGGTAACTTCATTTTTTCGGCGATGCACCCGTTCAACATCAAATCCCCACACCTGTTCCGATTTATTAGGAAAACGGAAATTAGCAAATGGAATCTTAAACTCAGCGACCCAGCCCTCTTCATCAATACCCGTTTCTAGCCACCAGATACCTCTCCAACTGGAGTCTGATCGGATGTCGTCGAAACGGTACGAATCACTTTGGACACCGCCGGGATTGGTAGCAAACTTATAGCCGGTGCGGTGATCATGATGCGGATCCATGAAAAAGGATATAACGTCTGAGTCGTAGATACCGCCATCGCGTCGTACAATGCGATTCACAATTTTATCAGGTTCAGCATCGTAACATCGAAAGGCGACATAGAGGTGATGCGGGTCATAGGCGACATAGAACGCTGTATCGTCGGTGGCGGGTTGGGCGCGGTCCGGCACGAGTTGAATGAATCCGCTTACAGGCTTCGCCTTTTGCCACGCGGGATCGTCGAGTTTTCCGTCGATCTGCGGAGCGGGGATTCCGGGCTCAAGCCGGTAGGCTTCTACAATGTGCTCGGCTGATTCAGGTCCGTGTGCATGTAGAGTACCAGCGAAAAAAGTGAGAAGTACAACAACATTAACAAATAACCATTTGGGCATCAATCACGCTCCTTAATATCGTATTTTGGTTTGAACTTTCCCTTTTAATAAAGCTTCCGATATTAAAATTCCTATTTGGAATATATGGACACACGCTTAGAGGTGATAAAATTCCCTCGCGTTTTCGGATAGAATTTTGCGTGTCAGCGATGTGGGTAGCTTTGTGGGGAAAGCCTCTTCGGGAAAATCAAAGTGCCAGTGGGGATAGTCGGTTGAAAACATCAGAAAGTCGTCCGAGTCGAGTTGACCGATAATCTGAAGCAGTTGCTCCGCAGTTGGTGGTCCGTCAATCGGTTGAAGCGTCATGCGCATGTGTTCGCGGATATATGCTGACGGCAACCGTTTGACCCACGGCGTAAGATGTCGCAGCCCGCGCCACTCCTTGTCGAATCGCCACATGAGCGATGGCATCCATGTGAATCCCGCTTCGATAAGCGCCACTCGCAGGGACGGGAACAGGTCAAAAACGCCTTCCGATACCAGACTCAGTACCTGCGCCTGAAACACCTGTGACATACCGACGTATTCCTCCAGATAGGTTGAGGGCCAACCGACCGATGTCGGTGGAAGTCCCGGTGCCCCACCGTAATGGATGCCGATTACCAGATCATGGCGCACTGCAGCGGTGTAGATTGGGTGATAACGGCGATTGCCGTAGGGTGCCTGTGAACGTACCGGCAGCATTATCTGCACAAAGCCCGGATGCTCTCCCAAACGCTCAATCTCTCTCGCTGCGAGTTCGGGGTTTTGGCTCGGTACAATCAGCGATCCGCGCAGACGCGGTTCCGGGTCGAGCCAATGCTCGATTTGCCAATCGTTGATCGCTGAAGCAAGCGCTGCGGCTAGGTCTTCGTTGTGAACGCTCTGTACGCGATAGGCACAGGTAAGTATCCCGTATTCAACGTCCCACGCATCGAGCGCGTGTTCACGTAACAGCCCCAGATCGGATTGGGGACGATTCCCCGACGGTTCCATGATTTCAGGCCGTGTTGAAGTCGGTGCCCCTTCTGGATAGTCGTTCGCATCGGGCCCGAAAAAGCCGGATTCTTCGCAGTGATCGCACCAATAGTCTGGAAGATACGGGTAGAGCATTTTGAGTGACGGGGTTCGGTTGTGGAGATCGCAGTCAATTACTGGCAAGCCAGCGGTTACGACACTCGTTTTGTTGTTCTCCATTTCTTTGCCTTTTTCGCTGTAAGTCACTAAATCATTTCACAGATGTTGAAACATTTTTAGGATAACAGTTTGCCCTCTCTTTGTCAACATGAAACTCAGCCGAATGCACGGTTGAAATGGGAAGCCTTAGGCGGGGCAAGCCGCAATCAATCTGTGATTTTCTGACAGCGCAGTTTTTGTACTCGCTAGGGTCTATTCATGTATTCTAGTTCCTAGCGTGAGGAGGACTGGTGGAAAAGTATTGACGGTTTCCTTAGATTTTGCTATCCTATATTTTGTTGCCAAGAGGGGTTAAGACGGATAGCAATTTTATGAGGAATGATGTGGAATATATGCGATATAATCTGTCGGCAGATATGTAAAAATAGCAGACAAGGCACCCTCTGAACATAGTGATAATCGGTTTGTCCCGCAACGATTTGCTTATTTTGGTGCGGTTCGGTATAATAGGAGATTAGCTGATACCAAACCGCACAATTTGTAGCGCAGAATTGCAATAATAGCGTAGCTTAATACACATTACAATTTACTAACTCTAGGAGACCTACTTATGGACCTGTCATCCGAATTGGGTAAGGAGATGTATAGAAATATGTGGCGCATCCGGCTCTTCGAGGAAGAGGCGAATCGCCAGACCAGTCTCGGCTCCGTGGTCGGAGCCCTTCACATGTACTGCGGAGAGGAGGCCGTCGCTGTCGGCGTCTGTTCCAACCTGCGGGATGACGACTATGTTCTCGGTACGCATCGTAGCCACGGTCACTGCCTAGCGAAGGGTGCAGAATCACGACGTATGATGGCAGAACTTTTCGGCAAAGTTACGGGTACGTGCGCCGGGAAAGGCGGTTCGATGCACATCGCTGATTTCTCACTTAACATGCTTGGTGCCAATGGCATTGTCGGTGCCGGCATCGCACCAGCCACTGGTGCGGCACTCGCTAGCAAGCTGCGTGGAACGGATCAGGTATCGGTGTGCTTCTTCGGTGACGGTGCTGCTGCTCGTGGCACTTTCCACGAAGGGATTGGGCTTGGTGCTTTGTGGAAGCTCCCTGTCATTTATGTTTGCGAAAACAACCAGTATCAGCAGTGGGTGCCTCGCATGAATGTAGCGGTGGTCGATTCGGTTGCCGATATGGCGGGATCGTATGCAATCCCCGGTGTGTCGGTCGATGGTCAGAATCTCGTCGAGGTCTATGAGGTCGCCGGCGAGGCAGTCGAGCGCGCCCGCAAGGGTGGTGGACCTACATTGATTGAGGCGCGAACCTATCGCTTCTATGGACATAGCTTGGGTGACGAAGAGCAGTACCGCACCTCCGAGGAGGTAGAAGAGTGGCGGACCAATCAAGATCCGATTATTAACTTCCGATCGACGATGATGGAGCAGGGGTGGCTGACTGAAGAGGAGGACGCCCAAATCCAGAATGAGATCCAAGATGAGATTGCCGAAGCGGTGAGATTTGCTGAAGAGAGTCCGTACCCCACGCCGGAGCAAGTTACCACAGATGTCCTTGCCCCCGCCCAGGAGGTGGCATGATGAGAACGCTAACTTTTACTGAGGCATTACGAGAGGCACTGCATGAGGAGATGGACCGCGACGATACGATATTCGTCATCGGCGAAGATGTCATTACGCACGGTGGGCCCTACAAGGTAACGGAGGGCATTGCGGAACGTTTTCCGGGTCGGATTTTCGAGACACCGATCGCAGAGGCTGGAATTATGGGCGTCGGGGTTGGTGCGGCTATGGCGGGGATGAACCCTGTAGTTGAGATTATGTATATGGATTTCGTCACCTGCGCCATGGACGAAGTCGTCAACCAAGCGGCAAAGATGCGCTACATGACCGGCGGTCAAGCGAGTGTACCGATGGTCATTCGTCTGCCGTGTGGTGTCGGCCGGTTACTGGCAGCACAACATTCACAGATCATGGAGTCGTGGTTTATGCACGTTCCGGGTTTACAGGTGGTTGTCCCCTCAACACCCGGCGATGCCAAAGGATTACTCAAATCTGCGATACGCAGTCCCGACCCGGTGCTGTTTTTCGAGTACAAGCGGATCTATACCTCTAGGGGTGAGGTTCCGGATGGGGAGCATACTATCCCCCTCGGTCAAGCAAAGATTTGCCGTGAAGGAGAGGACGCGACCATCGTTGCTATCGGGCCGATGGTGCAGAAGTCACTCGAAGCAGCGATACTGTTGGAGGATGACGGCTACGACGTTGAAGTCGTCGATGCAAGAAGCTTATCACCGTTGGATACCGATACAATCTGTGAATCGGTGCGCCGGACGGGTCATGCTGTGGTTTGTGGGGAGGACTCCAGCTTTGCTGGAGCGGTCTCCGAGATAGCAGCGATGATCGGTGAAAACTGTTTCAGAGAGCTTAATGGGCCAGTCGTCCGGGTCGGTAGTCCACATGTACCCATGCCGTTCAGCTCGGAACTTGTCAAGCATGTAGTGCCTGAAGTTCCTAATATCACTGAGGCGGTCGGTCGCGTAATGATGTAGCATAAGGAGAAAGGGAGGATTCATGGCAATACAGTTCCGTTTAGCGGCTCTCGGTCACACTATGGAAACGGGTCGCGTCGTCGAATGGCACATAGCTGAAGGTAGCAGAATAGAAGAGGGGCAGCTGCTAGTATCGATTGAGACAGACAAGGCTGTCGCCGACGTTGAGTCACCGGTCAGCGGTGTATTGCTGCGCATCGTGGGACAGGTTGACGGCGTGTATGACGTTGGAGCGACTCTCGCTTGGATCGGAGAGGAAGGGGAAGCGGTGCCGGACGAATCCACAGAACAGCCGAAGGCTTCAGCTGCGGGGCAAGCTGCCGGATCACGAGCGACCCCTGTCGCCTTACGGCTTGCCCAACGACACGGCATAGACGCGGAAGCGTTGCAAGGCACAGGGCCGGGGGGGCGAGTGACAAAGGAAGATGTGCAACGTGCTATTGATGAAGGTTCAGCTATTCCACAAAAAGCACCCACCGAGGCGCCAGCTACGGGACAAGCTGCCGGATCGCGAGTAACCCCTGTCGCTTTACGGCTTGCCCAACGGCACGGCATAGACGCAGAAGCGTTGCAAGGCACAGGGCCGGGCGGACGGGTCATTAAGGAGGATGTGCAGCGCGCCATTGATGAAGGTACGGCGACTCCGCAAAAAGCACCTACCGAGACTCCCACTCCTGAAGCTGCAGTGCAGCCTGAAGCTCCCACTGCGGGTGTTGAGGTTATTCCGCTTATCGGCATCCGGCGCACCACCGCTGAACGCCTCGGAACGATCTGGTCGCAGGCACCACATGTTACGGAGGGAATTGAAGTCGATTTCACTGCACTCCAAGATGCCCGCACCAGAAATGTGGAGACGTGGCGGGATGCTTACGGCATCGCACCGACAATCAACGACTTTGTACTGAAGGCAACTGCTGAGGCATTGAAAGCGCACCCCCGACTCAACGCGGCATTGATTGACGATGCGATACATCAGTATAGCGATATCAATTTAGGCGTTGCCATCGACATTGAGTCGGGATTGGTGGTGCCGGTCGTTCGTAAAGTTGACACGCTTGGCGTGATAGCGCTCGCAGGCAAAGTCAGGGAACTCGCAGACCGCGCTCGAAATGGAAAGTTAGGACTCGACGACTTTTCGGATGGGACTTTCACGGTAACGAATCTCGGTGGTCTCGGCGTGGATTGGTTCACGCCGGTCCTCAACCCACCGCAATGCGCGATACTGGGAGTGGGTCGGGTACGTGAAGCTGCTGTAGTTGCAGATAGGGCCATCCAGTTCCGAGATGTAGCGACGCTGGTCCTCACCTTCGACCATCGAGCGATTGACGGCGCCCCCTGCGCCCGTTTTCTCGCAGATTTGCGTGCACGCATTGAGGATCCAGAGCAGCTGCTGCCTTAGCGAACTTACGATGCCAATATCCGTCACTATCACCGTTTTGGAATAACGGGAAGCAGGATATGTGACGGATATTGGCTGGTATGGTAAATCGTCTGCTGTGCTGAGCGCATTTCTGCATCGATTCCTAACGCGTTCCCGGTGTTGAGGTTGCGATCAAAGCGCGGGAAGTTAGAAGACGAGATTTCCACGCGGATGCGGTGTCCCTTTCGGAATACATTCCCGGTGACTGCAAGGTCGATTTCGTACTCATAAACTGTGTTCGATTCAAGAAGTGTTGGGTCGGTGAAACTTTCGCGGTATCGGGCACGAATAATTCCGTCGCACAGGTTCATCGCATAACCCGTTGGTAAAACATCCACAAGTTTCGCCGTCCAATCGGTATCCAGCGCGTCGGTGGCTGCGTAGAGTACCACCTTAATGGGCCCTGTCACCTCCATATCCTCTGCCATCGGTTCGCTAGTATAACAGAGAACGTCACCACGCATCTCAACCGGGCGTTGATCGTATGGTCCCCACGGCACGATGTGGGGTGAACAGCAGTTGTTACCGCCCATCGTTTGGACCGGATAGCGTGGATCATAAACGAAATGGTCCGGCGGCTCATGTGTTGGCGGTTCAGTAGAAAGTTCTCCATCACCGAGTACAGCGTTTGCTTTGCCATTCGAGTGGAGATACCATTTCTGCCACTGCGTCCGTGCTAGAGGCCACTCATGTTCATCGCGCCACTCGTTGATTCCCATGATAAACAGCCGCAATGGGGGTTCATTGACGATTCCGTTATCGATTCCCTTGAGCCAGTAATCGAACCAGCGAAGTTCTTCTCCTTCTAGGTCAACCATCGAAGGCGCCCCAAAATCAATATCGCCCGTGTGAGTAGAGGCGCTCAAGGAGTGGGGCCACGGTCCAACGATAAGCTTGCTCTGCCGGGATTCAGGGGTCCGTCCGCCCTGGCGTAAACCGTTGAAATTGATAAAGGTATGTTGGGCATAAAGGTCGTACCAACCGCCCATGTTGAACGCGGGGGCAGCAATCTCACCCCATTTCGTCTCAACGTTGGTTGCGTCCCAATAGTCATCGTAACTTGAATGTTCAATCCAGTCCTTCCAGAATTGAAGCCTGCGCCCGGCGAGTTCGTCCATCTCAATGAGCGGTAGTTTTCGGAATGCTTCTGTCCAGTGATGATATTCAATGCTTTGGGCAGTTCGTCCGTTGGTACGCATCCCCCACGTCATCAACACATTGAGCTGAAATGCCCCACCGGAATAGACCAATCCGGTGTAAAAGTCGTTGCAGATGACGCGAGGCACCATGCAGGTCAGAAATTCGCTACGATGGGGTGCGCTCTGCCACTGCACCAATCCCACATACGATCCACCCGCCATACCGATTTTTCCGTTACACCACTCCTGCTGACCAATCCACTGCTGAGTATCGTAACCGTCTGGGCCGTGATTCGCAAAAGGATAATGCTCGCCATCTGAATCCCAGCGCCCACGCACATCCTGAATCACGCAGGCGTAGCCGTTGTTTGCTAGCCGACGTCCCTTTTCGATCATTGCCTCCATGTTGTTACTGTAAGGCGTACGCATCAACACCGTCGGAAACTTTCCTTGCGCTTTCGGAAGATAGATATCTGATGAGAGATTGACCCCATCGCGCATCGGTGTCTTTATGTTCAAACGCATTTCCACATCGTAATTCGACATACTTTCCTCCTATTTTTTAAGTTCAGGTTCTCCGCGTCAGTTACCGGGATTACCCACAATTTTTATTTCGTCCACCATCCTCAATTTATGTCTCGATGAAGCGCAAAGTGCCGAAATGTTGTGGACGATGATAATCGATCTCCCGGGTCGGCGACCATGCAGTATATTCGTCTTCGGCTTCCGTTTTCCCGCGATCAATCCGATACAGATTCATGCGCCAGATATCGCCCACCTTCGGTGGGATATTTGGGGCGGTCAGTAAGTCTCTGAACGGGACAGCGATTTCGCAAGACCAAGACGTATCCGGCGGACTGATAGCTGTCCCTCTATCGGTAGGAGGGCTCGTTTTTGCTGTGCCATCAATAGAGATAGCGTGTTGCAATGTGTCACTATCCCAATCACGCAACACGTGCATTCCCTGCCCGTGCGACTTGCCGTTGACAACAAAGGCATCAAACAACGTATTGAGAGGACTTACTTCAAGCTCGATGTATGTCCGGAGATCGCCGTCCGGATCGAGAAAGACTTCGACCACCTCTTCGTCATAGATGTTTCCATCACGCTCGCGGATTGTTCCCCAAATGTCCCGATCATAACAGAGAAAGCCGATATAGAGGTATTCGCGATTCCAGAGCAGCCGAACCTCGGTTGGTTGACGCGGCTTTTCCCCTGTATCCGTTGTCATCAACTGAATAACATCAGCTGCTGTCCACGCAGCATCTGTGAGTGCCCCATCAATCGTTATTTCACCATCGATCCGAACACAATTATATTGTGGCAGTTCTATCATCGGTTTCTCCTTCTTCAAATAGTGCTTTGCTTGTTTATATTTCACGCATCACAAGGTCGAGTCCTAAACCGGGACGGTCAGAGAGTTCGATATATCCGGCAACTACCTCCTCAGGCGGGTTTACAAGTTCTGGCCGCCATTCCACCTCACCCCACGCGTATTCCAGGATAGCAAAGTTCGGTACAGTTGCCATGCACTGGACACTTGCCGCGGTTGCAACTGGACCACTTGGGTTATGTGGCGTAACCAGCACGTCTGCTGCTTCTGCCATCGCAGCAATTTTTTTCAATTCCAAGATACCGCCGACATGCTTCACGTCGGGTAGGATGTAGTCAGCAGCGCGCTTCTCCAAAAGCCGTTGAAACGCGGATTTAGTTCGCAACTGCTCTCCGGTCGCAATTGGCATCGACGTGGATTGGCTAACGTGCGCGAGCGCATCGACATTTGTCATCGGAATTGGGTCTTCGATCCAGAAAAGATGCAGGTCATCCAAGGCTTTTGCCGTTTGGACAATCAATCCCGGATTGAAACGGCTGTGACAATCGACCATCAGATCGATGTTAGGGCCGATGGCTTCACGGATGCGGCGGATACGTTCAACCCCTGTTCGGATTGCGGGCGTCAACGTACCGCGCGATATATCGCGTGTCGAAACATCATCAAAGGGAGCACACTTAACCGCTGTAAATCCTTCATCGACTGCTTTACGGGCATTTTGCGCGAAGCCTTCGGGAGTGCGGTTCACAGTTGCACGGTTGATGTTGGCATAGAGACGGATTTTTTCTCGACATCTACCACCCAAGAGTTGGTGGGTGGGAACGTCCAACACTTTACCGGCAAGATCCCAGAGCGCGTGCTCGATGCCACTAATTGCCGTGTGATAAGGCCGTCCTTCACTTTCTTGATAAAACCGGCGGTGAAAGTCCTCTATTTGGAACACATCTCGGCCGACGAGCGCAGCACTGAGTCCCTCAATCATTTGAGCCACCCGTCCATCGTGACCGTGAGAAGCTTCGCCGATACCTGTCGAGCCATCCTCAGCATGGATTTTGACAAAAACCCAATCTCCGCGATGATTGACCTTCACAGTATGGGTTTCGATTGCTTTAATTTTCATCTGTATCCTCATTCAGTGTTGCAAGTTTCAGATTCACAGTCCGATTTACTCAGACGTGACCGATTTTTGGAGATGATTAGGTATGCCCCCTTCAGTAGTGTCCGAATGACAGGCACGAGGTAGAGCCAGGTGATATAGCGATACCCGTCGAGCCGTCTGTAAATCTGGTAGATGGTATCCGCTCCAGAGTAGACCTTACCGCTTGAGTCGATGAATCGCATTCCTTCCTTTGATTCGATAGCTGCAAGTTGCGGATAGTGTCCGTAGAGATCGGGGGTCTGTTTGGGGGTATAGGTAAATTGACCTGCCTGATCCTTGTTCTGAATTCGGCGGATACCGCTCAAGCAGAAATTACACTCACCATCGTAGATAATAACGGGTTTGGTTGGTTTTGTTGCGTTATTTGTTTGCATGAAGTACACCCTCCTTTTGAGGTAGCGATCCTTATGCGGGAAACCACTCTTGTAGAATTTCACGGAAGCGACGAAAAGAATCATCTTGGCACGTTCTCAAGCCCACTTTTTGTGCCAATTGTTGATATAATGCTGCGGAACGCCGTTTTTTCGTATGACGAAGTACCACCTCTAAAAGTTCTTTCGGGCGGGAAGGTTTGGCTTTTCCCTCCTGCCAATAACCTGTTTGATTTCCCAAATCTTTTATCGTTTCCCAATCCGTTCCGAATAATTCGGGAACATGACGCGACTGACTCCATACCCAAATTTCGAGTTCTGGATCAATCACAATAACAGCACTCCGTCCTTCCCAACCGCTTTTGTTCAAATCGCCTTGAATTTTTTCTTCAATCTCCTGTGCACTCTCAAGACTGCCATCCCATTCTACATCAACTAACACTATGACGTGCTCATATTGCTGAGCAAAGACTGCTAGAAAATACCCCGCTTCATGGAATACTCCCGGATCGTGCTTAGGATGTGAGAGAATGTCCGAGTTAATATCAACAGGCACCCGCCGTATACCTAAGAGATTTCTGTCGTTTAGTTAACAATGTCGCAACGGTTCGCTTCTGGTGGCTATTGGCGACCAAGACAATCAGATCCTTCCTTCCCTGCTCTGCTGTCCTCATCCCAAAACTCCCGCCGCATATAGTGTACCCAAATCTACCTGTTCTCGCCAATCTTTTAACTTTGGATGCTCACTGCCACGCCCGATTGAAGTCGCCCCGGAGGGATTTTTGGCGAAACAGAGAACTTGTTCCGGTTTGGTGAGTCCAACAATCAATGGAGAATGTGTTGCCAGCAAAACCTGACCGTCATATACCGATGAAAGTGATTCAAAAACCGCCTCAATAGCGCGGGGATGTATCCCGTTTTCCACCTCTTCAATTAAATATACCTCCTGATGGTATGGCAAGTATACCAGCAGGAGGAGAGCGAATAGACGTAGTGTGCCGTCAGACAACAACCACGAAGGGACAGGAGATTCTAAGTTTGAATAATGCACATTGAGATAGAGATAGCCGTCTCCTGGGCGTTCAATGACATCAATCGTTTGCAGGTCCGGCAATACGGTGCGGAGATGTTCCAACCAGTCTTTGAAATCCTTCTTATGATGGTTACGCAAACCTCTGACAACAAGTGGAAGATTTGAACCGTCGGTGTAAAATCTGTACAGGAGGGAAGGACGCGAAGGGCAACGCATAGCAGCACTGTTAAGTGCCAATACATGGATACCGTCCATAAGTATATTCCGTACCCACAAGGTGATAGGAAAAAGCGTTTCATATAGAAATAGATCAGCTAGTGCAGCTCGACAGGGATCGACTCGCCGGCTGCTTCCCCTCCACCCTTCGGTTTCCGAAATGAAACTATAGTAACCGCTTTTTGTCTTACCGATGGCCCTATGCCACCCTTTTTGACCGCGGTTTGTGAACACACTTACTGGCGGAGCAGGTTCATTAGGAAAAGGCGAGGCTTGAGAGGTAGTTCGTGACCGCGGTTTTGGACAGAACCATAGCGCTTCGTTGATAATTGTTAATTCATCATTCTCCGTTCCTTTTCCGATTGCAATCTCATATCGCGCAATTTGATAACGATTATGCGCTTTAGTGCGTAATTTGTCGGGAATCTCCAACTCAATTGCCAGCTCAAACCGGTCCGCTATCTGATTGAAGATGAGTTCGCCTACATGCCTAGCTCTGCCAATTAATTGAACGAGGCCTTCATGTGAAAGGATCGTATTATCAAGCCCCTGTGTGAGGATATCACGCACCAAACCTAGGACATCAAGAAAATTGCTTTTCCCCGATGCATTCGGACCGACAAGTACGTGAAAATGTCCCAATGGCTGACTGACATAGCGCAGGCAACGGTAGTTCAAGGCTTCAATGCGTCGAATCATCTTTGTTCGTCTCCTTGTTTCACGTCCTACATCTCCTCAAGCGTTTCGATACCTAGCAGGGCTAGGGCTTTCTTGATAACAACTGCGGAAGCGTTTATCAGTGCCAATCGCGCTTTTATCAATGGTGGAGATTCTGCAGCAAGCACGGGGTGCTTGTGGTAGAATTGATTGACGGTTTGCGCTACTGTGAACAGATGATTACAGATACGAGCGGGAGAGAGATCCCGAGCGGCTTCCTCCACAACTTCAGGGAACTGAATTAGCGCACGGATGAGCTGCAATTCTTCCTCGTGTCCGAGCAGCGAAAAATCTGGTTCAACCGACGTAAGATCTTCGGTTTCTGCTCTCCGAAGGATGCTGGCACAGCGTGCGTAGGCGTACTGGCAGTAGGGTCCGGTGAAGCCATCGAAAGAGATAGACTCTTTCGGGTCAAAGTTGATGGTGAGTTCGGGACGAACACGAAGCAGATAGAACTTAATTGCCGAAAGCCCAATAGCAAAGGCACGTTTCTGTATCTCCTCATCCGACAACCTACCCTCCGCATCACGCCCCCGAATTTCATCCGCGGCAAGCTGAATCATCTCCTCAATTAGGTCATCGGCATCAATCACTGTCCCCTCACGCGATTTCATTCTCCCCTCTGGCAGATTCACCATGCCGTACGACAGGTGATAACATCCCGATGCCCATTCCAAACCAAGCATATCGAGCAGTTTGAATAGACACTGGAAATGGTAGTTCTGCTCTGAACCGACGACATAGATGGAACGATTGAGTTGATGCTCGTCAAACTTCATCTTTGCTGTTCCCAAGTCCTGTGTGATGTAAACACTTGTGCCATCGCTACGAAGCAGTGTTTCTACCTTCTGACTCCCATCCCTTTGTGTGCCGAATTCATCGACAGGTAGTTTGGCAATCACAGCACCGTCTGCAACCTTGACAAAGGCTCCTTTGTCCAGACCGGTTTGGATGAGATCTTTGCCGAGATTGTAGGTATGGGACTCGTAGTAGAAGGCGTCGAACTCCAAACCGAGTTTTTGATAGGTTTCAGCAAACCCGCTATAAACCCACCCATTCATCATCTCCCAGAGTTTGCGTGTTTCCGGATCGCCCGATTCCCACTTCCTGAGCATTATTTGTGTCTCTTGTTCTATATCTGGGTGCTTCTCTTCCTCTTGTGCATAACGGACATACCACTCCCCAACAAAGTGATCGCCCTTTATTCCAGCTGTCTCCGGCGTTTCCCTGTTCCCCCACTTCCGCCAAGCGAGCATTGATTTGCAAATGTGGACACCCCGGTCATTCACCAGATTCGCCTTAATCACCGTATGGCCGGTCGCGTCAAGCAGTTTGGACACTCCCATACCGAGGACACCGTTACGGATATGTCCAAGATGCAACGGTTTATTGGTATTAGGGGAAAGATACTCAACCATCACCCGTTGTCCCTGCCCCATATTACTACGTCCAAGACTTTCCCCTTGTCGTACGATTTCATCGCACACACCGCCGAATAGGGTACGATTGTAGACTTTAACGTTCAGATAAGGACCAACCGCTCTCACGGCTTGAATCGATTCGCTTGGCTCTATCTCGGCTGCGATTGCTTGGGCAATCTGAGCTGGATTTTGCCGAAACTGTTTTGCCAACGGGAAGCACTCAATTGTAAAGTCACCCAATTCGACCTGGGGTGGATACCCCAATTTGAGGCCTTCCGGTTTCTGTCCAAATCGGTTTTGGCAGGCAGATTCTACGGTGGTTAAAATTTCAGTTTTAACGTTATCAATTAACATCCTTCCCCCTATTCTTCTTCGCTAGACTGGGGTGGGAAAAGCATTTCGTCATCGAAGTCATAATCCTCAAGCTCGTCATATATTTCTTCATCTTCCTCATATTCAGTGATGGGATCCACATGGGGAACTTCAATCTGTGGAGCGTCAGCCCAAAGACGTTCGAGATTATAATATTCCCGCTTCTCTTCGAGAAAAATATGTACCACAAAATCAACGTAGTCTAGCAAGATCCAATCTGCATCGCGCCCCCCTTCTCGATGCCAAGGACGTTCATTCCAGTTATCTTTTAGCTCATCGAGCACGGCATCAGATATACCTTCGACCTGCGTATCGGAGATACCGCTACAGATAACGAAAAAGTTTGTAAACGACGGAAATTTTCTTAAATCAAGGATAACCGCATTGCGAGCCCGTCGGCTTAAGGCGGTAGCAGCAGCGGCTTGCACTATCTCAAGTATGTTTTTTTCCATGTTGTTCCTCCCTGAAGAAGTGTATAGAGTTAGCATCATAAATTATTGTGTATTGGCTCACTGATTTCCCGGAGGGCACTGTTATAGGCATCAATCGTATACGGATGGATGAGGACGCCTTTGGTGAGGAGGTGTTCAATTTTGTAACGACTGACTTCAAAAACAGCTTTCTTCAGATCTTGATAGGCAATCTCACGCACAGTATGTGCCTCTGCGTAGGTACGCCCCGGCTCAGCAAAATCGGCAACGTAGAGGATTTTATCAATAAGTGTCATCCTGCTAGATCCGGTGGTGTGGATTCGGATGGCGTTGAGGATTTCAGGGTCATCAACATGGAACCGCGACACAGCGAGCATCGCCCCAATTGGCGCATGCACAAGCGACGGGTTGTGACACTCGATTTCATCAAGCTGAATCCGATGGTTTGCTGCTGTGTCATACAATTCAGAAGTGCTCATCCACTTTGCACAATCGTGTAGCAGGGCAGCAAGGTTGACTTTCCGCAAATCCGCATCATACCGCGTCGTCAAGTCAATTGCTAATGCTCGAACCGATAGGACGTGCGCATACCGTTTTGGCGTTAGCTTAGATTTGAGATATTGCTCAATCTCAATAGCCTTTGGTTCTGTGAGCAGCGCTGTTTTTTCGATGTCGTCGTTATTCATCATCATCTGTAACTTCGTCTACTTCGCCCGCATCAAGTAGAAGCTGTGCAAGCACTTCTTTTTCTTCATCTGCCATCAGGTCAGCATTGGGCAGTGGCGTACTGATCCGATATTCCCCGTTCAACCATTTGCCGAGATCTATCGCCTTGCAACGTGCACTGCAGAAGGGAAAGTTCGGTGGGAGTTTCCCACCGGGTTTGTAATCAAATTCACTGACTGTTCCGCAGACACTACATTTGTGCGTCATTATGAGATCACCTGCCTTATGCGTAAATAGTTGGATCTATCCGCTGGTGCCTTCAGAAGAATGTGATTTTTCACACGATAGTCTTTATAGGACAAGAAATTTCGGTCTTCGGTTTACCTGTATAGTTGATGACGCTCGATATACTCCCACACAGGCGCTGGGACGAGGTATCGAATGGAACGTCCGGATCGGATGCGTTCACGAATCTCGGTTGCGGATATATCAACTCCGGTTATTGAAAAGTATTGGACACGGTCTCGAAGATCCGGAGGTACCTTGTCCAAGCAGTAGTTGGGACGAGTAGTTGCAATAAAGCGACAAATGTTGAGAATCTCATCGTAATCCTTCCAGATTTTGAAGTCAATTAGTGAATCGGCACCAATAATAAATGCGAGCTCACACCCTTCTCCGTAGAAGGCTTGTAACTCCTTGATAGTCTGAATAGCAAAAGAGGGACCGACGCGATCTAGCTCGATTCGTGACACCTCAAAATAGGCGTTATCCGATGTTGCGAGGACGGTCATCTGATAACGGTGTTCCGGATCGATGATGTCGAGCGAATCTTTATGGGGCGGACGAGCGGCTGGAATAAAGAGAATCTTATTATAGCCCAAACCATCACGCACCTCTTCTGCGCTCAGTAGATGGGCATAGTGGATAGGGTTGAAGGTGCCGCCCATAATAGCAATTTTCATTTTTGTCCCCTACCTGTATCAACGCCGGTGGTTCAGATATAGTTACCTTCCGCGTCTCGGTATATCTTAAGATACGCTTCGATAGATTCTTTTGAATCCCTTTACCGGCTTTAGCAGGTATTCCTTTTCACTCTGTGAAAAGAAGCCTATGCTCCAGAGAATCAAGGGATATCCGAAAAAGAATAGGAGTTTCAGTCCTACATTAATTTCCACAGTCCTGCTATTGGCGATCAACAGAGACAATCCGTAAAGTCCGACGGTGATAGCTGTAATATATAAAAGTCTCCCAACCTCAAAGTGGAGATTGTAGAATTTCGCCGAATAGTATGCTTTCAGACAGTTCCACACGATGTAGGAAAGCAGAGTGGCAAATGCAGCACCTAACATGCCCCAACGCGGAACAAAGAGAAAGTTCAACCCGATGTTCACCACCGCTGCGACTAAAACCGTTCCCGACACATGGAACGATTTTTTCATCAATCCCATACCCCAACCGACAAAATTGCCGAGCCCATGCTGAACGTAGGAGTAGGTAATAATTGGCACGATGACCCACGCTGCCCAAAACGCCTCTTTCCTCGCAAAAAGGGTCAAAATTTCTCGACTGAAAAGTGACATTAGCAAGCAAGCGGCACAGCCTATCAGATAGAAATAGGTAGCGCCTACCTTTAGAAAATCCCTTACGGCTTCAGGATTTGCTTCCTGCTTGAGAACAACGGGTTGAAGCGCCTGCCTCAGCGGAGTTACGAGAGCAGTCTGCAGGATTCCAGCAATTTGGTACCCAAAAGAGTAGAGTCCTACTATGCTGACTGAGTTAAAGATTCGTAGAATATACCGATCCCCAGATTGGATGAGCAGGTTTGAATATTCCGATAACAACAACGGATAAGCGTATTTTAGGG
>JAJEAL010000010.1 GCA_022822785.1 Candidatus Poribacteria bacterium
TCGGGTGGCTTGATAGATTACCTTTTTCACGATTCCAATCTTTGATGGGGATTCATGAATCAGAGCAGCTTCACCAGACCCTTCTGTAAAAACTAAAAATTTATACTTAAACTTGCTTAACTATGGTGAGTTCAAAAATAAATAGCCACTTTCGCCCCCGATAGTTGCGGTTTCCTAACCGTCCACACTCAATCCAACCCGATAGTTGCGGTTTCCTAACTGCCCGGCACTCAATCCAACCCGGTAGGTGCGGTTTCCAACCGCACCGGTTTGGCGTATCCCATTAATTCTAAGATCCACCATAAAAAGCCATAGGATTGACGCACTTGGTCAGAAAATAAGTTATAATAACGTAAGTTGCCAGCTGTGTGCAGCATGATAGAAATCACCCCCCATTACCCACAGATCGGGCATCCCCGATCCCGCCTGTCCCCCTAATCTCGATTTATCGGGACAGAGCGCAATGTGTATCGCAGGGGCTGTGTCCTCCAAGTCTTAAAGCCCCAGCGGGGCGACATGTGTGCCTTTCGCTCCAGCGGAGCGATATGTCTATAGAAGGGCGATAGTCCAACCCCCGCGCTCCAGCGGAGTGCAATGTGTGTCGCAGAGTATATCTAACCCAAGGCTCCAAAAGTACCAGCGAGGCTTTATTCTTTCAATGCAGCATCCGCCAATAATATGGTAAAATATCAGAATGTGATTGGTACAATCATTCGATTTGCTTCAAATAAGAAAATGGTCTTGTTATGAATGCATCAAAAGAGAGCAAAATTCTGTGGTGTAATTAACTTCTAATTTGATTGTCTTCCAGTGTTAGAGGCAGAAATGGCAAAGAAAAGAAAAAAAAGAAAACGCAAAAAGCGACGCCTAAAAGCAAACCCCAAACGTCAAGCACATGCCCAGCTAAGAGGATACCTCTATCAAATCTGGCACAGTGTAGATGCTTGGTTGGACCTTGCCGACGATGAGGTGCTCTATCTGGAAGGTGCGGAAGACTTTGACAAAATATCAGGTGACACAGCTACAGCAGTCCAAGTCAAAGACACACAGCACAAGATTACACTCAGATCTCAGGAAGTGAGTGATGCGATTAACAACTATTGGGACTTGCGGGATAACAATCCCGATCTGAAGGTGAAATTCCGTTTTCTCACACGCTCCCAGATAGGTATGGAAAAAGGCAATCCATTTGGAAAGAGCCAACCGGGGCTTCATGTGTGGAGCCGTTGTTCAGGGGACGAAGCAGCTATCACAAAAATCTCCGAATTTTTACAAGCTGAAGGGAAAATATCACAGGAAGTAGCTGATTTTCTCAAACAGGCAGAACCTCAACAAATTTATGATCAACTCATCGAACCTATTACTTGGGAAACCGAGAGCAAACCCGCTAGTTCTGTTGAGAAATCCATAAGTGACAAACTAGTTCTGCATGGTAATCGACAAAATATCCCACCCTCTGATGCCAAGAAAGTTGTCAATCATCTTCTCGCAGAAACTTGGAGGATTGCAACACAAAAGGAAAACCGTGAACTTGCCAAGGCGCGTTTTCTTGAAATCTTCGAGGAGCAAACAACCCAAAGGGTCCCAAACCAGCATTGGCAGCAGTACCAGCAGGTGCTAACTGCAATGATGAATACTGTTAGCGCGTCATTTATCGGAGACTCATCTGATATTACTATTCAGTCTCAGTCTCCGATACAAACTGCTATACCTCCGCTCTATCGTGATGTTGTTCCAAGACCAGAGCTACTTGCGAGCATCCAAGCTACACTTCAGTCAGAAGGAATCGCTGTAATACAAGGAGGAACGGGAAGAGGAAAAACAACCCTTGCAAAATTGACCGCAAATGATATAAACGGCTCATGGCTCTGGCTGGATTTCAGAAATATAAAGTCAGAGCAGGTTGCCCCGCTTCTACGGCCGCTTGCTGCTGAAATCAGTAGTCAATCTTCACAGGTCAACATCGTTCTTGATAACTTGGACTTGCGCCCTCAAGAGTTGCAGAAGTATGAAGAAATCTTAGGTGTTGTGATTTATAGAGTCTTGGAACGTGGTGCAAAGTTGTTAATCACAAGTCAACATGAATTACCCAATAGCCTGATTCGCCTCCTCGGTATACCACCCTCCGTAGTCCTCCCAGTTCCTAATTTTACCATATCCGAAATAGAGCAATTTGCACAACAATTGGGGTGTCCCACTGATGACACAGAGGCTTGGGCGAAAGTAACTCAAGCACAGACAGGTGGGCATCCGATGCTTGTACACGCTCTATTCGCCCAATTACAGCAGGAAGATTGGAAGCGAGATATAATAGGAAGTATCTTACAACCACCCCCAGAATTGGTAGATGAGCGTGAACAAGCGCGACAATTGCTTCTAAACTTGCCAGAAGATCATCGGGAATTCCTCTACAGGCTTAGTCTGATGTCTACTGAACTCAGGCGAGATTACGTTCTCAACATTGGTGAGATACCAAAACCTATACCTCATCCAGGGGATGTTTTTAGTCAACTGATGGGTCCTTGGATAGATCGAGTTAATAAAACGTACTGCACAATCTCACCTTTATTAGCTAACGCAGCAGAGCAAGTTTGGCCCAAGGACAAGGTAAAAGGCTTTCATGCCCAAATCGCAAATGCAATCCTCAAAGCAAAAGATCTGACCACAATAGAAGCACAAGCTATCCTTGTACACAGTATGGCTGGACAGAACAAAGAAGGTCTTATTGCTGTTATTGAGTCATTGATGAGCACTTCAGAAGAAGATTGGAAAGGACTCAGCCAAGAATTCGCGTTGTGGATGCATTTTAACACCAATCCCCCCCAAGAATTATTTCCTGGGGATGCCTTTGTAAATTCTCTGTTTCGATCATTTCAATATCGTATTGCGGTTGAGGTCGAACCAGAGTCGGCACCGAAAATACTTGAAATTTGGGATGAAGAAACCAAGCCATACGAGCCACGTCAGTCGTATCTGTTGTCTCGTTTAATGCTAGCGACACAAGCATTGAGATATTATCAAGTGTTACTTCCAGTCAAGCAGATGGTGGGCTATCTCGAAGAAATTATTGATATCATAGACAGCGACGAAAAGGTCCAAGAAGTATATGGTGATTTGACGGGACAATTTGCAGGATATCAAACTGATACAGCTAGCTTTCTCAGTTTCTTATTTAGTCTTATCTTTATGCCGCGTCCTATTCATGCTCCGTTCGTCAGTGACCTTATTGATGCCCTAGATGAACTTGATCCAAAAATGAGGGCTTTAATATTGACTGATTTCGAGGAGGACAGTGCTGAATCTCGGCTTTTGATTGATGGTGTCTGGTTGGCGGAAGCAAAACTTGAAAATCCGGATTGGACCAGATGCCTTCAAGTATTTGACAAAGTAATTGAAAGAGCTATCGCGTGGGGGTATCCCCATATCGCTGCGGCATCAGCAAGGGGTAAAGCCATTATCCACGATGAATACTCACATACCCCTGATGCCGCCCATAAGGTTCTGCAGGATATTTTATCAAAATTGGGTCCATTACCGGTAATAGAGGAAGAACAAGCATTCGTATATTTACACCAGAAGTGCTACAAAGAGGCACTCAGTATTTACGAGCGGATTCTCCCTCAGTGGCATCCACCGTCAGAAAAATTAAACGTTGGACCTCTGGAGGAGTATCGTCGAGCTGCTATTTGCGCCGCATATTCGGACGATTGGAAGACAGCAGCAACCTTTTTTGAAGATGGTGCAAAAAGAGTTCAAAAGATTGAGAACACTGAAAGATATATCAGCTTGTATGCAGATGCGGGCTTTGCACAGTTTAAGGCGGGCAATATGCTGGATAGCATAAAGTTGTGGAATTTGGCATTGCAAAAATTTGAAATGCTCCCTCAAGACAATACAGATCTCAAGTATTTTACCTTAAAGAAACGTTTGGCACACGCTATAAGATGGATGGCAGAGCATCAAAGTGAAAATGATCCTTCGGAATTTTTTGAACCACCAGTAGGTTTCTGTAGTAATCCAGAAACAGATGATAAAGTTTTAACCCTCCCTGATTTTCCAATCGGATATTCGTGGCTCTATTTAGCACGAATTGAGTACAAATTTGGGTGTGGAACGACAGTTTTAGAGCATGCTTTGCAGATCACAAACCAGGCGGCATATCCAGAATTAAGCTTCCTCCTTGTCATCCTTGAGTTACAACATGACTTTAGAAACAAAACCTTTGATAATCTGCCTCAACGTATACATCAGTTGGCGGAAGCGTCTAGCTCAATACAGAGGCATAATCAAACCGAGACAGAAATTGGAGAAAAGGGAGTTTATTCTAAATCTATCACTGATTCATCCAATGTCACTGATGTTAAGGAAATCATTGGTATATTAGTAGCAGCCCTCCTTGTTCGACTATCAGCAGGCATGGATACGCGCGAAATTCTATCTATATGGCGTGCGAATTCGTCGGAACTACCTATAGAAAATATGGTTATCGCTCTTGATCTGATTGAAGCAATGTTATCCGGAAATGAAAATAATGCCCTAACAGTGATGAAAACACAGGAATCTAAATATGAAGAGCAGTTCTTAGCAGCATTAAAAATTGTTCATCATATCGAAACGAATCCAGAAAACCTCTTTTATGCACATACATTCATTACGACTTTTCTCATTGGCCTGACATGGTTAGATTCTGTCATGACAAGTTTAGCAGAACTTCTCTCTGCACAATGGCTTGAAAAAATAAAATTTCGCGCGACGTTGAAAACACCTATGATTACAGTGCCTCAGATAGAACAAGCCTGTAACAGCAGCGAGACCGGCAAGAAAAAAATAGGTCAGATTCTGCTTGCAGTACACCAAGCGGTTTCAGTTAGAGTAGCAGTTGAGACTTTACGGCAGTTCCGCAGTTGGATAGAATCAAGTTCAAGGCGGAAACAGGAACAGACAACGGGAAAGAATCCAATTGCACAACGCCTGATCACAGCGATGGAGAAGCCTCCACATCTCACCGATGAAGACGTCGAAGCCCTGCGTCAGTCAATCGAAGAAGGGAAAATGCCCATAAAGTTCGATTCACCCTTTGATCCGGATTAACACGAAAAACAATGATAGGAGCTGTGCACTTCGGTTCGTAGTAGCGCAATTCATTGCGCGTTCCGACGGGCGGTGAGCGTTCAACCGCATAACTGCTATCCTGAAAATCCTTGAATCCTGAAAATCCTGATTCAGACAATTTATGTCATTCATTACATCTCACATATAGAGCAAATCGCCCCCGTTCCGATTTCAAAAACCCAAAGGGAATTTCACCATGCCCACACTCGATTTCAAAGGAAAACAACACATCTACGCCCACCACCTCACCGTCCCCTACCGCCCGATTGAAACCGACGAAAGCCGTTCCTGCAACCCCTCTGGGGGCGACGACAATCTCATTATTCATGGTGATAACCTACACGCCCTCAAAGCCTTACTTCCCCGTTATGCAAACCGTATCAAATGTATTTACATCGATCCCCCCTATAACACTGGTAACGAGGGATGGTGTTATAACGATAATGTGAACAGTCCGCTTATGCAAGAATGGCTTACGAAGACTGTTGATAACGAAGACCTTGAACGGCACGACAAGTGGCTGTGTATAATGTGGCCCCGTCTGCATCTCTTGCGAGAGTTATTAGCGGAGGATGGGGTCATTTTTGTGTCAATCGACGATAACGAACAGCATCACCTACGGATGATGATGGACGAGATTTTTGGCGAGAGAAATTTTTTTGCAGTTCTCACAAGAAGGGCAATGCACACTGTTCGCAACTCTAGCAAGGATTTTAATCTGAATGCTGATTATACTTTGGCCTACGCCAAAGAGAAATCGTGGTTTGGCGAACACAAGAGTCGGTATATTCGTCATATTGTTGATAAGTCATCGAGTTACCCCTACGATGATAATGATGGTAGAGGGAAGTATAAATTTGATCCTCTCAGTGCACGGAACTATTATGAGCCGTATACGTTTACTTTTGAAAATGGGGTTGAATGGCAGGCTCCTTCGGGTCGTTATCCAAGTTATTCAAAAGATACATTACGCTGGATGGAGCGCGATGGTCGGATTGATTTCTCCGGAAGTGAACCAAGAGCAAAACGGTATTTAGCTGAAGTTCAAGAGGGACAGCCACCAAATGCCGTTCTCTCACCAGAGTTCGTAGGCTTTAATGCTGAAGGTACAAAGGAGCTTCGTAAAATATTCGGTCGAGGAGGCGTTTTTGCTCAACCTAAGCCTGTGAAATTTGTGAAGTTTTTACTGGAGTTGTTACGTAGTAAGGACGCCATCGTCCTCGACTCTTTTGCCGGCAGCGGTACAACAGCACACGCAGTCCTCGCATTGAACAAAGAAGATGGCGGCAATCGGAAGTTTATCCTCATTGAATGCGAAGATTATGCCGACACCATCACCGCCGAGCGGGTCCGCCGGGTTATCAACGGTGTTCCTGATGCCAGCGATACCTTACTGCGCGAAGGCTTAGGGGGCTCCTTCACCTACGGCACACTGGGCAAACCGTTTGAAATAGAGGGGATGCTCACCGGGGAAGCACTCCCAGCTTATGAATCACTCGCTGCCTGTCTACTGTCTACCGCCTCCGGGATTTCTGTTGGTGCGAATGTGTTAGAACAGAAAAACGATGACGGTCTCTTTCACAGCAGTGATAGAATTGACTACTACCTGCTCTACAAACCCGATCTCGAATACTTACAGAGCAACGAGGTGATACTTGACTTAGACAGAGCAGAACGCATCCGCGATGTCAATCATCAGAACGGGGTCAAGGCAATCGTTTATGCCCCGGGCAAATACATCGGTCAGCGGGAGCTCACAGGGATGGGCATAACATTCTGTCAACTCCCCCATGCCCTGCACGAAAGGTAGGGAGGTGGTGACATGATGGAATTGAAAACATATCAACTCACCGCGCTTGAGGCTTTTAGTCGTTGGCTAGAAGTGCTGAAAGAGGCACAGAATGAATCAGACACTGCGGTTGGGGCATTGAGAGGGACAGGGGTTAATATTTCAATCCTCAATGAGGCTGGTAATTATCCCAGAACGGCGTGGCAGAAATTGAAGGAAGAGGGGGGCTTGGCGGAGAGTGCGGGCGAATATATCAATCGTACCGATGAGGCGGGGCGCCCGATTCCGCATATCTGTTTCAAAGTGCCGACAGGCGGCGGTAAAACCTTGCTCGCTGCTGCCGCTCTAGAACGCCTCCATCGGCAGACCGGGCTAACATTGTGGATTGTGCCGAGCAAGGCTATCTACGAGCAAACCAAAGCCGCCCTATGGAATCGGGAACATCCCTATCGTCAAATGTTGGAGCGGGCAAGCGCGGGGCGGGTCAAAATGTTGGAAAAGGATGATCCGTTCAATAGTAACGATACTGCCAATTATCTGTGTGTTATGTTGCTCATGTTACCGGCGACAAACCGACAAAGAGGCAGAGAGTTTCTGCGTATGTTTAAGGATTCGGGGCGTTATCCTAGCTTCTTCCCAGATGGTGATGATCTCTTGAGCGACGGCCGCATGATGGAAACCTACCCCGACCTAGAGTGTAATTTTGAAGGGGGGACTATCAAGCACAGTCTGTTTAACGTGTTCAAGATATTGCGTCCCGTTGTTGTTCTTGACGAGGCACATAAAGCGTATGGATCAAAAAAGAAGGAGGCAAACGAAGAATTTGCCCGCTCCATCAACCGTCTGGACCCCCAGTTGGTCATCGAACTCTCTGCGACCCCGAACCGCGGCATAAGCAATCTGCTCGTCGATATCGAAGGACCTGACCTAAAAAAGGAGGAGATGATCAAGCTGCCCGTGCAGGTGACATCTTTCCCAAATGCCGAATGGAGATCAACGTTAAGCGATGCGTTTGAAGAACTCGACCGCTTGGAAGCAGAAGCGCGGTCCCTTGAGCACACCACGGGACGTTATGTCCGTCCGATTGCCGTTGTGCGCGTTGAACGGACCGGTAACGATCAGAGAGATGGTGAGCGTATCCACGCAGAGGATGTGCGCGAATATCTCACGCAAAATTTGCACGTGCCTTCGGAGGCAGTTCGCGTCAAATCTGCTACAAACGATGAAATTGGCAGAGAAAATCTGCTCTCTGAATTTTCAGAGGTGCGATGGATCATCACAAAATCTGCACTCATGGAAGGGTGGGATTGTCCGTTTGCCTATCTGCTGGTGATGTTGGACAATACGCGAGCGCAACGAGCGATAACGCAACTCGTGGGGCGGGTGATGCGCCAACCGGGTGCACAACTCACCGGTAGAGAGTTGCTGGATCAGTGCTATGTCTATTGCAATAACGCCGAAGTGGGCACCGTCGTTGAGCAGGTCAAAAATGGACTGGAAGCAGAGGGGCTAACGGGGTTGGGCGACGAAGTGATGGGCGGGTTGGGCTCACAACAAGGGCAAGGCGAGATGCAGCAGCAGACTGTAAACCGCCGCGAGCGGTTTCAGGGACACGATATTTTTCTGCCGATGGTGCTCCATAAGAATGGCGACGATTGGGTACAACTCGATTATCAATCGCATATCCTACCGCATATAAATTGGGCGGAAATCGAACCACCCGATCCGCAAGCATCGGCACCCAATAGCGCGAGACGACAATCCGCAACGGTTGATATGGATGAGACACCGCCGGTCTTCCACCCCGACCAAGCGTTGGATATTGACAAAACAGTCAAAGTCTCCCACTTTACACGCCATCTGTCCGACATTCTGCCCAATCCGTGGCAAGCCGCCCGCATTGCAGACCAACTTATCACCCATCTAAAAGCGACCGGCGACACCAACGCCGATATCTACGACCGACGGGCTTATCTCACCCATCTGCTACGGGAACATGTCAAAAATGAAGTGGAAGCGCAAGCGGAGGAGGTTTTTCACCAAAAACTGAGGCAGGGCGAAATCCGCTTTGATTTGGAAGTTGGAAAACCAAATTTCCGTATGAAACATCACTATGAAATACAGGTTAGCTCCGATGAGAAGCCGTTATTAAGAAATTATGAACCTGTGCAGCTCACCCTGTTTGAGCCGGTCTTTGAACGAGAATTCGATTCCGAATTGGAGAAGAAATTTGCGTGCTATCTTGACGAGCAGAGAGCGGTCCAATGGTGGCATCGAGTCGCAGTGCGTCAGCAGGGCGAGTATTATCTGCAAGGCTGGAAAAAGGGGCGAATTTACCCCGACTTCGTTGCGATGGCGAACGAAGAGCGTCTGCTAATTTTCGAGACAAAAGGTGAACACTTAAGCGGCAACCCTGACACCGAGTACAAGCAAAAAGTGTTGAAAGCACTTGAGGGGGCGTTCAACGATGCCGGCACGATGAGACTCGGCGAATCACCCAATAGCATTTTTCGATTGGTCTTCAGCGAGCACGATTTCTCACCGATAGGCGAGCAACTGGGGACGGAATATTCGCATCGCTAGGAAACAGCATGTAGGTCAATTTTCCAAAATTGACGTTTCTGCGTCGAGATATGAATCTCAACCGACAGACGCGCTTTTCGCTCCAGTTGCTGTGAATCCCGCCTGTCCCGATGTATCGGGAATTTATCGGGGCGGGGCGACATGTGTGTCTTTCGCTCCAGCGGAGCGATATGTCTATAGAACGCCGATGGCTCCAATCCTCGCGCTCCAGCGGAGCGCAATGTGTGTCTCAGAGGATATTTAATCCAAGTCTTAAAGCCCCAGCGGGCCGATATGTGTATAGCAATACCGAATCCCCACACCCAAAGCCCCAGCGGGCCGACAGGTGTATAGATATCTCGGAGGTCTCACATGGAATCAAAACAGGAGCAAAAAAAAAAGAATCCAATAGCACAACGCCTAATCACTTCGGTTCGTAGTAGCGCAATTCATTGCGCGTTCCGACGGGCGGTGAACGTTCAACCGCATAACTGCTATCCTGAAAATCCTTGAATCCTGAAAATCCTGATTCAGACAATCTATGTCATTCATTACATCTCACATATAGAGCAAATCGCACCCGTTCCGACTCCAAAAAACCCAAAGAGAATTTCACCATGCCCACACTCGATTCCAAAGGAAAACAACACATCAATGCCTACCGTCCCCTATCCACCAAGCGGAGCGGACGATCGGAATCCACGGTAACCCCCAGCGAAGGTAGTTATCATGCCCTTCTTAACACCGAAGACCTTTGTCAAGACCGTTTCCACCAACTCGGCGGCAGCTGATATATCCGTTCCTACATCTGCCTCAAGGAATACATGCGGATCCGTTTTCGGGTACAGGATTTCGCGCTCTGGTGCATTTCGGAAAGGCGAGATCTGCTCAAGCTGTTCCTCTCCCAAGAGGTTAACCTGATGGTGTAGTATCGCTTTGACAGGGCAATCAGCCTAAATGATAACAAGACATATCTCAAGGAACAATATAAAAACAGTGGGCCAGCGCAAGTTGAGCGCAGCGAAATCCCGATCTCATCGGGGACCCGCCCCTACATAGGATTGATTCTTGTAGTCACCCCGTCGGTTGCGTAGAGCGATAGCGAAACCCAACAATCTACTTACGCATCACGTATTACGCATTATTCTTTTTACCCATCCCGTTTCACTCCTATATCGCCGTCCTACCCCCCTGACAAGGGGGGCAAGGGGGGTTAGATGAACCAATAAACGCTTAACCATGGCACACGCATACATCGGCTTCGGATCTAACATCGACGACCGCCTCCATTACATCACTCAAGCATTACGGTTACTATTAAATGCGGCGGATATCTCGCTGATAAAAATCTCCTCACTCTACGAAACCGAGCCCGTCGGCTATGAGGAACAGGGCTGGTTCCTAAACGGTGTTGTTGCTATTGAAACCAGTCTACCGGTCCATCAGTTGCTGACGTTGCTGAAGCGGATTGAAGCTGCTGTTGGACGGCAGCATCGGGTACGCTGGGGACCGCGAGAGGTCGATCTCGACCTCCTAATCTACGACCACTGTTGCATCGATACGCCGAAACTGACCGTGCCACACCCCGAAATGCACCAACGCAGCTTTGTCCTCGTTCCATTCGCCGAGATTGCCCCAGATGTCCGCCACCCACTCCTTGGACAGAACGTCCGAACCCTCCTGTCCAACCTAAATGACGCGAAAACCGTCAAACTTGCAGCACCTCCACCAAAAATTGATGCAAGGATGTGACCAATGCCGTATAACCCACAAAATCCCCTGATTGTCCAGAGCGATCGGACAATCCTCCTCGAAGTTGACAGTCCACTGTATGAAGCCGCGCGCGACGCACTCGCTAGCTTTGCGGAGCTAGAAAAGAGTCCCGAACATATCCACACCTATCGCATTACCCCCCTATCGTTGTGGAACGCCGCCGCTGCAGGGATGGCAATTGAAGAGATCTTAGATGCACTCAACAGGTACACCAAATATGATGTGCCCCAAAACATAATCGTCGAGATAACCGACTATGTATCTCGCTACGGACGGGTCAAATTGATGAAGGGCGCCGACCTGAATCCCGATAGCGCCGGGGATAACGACCTAGTTCTGTACTCCGAGGACCCGGTGCTCATGGCGGAAATCACCCACAGTGAATCGGTAAGCAGCTTGCTAGGCAAGCAGATTGATTCCCAGACCATCTCCGTTCCCTACCAACTTCGGGGACACATCAAACAGGCGTTAATCAAAATCGGTTTTCCCGTGGAAGACCTTGCAGGCTATGTCAGCGGAAGTTATCTGGAAATTGCGCCTCGGTCGAAAACCCTGTCGGGCGAGGCTTTCGGTCTGCGCGACTACCAACGCGATGCGGCGGAGGTCTTTCATCTGGGCGGCGATGTGCGCGGCGGCAGCGGTGTAATCGTTCTCCCTTGTGGCGCGGGCAAGACCATCGTCGGGCTTGGTATTCTATTCGAGACCCGGTGCCATACCCTAATCCTTTCGACAAACACAATCGCTGTGCGCCAGTGGATCGATGAATTCCTTGATAAGACGACGATTGCGCCGGAGGAGATCGGCGAATACACCGGCGACCGTAAAGAAATCCGTCCTATCACCGTCACTACCTACCAAATCCTAACCTATCGCCGACGCAAATCGGAGAACTTTGTCCATCTGGGACTCTTCTCCGAGATGGATTGGGGCTTGATTATCTACGATGAGGTCCACCTGTTACCTGCACCCGTCTTTCGGATGACTGCGGAGATTCAGGGGAAGCGGCGTCTCGGACTGACCGCGACCCTCGTGCGAGAGGATGGCAGAGAAGACGATGTGTTCAGCCTAATCGGACCCAAAAAGTATGATGTCCCCTGGCGAGAACTAGAGCAACAAGGCTGGATTGCGACCGCCGAATGCACCGAGATCCGCGTTGACCTGCCCGAACACCTCCGAATGAGCTACGCGGTCGCCACCCAAAGGCAGAAGTTCCGCATCGCGTCCGAGAACCCGGACAAATTCCCCGTCGTGTGCGAACTGCTTGAACGGCACAAAGGCGATCAGATCCTTGTTATTGGGCAATATATCGAGCAACTCAAGGGGATAGCGGTGAACCTGAACGCGCCGCTAATTATGGGGCAAACCCCGAACCGTGAGCGTGGCAAACTGTATGACCAATTTCGGCGAGGCGAGATTCAGCTGCTTGTCGTCTCCAAGGTCGCCAACTTCGCCGTCGACCTACCCGACGCAAACGTCGCGATTCAGGTGTCCGGCACCTTCGGCTCACGCCAAGAAGAGGCGCAACGCCTCGGACGCATCCTTCGGCCCAAAACCGACGGCTCGCTCGCGCACTTCTACTCGCTTGTCACCCGCGATTCGCGGGATCAGGAGTTTGCAATCAACCGCCAACTGTTCCTCACCGAGCAAGGTTACCGCTACACCATCCGCTACGGCCACGAATATGATGCTTGAAAGACGGGGAGCTTTTCTTGATAACTTTACCTTCGTTTATCTCCTTGACTAAATTTCCCCTATGAGGCTATAATTTCTCAAGTTGCTAGGGCGTGTTGACATTTCGAGTCTGCTGATTCGTCAAATCCTGTAATCATCGGGCAATCTGACAAATGTAGCGCAAACTGTATGAGGTTTTAGAAAATAATTCGGTAATTCTATATTTCCCCCAGGGGCCCGGTAGGTGCGGTTTCCAACCGCACCGGGCATCGCTCGACGATTACCGAATTAATAAATTAATCTTCATACAGATTGTAGTACAAAAAAACCATTTTTATGATATAAGTTGTCCTATTGTAGGTCGATTTTCCAAAATTGACGTTTGTTTGCTGACCAAATCCGTCAACATTCTGGTAACGGCAACGGGAGGAGACGTTGAATGGGAACGCACTTGACATTTCAATATGACCGTGAAGCAGATATTCTATATATAAATACCCGCGCCCCGTATCCAGAGCAGGAGAGCGAAGAACTTGAGGATGAAGTCATCGCACGATTTAATCCTGAGACCGACGAAATCGAAAATCTTGAGGTTCTGTTCTTTTCTACGCGATTATTGCGTCAAGAACTTTTTCAATTACCAATTTCCGCGCATCTACGGAGGGATTCAGTAGATGGGTCAATATAAAATCAACTCTTACACGAAAATTATCAAAAATCTGATGGGCGAGAAGTCGCACATTCTCTCGAAAGCACATGCGTTGTCAGAGATAGGAATGTTAGAAACTGTGCAGCCACTCTGGGTGTCTGCCGCTGCGTATGAGGAGTCCATTGCGCCCTTACTAGATGGTCTTGGTCGAGAGTTGGAAGCGGCTGTTCATCGAATCAGCGCGGCATCATGTTATCAGAAGGCAGGCGACTTCATTCGTGCCGTGAATCTCTATCGAGCCGCTCTTGCCGGACCTCTACGTGATGATACTCGCCAAGAAGTAGATAAAATGATCGCCGATTGCCTTTCCCAATTGACCCTCCAGCCAACCAAACTGGTCCCACGACCTTATGCACAGACTCCGCCGGTAGTAGTGTAGGTTGGGTTGAACGGTTAAAAGCACATTCCTATCAACAACAAAAGGATTTCCGCTATTCAACAACAGCCGCTTATAGATAGATTTAGTGAAACCCAACGTCAGTCAGTAGGTCGATTTTCCAAAATCGACGTTTGGGTGTTGAGATATGAATTAACCTACAGGCGTGAAAGAGACGGACGATTACCCCCGATGGATGAAAACACACAAGACTATCTGTTTGACCTCCAAGGCTATCTGGTCTTAGAAAACGCAATCTCGGCTGAGGATCTGGACGAGATGAACCGGTGGATAGACGATCACGAATCCTATGTCGAAGAGCCATGGGCCGCCACTGATAATCCCCGTGAAAGAAGTCGCTGGATCGGGAACGTCGAAACGCACACATACAACGAAGAAAACGGCGTCAACTTCCAGAATATCATTGAAGGCGGCCCCGTCTTTGAACGGTTAATCGACTATCCCGCTTGGATCGACCTGGTCAAAAAGTACATCCACTCCGCCGTAAATGGGCTCTCCATCCACGAAAACTTCCTCAATGTCCGCGGTCCCGGCGGCTACATCCACATCCACTGCGGTGGACACGTCCCGCTTAGCTACCTGACGTTCCGCCAGAACAACACCGGCGCATGGATGGTGGGGCAGATTAACGTATTGATGGCACTCAACGATATCGGCGAAGGCGACGGCCCAACCGTCCTCATACCAGGCAGCCACAAATGCACCGAAATTCACCCTCGACTTGAGGTAGACGGCAAGGGCTTGGTCTACGACGGCGTGAGCGGCAAGCCCGCCGGAACAGCGGTCGCTGTCAAGGAGATGTATCTGAACGCTGGCGACGTGTTGATGTTCACCGATGCCATCACGCACGGCTCCGCAGAACGCACCAATCCCGGCTACCGTCGAACCATTGTCTACCGCTACTCACCAAGGTATGTGCGTGAGCGATTCAACTATCAGACTTCAGAGGCACTGCTGAGACGCTTGACCCCAGAAAGACGCACAATTATCGAGCCAATCGCACCACGACGACCGCCAGCCTATAGCGCGACAGTTCAACCCTAGGGACCAAGCCGATGAGATACGGCATCAGCGCCGCTGCCTTGATCACACTTCACAATCGACTCCTGCTAGTCAATCACCAGAAGAACGGGCAATACGATTTTTGGGTGCCGCCGGGCGGCAAGTTACAGGGGGGCGAATCCATCTTCGACTGTGCGCGACGTGAGACGATGGAGGAAACCGGGCTATCCGTTGAATTAGACCGCATCGTCTACATCGTCGAATATGCCGATTCGAGCTACCACTTCTGCAAGTTCTTCATTCGATGTGCAACGTTCAACGGAAGGCTTACCCTTGCCAACAGAGAGCAGGCGGAGACGTTCCTCGTCGATGCCCGTTTCCTCTCAAAGGGAGATATGGAAAGGCTCGATGTGCGTCCCGCCGTTCTGAAAGATCGCTTTTGGGATGACCTCGATACAGGATTTCCCGAGACACGATACTTAGGACTTGAACAAATAAAGACCCGCTAAAGTTGTAATGCCACAACCCGTCCAATGTCCCACGCTTCGGGTTGAGAGACGTTGGGTCGGTAGATATAGAGGTAATCCGATGCCAAAAACCGGCGCAGAACTGCTCATAGAATCCCTAATCGCCGCGGGGGTCAAACATCTCTTCTCACTCTCCGGTAACCAAATCCTCTCTCTTTACGATGCGAGCATTGGACGCGACATTAATCTTATCCACACACGCCACGAGGCAGCAGCCGTACACATGGCGGACGGATGGGGACGCCTGACCGAACAGCCGGGCGTCGCACTGCTGACCGCCGGCCCCGGCCACTGTAACGCCATCTCCGCGCTCTACGGCGCACTGATGGCGGAGTCGCCGATGCTGCTGCTGAGCGGCCACTCCCCACACGCACAAATCGGCACCGGCGCGTTTCAGGAGGTAGATCAGGTCGGCGTTGCTAAACCGGTCACAAAAGCCGCGTGGCTGGTCGAAAACCCCCACCATCTGGAGGAAGCGGTCACTACCGCCCTCGCGCTAGCCTGCGAAGGACGCCCCGGTCCCGTCCATCTGAGTCTGCCTACCGATGTCTTGGAAGCCACTGTTTCTCCGCAACTGCTTCAAGAAAGGACTGGGGCTGCTGCGTCCACAGATGCCGTCCCGTCAAGCGATGTGGACGATATACTTCAGCATCTTACCGACGCAAAGCGTCCACTCATCTTGGTCGGGCCCGCGATGGGACGGCCCTTACGATGGACAGCGGTGGAACAGCTAGCCGAAGTAGGGGGCATCCCCGCCCTCCCGATGGAAAGTCCCCGCGGAATCAACGACCCATGGCTACATGGAGCGACAAACTGCCTCAGCCAAGCGGATCTGGTCCTGTTAGCGGGTAAGAAACTCGACTTCTCCCTCCGTTTCGGGCAGCCGCCCTTCTTCTCTGAGGCGTGCCGTTTCATACAGATTGACGCCGATGCGTCACAGCTGCGCCCGGCGGAACCCGTAATCCTAACGGTACACGCGGAACCGACGCACATCCTGCGTCAGATCGCGGCCGCAGCACAAACGCTTAAAGGTTCAGAAAGGGAGGGACAGCGTGATGCATGGCGGGCGGAGGTCACGGCTGCGCGACAAGCTACCCCTCCCGAATGGGAGCAACTCCGGAGCGCAGCGGAACAACCGATTCACCCGTTGCGGGTCTGTGAAGCGCTTCAACCATTCCTCAATAGAGATGCGGTATTCGTCAGCGACGGCGGGGAGTTCGGGCAGTGGGTCCAAGCGGGGATGGAAGCGCAGCAACGGCTCATCAATGGTCCGGCGGGCTCAATCGGCAGTTCAATCCCATTGGGACTCGCAGCGAAGCTAGCGCATCCGCAACGACCCGTCTTCGTTTTCTTAGGCGATGGTACATTCGGTTACCACGCGATGGAGTTCGATACCGCGCTACGGTATCAGCTGCCCATCATCGCGATTGTCGGGAACGACGCGCGTTGGAATGCAGAACACCAACTGCAGATTCAGAATTATGGGGAAGAACGCACAATCGGCTGCGAGCTGTTGCCGTCACGTTACGACAAAGTGATTGAAGCGCTGGGAGGGCACGGCGAATTTGTCGGGCATCCGGACAACCTGACCCCTGCGGTAGAACGCGCACTAGCGTCCGGATTGCCCGCCTGCATCAATATCGCCATCGAAGCCGCCGCCGCACCAACATTCCGAGCGAACAGTTAAGACCATCAAGTCCCCCTGACAAGGGGGATTTAGGGGGTTATTCATTGGGAGCATCTAAGTAATTCTAAACCCTACCATAATCAATGAACCAATATACCAATCCACTACCACGTATTCCGGACCGGCACCCCTTCCTTCTCAAGGTAGTCCTTGATATGCGCGATTGAGAACTCACCGTAATGCGTAATCGAAGCGACAATGGCGGCATCCGCGTTGCTCTCAACGAAAACATCGCGGATATGTTGCGGATTCCCCGCACCACCGGACGCAATCACAGGCACCGGAACGGACGCTGCAATCGCTCTGGTCAACGGTATGTCATACCCCGCTTTCGTGCCGTCTTGGTCGATGCTGTTCACCACAATCTCGCCTGCTCCCAATTCCACACCGCGCTGCGCCCACTGAAGCGCGTCTAACCCCATCGGACGGCGCCCGCCATCGATATAGATTTCAAACCCGCTTGGGATTTCATCGGTTTTCGGAACCCGTTTGACCTGCATACTCAACACAACACACTGGCTTCCAAACGCTTTTGCGCCCTCGGCAAGAAGGTCTGGATTTCGCACCGCGCCGGAGTCGATACTCACCTTCTCCGCGCCGGCGAGCAAGACGCGACGCATATCCTCTAACGTGCGTAACCCACCGCCTACCGAGAACGGGATAAAAATCTCCGCCGCGACCGCTGAAACCACATCAATCATAATGTCGCGCCGCTCATTGCTGGCAGTGATGTCATAAAACACAAGCTCGTCCACGCCGCCTTCGTAGTATGCACGTGCCATCGCTACCGGATCGCCGACATCAACGTTGCCTTTGAAAGCGACCCCTTTCGTAACTTTGCCCGCCCGAACATCGAGGCACGGAATAATGCGTTTGGTAATCATGAAGCAGTTCTCAACTGTTAATCGATTAGTCCGAGTCGTCACCTTTCAGTACCGACTCGTAAAGTCTGAACGCACGCAACTGATCGATCGCCCGGATTATCCGCGGATCATACTCATACTCATCGACGGTGTCTTCCGTCTCACGCGCGATCGCGAGCTTCAACCCAACGCTGCTCAAAATAATACCCTCTTCCGTGAAAGAATCGACCAACCGTTGGTACTTTCTCATCAGTGCTGCAGCGTCGGTATCCTCTCTTGAAGCGTGCTCCGCTTTGTCTAACTGAGTGAGGATATCATCCCCGTTTTCTGCGATGAATGTCTTAATCTTCTCGTGGTTTTGCAGCTTCCGCAACATCTGAATCTCCGAACGGCTGAACCACGGATCCTCAATGTCCGGGACGATGCCAACCTTGTCAATATTAACCCCCTTCGGGCTATAGTAGTGTGCCACTGTCAGCTTCACCGCCGCACCAGCACTTAGCGCAAAAACCTGCTGTACGGAGGCTTTCCCGAAGGTCTTCTCGCCCATAACCAAGCCGTGACCGTTATCTTTGATTGCACCCGCAACAATCTCGGACGCGCTTGCACTGCCGTTATTGACTAGCACGATAAGCGGATACTGTTTCTGCTGTTTGCCCCTCTCCGCACGGAACTCCTCGCGGGGCGTCTTGCCTTGTGTGTACACAATTAGTTCGCCCGAATCCACAAAATCGCTAGCCACCTCAACCGCAGATCGAAGCAGACCGCCCGGGTTAGAGCGAAGATCCAAGATGATGCCCTCAATCCCCTGCTGATTAAAGGTCTCAAACGCTTTATCGACATCGTTAGCGGTATTATCCCGAAACTGGTTAACCCGTATATATCCAATAGTTCCCTTCAGCACCATTGATTCGACACTCGGAAATTGGATAACATCTCGCGTCAAGGTGATTGCTAACGGCCTAGGTTCACCCTCGCGGATTATCGTAATCGTAACATCGGTTCCCGGCTCGCCCCGAAGCACTTCAACGGCGTCTGTCGTGGTCATATTTCTTGTCGATTCGCCTTCAATCTGGCTGATTATGTCGTTGCTCTGAAGTCCCGCTTCATCGGCAGGCGTGCCCTTGAACGGCGAGATGATAGTAAGCCGGTCGTCCCGAATACCAATCTCCATCCCCAGGCCGCCATAAGTCCCGCGGCTCTCTGTCCGAAAGTCCGTATAGTTTTCCGCAGGCAGAAATTGGCTGTACGGGTCCAAGGTCCGCAACATCCCGCGGATCGCACCGTGCATGAGCGGCTCGGAATCAGGGGGAGCCAGATGGTTCTGCTGAATATGCGCTAACACCTCTGACAGCAGCGCGATATTCTCTAATAGCTCATCATCTAAACCCTCGGCAGTGACCCGCTCTGTCTGTGCCGGTCCTAGTGTGGGGTGTAACAGTAAGATAAACGCCAAAACAGTGAGACAACCTAGTAAACTAAATCCACAGCGTTGATGCGATTTCTGTTTTTGCATAGCGATTGTTATCCCGTCCTAAAAAAAAAGTGATATATACGCCTACTGTAAGATATGCGGAACGCAATATATGCCGAGACCACATAGTAGAGCAGATCCATCCACTCCATACGTTGGCGCATCAGCTCCCAGACCGATGTACCCGACCCGCGTCTCTCCACCAGCTTCGGTTGGTCTGAGGACGTATCCTGTTTCTCGATAATTGCGACTGTGATTGTTTCTGGAGCGTTCCACTGGACATCCAGATATTTCCCCGCCAGAATTCCCAGTACAGCAAACAGCGCAGCGACAAGACTGATAGAAACCCGCCGGGACCGACCGACAAGCAACACACCGACACCGGTAAAGATGCCAATGGCAAGCGCAATCCACCCGGCGGTGAGCCCTGTCCATTGGATATATTTAGCCCAAAGCGCGCCACCAAGCAGCGCACCCGCTAACCCGCCCAACGGTGCGAAAGGAAGATGGCGTGGAGATGTATATGTGCCGTTCATTCTGTTTGACCTTTCCGAAGATAGGCAGATACGCAAATCTGCCATTTCATCTGTTTAGCTGCGTTCCTCCTCTAAAGCAGCCAATTGTGTGCGGAGCTGTTCTAATTCTAACTCTACCTGTTGGCGGCGATGTGCTTCCTGTTGCGCTGCCAATTCTGCCTGTTGCGCCCGTGTTTCTGCCTCCTCTCGCAGCTGCACCTCCTCTGCGGAGGTGGGAATAGGTGTCCCATCAGGCAGGTAGGGTCGTAAAAGCCGCACATTGCCGATGTAATCCTCCCAACGGAGCCATAGATTCAAACTCTGACTAAATAATCCCCCTTCAGCGTCCGGTGGAATCCCCTCGATTTCGCCGGAGGGACTGCGACGCCAGCCGCGAAATTCGGGTGGTTTGTCCCCTTCGGGTTGATGGATAAAATACTCCGCCACTCCGATGTCAAGGAGGTATTGTCTCAGCTTTGCTCCACGGTCCTGAGCGGCGGTGGAATCGGAGAGAAATTCAAACACAACCGTCGGCACAGCACCCTCTGCCCAAGTGTAGAAACTGCGCCGCTCCGGATACTTCTCTACTCCCAAGACAATGTAGATGTCAGGGGCGACGAATTTCGTTCGGTCCCCTTCGTAATAGTAGATAAAACTGTCAATACCGATATAGACAGATGATTCGGTGTTGAAGTAACGCGCAAGTTGGTCGCTGAAGGTCCGAATCTGCACGCCGTGGAATCCGGTCGCAGCCATTGGCTCATCGTCCTCCGAGGGGTAGCCTTCAATGTAAACCGTGGGCTTTCCAGTCGCCCTTGGAAAGACCGGCATATATTTGTTTCGCTTGAAATCGTAACCGTTTACGGCATCCATGAGTCCCTCCACGCTTAATAACCTTTGTTGCTAGGGCGTGTTGACATTTTGCTTGTGCTGTCGCGAGAAACGCTCAAATCACTGGAAAAGCTGCCAGAAACCGAGTTTTTTCTTCAAAACTCGGTTTCTTTTCTGGGGTTTTCCGTCAGTGGACCGATTTATGTCTCTCTATTATCTGGTTGCAATAAAGTGTCAACAGAACCTAGTTGGTGAGGATGTTGTTTCCGCCCCTTGGTCCATTTTTTTCGTTCATTAGTTGATTGGTTCATTAATGTACTATGAACTCTTGAACCAACGAACTCGTTCTTACTAAACCCATGAACCAATTGTTTTCACGTTTTACGTTTCACGTTTCACTGTGAGGATAGGTTTGGTCGCTTCCGATGGTGGTCGGTATGCTGCTCAAACGTATAAGCCACCCGCAAAATCTTCTCCTCCTCAAACGGGGCGGCGAGGATCTGCAAGCCGATCGGTAAATCGTCCGACGTCAATCCACACGGTATAGAAATCCCCGGCAAACCCGCAAGGTTCGCCGGGGTTGTCAGCACGTCGGAGAGGTACATCTGCAGCGGATCCGCTGTCCGTTCCCCAATTTTGAACGCCGCCGTCGGTGAGGTCGGTGTTACAACCACATCCACCTTCTCAAAGGCTTGATCGAAATCGGACTTAATCAATGTTCTCACCTTCTGCGCTTTCAGATAATAGGCATCGTAATATCCCGAACTGAGCGCGTAAGTGCCCAACATGACGCGCCGCTTAACCTCTTCCCCAAAACCTTGGCTCCGCGTCTGTCTGTACATATCGCCTAAATCGTCAACCTCGTCAGCACGGAAACCGTACCGGACCCCATCATACCGCGCTAAATTCGCACTCGCTTCAGCCGGTGCAATGATATAGTATGTCGCCATTGCGTAGTCCGTGTGGGGCAGTGAGACCTCCTCAATGCGTGCCCCGTTCTCCTCAAGCACCGCAATCGCACGCCGGACGCTCTCCCCCACCTCTGCGTCAATACCTGCCGTAAAATACTCGTGCGGGATACCGACCTTGACCCCTTCGATATCGTTAATCAAGGACTCGGTAAAATCGGGGACAGGCAAATTCGCCGACGTTGAATCCATCGGATCATGCCCACAGGTAGCATTAAGCAGTAACGCGCAATCGGTCACATCCCGCGTGAAAGGGCCAATCTGATCCAAGGACGATGCGAACGCCACCAACCCGAACCGCGAAATGCGTCCATAAGTCGGCTTCATCCCCACAACACCACACAGCGAGGCAGGTTGCCGAATCGAGCCGCCGGTGTCCGATCCGAGCGAGCAGATCGCTTCGCCCGCAGCGACAACGGCTGCAGAGCCACCGCTCGAACCGCCGGGGATAGCTTCCAAATTCCACGGGTTGTGGGTGGTCTGGTACGCCGAATTTTCTGTCGATGACCCCATCGCGAACTCGTCCATGTTCGTCTTGCCGAGCATCACCGCGCCCTGCTGATGCAGCTTGGTCATCACCGTCGCGTCGTAGGGCGAGACAAAGTTGCCCAAAATCTCAGAGCCACATGTTGTCAACACCCCTTTGGTGCAGATCACATCCTTAATCGCTATCGGGATGCCTGCCAATGGGGGCATCTCATCGCCGCGTTCAAAGCCTGCGTCCACAGCTGCGGCGCTCTCAAGGGCAATATCCTTGGTCAGTGTTAGGTAGCCTTTTATCTGCTCTTCGACAGCACCAATGCGATCATACATAGACTGCGTCAGCTCGACGGCAGTAATCTCCCGCGCCTTCAACTGCTCATGAAGCACATGGGCTGTCAGTTCATATAACGACATCTAAAATTTACTCCTTTGAGGATCATTCTGGCAGCGCGTTGACCGCTTTTTTCAGTAGAGGTTTCAAATTTTTCATATGGTGAAGCATGTGCAGGACAGAGATCTCCAATTCTCCCATACAGTCAGCCAAATCAGCCGCAGATACGTCCTCGCTTTGTACGAGCGCGGTGTAACATTTCTCAAAATTTGGTATTTCTCCAGCAATATCGCTCAAGTGAAGAGCAATCATAGCGCGTTTCGCCACTTTAAGCGTGGGCAGACGCTTTTCTAACACGGTGTCCAAACGATACAGCTGCTCGCTCGGTTGTATCGAATCCATCAACCTATCTCCTCTAACGCCTTAATTAACGCTACAGAGTACGGGTAAGAACGCCCCACTCTTCTGGTTTAGGTGTTGGCTCATGTAAAAAGAAAGTGCAAAGCACAACGAGAAACCGAGTTTTTTCTTGAAAACTCGGTTTCTGTTGCACGATTTCTTAACATGAGCGTAGGTGTTTTTAACGCAAAGACGCAAAGAAGATTGGGAGAGGAGTAGACTCAACCTTCCAATTTTCCAACCTTTTCTTTTTCTTTCCTAGCTCGCTTGCATCTTATTAAAGTTTGTAATGACTTATTCTGAAAAACATTGCGTCGTTGTGTCATTGCGCCTTGGCGTTTCATTTCCCTCGCCATTGATTAAAAATAAGTTACTCAATTACCTTTGGCACCTCAAAGTACCCTTCCTCCGCGCTCGGCGCCCCGTCCAAAACAACCTCCCGGTCGTATGACGACTTGGCGACATCTTCCTTGACCACGTTGCGGATAGGAAGGGGATGCGATGTCGGCGGCACATCCGCCGTATCCAATTCGTTTAATTTACCGATATAATCCAAAATCCGAGCGAGTTGGTGCGTGAACTGCTCTATCTCTTCCTCGTTAAACTCAAGCCGCGCAAGCGTCGCAACATGTTGTACGTCATCCCTTGTAATCGTTGCCATCTAACGTTCTCCATTATCGTATTATGGTGAATTAGACAAATAAGTGAACATTTCCCAAAGTCCCCCTGATAAGGGGGATTTAGGGGGTTGTTTGTGGGTGCAGATTTCCAAATTTGTACATGTGCATCGGCAGTGTCTAAGCAATTCTATAATCTACCATAAATCAGGCTAACTCGTCTCAAAAAGACGGTTTCACCTTTCATGTCTCCATTTCACTCCATCCGCTGCAACCGCGCAAACGCCGCATCCAACACCTTCTCAGAACCGCGTTCAAACCGTACCGTGATACGCATATCGAATCCGCGCCCACTGATAGCAGTAACCCTACCCCTACCGAACTTCGCGTGATACACAACGTCCCCAACGTCGTAATAGGACTGTACCTCGTCCTCATAATCGGGTTCGTCGGGGTCATAGGACGACACCACCCGGCGCCGAGGCGATTCTTCGACCATGCCCTGATCCACCAATTCGGGCGGAATCTCCTCAATGAAGCGCGAAGGGATGCGATAATCGAGGTCACGATACAGCCGTCGTGAACGGGCATAGGTCAGGTAGACATGCTCCTGCGCCCGTGTGAGCCCAACGTAACATAACCGACGCTCCTCCTCAAGCTCGGCTTCGCTGTTATAAGAGCGTTGGTGCGGCAGCAGCCCCTCCTCAATCCCGACCATAAACACAATCGGAAATTCTAACCCTTTGGCACTGTGCAACGTCATCATCGTCACCACGTCGCTCTTATCTTCCATGTTGTCAATATCGGAAGTCAACGTAATCTTCTCCAAGAAACCCGACAGCGTCGGCTCCGGCTCGCTCTCTTCGTATTCCGCAACCGCTGCGATTAACTCACCGAGGTTCTCTTCACGGCTCTGCGCCTCAATTGAGCCCTCGCTCCTCAAGGCTTGCAGATAGCCGCTGCGATCAAGTATATCCTCCGCTGTCCGTGCCGGCGGATCGTCCGGGTAAAACGACGTAATCAGTTCGGCGAATTCGCGCACCTTGTTCTTCGCGCCGTTGTTGAGGGTTGATATATCATTGACGCGCTGAATCGCGGCAAATAGCGGGATGCCTTCGTCGTAAGCGAAATCCTCAATCTTCTGCACCGTCGCGACCCCAATCCCACGGCGCGGGGTATTGATGATCCGCTTGATGCTTACCGTGTCAGCGGGGTTCACTATCACCCGCATATACGCCATAATATCCTTGACCTCCATCCGCTCGTAGAACCGGATCCCGCCCACAATCTGATACGGGATATTGGCGCCGCGCAGCGCATCCTCAAATGTACGGGATTGAGCGTTGATCCGATAAAAGATAACACAATCGCCATATTTCCGTCTACGTGACCGCCACTCCCGAATCTGACGCAACACATAGTCCGCTTCCCTGATGTCGTCCGTCGCTTCATGGAGGGTGATTGCATTCCCCTGCCTGTTGGCCGTCCAGATCTGCTTCTCCTTGCGCTTTTGGTTATTGCTGATTACATGATACGCCGCTTCCAGGATATTCTTCGTCGAGCGGTAGTTCTGCTCTAAACGTAACACCTTCGTATCCGGATAGTCATCCTCAAAATCAAGGATATTGTTGATGTCCGCACCTCGCCATGAGTAAATCGAATTATGAACACAGATCCCGTTCGCGATATAGTTGTGCAGACAGTTGACATCTAAGTCGTAAACATATCCTTGATAATCTTCCCATTCGACGGATTCAACCAAATCTTCAACAAGTTTGCCGTCTTGTTCCACAGCTACGTACATCATCGGCTGGATCTGGCTCGCTGGCTGGAAATCGTACTTTCGACCATCCACCAAAAATGCGCTAGATTGAATCTCTAAATCGCCTGCCGCGTGAGCGATCTGGTTCGCAAATTTGACCGCTTCCTCATAGTCCAAGCGAACCTTCTCAATCCGCCATGTGTCTCGCCTTCCTGGTCTGGTATAATGCCCGTGCGACTGCAACCGTTTTTCGAGTTGGCGATCGGTGGTACTCAACGAAACACGGTGGGCATGCCAAGGACTTCGCTGGCTCACCCGCTTATCGCTAAACATTGTGAAATTGACAATCTGCCGATCAGGGGACCTGTTCCCCGAAATACCTTTCGGACGATAGCTCGGATAGTCGTGGAATAGATAAAGATCACGCATCAGCCGTTTAGCGTTTGACGCCGTATCAATATTTTCATAGATGAAATTGATGTGATGCTGCTGAACCAGGGCATCATGACCCGCTACATCGAAAACTGTTGTGGGAATACCGTACTCAAAGGCGTAATACTGTTCCCACAGCTGTGCCTCAGCGCGGGTTCGGCAGGTTTTCAGAATCCATAGCTTATCCGCTTTCTCCTGGACGCACCGTTGACGAATCCCCGTCTGGAGCGGACGGTCTTTGAACCCATCGCTACGGGTGCCCTTGGATATGCCGATCCGATAGCCTCTGTCCCGCCTGAACATCAGATAAACATGATGCAGGTCCGGCGCGTTGCTTAAACATGAGAACAGCACGTGATTTGGGGTCGCACGCACTGTGGCACCGCTGCGCGTCCTAATCTTGACCAATTTCCCTGCGTACCACTTTCGGTGGAGGCCGATAACCTCTGTCTTAAGGGTTTTGCTTCTACCGGCTCCTGCAACAACGTCATCTTCCCAGCGTAGATCTTCAATCGGTGTTGGTCCGTCAGGGGTCTGAACCAACGTGCCTTCGGGCAAACACTGATCGTCGTCCCCCACCACGCAGATGTTCTGGTGTTTCTGTGCCAACGCATTCACCAACAGATACTGACCGCGATTGGTGTCCTGATACTCATCAACGAGGATATATTGGAACTTGTCCTGATAATACGCCAATACATTCGGGTTCGATTCAAACAGCTCAACTGTCAGCTTGATCAGGTCATCGAAATCGAGGGCGTTATTTTGCCGGAGGAAATCCTGATACATCGGATAAAGCGTTGCCACAGACTCCTCGAAGAACCCTATTGCTTTGCTCGCATACGCTTCAGGCGAGACAAAGTCGCTCTTGGCTCTGCTAATCTCGCCGATGACGGGACCCGGATTATTCAGCGAGAGTTGGAGCGTCTTGATCAACTCCTTAATCAGCGTTTGCTGGTCCGCGGTATCGTAAATTGTGAACGAGCGATCGTAGCCGAGATGATGGATGTCCCGGCGCAAAATCTGAGCGCACGTCGAATGGAACGTCGCCACCCACAGCTGGCTCTGACCGATGAGCCGTTCAAGGCGGGTCCGCATCTCTTCCGCGGCTTTGTTTGTGAACGTTACCGCGAGGATATTATACGGGGACACGCCGTGATGCCGGATGAGATGGGCGATTCGATGGGTTATCACGCGGGTCTTGCCGCTGCCCGCGCCTGACAGGATGAGCAGCGGCCCATCGGTATGCTGTACCGCTTCGCGTTGAACGGGGTTCAAGGATTCGAGGAGATCGGTCATCAAGAGGTCCTTCCAATTTGTAGGGTGGCACGCTTCTTTCAACTGAAAGTATAAACGATCTGTTCCATATTGGCAAGGTAGAAATTCACACACTATTGAGACATTTAACGCTCATCTTTTATACAGAAAATCAGCGCATCTACACAATTTGGATCAGGTGTGCTAAAATAAAGTAGTAGGCATACGCCGTATGCCGTCACTCGCGTAAAAAGGGTAGAACCATGAAATCAAATCTTCCAAAACACCTCAAACCTATCTTGAAAAGCCTTGTCATCAGCGCAGGGCTCCTGATAACAGGAATCACGCTGCTGCTGTTCCACGAAGTCCACGATCTGAGCAAATTGGTTTCGCCACCGGCGACACCGCTTTTCACCGATCGATACGGGACATTTCTAGCCGAAGGGGCGGACGACGAGAACGCGCCGCTCGGTTTTTGGGACCCACCACAGGCCTTACCCAAGCGAATCGTTTCCTGCCTGTTAGCCGTTGAGGACAAACGCTACTACCACCATTTTGGCGTCGATCTCCGTGCTCTCCTGCGGGCTCTCGTCAATAACCTCAGCGGCCACCCGCGGCAGGGCGCCTCCACCATCGCTATGCAGGTGGCGCGACTACAGCGCCCCGGCAAACGAACCCTCTGGCGAAAAGTGTGTGAGATGGGAACAGCGGCCTGGCTCATCCGAAAATACGGACATGAAAACGTCCTTCGTCACTACCTAAAAATTGTGCCGCAAGGCAACCGTATGCACGGCGTCGCCTATGCCGCGAGACGATATTTCCAGAAACCTGTGGCGGACTTAAGTTGGGCGGAAGCAGCGGTGTTAGCAAGCCTGCCCAGAGCGCCGGGCAGAATGAACCTTTACCAGTCTGAAGGTCGGCGAAAAGCGTTTGAACGCGCAGAACTGATTCTCGGCCTGCTCCACCAGAACCGGATACTCGACGCGGAAACCCTCGCAATCAGCCAACGCCAGCTGAGGTCGTTAGAGATACCTATCAAAGAATCGCGACCCTATCACAGCTACCACGCTATCCTACGTCTCCAAGAGGCGGTCAACGGGGCGAACGCCTATACGAAACCGATAACTACCAGCGTAGACCTCCCTTTGCAGGAAATGGTGGATAGCCTCGCCGGTGAGGCGATAGAACGCCTCCGAGAGCGCGGTGCGGGCAACGTCGCAGTCATCGTCGCAGAAAAGGAGACCGGCGCGATTCGGAGTTACCTCGGCTCTGACCTGTACGCGGACAAAAATTTCGCCGGTGCCATCAACTACGCCACAACCCGGCGTTCTGCCGGCAGCACCCTGAAGCCGTTCATCTACGCCTTGGGTATGGAAACCGGGGCGTTCTCTCCGGCCACTGTTCTAGCGGACCTGCCGTTTAATCTATCGCATCCGGGCGGTCAATACAGCGTCGCTAACTATGATGAACGGTATCTCGGACCGCTCCTATATCGGAAAGCGCTTGCCAACAGCCGAAATGTCCCAGCGGTTCAGGTCCTGAAAACTGTTGGGGTCGCGGGGGCATACGACCTGTTTCGCCAGTTGGGACTCGCAACGGACGATAAATCCGCCAGCGTTTATGGACTTGGATTGGCAATCGGGGGCTTGTACGTGACCCTAGAAGACCTCGTCGCCGCTTACGGCGTATTGGCGAACGACGGAAGGGCGTTTACGTTACGCTGGTTTGATACACCGGAGGCTACAGCGCGGACGCAGCTGATTCCTGAAGATGTCGCCCGGCAGATTACCCTCTTCCTCGCCGATCCGCTCGCGCGACTACCCACCTTCGGACGCATGGGACCACTGGAATATCCCTTCCCGGTCGCGGTGAAAACCGGCACCTCCCAGGGCTTCCGAGATGCGTGGGCGGTGGCGTATAGCGCGGAATACATCGTCGGCGCATGGATCGGACACCCCGACCATGACCGGATGAAACAGGTGAATGGACTCGATGCCGCGCAGCTGGTGAAAGGGATTCTGCTGTTCTTACACCCTAAGCAACGTCGAGGCGTGAACGAGGTGCCTTTCCCACCGCCCCAGGACGCTATGGGTTATCAACTGTCTAAACTCTGCCAACTGTCCGGGGAACTCGCGACCGCACGCTGTTCCCAAGCTGTCTTGGAATACCTAGCGACCGGACCGAGCACCCACTGCCGCGTTCACCAATCGTTTGCGGTTGACCGACGCACGGAAACGCTGGCCATTCCCGCGACCCCATTAGAAAACGTGGAGATCAGGAGTTATGCCGTCCTACCGCCACAGTTCGCGGCGTGGGCGGGGGTGCACGGCTACAGTCCGCCCCCTTCACCCGTGAACGAATCGCCGTTCGCCGGTATCGCCATTGAGGCGCCGGTTGATGGAACCGTCTTCCGATTTCACCCAGATACCCCACGCCAATTACAGAGCATCGCCCTCAGAGCCAGCGTCACTCCCAACGTCCCGGAAATCGTCTGGTATGTAGATGGGGAACCCTTTCAAAAGGTGGCTTACCCCTACACAACGCGATGGCATCTCCGTGCAGGCTCATACGCGCTCCAAGCCCGGTTCCCCCACGCCAATATACAGAGCGACACCATCAATATAACCGTAGCACCGTAAGGCGTGCCGCCACTTATGTGAACAGTGTCCATGATTCGATGATAAACTCCCAGTCCTAAAGGTAAGGTCCCTTACCCTTGTTCTAGGTACTTGTGGGAGGAGCTTCCTAGCCCCGATAGAACCTAACTACGACGCCACCGAAATACATTCTTGAAATAGAGTTCAACCCGTGATATGATACCATATCCTCGGTATTACTAGTGTGTATCAAAAGACACAAACCCAGCGCGGCGACTTCAACAAACCAATGAACTGTCGGTCGAGATTGGAATCTCGACGGTTTCTGTTAAAGCTATCAACCCATTGTAATGTAGGGTCCGGTCTTGTACCTGCCCGACTGTCTTTCGCTCTAGCGGAGCGATATGTCTATAGAAGAGCGCCATGTGGACAACCCGCACTCCAGCGGAGTGCAATGTGTAGGATTTACCAATTCAATAACCGTATGAACCACTACACACGCATCATACATTACCTTCACCATCCCAATGAACCAACAAAGGAGAATAATCATGGGCCAAACAATGCGATATCTATCCGACGGGCGCGTTGAAGTTATCCGACACGACGTGCCCGATCCCAGCACACATGAAGTACAAGTCACCGGCGGCGCGTGCGGAATCTGCTCGTGGGATCTGGCAACAGCCAAACTAGGCGACCAAATGAACCCCATGGCACCGCCCGGACACGAAGGCGTCGGCTACGTAAGCAAAATTGGCGCCGGCGTCACCGGCATGAAAGAAGGCGACCGCGTCGCAGGCGGCGGCTTCGCGACCGTCCGAAACCTGTCCGCAGAGAGGCTATACAAAATCCCTGAATCCGAAAAACCGGATGAATACTGGATTGTGGAGCCCGTTTCCTGTGCAGTCACCGGCGTCGATCACTGCCAAATTAAAGGCGGAGACCGGATCGCCGTCGTCGGGTGTGGATTCATGGGACTGCTGATTACGCAAGGCTTGCTACACCATCCGCTCGATCAGCTGATTGCCATTGATGTGGTCCAAAACCGTCTGGATCTCGCAAAACAGCTCGGCGTGGACGAAGTCTACAACACAGCCGAAATCGATCCGACGGAACTCGCCGCAGACCTAAAGGCACGGGAAATCGATGTCGTTGTCGATACATCGGGGCATCAGGGCGGTCTGGACCTCTCCACCGATATCGTCAAGCGCGGCGGACGGATCAACCTGTTCGGCTGGCTCAAGGGCGCGACCGCTACCTTCGACCCAACCAAATGGCACATGGGCGGCTTCACAATCGTCAACTCCTCGCCATCGTCGAAGATTCGCGACACCTTTGAAGCCGCTATCCGAATGATGCACAACGGCGTGTTCAATCTCGAACCGTTGGTCACGCATACGGCGACTTTGGAGGAGTATCCGAACCTGATGCAACAGCTGGTCGCAGGCGATCCCAGCTACATCAAAGGGGTTATCACACTCGGCTAGCTCGTGCTCGCAAACGCAAAAAAACGAACGCTCATGTAAAGAAATCGTGCAAAGAAACCGAGTTTTTTCTTGAAAACTCGGTTTCTCCAAGTCGCTCTGCACTCTCTTTTGACATAAGCCAAAACAAAATGAGGTCCTACAATGCTCGATAAGACATTTCCGAAAGCGGAGTGGCAGATCGCTCCCCCCGCCGATGTAGGGATGAACCCTGAGAAGTTAGAGCGTGCCAAGGCGTGGCTCGACGCAAAGTTTGAAGACGCTCAATACCGTGTGGCGATTGTGCGGAACGGCTATCTCGTCGCGGAATGGACGCATAACAGTCCAAGCGCGGAAAAACGTCACATCGCCTCCGCCAATAAGTCAATCCTGTCGAGTATGCTAGGGGTAGCGATTGCGGAAGGCAAAATCGGTAGCGCCGACGACCTCGCTGTGGACTACTATCCGGAGCTCATGGAGGTGCCAGAGGGCGAAGGCCCCAAAGAAGGACGGTGGGCGTTTGAAGCGAACCGTGGGATCACACTGCGCCACCTAATCTGTAACGTGTCGGGATATATGAAACCGGACGAAGCGCCGGGACAGGTGTTCAATTATCAGACCAACGGGATGTGTGTGCTCTCACACTGCATCGAGAAAGCGTACGGGCTGTACGATGTCAACCGTCCGGAAGAATCGCCGAAAATCGGGCCCCTTTACAAGGAGAAAATCGCTGATGTCATCGGTGCCGATTGGGAGTATACATCGGGCTCCCAAAAAATGCACGACAAAGCACGGCTCCACATCTTCGGCTGGGGCTCCGCGATTCTCACCAGCTTAGAAGCACTGGCACGTCTCGGTTGGCTCTGGTGCAACTGGGGCAGCTGGCAAGGGCAATCCGTCATCCCCGAAAGCTGGCTACGAGAGGCAACGGTCGTCGCGCCCGATATTCTGGCGAACAGCCCTGAGAATATGTGGCGATATGGACACGGGTTCTGGACCAACCAGAAAGGCGGACTCTGGCACAACCTCCCAAGCGAGGGGTATACCGCCTGGGGCGCAGGTGGACATTATGTGATTCTGTTTCCCAGCTACCAGCTGGTCGTAGTAATGAACCCGACCCCCTACCCCGGCGCATCGCAACCCTACGAAACGCACACCGTCACATGGCTACAGCAGCAGGAGGTCTTGGAGCTCATCCTCAATGCCTGTGATGCGTGAAAAAGGCAGATCAAAAGTGTGCTACCGTTTCCCAAGTCCCCCTGATAAGGGGGATTTAGGGGGTTAGCTTTGCATTGGGTGTGCCTTACTGATTCTAAAATTACCATAACCTACCGGGGCCAGCGCCGGTTCCCCGCACTCCTGTAGGTTAGGATTAATGTAGTAGGCATACTCCGTATGCCGTAACCTTTGTGCAAATTACGGCACGACACCCAACGGATTACTATGTGTGCCTAATCGTAGGGGCGGGGTTTCCCACCCGCCAGGTGTCCTACCTTTCGTTCCAGTTTTTATCGGGGCGGAGCGCAAGGCTTATTGAAGATGAGCGGATATTGAAGGACGGGCGGTTAGATGCGTCGGGGTTGGTATCCAATCTCCCACGATTGCCAACTGAAATGCAGCATCATGCGTAAATAGGAATCGAAATTGGCGTATTTAGCCCCGGCAGGACAACAGTAGCCCGTAGGTCGAGATTCATATCTCGACGTTCTATGTTGATTTTAGCGAGTGAAGAACGGAACCCGCACCATATTCGTGGATAAGGAGGTTTATCAATGACCGAATCAAGGAAACGCGAGCTACAAGCAGAACTCGACAGCCTAACCGTCCATCGGGAAACACAGGTCGGATGGGACGAAAATACCCCGCCCAACGAGACCCTAGACCAATACGGCAACCTTTTGGCGAGCAACCGCGGAGTGGTGCCCGTGCCGGACAACCGATCCCCCAAACGCCGCGTTTACGACGATCCGGACGTCGAAGCGTTGCGGGCACACCTCCGAGAGCACAACGGCATCCGCGGTCTCGAAATCTGCGATCCCAGCGAAGTCAAACGCGCCGCTCGGATTTTCCGCCGAGACGGATTTGTTGTGGTACGTGACCTGCTCAACCCCGAACAACTGGAGCGCTGGAGAGCAGGCTGTGCCGAGGCACTAAGACAAATCCTCGAAACCCCCGGACCCGGCGAAAGAAAATATATGACCGAAACCGGACGCCTGCCACACCGATATAGCTACGGCACCTGCTCCGCGTCAAGGCAGATGCTCCACCATCGCGCATGGGCGAGGATGCTTGACCTACCCACAACAACCCCTATCGTCACGGAAATCTTCGGCTCGTCCGATTACCGGGTATGGGGCTCCGGCGGCGATCTCTGCCTGCCGGGCGCAATCGAGTATCAACACCTACACTCCGACGGTAGGGACGGGCAACACCTCTCGGAAGCGCGTGTCGAGCAGGCGAGACGGGTCGGCGTCGAATTCAATACCGACAGTGCGGGAAACTTCGACGTGCCGACAATCAAACTGATCATGGAGATGACGCCGCCAACGGTCACCATCAATTTCCTGATGGCAGACCTCACGTGGGAGAACGGTCCTATCCGTCAGATACCGGGTACACATGCTGCACAACAGCCACCACCTCACACCGACGATGAACCGGACTGGATGCGGCATTCGACACTAGTCGGAGCACCCGCCGGCGCAGGCGTCTTCCGCGATAACCGAGCATGGCACGGTGCGACCCCCAATCTATCTAAAGAGGTCAGGGCATTGCCAAACGTCGAGTACGCCGCCCCGTGGCGCACCCAAGACGGATTTAAGGTGGTCATGCCCCATGAAATCTGGGAGACGCTGACACCACATGCTCAGAAATTGTGCGACTGGATCAAAGCCGAGCCCGGCGTCTGGCCCCCCGGCGCCGGTATCATGCACCCCCTCGCCGCTGCGCGAGAAGAAGCAGCAAAATAGTAGGCATACTCTGTATGCCGTAACCACTCACCAGCAATGAACCAATGAACCTACTTAGGAGGAAACCGATGCTAAACTGGGGCGTCATGAGCGCCGGCGGCATCGCCTACGTCTTCTGTAACGCGATGCGTTTTACCGACTCCGGGGATATTCTTGCGGTCGCGAGCCGCACCCAATCCCGTATGGACAGACTGGCGGACGATTTCGGAATCCCCCGGCAATACACTAGCTACGACGAACTGCTAGCGGACGACGATATCGATGCCATCTACATCGCAACAATCCACCCACTCCACGCCGAATGGGCGATAAAATGCGCCGAAGCCGGCAAGCACATCCTCGTCGAAAAACCAATCAGCATGAATCACGCCGAAGCCGCAGCGATGGTTGACGCTGCACGAGAGAACGATGTGTTCCTGATGGAGGCGTTTATGTATCGGTGCCACCCACAGATCCAGCGACTCGTTCAGCTCATACAAGACGGGGTAATCGGCGATATACACGTGGTGCGAGCGACCTTCGGTGGACAGGTCGGTTTCAACCCACAGAGCCGTATCTACAACCGGGAAATGGGCGGCGGCGGTATCCTCGATCTGGGGTGCTATACCGCTTCGGTCGTCCGCCTCATCGCCGGGGCCGCCGACGGTAAACTGTTCCTGCATCCGACGGTGATAAGAGCCACCGGGAAAGTCGGCCCCACAGGGGTAGACCACGTCGCCGCAGCCGCGCTCAAGTTTGAGAATGACATCGTCGCGGATATCGTTGCCGCCGTCGAAGGGAACGTTGGAAGAGGCGTCTCCGTCCACGGCTCAGAGGGCGTAATCACCGTCCCAAATCCGTGGCTGCCCTCATCGCCGTGTCGTGGTGCAAAAGAACCGCTGCCACTTGACACCGTCTTCCCCTCATCGACGATTATCGTCCAACCTCATGGCGAGGGCGAACCTACTGAGATTGAAGTGCCTGTTGACCGTGACCTCTTCACCTATGAAGCGGATACCGTAGCCAATCACATCAACGCACGCCAAGCACCCGCCATGTCTTGGGACGACACGCTCTCAAATATGCAGCTCTTGGACATGTGGTGCGAACAGGTTGGGGTCGTCCATTAGTTCATTGGTTCCTTGAACAGATTGTTTTCACGTTTCACGCGTCACTATCGTTCTTTGACCGGTGAGCGTATCCACGATTGCGAACTAGCAGCATTGTGCCGTAGGGTTGAGGCTGCCTCGTCTGTAAACTGCTCTGCTTTCCGCTCCAGCGGAGCGATATGTCTATAGCCGGTCGATATTTTTAATTTCTGTGCTCCAGCGGAGCACCATGTGGAGGAGTTTTCAATCCAATGCGCCACCCTATCCCCAGTTGCTTTGAATCCCGCCTGTCCCGATGTATCAGGGATTTATCGGGACGGAGATGTGCATCGCACTCTATGAGCCCTCGCTCGGCGGCATGACCCCCGTCGATCTCCCGATAACCGAACGCACCAATTATAAGGGTATGGTCCACGACGACTATCACGAAACATTTGGTCACGCCCCACACGAAATTTGAGTTGATTCACGAGTGCTGACAAATGTAGCGCAAACTGTATGAGGTTTCAAAAAATAATTCGATAATTCTATATTTTCCCCAAACCCGGTAGGTGCGGTTTCCAACCACACTTTCCCCAGACCCGGTAGGTGCGGTTTCCAACCGCACTTTCCCCAAACCCGGTAGGTGCGGTTTCCAACCGCACCGGGCATCGCTCGAAGATGACCCAATTAAAAAAATAATCTTCATTTAACTTGCGCCCTCGGATCGCAATCTAACAGATCGTGGTGCAAAAGACTATTTCTATCAAGTCTTCTGTAGGTCGATTTTCCAAAACCGACGTTTGGGTATCGAAATATGAATCTTGACCTACAATTGAACCAATCAATATGCCAATGAAAAGATGAACAAATCCGGGAGGTAATACCGATGCCAAAAGACGAGATTTTTCAAGAAACCGTTACCCGCGTTGAAAAGCCGTCATCACACTACACGTTACTCCGCGCACCCAACGGCGATTTCCTCGGCGCGTCCGATGACGGATTGGGGACCTTCGACTATGTAGACGATAAGGCGATATGGGATGCCGACGGAGAAACCTATCGCCATGTGGCAACCGGTCTCGTCGTTGAAACGGAATCCCCGTGCTCTAAAGATGGACGCTACCTCCGGCATGGGGCGAAATGGCTCGCCAGTGACGGGACGCTCAGCGATGCCGCCGCGCTGTTCACCACCGGACACGGGCCCGCACACCTGCCATCAGAATACCTGAAATCGTTCAGGGAGAACGGATGGGTCTGTTTCCCGTCAATCATCGCCCCTGACATCATTGAGGAGTTGGAACGGGTCAGCTACACCGGACGATGGGAGGAAAGCGGCGAGTTTGATCGGAGCATGGCGCCGATGCTCCAGACCGCAGCCGTCGCAAAAATCGCGACGGAGCCGGTCTCCCTGTGGCTGATGCGCCAATATATGGGGGTCCAAGACATTCGGCTCGGACATTCGCCCGGCTTTGCGATACTCCCCAAAGACGACGGCAAACGGAACGTCCAAGGCTGGCATTCCGATTTCCCGTACCTCTGGGGCATCGCCGGTAGGATACCCGACCGGATACCTGTGCATCAGGTTGATGGATTGGTCCTCGGCGTCCAGCGCAACCTGTGCGTTTCCGAGTTTCGCAAGGAAAATGGGGCGACCTGTTTCAAACTCGGCTCACACGCAAGCGGCGAAGGACCACCAGCTGAGTGGGGCACCGGAAACGCAAACAAAACGCCGGGACATCGGGAAGCCAGAGGCTTGCCCTACACCGGCCCCGATGCCGATGTCGTTGAGGCACCACCGGGCAGCTATATCGTCTACGATTCTCGGACATGGCATCGTGCAGGCGTGAATCGCACCCCACATAAACGTGCCGCCATGCTACAAGCCGTGATCCCGATGTTCATGTTGCCGTTCAGGGACACTAGTCGCATCTACAAGCAATTCATCAACGGCCCCTTTCCCGACGAACTGACCGAACTGGAGAAAAGGGAGCTCGAAGCACTCATGGTGAGCAGGATGCTCAGTCCCGACGGACCACTGGCGATCACCATCGACGACGAGCTCACCGAGCGAATTCGTCTCCCTGAATGATGCTGCAGGACGAAGAATATCCTATTGTGTTAAATTATCTGAGCCCGGATTTTCACGATGGAAGGATAAACAGGATCAGAAAGGTGTCGTCCAAAGACTGAAGGCGTAAATATCGTCCACGGATTTCATAACGAATACGCGGGCAGCCCAGACTTTGAGCGGAGAAGCGGGGTCAAGCTGCCAGAAGACATCGCGGAAGTGTTGCTTTGAATCCTGATCTTATCGGGGCTCATACCCCAAAAGACGGATTGAAATCCGCGGTTCAGACAATCCAGAAATCGGCCTCGTGCGGAGAAATCATTGCCGTGCGGCGATAAATAGTAGTATCATTAATATCTTCAACCGAAAGGAAAATTCCTATGACGCTCAAACAAAATAGAGTAATGCCCAGCTATACTTCGATTTACGGAACTTTTATCCTGTTTTTCTTATTGGCCATTTCCCTGTTAGGGTGCGACCTAGTTCAACAGCTTGTTCCACCCGACACCCCTGACAGCGTAACTTCAGTCAACATCGGCTTCATCTACAGTCCACCCGATCCGGGCACAACTCGGAACGGCGCTGAGTTAGCGGTTGCCCTCGCAAACGAGGCAGGCGGCGTCAATGGATTACCGGTAGAACTGCTCATCATGGATGATCAAGGTGATCCGGCAATGGGGGTCCAACGCGCGAAGCAGCTCATTGATGCCGGTGCCCTAGCAATCGTGGGCCCGGACTACAGTGTAATCGCTGTGGAGGTCGGAGCAATTGCCCAACAACACGGCATACCGATGGTAACCACCTATCCGACCAATCCGAATGTGACACGAAACGGAAATTTCTCCTTCATGGGCGCTTTCATAGATCCGTATCAGGCGGGTGTGATGGCGCATTTTGCGATACAGGAACTGGACACGACAACCGCCGCAGTCCTCACGGAGACAGGCAGCAGCTATTCAGAGGGTTTATCAAACACTTTCATTGAACGATTTACTGCACTAGGCGGTACAATTGCAGCGCGTCAATTTTACGAGACAGGGACTCTCGACTTCACCGAGCAGTTGACCGCAATCGCGGCAGTAGATCCACCCGTCAATGTTATCTTTCTGCCAGGCTTGGGTCCTGAGTTCCCGCTAGCAGTTAAAGGGGCAAAATCGACCGAGATCGGTATTACCGCCACCTTCCTCGGTGGCGACGGTTGGGATCGACCCGACTTAGTTGAAATTGGCGGGACGGCGCTTGAACGGAGTTTCTTTGCAAACCACTTTGCGGCCAACAGACCACCAGATCAGTTAAGTGAAGAAGCACATCAATTCATTGACGCTTATACGGCACGATTTGGTATTGCCCCCGATGGTCCCGCGGCACTCGGCTACGATTCCACGGCTATTGTCATTGAAGCGATGCGCCGAGCCGCTGACTTGACCCCTGCGGCAATTCGCGACCAAATTGAGGCGACCCAGAACTATAGCGGGGCGACAATACTATCCCACTTTGATGACAATCGACATGCAATCAAAGGTTTGATCGTCAACACCGTTAAGGACGGCGAGATACAATTCCACCAAGCCCTGTTACCGTAATGCGCTGAGCTTGGCAGTCTTATTCAGACTACATCTCAGCAATCGGTACCACCGACGACGAATCTTCTTAAATCCGCGATTCAGACAGGCGTTTACCAATTCAATTAACCAATGAAGTCCCCCTGACAAGGGGGATTTAGGGGGTTGTCTTGATTGTAGGAGCACCTTAACTTGTGTCAGATAAATACCGCCATGCTTTATATTTAGGCGGTTGCCTTGATTGTAGGGGCACCCTTTGTGTTTGCCCGCCGTTTGTCGATTTTGGATGATTGAGGCTACTGTTGTGTATGACAGAAGCGGGTCAGGTTATCCTATTTTTTTAATCCGCGTCAATCCGCGATTCAGACAATCGGAGAAACAGAATGAGTGCCACAAACACAGATAAAAACTGGCAAACCGAAACGACGGTCACCGACCAACAAGTCGCGTTCTACAACGAGAACGGCTACCTCAAATTCGGCAGAATCTTCACCCAACCTGAATTGGACGCGCTGCGCGATTACGTCGACGACATGATCGCAGCGCTCCCCGAAGGCAAACGCCCGGAGCAGATGGACGTGCCCCACTTCGAGCACCCCTATCTCTTCAAATACCTCACCGACCCGCGGGTGCTTGATGTAATCGAACGCTTCATCGGCTCCGATATCCTGCTCTGGTCAAGCCATTTCATCAGCAAGCGCACCAGCGACGGGCTAGCCGTGCCGTGGCATCAGGACGGCGTCTACTGGGGCGATCGGTTACAACCGATGCACGTTATCACCATGTGGCTCGCCGTTGATGAATCTAACGTCGAAAACGGCTGTATGCGCGTAATCGCCGGCAGCCATAAACTCAGGGATCGGCGATACGAGTCGGTCGATCGGGAAAAGCACCTGTTCGGCAGCGAAGTCATCGCCGAAGATATGGATACGTCAAAGGTTGTCGATTTGGAGTTAGCGGTCGGTGAATGCCACTTCCACGATGCGTTCACCATCCACGGTTCCACCCCAAACACCTCACAGAAACGTCGATGCGGTTACACCATGCGCTATATGCCGGCAAATGTCCGCTGCCACGACCCCTCACTGAGGCCGAATCATCACATCTATCTCCTGCGCGGTCAGGATCGGACGGACGGCTTCAACACCTACACCCCGCTGCCAGATTTCTAACTCGGATATACCGAAAACACAAGTATCGGAAACCGAGTTTTTTCTTGAAAACTCGGTTTCTCTATCTTTATTAACGGTTTTCACCTCGAAGAAATAGTCGAAAACCTGTACTTCTTACACATTACCAACTTACGGGTTACCTATCATGCAAAACGAAAAATAATTGAACGCAAAATCGTTAAAACGATAGGGCGTAGAGCAGGAAGAAAAATAACAAAAATTCTTATCTTTTTTTCCCTTGCGCCTTTGCTTCCTTGCGTCTTTGCGTTGATGTCTTCTTTCTTTATGTTTTGCACCTTCTTTTGCACAAGTCTACTTTTTTACGCATTACCAACTTACAGGTTACAAACCATGCTAAACAAAAAAATATATCCTCGGAACCAACTAATCGAAATTGTCCAGCAGTTAAAAGCAGACGGCAAAACCGTCGTAACCACCAACGGCTGTTTCGATGTGCTCCACGTCGGGCATCTCCGTTACCTGCAAGCCGCACAAGCACTCGGTGACCTCCTCGTTGTCGGCGTCAACAGCGACGACTCCGTCCGTGTCCTCAAGGGCGAAAACCGACCCCTCGTCCCCGAAGACGAACGCGCCGAAATGCTCGCCGGGCTTGCATGTGTCGATTACGTCACAGTTTTTCCAGAACTCGATCCGATCGACCTACTCTCCGCCCTCAAGCCGAACATCCACGTCAAAGGCGGCGACTACACCATCGAGCAAGTCATCGAACGGCACGTCGTCGAATCCAACGGCGGCAAAGTGATTGTCGGCTTAAACGTCCCCGGCAAATCAACCACCGACCTCATCGAAACTATCCAAGAAAGATATAATGAGGCGTAAACGCAGAAAGCAATATGTAAGGTTCATCCGTTCAATCCACCGACCCACCAATGAACCTATAAATCAAACTAGCCCCAGCGGGACGACATGTTTATAGCACAAGGGATACTGTTTTTTATCCGCATAATCCCTTAATCCGCGTCAATCCGCGATTCAGACAACTTTACATCAATTCAATCAATCAATGAACCAACAACCGAAAGGAAATCATAGGATGCAAATCAACGTCAAAGTTGGAGATTTCAAAACCGAACCCGCCGATGCCATTATACTCGGCATATTTGAAGACGAACCCCTTGTCAGCGTAGTGGGCGCCGCCGATGAAGCAACCGATGGCGCAATTAGTGCACTCATCGACACCGGCGACTTCAAAGGCGAGCACAAACAGACCGCGCTGCTCTACACCAGAGACGCAATTACCGCCTCACGAATCGCACTAGTCGGTCTAGGAAAAAACGAGGACCTCGATATAGAGAAGGTGCGTCAGGCAGCCGGCAAATTAGTCCAAGAACTACGAGATATGGGGCTAAAAACCGTTGTTATTGCGTTGGCTCCTGAAACCCCACCAGAGATAGCCCAGGCAGCCGCCGAAGCTAGCCGACTCGCGCTCTACCAGTTCAACCAGCACAAGACAGAAGGACTCGACAAGGTCAAGGCGCTCGATGCCATCACCTTCCTCGTAACAGACGAAGCTACCAAGTCGTTGGTCGAAGAAGGCGTTGCGATCGGGGACGCGATTGCGAAAGGGACAAACCTCGCGCGCGACCTGAGCAACCAACCGCCGAACCACCTCACCCCAACGTTACTCGCTGACAAAGCGGTCGAAGTCGCAAATGAGGTCGGGTTGAAATGCGAAATCTTTGACCTCGCACAGCTTCAAGAGAAAGGGTTCCGCACACTAATCGGCGTGTCTCAAGGAAGCGTCGAAGAACCACGATTCATCATCTTGGAGCATATCCCTGACGGTGAAGGGAGGGACACCGTCGCGTTTGTTGGGAAGGGCATCACCTTCGATAGCGGTGGGTTGTCGCTCAAGTCCGGCTCCGGTATGATGGACATGAAGCACGATATGTCCGGTGCAGCGGCAGTGCTCGGCGCGATGCACGTCGTTGGGGTGCTTAAACCCGACCTCCACGTCGTCGGGCTCATCGCAGCGAGCGAAAACATGCCGAGCGCAACCGCGCAGCGTCCCGGCGATGTCGTCGAAACCTACGGCGGCAAGACGATTGAAATCCTCAATACAGACGCGGAAGGCCGATTGGTGTTGGCGGACGCATTAGGCTATGCCGCTCATTACAATCCGAAGGCGGCGGTAGATCTCGCAACCCTCACCGGCGCCGTGGTCACCGCTTTGGGTAATCTTGCCTGTGGGATGATGGGAACGGATGACGCACTAATGGACAAGATCAGAACCGCCGCCGACAAAACACATGAACGGGTGTGGGAACTCCCGTTGTGGGACGATTACGACGAGTTAATCAAGAGCGATATAGCTGACGTGAAAAATATCGGTGACGGAACCGCGGGCACCATCGTCGGGGCAGCGGTCTTGAAGAAATTTGCCGAAGGTTATCCGTGGGTACATCTCGACATCGCCGGCACCGCATGGGATGTCAAAGGTTCATCCTACATCCCCAGCAAAGGCGGCACCGGCTACGGTGTGCGACTCTTGGTACAACTCGCACGCGACTGGACCTCCTAATCCCCTATCGACACCCATACGTCAAGGGGGCGCGTTGGAAACCCAACAATGACCTAAAGAATTATCAGCCCGTAGGTCCGGCATCTTGCCCGACCCTAACCTCTAGGGCGATTAATTCCTAGGGAACGCAGATCTGCGTTCTGTCTCTGCTTACTTATTACATATCATGCTTCATTAATCCCAGTCTGTAGGTCGAGATTCCCATCTCGACATAAGACTTTGCACTTGAAGTTAAAATCGACAGCCGGTTTGCACGGTATAGGGCAATCTCTAACCCATCTCCGAGCCAAAGGCCTCCATTTCAGGACAGTCTTAAGGACAAAGTTATTCAAAGTGTGTAAATAAGTCGGATAGCATGTCACTCCACAACCATACCCGTAACTTCGCAAACCCTTTGTAGGGAACGATTCCTATTCGGTTTTGACGATGAGATCCGCCGGTTTGAGGAATCTACAAATTATCCTGACTAGATTTCTCATACTCAATGGGTGTTTGGCACAGAATTTGATAAGTATTTACAGAAGTCGATTTTACCGGGCGGCTTATGTAAAAAGAAAGTGCAGAGCACGAACAGAAACCGAGTTTTTTCTTGAAAACTCGGCTTCTTTGCACTATTTCTTAACATGGGCGTACTGGGCTTGTCTCCTAAGTCAATTAACACAAAATCAAGGATTAAGACTGTCTATCAAAGGTTGCCTATAATAAAGGAGGGTTGATTATGCTACTGCGCTTTGTCTGTATCACCTGCTTGTGCATACTAATCGTGGGCGATGTCTCTGGCAAGGTTGTCTTTTCGTCATCCCGTCCCCGACATGAAGGTTGATCCCATGTTTGATAGGAACCAAGGATTCCTGAAGAAGCAGATACGGATGCCCATCCGGTTTGCGAATCCAACATTCGGGGCAGATGGAAAGTCTATCCTCTTTTCCGGGCATGGTGGCGGCAAGCGTTGGCATCTCTATCGCATGTATCTTGAGAATGAGCGGTTCATTCAGTTGACCTTTGGTGATTTCGTTGACACTGATCCACAAGAATGGAAGTCTCCCTTGTCGGTTTTACCGCGCAAAAAAGTGCCCTTGCTTTGGGGAGAGATTAAGGAGAAGTGATTATGCTACTCCGCTTTGTCTGTATTGTGTGTCTGTCACTCCTACTATCCGGGTGCGCTCCCCCCATACCGCAACTCGACCTGACACCCGAACAGATGAACGGGATCGACAATCTGATTGGAGCAAACTTCGTCACCTTTCACACCGACATCGAATCCATACTCGGAGAAGCGCATAAAACAATAGAAAACGATACACCCACCTACGATTTCGGAGATAAATATCGATTCAGAGGGCTGACCGCAGGGCTGCTCCACAACAAAGTCGTGATGCTCTCATTCTATGCCCACAGAACGCTAACTCCGCACGAAGCTATCTATGCGCTGGGCTACCGGGAATTACCAGAAACCCACTGGATCGATGGACGACCCGTATACCAGCTCGACACCCACAACGGCAAACGCATCTTCATTGTAACCCGGCAGTCAGGCTGGACATTTGTCCGAATCTTCGCTCACGCAGAAAACGTCAGAAAACATTTCAACCTACAGATCACACCGTTTCCATACCCAGCATTCTATTTCTCAGAGTCGGACTAGGTTCTACCGACAGCGATAGGTCTATTTTCCAAAATCGACAGTCTCAGATTAGCGGACTTTAGAGAGAATCTCTACGGGAGCGCGTTAATTCACGGAGGGGGCCAAATGAAGCGTAAATTGTACTATCTCTTACTGACCGTGGGACTCGGCATCTTGTCTCTTTTTATGGTGGCCGGACTTTTGGGGGCCTATCCCATCTTTTCTATGATCGGTTACATTGGGATTGCTATTATGATGCTAGCGCTCCATTTTACGGATAAGCAATGAGCTGAACGAGTAAGAGGGACTTCAGTGCTGCTTTTCGTTGGGGAACGGAACCCGTGAAAACCGACTGAACGCATAAACCAAACGCTTTTCACGTTTCACGCAAGCACCTCAATCCCTAGCGCCGCCGCTGTCTGATGCAGAAAATCGCTCACCGCCGGCAACTCGTCCTCTCGGGCGCCTTCAGTAATCAACGGATACTCCGGATCCAGCGCGTGCATCCGACGGATATACGTCTTGAAGTCCAGCATCCCCTTACCCGGCGCACAGGTCGGTAGATGAAGCGTATGCGCGTTGGTGAGAAGGATATCCTTCGCATGACCACTCACAATGTGGTTGCCAAGGACATCGAATATGCGATCGATGTACTCGCCCGTCCAATAGACCGTCTTGAGCGTGACCCAGTTTGCCGGGTCCAAATCCGATCTGACCCACGGTGAAGCCACCGCATCAAGAATCTCTTTCGTCACATCCTCATTTTCGAGCACGACCAGCTGATGCCCCTCCAAGCTTAGATAGACCTGATTATCCTCCGCCGCTGTCACACACTCCCTCAGACTCTTAATTAACTGCTCACGGCTCCGTTGACTCCAGTTGTCCGGATGCGGATTCCACGGACCCGTTGGATCCATCGACCCCGGTCCCGTATCAATCCCACGCGCCCCAATATCACCCGCAACCCTGAGTGCCGCCTGCACCGTGCGAACCGCTTGCTTCCGTTCCGTCTCGTCAGGGTGGATCAAGCACTGCCAGTACCCCGTCGTCTGATACATCCGAATGCCCTCATCCGCGAGGACATCCCGCACCCGGTGACATTGCGCGGTCGTCGTTTCAAATGGATCGTTCTCCCGAAAACGGGTGAACACCCCTGAAAATCCCAATTCCTTCACCCGCTTAGCGATTGCCGGCGTGAAGTCATCCATATTGCTCGGCAAAAATGTTCCGCTCAGTCCAAAACGCATAACGCCCTCCCTATGTTGGTTCAAGAGCTCATCGGTTTACCGGTTCATTTTTCACGTTTGACGTCCCCTCTACTCTTCCTGAACGACATCGGGACGATTGCCGATAGAGGGCGGAGATAGAATCCGTTCCTGCTGCGCTGTCAACTCACCATACTCGCTGAGGTCGTAGAATCTGCCGGACCAGGCAGAGTGGCCAGGGCTATATTTGTAGAGCAGCGATCGCCTTTCATGGGCCGCCCGCCACGGCATCGTGCCGTGGATGACCGCTTCCGTGAAGAAAATCACATCACCCGCTTTGGCAGCCGGCTGCGCAACGTAATGGGCTGGTCGCTCAAAACCCCGCACATCGGCGGGCAGGTAGGTCGCGAAGTTACTCTTGTGACTCCCCGGAACACACGCGAACCCGCCATCGCCTTCCCCCACGTCCGCTAGGCAGTAGGTCATCACAATCAACCCATTTCGGATCACCCCATCACGGTACTTATACCAGTGATCCCCCTCAGGGCCACCAGGACGACCGCCATCCTCGCCACCGTGCAACCGCCCACGACTTTCACCCTGACTCATAAAAATAGCGTAATCGTGATCGAGCCGGAATTTGGGACCGAGTAACTCAATGAGATAAGGAAGCACCTTTGGGTGGTCAATCAACCTTCTGAACGGTTCGCCCCACTGCGTCGGATGCCCAGAGCGATCCCCTTGATCTATGATTGTGTTCAGTTCATCAACTTCGTCTGCCGTCAGGACATCCTTGATAACCAGATACCCTTCGAGATCGACGAGGAATTTTTCTTCGTTTGTCATAATAATCGTCCTTTCTGAGACTATGGTAGTAAGAAAAACAAGCGGACACTCCCAATAACTCCGTAGACTCACCCCTTGTGTTTGCCCGACCGGAGGGCGATTTTCCAAAATCGACATCTTCACTGCAAATCCTGCAGCTGCGTGATAGGTCCCGTATTCCCAAAACCCAACTCAATCGCCCGTTCCAACATCCGCTGCCGACGGGGACCCGCCGTCGAAATCAAGCGATCACTATAAAATCGTCCCCAACCCTTCGTCTCACCAGCGAGAAACCCAATCAACCAATCAAAATGTTCCCGATTCCGCTCAGGTGTCGTATTCGGGACGCAGTTGATGTGGATAGCACGTCTGCCGTAATTGTCACTCAACGCAGCGTGATACGTCTTATGGTTCATAAACAGCACATCCCCCGGTTCATTGCAGAGCGGATAACGCCCCGGCATATCGTCAGGAAGCCCACCGAGCTCATCTCTCATCTGATTAAGCGCTTCCCCAAACTCCTTGAAATGGCTCCCCGGAATAACCGTCAGACATCCATCCTCAGGGCCGAGCGGATCGAGATAGATCGCTGCCCGCATACTAAAGAACCCCTCCGGCGCATAGGCATCGTGATGCCACCCGCTGCCGCCGGTATGGATAATTCCTTCGCTGAGGGTTAGGATGAAATCTTCACCCATCAAACCCGCAAAAACATCTACAATCTTCTCGTGGTCCAGCAGTGGGTAAAGCACCTCCGGATAGTAGTCGAAGAACGGGATAATCTGCTGCCTACGCTCTCCCGGTCCCGGCGGCGGCGCACCCTTACGTGCCAACCGCATCCCCTCGTCGAAAGCATCCGAAATCACCGCTATCTCCTCAGACGAGAGCAGACCCTTGTACTGAATAAATCCGAGCCGCTGGAAATAGTTAATATCTGCCTGATCCATGCCTTTCCCCTCTACACACAAAAGTAGTAGGCATCCTCCGTAGGGGCGTGTGGTTGCCCTACTATAGTAGATTTTAGAATTAATGAGACACTCCAAACCGAACCGCATTGTCCCCGGACCCGGTAGGTGCGGTTTTTAACCGCACCGCAGCCCGACGAGTCCCCAATTACATCGGGACAGGACACAGGGAGCGAAAGGGTCTTGTTAGGATTTACTATAGTTGAATTTCGGTCTACACCTCAAGATTGACACGGTGCCGATTCACGAAATCCCAATCCAACGCTAACCCCAACCCCGGTTTATCCGTCATCGTAATCTGTCCATCCACCACCTCAAACGCCGGATCGTACAGCTTCGACCAAATCTGGAACGGCTCACAGCTCGGACACGCCGGCACCATCAATCCGTTAGGCACCGCCGCCACAAGATGGCAGTTGACATCCGGAAACTGGGCACCGTGAGGTGCGATCGGTATGTGATACGCCTCGCAGAGCGCAGCGATCCGCATAAGCCCCGTATAGCCGCCGCCAATCAGAATATCCGTCTGCACCAGCTGAAGTGCACCTTCATCAATGAGTCGCCTTATGCCGTAGAGCGTCCCTTCACCCTCCGCGCCAGCGACTATCGCACTCGTCGCTTCCTGCACCATCCGCATATAGAACGGTTCATCGTCGTGCCGGACAGGCTCCTCTATCCAATACAGCTGATAAGGTTCAAGCTCACGAACAGTCTCCACCGCCACCTTCCCCGACCACGCACGGGACACATCTATCATCAGTTTCTTATCAGGTCCAAGGACCTCCCGCGAAAGGCGCACCTTATCCAACACTTCCTGCGGTGTGCAGCTGTTAAAATGCAGCTTAATCGCATCAAACCCCAGACCAGCGTGCTCTTGCACCTCCGCAGCCACCTCCGATGCGGACTGATCGATGTAACCGATACCGTCCGCATAGGCTGGAACGACCGCCGCATAACCGCCCAACAGCCGCCACACCGGCTGACCGCACGCCTTGCCATACAGATCCCACAACGCAATATCCAACGCACCTATCGTGGACATCGCACCACGTCCCGGGCCCCGATACCGCCACGCTGATTCATACATCTCATCCCAGAGCCGGGCAATCTGTCGCGGATCCTGACCGATGAGAACAGGAGCGAAATCCCGCGCAATCAGCTGCGGGTTGCCCCCTCGACCAATCCCTGTCAAACCTTCATCGGTATGTATGAGAACGTTGGTCCAATCCCTATTCACCCCGGTTTCAGGCGCTCCAAATGGATGTTTCAGCACAATCGATTCTACCTGTGTGATACGCACCGATATTACCTCCACACGTCACAAATGTCTGCTAGCCGTTGCCTTATCGTCTCGTTTTGATTATAGACAAATCCCCACCTAGGTCAAGAAAAAAATGGACGCTATAGGTTCACCCATTGCAATCACACGATTGTAGGTCGATTTTCCAAAATCGACTTCATTTCTGCTGAATCCCGTAATTATGTACCACCAATATAACCCCAATCCGCGTCAATCCGTGATTCAAACAAATAACCAATGAACTAACCCAAATCTGTTGGTGCAGCCCTTGCAGATGCCCGCGGCTTCTGGCGAATCGCCTCGCGGCTACTCGGAGAACGGTTAATCGTATAAATTCCGAGCGCAACCAACACCGCCCCAATACTCAAACCAACCGTAATCGGCTCACCGATGAGGATGTTACTGAGTAAAATGCCCCAGAGCGGCGTCGTAAAAAAGAACACCGAGAGACGGCTCGGCGGATAGTCCTTCAGCAAGAGCGTCCATGCGACGAAACAGAACCCCGCAATCCCAGCGCCCTGATACAAAATCGCAAACAGCGCAGGAAAGGAAAACCCGTATCCCGCTCTACCCTCAAAAATCGCGCTCAAGGTGAAAAAGGCAGGAACACCGATGACCATTTGCGACACCAATACACAGTAGGTATTGATACGCTGAATGAGACGGTTGGTGACAACGATAAGCAGCCCCAGTAGAAACCCACCCAACAGCGTCAATAGGTCGCCAATCAAAAACTCTCCGAGCCCACCGACGAAGTTATCCCGAAACACGAAACAGATGCCGCCGAAAGCGAAAGCCAATCCAAGCGCCTTCCGGCGCGTCATGTAATCGCCCGGAACAACGAAGTGTGCGATAAGCGCGACAAAGAGCGGGTAGGTATTCGTCATGACAGCTGTTCTACCCGCACGCGTAAAGTTCGCTCCCAGATTCAGCGCAGCAATCTGGACGACAAATAGGAGGGCACTCAAAAAGAGCGGCAGATATTCGTGACGCTGCAGCTTAAGCGATACGCCGTTAGCCAATGCCCAGCTTGTGATCAGCGTGAGCCCAATCGAAAACCGTAATCCCGCCGACGCAAATGGCGAGAATTCTGCCAGTCCAATCTTCAGGGAAACCGCGTTGCCACCCCAAAGCATCGCCAGAAAAAGGACAAAGAAAATAACTCGAGGTGGGATAACATTTTTGTTAATTGGGTGAACTGTTTTGCTCATGTCAAGAAAAAGTGCAAAGAGCGGGAAACGTGATGCGTGATACGCGATTAGGGCGTGTTGACATTTTGTTTTTGCTGTCGCGAGAAACCCTCAAATCACTGGAAAAGATGCCAGAAACCGAGTTTT
>JAJEAL010000039.1 GCA_022822785.1 Candidatus Poribacteria bacterium
TTATTGTTGGGATACATAAAGATAGTCAGTGGATCCCCTACTTGTCAAGGCATTACTCAACACTTTACTGGAGTGCTACCAATCAAATTACTCCAACTGAATTTACCAAAATGTCAGAAAATGCTCAGAAAATGTCCAAAGACTTATAAAATTTTCTCTTTAATAATCTAATTTCAAAAAGGCGGAGTATCTTAATGGTACTCCGCCTTTTTCAAAAATTATCGGCACTATCCGATATAATTCCCGAAAAACTGCCCATAAACTAGACAGTTCACTAAGAAAGGAGTTTTGCAATAGGGAAAAATGAAGTTGGCGGTCAGTGCGTCGGTGTAAATCGGCAGACCCTATCGAATGAGATCCGCAACCTCGGCAGCGCTTCATAGGGCCAAGGATTAAAAGACTGGGGGATATAGTGACACGCGAAACTGTGACGGAATGCCCCCGGCTCCAAAATTGGACCGCCTCGATGGATAAGCCTACCGTGGAAGAATACCACGTCCCCCTTTGACGCTTCGACAGCGACTTCTGGAAGTCCGTTGCGCTCAAAAAGTGCATCGAATGCGTCTTCAGGATCCCAGCCATACCAAGGTCCCGGGTTACCGTCTTCATCGGTCCTAAAATCCTTCTTATCGATAATCGGTCCGTTATGAGAACCGGCCTGGACGTGAATGCTCCCATTCCATGCGCCAACCTCCTGAAGGGCAATCCACGCAGACATACAACCCGGAAGATGGTACGCATCCTGATGCCGCCGCTGTTCTGAACCGACATAGAAATACATACTCTGCACTGCATCCGGCTCGTCGTCAAGAAGCGTTCGCAACGGTTGGTATAGTCTACTGTCCAGCATCCACTCTAACCCCATAGGTTCGTGAAGGGACCGGTTATGCGTCCGCCGCCAGTCGTCCGGCTCGCGTGGCGGATAGCCTTCAACGGTCTTGCGCCCGGCATGTAGGTCCATCATATACCCGATAAACCGGTCGCACTCCTCTGGATCAAACACACCTTTGGCGATAGTATAACCATCGCGCTGATATTCTTTTTTTTGTTCTGATGTCAGTTGTATGTTCATGAAAACCTCACTGAGCCAGCGTGTAAGAGGTATTTTTTAGACACCCTCCAAAACAGCTTCAAGTTCTGCGACACTGGCAACCGCCACCAAAGCAGTGCTCACGCCTGGGTTCTCAAGCACCCATGACAACGCTTGCCCGGTCGGCGAAATCTTTTCCCCCGATTTAGCCAATTCACTCCAAGGACCAGCCGTAAACGAATAGACAAGCGACAGTTCGCTACGCATACTCTCACCGAGGGGTGAAAGCTGTACCAGAGTTTCCTCCGTTGCGTTGCTCCAGTCTGTCCCAGCTTTATGTCCCCAGCTCAAATACTGTCCGCCGAGTGCTTTCATCACCAAGACTCCCTTGCCCGCTTTGGACGAGGCTCGAATACCCGGTGCCTGACCACGGCAAACGTAATTATAAATAACCAAGTCTGCGTCTGCCCCCTTTTCTGGTCCCCGTGTTACATAGGCATCTTGATCCTCCTCAAAGTGGCGTATTGTACAAAGTGCTCGCACCTTACCCATCTGTTTGAGATCTGTGATGCGTTTTCTCAACTGGGGGTCCTTCATATAGGCGTAATAGTGTACCCGGAGAATATCAATCGCATCTCTGCGGAGGTTCACAAGATGTTTGTCGATTATTCCCGCTAAGTCCGCCGCTGCGGGAGCACCGACCTTCAGGGAGAAGTAGCGCTCATCCGTATTGCCCTTCAATTCTACCGGGATATGAACCTCATCCCCGTAGCCCATATCAAATAGGTTTATCCCAGCTTCGGCTGCTCGCAGGTAGATTCTCCGCTTCTCTTCGGGCGGTGGGTGACCGGATTCTCCTTCCCAATAGTGTGCGAGGAGTCCTCCCGTCCCGATAACGCTCAGCCGCATCCCTGTTCTTCCAAATTCACGATATTCCATAACATGCCTTTCTTATAGAATTCTTCTGCACAAGATACTATCCATCATCTTCGGTCACTGCGCTTCGGAAGTTTAACGTGAACATCCGCCTGCCTACACGTCCTCCGAACGACGCATGCCAGAGTTGATGGCTGAAAAAGACAACATCGCCCGGCTCGGACTCAATGGGGTAAGCCGGAATGTCGCATGGCGCTACTCCGAAGTGGTTTATATCGGGATCCGATAAGAATTGTTCCGCACCTTCCTTATCGCCGGTCGCCTGTTCCCACATTTCAAGGAGTTTTGGGCGCACATTTTTGAACTTATGGGGATCATCTTTCGACGCAGCGGTAGGGATGTTCAGGTGGAGCGACCACAACTGGTCGTGGTACGGATTCCGATGTGCGCCTGGGATGACACGCAGGCATCCCGTATCCTTACCGACCGGATCTAGATAGAATGCAACTTTAATGCTCGGATGATAGTGATACCGCCACGCCCCGACATTTTTGTTGGGGTCACTTTGACCCTCTGGGATATGCGGATCCCACCCCATGTCCGGATGCCAGACGGTATCTCCCACGTAGAAGTTGCCGTCGTTTCCCTTGTGGAACGTATAACCAGGTCCCAGTAGTTGTTCAATTGGTCCCTCGATACGTTCACTCTTGACCAATAACTCGGCACATGGCCGCCCAAGGAACCAGTCATTCACCTGCTGGCGCGTCTTGCCATCGAAAGGTTTTCCATCTCGGTCTTCGAGCATCGCCGCCTCAAAGTCGCGGACGATGATAGCCATCTCGTCGGGAGAGAACAGTTGCCGACGCACGACAAACCCGAATACCTCAAAATGTTGTTGCTGCTGTTTGGTAAGCATCTTTCCTTCCACCCATACCTTCCCACAGAATAGTTGATGTCATGTTGTGGTTCATCTAGATAGCTTCCATCGCTAAATTTGACAGCCCCAAGGTTCTACCGATTCTCCACAATCACAAACGAATCACCTCTTTTTTGTGGTGAGAATCGAGTATAGCGTGTGAAACCTTGAGGGCCGCTAGGCCGTCGGCACCCGTAATCGCCGGGGGCAAATCGTTGGCGATACAATCGATAAAATGCCGGTTTTCCATCTCGTACGAATTTGAGACAGCATAGGAATCATCGATTACTTCGATGTGCTCGTGTTCCATCTCACAGGTCTTCCAACGGAAATGTTTTCCATCCCATAGTCCCGGCCCCTCCACAACCGCCGTGCCTAGCGTTCCAATGACCCCTCGGGTATTCATATCGAGGTGAGAGGACCAACTGGCATGAATTACGGCTGTGCCTCCATTCGACAGAGTCAGGACTACATGTGCATTATCGTCGAAGCCCTGTAGATCCGGATTGGAGACAACAATGTTCGCGCGGACATCGACGATTTCTCCCGCTATCCATCGGATGAGATCAATATCGTGCGAAAGAGATTCAATGCTCATACCGCAAAGCAGTTGCGGATCAGTTCGCCAATTGTACCCTTGGGGAATTGCCCGACCGATTCGTTGGCTCCATATATTGACGAGTTTGCCCAATGTGCCGGCCTTAGTCATTTCCCTGAGACGCTTAAACCCCTTTCTAAACCGGTTGTTAAAGGCAATCATCAGCTTCACATCCGCCTCTTTTGCGGCTTGTACCATGACCTCAGCATCAGCCAAGGAGATAGAGATTGGTTTTTCACAAACGACGTGCTTGCCAGTCCTAATCGCCTTCAACGCCAATTCCCGATGGGTAGAAGGCGGTGTGAGGATATATACCACATCGGCTTCTACCGTACAATCTTCTAAGTTCTCATAAACCGATGCCCCAACCCTACTGGCAAGGATTTCAGCGCGTTCCCGATTTGAATCAACGACGCCAACGATATTTGTACCGGAGATACGCATGAGCGAGCTGCCATGTTTTCTGGCAATCCCTCCCGCGCCAACCATGACAATGTTTACCATCCTCGGATCCTTTTTCGATTTGGGTGTAACTGAATTTGTGATAATTCAGGAGATGATTCAGATTTTGGAGAGATAAGCTATACGAACTCCCGTACCTGTTATGCAGTGCCGCTTTTTCCACTTGACAGTCTGACCGCAAGGTGCTAAACTGCAACGAGATACTATCATTATCGGTCCGACAAATCAAGGAAAAGTTGGTTCTCTATTTGGCCGATATGAACCGTAAGGTCAATATGCTAGGCATTCGATTTTTCCATAAAATCCGACCATAGCTTTTGAGAAGAGAGGTTAGCTATGAAAGGAAGTGCGTCATCGCCTGATTCTGCTCCTACAATGCCCCAAAACCCGCTCCTCGTCCCCGAACTGCCAAACCCGACTGTAGCCCGGCTCTTGCAGTGTCCAACCGATGAACTTGCACGTGCCACCCGCCCTAGCTTCCTCGCCACTGACCACTCCCCTGTGCAGTGGTCTGAGAACGATTGGGACCGATTAGAAGCAAATCGTGAGCCCCTATTCGATATGTCGGCGGTTACTGCACAATTCGACCGCGCCAATTATTTGAGGGATGGGTATGCCGTGCTGAAAGAGGTCATGATGCCCAAAACGGTTGAGGAGTGGACAGAGGCGTTGAAATATGGTCAGGAACTCAACGACAGATTGCTAAAGTCAGATTGGACACAGATCGACTGGCACACCCTCGGCCGAACCCCACCGACAAAATTGCTCACAATCGAGGATATTAATAATGCTATTGGAGGAAGCCAGAGGGTGCCGCAGTCCGATGATGAGGCGGGCGTGAAAACGTTGCGACAGCACAGTGTATTTGCTGAATATTTTCCGGCAGGGCATGTTCCGTACTTGATGAACGTTCTGACACATCCGCAGATGCTTCAGCTTCAACGGGTGAGTCTCGGCAGCGACGCCATCTATTTCGATCATAATCAGCTGTTAACGAGACCGCCGGGCTATCCCGGCGGTGCGTGGCACAGCCATAAAATCGGCGGCGGAGCGGATAACTGCGGTGTGGCGAGCTTGTCAGCGTATCAAGGACAACCGAATTTCAATCTCACGCTCTGCTACCCCCAAGGCTTTGAAGCCAAGGACGATGGCGGTCTGAAAATTATTCGGGGGAGCCACCTCTTTCGGGATCCAGCGGGCTGTTGGGCAGATACCGACGAAGAGATGCGGGCGGGCTGGTTGGCAGGTCGGAAGCATCCCGTAACTTCGGAACCGCTTCAGATTGAATATATCTCGCTGCCTCCGGGGTCAGTTATCTTGTGTCTGTCACACGCTGCTCATGCTGTAGCACCCAAAGCGTTAGACAGGACGACTCGTTGGTGCTCGCTTTTCTGCTACAAGAAACCGGGCGATGTTACCGGTTACGCCCAACCGTCTCATTCGGTCCCGCCGGTATGGGCGATGAAGGCGCAGCGGGGTGAGTTGCCAGCTGTTCTCACTGAGCTGTTTCGACCGAGCTACGACAAAGAGCTGACGGGTGGTCGAACAGTAGACTCACAGGCTTGATCTCAGTTCAGGGAATTGTCCGCTTCGAACACGCGACGTTCTGCATCGGAGAGTTTTCCTGCCGCCGCAGTACGTTCTACCCAATGGGTGGGGATGCCATTTGTCCATTTGGCTGGAGAGGCTTGGGGATCTGGCGTTCGATACGCCATCAACAATCCCCACCGGGTAGGTGCTTCCGGCGGACGACGTTGGACGTGATGCGGCATATGATGGACAAATGAAACCATGCTCCCAGGGGGCAGCGATAGGTGTACAATTTCCAACGGCTTGCCTGTGATGGCGTGGGTCTTTCCCTTCAGCCAGTTTGCTTGCATGTCGGCGTCTTCATCGGGTCGCTCTGTATTCCATTTAAACGGGATACGGTAAAGATGAGATCCGGGGATAACCCCAAGCTCTGCACCATCGCCACTCTCTGCCCCTTCTGGATAACACAGCGTTCGGATGCACTGCTGCTGTAGAAACTCAGGGGTCAGTTCCTTACCGGTGCCGATGGGGTCTTCCACCTCGTACTGTCCATCTCGATATTGATGGGCGTGCCAGCGTCTCCCGCGCGATCCCGCCGCTCGGTTAAGCATCAAACAGTGGTCGAGTACGAAACGGTCACCAAAAAGCTTTCTGAACAGTTCCATCATCTGCGGATGGGCTGTGGTGGCATCCATAATGAAGTCATCGTATCCAGCTGGGAAATATTCCGGCATAACTCCCAGCGAATCGTACCCGCGTGTGACTAATGCAGGTCCCGGGCCGAGAAGTCCGTGTTCGTGCATGTATGCACGAACCTCTGCTCTGAGAAAGCCGGGCATCTGCTCCGATCCGCCGCAGCAAGATTCCAGGAACTCTGGGTTGATTTGCTCCGGCGGTGGCGGTGCCAATCCACGCGCCTCAAAGTCGATCGCAGCCCAGTCGGTATCCATAAGGATGCAGTCGTTCATGTACTGCAATTTCTGTAGACTCGCAGTAAACTGCTTTCGTCCGGCGTCGGTCAGTATGCCTTCCCACACCCAAAATCCTTCCTGCTCGAAGGTCGTGCGGTCAAAGGCATCCAACACCTCCGGGCGCAGCAGATTATCCACACGCGCTGGTTGTTTTTGTTCCCTTGAGTTCTTCATTGTCTCTTTGTCCTCAATTTTGTATACTGAACAGGCCGAAGATGGACAGTTCCTCAAAAAACATCTTCATCATAGCACAGCTAAAGATAGCCTGTCAACGGATTAAACACTACAGTCGATGCGTAGAATTGACCTAGAGGAAAACCGTATGGAAATGTATCCAGGGAAGCAGGCATTTATAGATGATTTCTTCGTTGAATCGATGGTTGGAGCGCATCGCGTACTCAATTGTCCAGAGAAAATCACTATTGACGAACCGCTTCACACAGTTAATCCAGACCAGACTTGGGAGAGCGAACCCGCTCGTGGACCCATCATCTACGATGAGGAAAACCACACATTTCGAATCTACTATCCGGGTGTGAATTCGATGATGTGCGTCGTGGAGTCCAGTGATGGGGTTCATTGGGAACGTCCGAGTTTGGGCATTATCGAGTTTGAAGGTTCCAAAGACAACAACATCATCAGTTGTCCCAGTGACTGCCCATCGCTTGGAAATATCCTCTACGACGTCCATGAACCGGATGAAACCTATCGGTGGAAACGGATAACCACCATGCCCCATGAAGGTATCTGGCAGGCACTCTACTCGGCGGATGGATACAACTGGTTCCACTATCCCGCCGGTCCTCACAATCATCAGAAACAGCTTTTCGCCTTCGGATCCCCCGCGGAAACTTTCGGGGGTTCCATTGACCCGGACGCACCTTACATACTCTATAGCCAGCGCGGTTCAAGTCGTCGAACCCGCGTTCTCGGACGGCGTGACAGTCCGGACTGCCTCAATTGGTCAGGTTTGCGCACAGTCATTGATCAAGACCTTGATGATCCGCCGGGAACGGAGTTTTACGCTGCAGGGCATGATATAGCTAGCCGCACGGACGGCGGATTACATATCATCATGCTCAATGTCTTTTTTACCGATTTGACCGAACCGTACGCCATCGAACGGCCGGAGCTTTACTGGGGAAACGAGGCGGGATCGCCTGCACTGCCAGCGCGGGTGGACGGGGTCGTTGAGCCACAATTGGCGGTAAGCCGTGATACGGTCTCATGGAAGCGGTACCGCGAGCCATTCATTCCTCGTGGCAAGCCCGGCGCATGGGATTGGGGGTCGATGTACGTCTCTGGTCCTATTCACCACGATGGGATGCTTTGGTTCTACTACAACGGGGTCGGTTTAACCCACAACAACCGCACACCCCAATTGCACCATGCGCTTAACCCAAAAGAACGTCAGACAGGGCTCGGCGTTGCACAACTCCGGTCCGATGGCTATGTCAGCGTGGAAGCGGATTCGTATGCACCGGGGACTCTGACGACGCATCGCTTCCGCCAAGAATCAGGGGGAAGGGTGACGGTTAATGTAGACGCCACGGCCGGCGAGCTACGATATGAAGTATTAGAGGACACCGGTGCGCCCATCCCCGGTTTCACTGTCGCCGATTGCGATCCGATACGCGGGGATACCCTTGACAGTGTGTTGTCGTGGAATGGCGTTGCCAACTGGCCCGGTGTAAGCGAGGAACGCCAATCGAGCTACCCCAATCTGCCTAAAAGGGAGTTTTACATCAAGTTGCGGTTCTATATCTCCCCGGGTACCAAGCTCTACTCCCTGACGCTAGACCCACCGGAGGTCACGATGTGGCAGGTTCGTTCACAATCAGTCCCCGAATAGCCCGGTCCGCGATTGTCTGGTGTTCAAGTTATCGCTGCGAACATACTGAATTAGCGTAAAATTCAATTGACATGCGGTTAGTCTAGAATGGTAGAATTTGAGACATTCGGGTGCGAAATTCGGGGAGATGTGATCCGACTTGATTTCTGTAGCAGCCAATCAAACACCCTTTGCGTTGGATTTCCTCATCTGGAAGGATTCGTATAGGTTCTAGTAAATCACTACAAGGTAGGAGTTTATAATATTATGCAAACCGATAAGAAACGCTGTGTTGTGTTCGTTTCGCTCACCGGGGACGAACAGATAAAATGCTACGACATGGACCCTGATTCGGGCGCATTACAGCTGCGCTCGACTAGCAATGCACACGGCCCTTCGGGTGCCCTCTGTCTTCACCTATCTGGAGAGATAATGTATGACGGTCATGTGGGATCAACCACGTTGGCTAGCTTCCGTCTTGACACTGATTCAGGCGAACTCACCCTCATCAACAAGGTGGATGCCGGCATCGAAATTCCTGCCCATCTCACCACGGATAGGAATGGTCACTTCCTACTCACCGCCTATTACGGCGGCGGCGGCGTTACCGTGCATCGGCTAGAAGACGATGGCGCAATCGGGGAACGGGTCCAATATGTTGATACCGGCGAGAAGGCGCACGCCATCCTCTCAGTGACTGATGATCAGTTTGTTTTTGTGCCACATGTCTGTCCGAATAACAGGACCTACCAATTTCGATTCGATAGCGAGACCGGTCAACTTACGCCCAATGACCCCGCCGAACTCGCACCACCGGACGATGAAACCGGTCCTCGCCATATCTGTTTTCGACCCCAAGGGGATGTCGCTTATATCGTCAACGAGCAGGGCAACACGGTGACTGCTCACCGCTACGACCCTGAAAAAGGTACGCTCGAAATCTTTCAGAATATTTCGACCTTGCCGGGGAATTACACAGAAGGCGGTGCAACCGCCCATGTGGAGGTGCATCCGAATGGCAAATGGGCTTACGCCTCTAATCGAGGGCACGACAGCATTGTTGGATTCAATGTTGATACTGATGGGACGCTTAGCCCTTTTGGACATTTTCCGATCTCGGCGAGTCCCCGCTCGTTCAATATTGACCCGACGGGCGCCTACCTATACGGTGCCGGCGAGTCTGCGGACACAATGACCTGCTATCGTGTGGATGCAGCAACCGGCGAATTGCAGCCGCTTCAAGACTACGCCGTTGGGAGTCAACCGTTCTGGGTTATGGTGACAACAATAGGTTAGATTTAGCTGTTTTTTTTATCTCAAGTATTGGTTACATTGAGACAATATTTCAATCCGGTGGTGTCCAATTTTTACACCGCCGCACAACTACATAAGGAGAATAACGATGGTTTATGAACTGCGCATCTATAGAATTCCAGAAGGTAGAATGCCGAACATCCTCAGCCGGTTTGAAAACATCACCTTTGGTCTGTTTGAAAGGCATGGTATAGAAGTCGTTGGATTCTGGACGCGTTCAGATGCCAATGAATTGGTTTATATCTGTAGATATGAAAGCGAAGCCGCAATGGAGGCGGCATGGGAAGCATTCCGCGCAGATCCGGAATGGGTTAAAGCGCGTGAACAGACTGAGGCGAATGGGCCAATCGTTGAAGAGGTTATCTCGAATACTCTCATCCCGACCGCTTTCTCACCGATACAATAGGGATGAAGCCTATTGGGGATGAATTGCAGTAACCTGTTAAGGCAGAAGGATGCCATGATAAATGTTGGAATCATCGGATTTGGTCGATGGGCTCGGCAGGCGTATGCACCGTTGCTTGGAGAGATGTCACAGATTAAAGTCGTCGCTGTCTCCGCGCGAAGTCATAGCACAAGAGAACTCGCAAAGGGGACATTTGGCTCAGGAATGAAGACGTTTGAGGACTACCACGATCTGTTGAGCGATTCGACCGTTGATGCTGTCCTGATTGCGCTGCCCAATACCCTTCACGCGCCGGTGCTTCAAGCGGCGGCGCTGTCGGGTAAGCATCTGCTTTTTGAACCGCCCGTCGCAGAAGATTCGGAGACAGCCGCGCGTGTGCTGGACACGCTTGCAGCAAGTAAACGTGTGGTTCAAGCCGACTTGGAACTCCGATACCTGCCGGTGATGGATGCTATATTGGCATGTGTCCAATCCGGTAGGATAGACGAACCGTTAATGGCGAAGATTCGTCTATGGTGTAATTGGGGGTATGCCGGCGGTGAATGGTATGACGAGGTCCAGGGGCAGAGCTTCTTCCTGTGGTTGGGCTGTTGGTATCTCGATGTTTTGGATTGTATCTTCAAACGGGGTGCGGTTGGCGCCTCAGTTGTGGGCAGCTGCCACAGTAACGGTACACTGATGGATGCTGGTTGGGCGTCACTGGTTTATCCTAATGGGGGAATCGGTCAACTTGAGTTCAATTTGGTGGTACCGCAGGAAACCGTTATTGAATTGAGTGTTGCCTGTCGGTCAGGAGAGGTTGTTGCGGATTTACAGACGGGGCGGTGGCGATGGCGTGGTGAAAGGGGCGATTGGCATCCTGAATATGCGCCCGCTTCCACACCCACTTACGGATTCGTGGGGATGCGTGAAAGCCTGCGAGGATTTTTTGATACCCTCCAGACAGATGATAGTCCTCGTGCGAATGTTGATGTGATGCGGCGCGTCCAGTACACGGCACAACTTTGCGCGGATGCTGAGTGAGAAAGCTGGTACTAGAGATCCGTTGTCGAAAGGATAGCTATGAGTTGGCTAGATATTATCCGAATTGGACACGATTTGAAGGTTTGTCCCGACTGCAACCGCGAATATGAGGTGATGGATGAATTTCTAGCAAAAGGGGATGACCCCTTGCTCGGAGACGATTGGCTTGATGAGATGTTCAGTGAAGAATATTACATCGCATTGAGATGTCCACAGTGTCTAGAAACACGAAATCTGCGTATCAAATCGCTCACCCAAAAGCAATATCAAACAGCGCGAGAAAAAATTTAGCACCACCAGAATCGCTAAATGCACTCGCCTGCCCTTGAGTGTTGTCAGCTAAAGTCTAATTATCCAGTCTAAAAAAATCTCCTTTCTATAGCCTAGTCAATCTCTCAACCAAACTGATATTTTTGCGTCTAACACAGATCGAGTCCTAATGAATTGATCTGTGTATCATTGTTGATGTGTTGACCGGCTAATTGTCATCTTTTGAAATGCCAAAAAGATTCCTAAAATAATATCCAAGTAATCGTAGGGGGAAATGCGTGCGAATTATCAAAACTGCAAAACAACACCGTCCGTATCCGAAAAAACGGGTGTCTTCTAAACTATTGTCTAAAAACGGGCGTTGTTTATTCATCCTTATTTTTCTGTTCCAATTTTTCCCGTCTTTTTTTCTTATCCAAGGTGGATCGCTCGCTTGGGCGTTACGCTTTCCAACCCCGCCGCAGGTGGTTGATGACGTCAACGAGGATACTGTTTTTAGTCCGAATGGAGATGGTATACAAGATACGCTCCTCATTAGCTTTATTACCGATGGTGAGCTCGGTGATTACCGGATCATCATTGATACCCATGGTGCCAGTGGGGTTGGTACACCCGATGGTCGATTTATTCCTGAAGAGGATTGGGTGGTCACCGGGGAACTCGGTGCCGGTATTCATGAGGAGGACGATCCAAGAGCCATTCGCAAGGCGTGGGATGGGAAGGATTTTTCAAGCGAGCAGGAAGCGAAAAGTCCGCAACCGCTCAGCGATGGCACGTATCGGATTAAAGTCGAAATTGATGGAATTCCCAATGACAGCGTCAATAGTGCGGAGACAGGCTACGTTGCACGAGAGTTTTCAGTGATAATCGACAATACGCCGCCGCAATTATCAGCTACGGTTTCCCAATATGATTTGTCGCCGAATGGCGACTCTATCAGGGATGCAACACAGATCCGCTACGGCCTGTCTGAGAATTTAGCGGAGCTTGAATTGAAATTTACTAATCCGTCAGATCAACCGGCAGTGCCTCTGCCCCACCTTACGGAAGGGAACCACTCATTCATTTGGACGGGAATTGATGGCTTGGGCACGCTGCTAAGTGACGGTACCTACATTGTCCAACTGTATGGTAGCGATAAGGGTGGTAACGTGGGAACTTTTGGAATTGATACTATCCAAATTGACACAGAGCCGCCAACCATTGCTGAGATAACGCCGAATCGGAACTCGTTTCAAAACACATCCATTGAACAGATTGAAGCAATATTCGACGCAAGTGGCGGCAGTTCTCTTGATTTTTCTTCAATTTTCACGAAGATTGTCTTAGAAAATGCGACTGGCACACAAATTAATGGGATTCTTAGTCATAGTGAAAATGCGAGCCGCATCACATTGACGCTCAATCAACCACTCGATTCCAGTGACGAGAATGGCGTTTACACAATCAGTGTTTCTGGCGCAGACGAAGCGGGCAATATTGTTCAAGATGAAGTCAATTTTACCTTTGACAACATCGCACCGACAATAGCCACTATCACAACCGATGCCGGTGAGTTGACTCCCGATGCAAGTACCATTACACAATTTACTTTCGTTGATGTGACCCTGGCGGACAATGTTGATTCTAACGTGAACTTTAGTGCTTCGACGATTCGCTTGAATACTCTTGAAGGAGCCCTAGTAGCTGGGACTCAACGTCAACTTGGAGAAAACGGCATCCGTTGGACGCCGGGCTTTCCGCTAGCAACCGATGGGTCTGACGACGGGAGGTACACCATCACGGTGCAACCTCGAGACCGTGCAGAAAATGAAGTTGAAATCCAGATCCCCTTCATCTACGATACCCAAGCCCCCGAGTTGGTTTCGCTCACATCGGATGCGGCGGTTCAACTGAACTCTTCGGCGGGCGCGAAAACCTTCCTTAACAGCTCTTTATCTCTAATAACAGCCACCTTCAATGATGGAAGTGGCAGCGGCATCGATTTTAGTGCAACAACGATTGAAATGGTTCGTTTCGAGGGTGACCTTATCGTTACACAAGTTCCAGTTCAAGGTGCCTTAATGCCCGATGAAGATAATGACACGCTACAATTTCGATTAATCCAGCCGTTGGAGCACCACACTGGGACTCAGGATGGCACTTATCGTATTCGTGTGATATTGACGGATAAGGCAGGCAATTTTCAGACAGAAACCTTTGAACTTGCTTACGATACGCAAGTTCCTGCCATTGTTTCGACAACTCCGGCTGAAAATGAAGCCGTCTCTTTCCTGTCACAGGTGTCGGTTGTTCTGAACACCGCTAGTGGGATTGATTTTTCTGCCACCGGCGTGCAGTTACTCCGTGCCGATGGCAGTCAGGTGAATGCGGAGGTCCGCAATAACGGTAGAGACACAGTATTCCTGACATTGACAGAGTCACTGGCAATTGACGGATCAGAGGATGGCGAATATACTATTGAAATCACTCCGGTAGATGGTGCAAACAATGTCGGGGTGACCGTTCGTCGCCAATTTTTTGTCGCATCGCGGAGGCCGGAAATTCGTTTGAATACCCCTACTGGAACCCGAATCAATGATTTGACAACACTTGATGTACAACTGTTCGACTATATTGGCCCGGGACTTGACTTTTCTGAATCAAAGTCAACGGTAACAGTTAGCAGGAACGGGGTAGTCGTGGAAGCAAAACCCTTGATAATAGATAAAGATAATATGCGCCTTATCTGGACAGTTGATAGGTCTCTGTCTCGAGATGGTTCAGCGGATGGCGAATACACCGTCAGCGTTCAATATACAGATCTTATCGGCGCAGCACTCACGAAAGATTTTATTCTAACTTTCGATAGCCAGCCTCCAACAATCACCGTTGATTCTCACCCGCAGATTGCAAATCCCCTTACCGCAGACCAAATTGAAGTCCAATTTGAAGTGACTGACGATTTTGCAGGTGTGCAGGGAAGCGGATTTGATGCTGCCGCATCAACCTTTGAGCTGTTTGATGTAAATGGTGCTACGGTTGACGGTGCACAGACGAGCGATGGGACAGGTAGGTTTGCGTTTCGCTCTAGGGTGCTTCCAGAAGGGGGCATGTATATCCTCGTTGTTACGCTAGTGGATCGAGCGGGCAACCGCAGTATCCCACTGCCGTTGATCTACGATGCCGAAGAGCCCACCATTGAAGCGGTAAGTCACATTGGACTGGGCACAACTGTCTCTAATGTGAGTGAATTTCTGAAGCGACTGGAAGCGACTGTTAGCGATATTGGCACCGGTATTGATTTCGATCTGTCATCGATTCAGTTGCTGAACGCTGCAGGTGAGGTAGTCCCCGGCACATCATATCACGATGATGAAGGGACCATTGGATGGGAATTAAACACTCCGCTCACCCGCGAAGGTAACTTTGACGGTTTATACTCGCTCCGTGTTAGAGCTGTCGACAGGGCTGGGTACATCGAAGAAAAAACCTTTGTGCTGCGCTACGACACGCAGGTGCCTACTATTGATACCGCTTTTACTACAAAAAACGATGGGACTCCTATAGAGCTGACCGGAGCAGACGCTCAATTGGTTACTTCTCCAATCAATCAGATTACCGTCAGATTCTCTGATGGAGCGGGCAGCGGTATAGATGTTTTGCAGACGACCGTAAACCTCATCGGCCCCGAAGGCACACCGGTTGGCACGAACCAGAGTGATAATGGGGTAGATACAGTTTACCTGTCGTTTAATCCGTTGCGTGCGGATGGAGCCAACGATGGGGCTTATCGTATTCAGGTTACTCCCACCGATTTAGCGGGCAACACGCTCACAAGCCCGGTTGAGATTGCATTTTTCTACGGCACGCGCAAACCAGAAGTTACCTCTACAACGCCCTCTGAATTTGCCTCTGTTACCCAGCTCACCGAAGTCAGTGTAATAGTGCAAGACCACAGTGGCGAAGGTATCGACTTCGATCGCACGACAATTCGCTTGGAGGCGCCAGATCGATCGTCAGTTCTTGGCCATCAAACAGTAGAGGAAGCGCAATCGTCGGTTACTTGGGAATTGAATCAGCCGCTATCACGAGATGGTTCAGCGGACGGTGAATATACCATCCAGCTGTCGCTTGTCAATAATGCGGGGAACCGTGCCGATATCGAACGCACATTCGTCTACGATACGCTGATTCCGACCGTTGTCTCCGTAACGGCAAATACTAGTCCGCCAACAGTGATTCCTGCAAGTGGATTGACAGCGATTGAGAGCTCGTTTAATGGATTGACTATCAGGCTTTCTGATATGAATGGTGGAACGACACCGGTGAGCGGCATAGATCTGGTTGGTACTGATGTCCAGTTGATTGGTCCAGGAAATACACCACTCGGTATCAACACCCGTGATGATGGGAGGGATGTCATCATCGTCAGTTTTGCCTCGCTGTTTCAGCCGGGGACCTACACACTCGAAATCACACCGCGGGATATGGCGGGAAATGTCTCAAGCCACGCGATTGAATATGAATTTAGTTTAGAATTGGGGTACGCCACCGTTTCTGCCGTGACAATTGGTGGTAAGATAGCGCCGGCTGAATATGTGAACCGGCTCGATGAAATTGTTGCAACGCTTGATGATGTCAGCGGCACCGGCTTAAATTTAGCGTCGGATGGTTCGACAATTGTCGTAACGGGGCCCGATGGTGTAGTTGAAGGAGTTCAAACCTCGCGAGGCACGAACCAGATTGCGTGGCGACCTTTGCAGCTCATCACAGATGGTTCAGCAGATGGCGTTTACACCGTCAGAATTACCCCTGTCAATAGCGGCGGCAGATTGGGGATACCAGCTCGGTATCAATTCACACTTGATACACAGGAGCCTGAAGTGACTTCAGTAACGCCCATAGACCTGGCGCAGCCGGTGTCTTACGTCGGTCAGCAGATTATCCAAATCGCTGCTCAAGTTGAGGATGTGGGACCAGCCGGTCTAGAGGTCGAAGACCAATACCTGCAACTGCTTGATGCCGGAGGCAATCCTGTACCAGCGATTCAATCCGATGATAGGGAATCTCAAATTTTTCTGACGCTTTCACAGCCACTTACAGCCGACGGAAGCGACGATGGCATTTACACGGTCAATCTAGACTTGATGGACAAGGCGGGTAACCTGAACCCAATTTCGCATCAACTCGTTTATGATACCCAAGCCCCAACACTTATCAGTACCAGTCCAGCTGATGGTAGTCTCCGTAGTGACGATATTACATCGATTACAGCGCGTCTGAACGACCTTGGCGGCAGCGGTATTGATTTTGCCACCTCCACCTTGACGCTGCTAGATCCAGCCGGTATTCTAATTAACGGAGTGCAGAGCAACGATGGGAATCGAAGGCTAACATTACAAATTAATGGTCTTGTGACAGACGGCGGGTACACAATCCGTGTCGAGGCAATCGATCGCGCCGGCAACGGATCCAACACCCCGTTTGAGGCACAGTTCACCTTCTCCTCCGGTATGCCAGTTGTAGTTGCAACCGTTCCCCAAACCACTCCCGCAGAAGAAGCGTTCACCAACGAACCGTTTCGTCACGTTTCGGTTGAGCTTCAATCGGAGGATGGTAGTGCCGATCGTTCTACGATTTCACTGCTTGCTCCCGATGGTACAGCAGTTCCGGGACAGCAGGCGCGTCAAGGAAAATTATTAATTTATCGACTCTTGCGGGAGCGCGCTACCGATGGTTCTGACGATGGTACTTATACTATCATAGTTGTGCCTGTCAATAGTGCGGGGCGCCAGGGAGTGCCGGAGCAGTTTGCCTTTGTTTACGATACTGTTGCACCCGAAGTGGTACCGGGCTCAATCCAACTGCTTGTCGCCGAACCGGATGTCAATAATTCATTGGTTTCGGTCGGTGCGCTTATTACTGATGATGAACCAGGTTCAGGGGTGGATTGGGATAACCTTGATGCGTCATGGATTGCGCTTGATGATATTAGACGGAGCCGTCAGGTTGATGGATCGCTCGCCACCGATGAGGACCAGGCGCTTTTACTAAACTTAATTATGCCGCTTGCTAGCGACGGAAGTCAAGATGGTGTATATCAACTAATAATCGCTCCGAAGGACCGGGCGGGGAATACCACTGAACCCATTGAGTACCTCTTCTTCTACGATACAAGTGCCCCCACGATTGATACCGAGGCACTGTTCATTGATGGACAGCTGTTGCTGACGAATTCAAATGATCCGGATTACCCTTCGGCGACCAGCAAGAACGGGGGGATCGTCATTGACGCAAAGTTCTCCGATATCAATCCGGATGGCAGCTTAGGGCTTGGTGTCGATTTGGTCAACTCGTCAATTGTTGTGCGCTCCCCTTCCGGGAACGATATCAGCGGTACGACGACGCAAAATGGCACTGACAGCATCCGCTTCAAATCGGGCCCGCTTGATGAACAAGGCTTCTATCAAGTAACGATTACGAGTGTCGGTTTAGACATCGGTGCTCTCGGTGTCCAACCTACCGACTCGCTTACAACACAATTTCTCTTTGAGACGACCAAACCGGTCGTTGAACTAACAGACCTAGTTGGAGAAACGACCTTTGAAGATGAACCGTTGCCATTACAAGGAACAGCGCGTGATTCGTCAGAGGACGATATCCCTGCGTCTGGAGTCGCATTTGTTGAGGTTGTTGGAACCGGACCCGATGGGCAACCAATCACGCCGGTCGCTGCAAAAGATGATAGTGAAGAAGAGGAAGATCCGTGGACCCGCTGGACCGTCGATTTTCTGCCTTCGCAATCTGGTGAATACAATCTTGATGTTCGCGTCACCGATCGCGCCGGCAATATCGGTCTTCACGATGCCACGACCGTCAACTTCTCAGTGTCGTTGATCTTCAAAGGCCCAACCTATGTTTGGCCCAATCCACTCAGTCTCTCAAGGCGCTCAAATGGCGAGGTTGCTAACTTCTCCTTTGAGGTCAATGTCCCTGGCGGGGAAGGAGCGCGGATCGTCCTGAGCATCTATGATTTCGCAGGTGACTTGGTATACGAAGAAAGCTATGACCCATTGGGCATTGGTAGGAGCGATGATGAAGTCATGTGGAATCTAACTAATCAGTCCGGCATGGATGTCGCTCGCGGAATCTATATCTTCCGTTTAGAAGCAGAGGATGTGGCGACAAGCAACCGCACGAATGCGGTCGGAAAGATTGTTGTTGTGGAGTAAGTACGAGCAACTTTCTGAATACAGATTAAAAGCTCAGACGTTCGTCTATGCACTAATGAATTAAATTAAAGAATTGGAGAAACAGATGCCCTTAAAACAGGATTTGAAGTTATTCTGTACCGTATTTTTTGCAATCATCGCTTTCCCCGCTTTTGCTGTAGATATTCATGAGGATGCCGGCACAACGGGCGCTGCGTTCCTTAAAATTGAAGCCGGCAGCCGTCCCGCCGGGATGGGAGGAGCGTTCGCAGGCTTGGCTAACGATGTCAATACCATATATTGGAATCCCGCCGGTTTGACAGCGGTCGGGGAGCGCCAATTTACCGCGATGCAGAATTTCTCGATTGCCGATATTAGTAGCCAATTCCTCGGCTACGCACAGAACTTAGACAGCAAGACTACTTGGGGAGCGAGCTTCCTCGGTGCGTTTACAGAGATTGAACGCCGCCGCGGCCCGACGGATGAACCAGATAGCACTGCTACGGTCGGAGGGTTTGGTGCGGGGTTGTCTGTCGCGCGCACTTTATCCCCGGAATTGTCGGTCGGGGCAACTGCGAAGACTATTTCTCAACAACTCGATGTTGAGGACTCAATTGGTGCTGCAGCCGATGTGGGGATACTTTTACGCATCCTAGACAACCGGCTTGGCGTGGGAGTCGCAGCGCAGAACCTCGGTTTTCTGGATACGGGCGAAAATCTACCAATGAATGTGCGTGGTGGTATCGCTTACCATGTCCGCACTCAGTCTAATCCTGAAAGTACAAGACCTCCGCAAGATATGTTCGCGTTGGCCGCCGATGTCAATTACCCAATCGTTGCTGGCTATCCAACCTTCCATCTGGGCGCAGAGAACTGGTTCTACGACATACTTGCCCTCCGCGTTGGATATAGTTTTAGCCAAGGAGATAATCCCAAAAACGGGTTGACCGCCGGGTTTGGATTGCGTCGAATCGGCGAAGCTTCGCTGGAAAATGTCAATTTCCAGTTTGACTACGCCTTTGTCCCGGACGAAGCGGTTGGCAACGCTCACCGCATTTCTCTCCTCCTACGATTCTGAGCGTTAATAAGGCGTGCTAACTAAGCATACTTAGATGTGCTCACCCAAACCGGAGCATTCCTATGAACATCATCTGCACGGGAATCAGCTGTTCAGGGCGAAAAGAACTGATGCAAGAGTTTGAATTGCTCTGCCGAGATAAAGGGAGGCGGATTGGGTTTTTCAACGTTGGGGATTTTATGTACAGCGCGGCTGCAGCATCTGGCGTTAAATTCACCGACAAGGTGCTCGATTCTGATCCCGCTGTTCTCTCATTAGCCCGTCGAGCAGCTTTCTATGAGATCGCTAATGCCGCACATGACTATGAGCACGCCTTCGTTGGTTTGCACGCTTGCTTCCGATGGAATGGAAAGCTGGTTGAGGGGGTTTCGTTTCGAGATATAGAGCACTTGCCGGCAGATGTGTTTATCAATGTGGTGGATAATCTTGCAGACATCGCTCAACGTATGGAGAGTAATCCGCAGTGGGCAGGGATGCGCCACGACGAAATCAACGTTTGGCTGGATGAAGAAGAGTTTTTGACGAAACAGTTCGCCAACCTCAAAGGAAAAATTCACTATACCGTCGCTCGACAGCATAATCTGGAAAACTTTCACGACCTACTCTTTTCAAAAAAGAAGAAATTTTATCTGAGCTACCCAATAACGCTTATCCGCCGAGAGGCACCAGATCAAATTAAAAACATCCGCGCTTTCGGTTCAAAGATGCGGAAAGATTTTATCATATTTGATCCGCTCGACGTTAAGGATATGGACCTAATCCACGCCGCGGAATCCTCTCAGGAGGCAGATGACAGCGAAATCCCAACTGTGAGCGATATCGATCACAATTTCAAGGTGCAAATTAAAACGCGGACCATCTCAAGAGATTACCAATTTATTCACCAGAGCGATTTTGTTATTGTTATCTATCCAACGGATAAACTCTCCCCCGGCGTCTTGAGCGAGATGAACTTCGCTTCCCGTTATAACAAGCCGGTTTATGCTGTATACTCTCACGCACGTAGTCCATTTTTTGAACATCTGTGTGAACGGATTTTCGATACCATTGAGGAACTTGAAGCCTTTTTGATGGAGCACCCCGACACTGCTGAGAGTTCGGTTCGGGCGGATTGAGCTAGACACATAACCTGCTGGTTTTTACGGATTTAGCCTGTCATTCCGTTTGCTTGGGCGGACGTTACGGAACTGAACACTGTATTGTACGACGTGAAACGATAGAAAATATCAGGATTTGAGTCTATATCAGAATGAAAATCGGCATAATCTCTCTCGGTGCACAAAACCACGCCACCCGACGATTAGTTGAAGCTACCCTCGCATTCGGTCACACGCCGACAGTTCTCAACCCGTTTGGATTTTATCTCCATATCGGTGGTGCTGGAACTTCTATCTATTATGAAGACCTTCCCGCCACAGATTTCGATGTCGTGCTCCCCCGTTTGAGCGCGGCAACAGCCCAATACGGCGAAGAAGTCGTGGCACATTTTGAATGGACTGGGACGCCAGTAATCAATCGGTCTCACGCCATCGCGAATGCCCGAAATAAGTTCCGTACCCTCCGCATTCTTACCCACCACAGTATACCGGTCCCGCCTAGTTTTGCTGCGGGATCCGCCCGTTACGTGGATAGATCTGTGCATCAGACCGGCAACTACCCCTTCATAATGAAGCCCTTTGCAGGAACTCACGGCAACGCAATTTTACTGCTTGACACCCCGACATCACTCAAATCAGCGATCGGTGCGATGTGTGACCTCCATCAAGATTATGTCATCCAGTCTTTCATCAATGAATCTGCAGGAAATGACCTCCGGGTGATTGTCGTTGGCGGAAAAGTTGTCGCTGCGATGAAAAGAACGGCGCAGGTAGGTGAATTTCGATCAAACGTCCACCGTGGTGGGCAGGGACATCCGGTCGAACTCCAGGACGAATATATTGATACCGCCTGCCGGGCTGCGGAAGCGATGGACCTGAATGTTGCGGGGGTAGATCTGTTGGAAACGTTGGCGGGCCCAATGGTGATAGAGGTCAATCCTTCACCGGGGTTTACCGAAATTGAGGCGGTTACAGGAGTTAAGGTCGCAGAAGCGATGATTGCGTTTGCTGTCGAATATTCTCAGACGACGAAAAAATCGAATTAGTTCTATTGTATTGATAAACTAATCTAACCTAGATTGCTAGGTTCTGTTGACATTTGAGGTATTGAACCGATTCTGATGCACCTAGTGAGGGTTGTAGATCGATTTTCCAAAATCGACAGTCTTGCTATCCCCATTAGGCTAACACGGATTCATTCGCTAAATCATTATGCGGTGATTTAGTCCAAAAGGTTGAAATACTCATGATTATTGACTGTCACACCCATTTCTGGCGATATCCGGGGGAACTAACCGAAGAACTCGCCCGCGAAACCTTTATCATGCGTCGGCAGGAGGTCGACCTTGACATTACACCGGAGATGCACGCTTCGGCTGTAGCGAAAGTGGATCGTGCGATTGTGTTTGGGCTGCGTGCACCGCTCACAGGGTTCCTCACCGTCAACGATACCGTTGCCGATTATATTCGCACCGATCCAAAGAAACTAATCGGTTTTGCGGCAATCTGCCCTACTGAAGAGAATGCCCTCGCAGAGGTGGACCGTGCTGTTCAGGATCTCGGACTGCGTGGGTTGAAGATGAGCCCAATCTATGGCGGCTGGGATCCGCTAGACCCGCGTGCCCTCCAAATCTTTGCGCGGGCAGAGGAACTTAGGTTGCCAATCATGCTCCATCAAGGGGCGACGTATCCTCGCAAGGCACCGCTGAAGTACGCCTATCCGGTTCTGCTCGAAGATATCGCCCTCCGGTTCCCCGACCTAAAGATGATTATCGCCCACATCGGACACCCTTGGGAGTTGGAAGCGATTGTCCTTATCCGAAAACAACCCAACGTGTTTGCAGATATATCTGCCCTCTTTTACCGTCCTTGGCAATATTACAATTCGCTACGGTTAGCGGTCGAATATGGCGTCACCGATAAACTGCTTTTCGGCACCGATTATCCTGTCACCACTTTCGATGAATCGGTTAAAGGATTGCACGATGTCGTTCAGCTCTCCCAAGAGATGCGCCTTCCACCGCTCCCGGAGGATTTGCCGTCCCAAATCTTACATCGTGACACGCTCGGTCTGCTAGGGCTTGAGGATCCCGCTGCCGTCTAGTAAATCGGACTGAACAGGTAGAAATAGCGGTTTAGTCTTCAACTCTTGATTTACGATGCGGATTTTCAAGACGCCTTAGACCCACGCCATGCTCCATCGGTTGCGGACTCAATCAGGATCCGTTCCTTCTGGCTCCGTCGCACACGTTGTTCCAAATCAACCGGATCCCAATGTGATAACAGCTCCGCTTGCAGGTCGTTGAGAATGGACTGATAGGCAGCAGCTCCAGCGAGGTCATTGAATTCATTTGGATCTGTCTGAACATCGTAGAGCTGTGGCGAGTCTCCCAAACTGTAGATGAGTTTGTATCTGCCGCGCCGAAGCATCGCAACCGGACGCGCCACGCCGTGGGCTAGATATTCGGAAAACGCTTTATCCTTCCAATCTCCCGTGTCCCCTTGCATCAGTGGCATTAAGCTATCACCGTCCAATGGGGTGATCGGTGTCACGTCTGCGATGTCAACGACCGTGGCGACTAGGTCTACAAGGGAAACAACCTCATCGACCCGATGTCCAGCAGGAAGGTGCCCGGGCCAAGCAATTTGAAGCGGTACACGGACAGAGGCCTCATAGAAATTAGATTTTCGCCACATACCGTGCTCTCCATTCATTTCGCCGTGGTCGCTGGTATGTACAATGACGGTGTTATCCAACTGCCCGGTTTCTTCAAGGGTTTCGATGAGGCGCCCAATCTTTTCATCAAGATAGGTGATAAGCCCGTAGTAGCCTGCACGTCCCCTTCGCACGAGCTCGTCGGGGAAGTCGACGCAACCGAACATACGCCGCATCCGCTTAAAGACCGGATGTTGATTCTCTAGATGTCCCTGCGGAATCTCTGGTAGGTCAATTTCATCCAGCGGATAGAGATCCCAAAATCGTTGCGGAACAACAAGGGGGAAGTGCGGTGCGATAAAGGAGACGTTGAGTGCCCAAGGCTGCGCTTGGCGCGCTGGATCCCGAAGATAAGCCAATGCCTGTTCTTCTACCAAATCGTCGACCTCAATTTCCGTAGTGCTTCCGGGACCCGCCTGTGCAAGTCCCGCCCAAGGGCGGTCTGCGGTGGGGGTACCGTTATCCCAGTCAATGACACCGTGATTGTTCTCTGCATGTAGGTCACGAGCAAGTTGGGCACGGAAACCGTGAAGTTGGTCTGGTCCCTCGAAGTGTTGTTTGCCAGAGAGGACTGCATCGTAACCTGCCCCGCGTAGGAGGTGTGCCCAGGTAACCATATCGCTGGGGATGGGAGTAGCGTTGTCCCAAGCGCCGATGTGGTGAATATAGCGACCTGTCATGAAGGACATCCGCGACGGCGCGCACAGGGGCGAGTTACAGTAGGCGTTGCTAAATGTGACTCCGTCGGCAGCGAGCCGATCCATATAGGGGGTTTTAACCAAAGGGTGTCCATATGGCCCACTGTACATTGGAGCATGTTCATCGGACATAATGAGCAAAATATTAGGCAGAGCCGGGGTGTTCATAAAACGCTCCTTGATAATTGAAATACGGGATAAACACGAAGCTTTTTCACTGCTACGATATGCACATTGTAACACGGTTTGATCGTGGAGGCAACGGGATTTTATTTGACCTGTTGTGAGAAACTAAGGTAAAATAAGGAAGCTTTACCTCTGCCCATTGGTGGGCTGAAGTGAGACTAGTTTTTCACAATATGAGAAAGGAATCTCTCATGGCAACACAATCTATAACAATCCGTGAATACCTGCCGCCAGAAAGCGACTTGGATTTATCAGCAGGGGCACCTGATGACGCCGCCTCCTACAGAGTGATGGGGTTAGCAGATCCCTTGTCGAGTGCGGAGGTCCAAATTGCGGTGGATACATGGCGCCAGATTCAACGTCAAAAGGCGACGATTCAAATCATTGATGTTGATACCGATCTTATTGCACTTTCGTCGACTCAGTTGCGTCAAATACTTGAACAACTTATCAGCCAGAACACGATGAAAATTATCGTAAATCTCAGCAGGACGCGTCGGATTGATAGTTCAGGATTAGGCATTTTGGTTAGCAAAGCAAATGAATTAAGACAAAGCGGTGGAGATCTTAAGGTCTATGGGTTGTCGGCAACATTAACGCGCATTTTCGAGCAGTTAGGAGCGGCACACCTTAAAAATTTCCTCTACCAAAACGAGAGAGATGCACTTGCAGACTTTGAGTTAAATAGAGAGACGGGTGTGTAACTCTGTTTCGTAGTGTCAATGTTGTTTTGCATCATTGCCTGCGTTTCACATGCTGCTTTTCTAGGGGTTCACGGGTACTTTATGGATAACTCGATCAGGTTAGCGCCTGCCCTCATCGGATTGGCGGGGGGAAGTGGATCTGGCAAAACAACGCTTGCCGCAGCGATTTGTGAGCGGCTTGGTAATTGCAAATCCGCCGTATTGAGCATTGACTCCTATTACAAAGATTTGAGTCATCTTCCCTTTGAGGAGCGAGCAGGGGTCAATTTCGACCACCCTGATGCGCTAGATGTCCAACTGTTGATTCAACAGATACGTCAGCTCAGATGTGGGAAAACTGTTAAGGTGCCCTGCTACGACTTCACGACGCATTCGCGCTGTCCTGAAACTCGTGCGTTCCAACCCAAGACGGTGGTGCTAGTTGAGGGCATTCTGTTACTCGCACTTGAACCTATCCGATCTCTACTCGATCTGAAAATATTCGTTCATGCGCCTGCAGATATCCGTTTCATCCGTCGCTTGGTGCGGGACGTTCGGGAACGTGGACGCACGTTAGATTCGTGCATTCAGCAATATTATGCGACAACGCGCCCTATGCACTCGGCTTGGGTCGAACCGAGTAAAGCGTTTGCAGATATGATAGTTTCGGGTGAAGGAACGGTTGACGCCCACGCAACACTTCTCATTAAGCATATTGAACGTTTGCTGACCGACACAACGCCTCAAAGTTAATCTAACTTGGGTTTTGTCCCTCAGCGATTTGGAATTTCACTTACATCATAAGAGACTTAGGAGAAGATTCCATGGACAACACTAAATATGTCATGTCCGACGAAGAAAAGTATTTTTTTGACCTCACAGGTTATCTTATCGTGCGTGATGCCTTAACCGTAGAGGAAGTGGACAAATGTAATGCAGCGATTGACCACTACGCTAACAAGATTCGCGCCCGTTCGGTTGACGATGGCGGGCTTGCTCGTGGGTCGTCAACGCTTCTCGGAGAAACCGGACGATTAGAACTGACAGGGATGTTGGGATGGGAGAAACCGTATCGTGAACCGTTCCGCGAACTCCTAGTTCATCCGGTGCTTGTCTCTCGCTTAAATGGAATGTGTGGAAAGGGATTCCGCCTCGACCACGGCCCGTTGATGATTGGAGCGACAGCGGGAACGGAAGGCCATCAACTGCACGGGTCAGGAGAGCCCTTCAGTCCCGCGGTGTGGTATCATCAGCAAAACGGCGCTATCTATTGCCGAGGGGTCACTGTGGCGTGGCAGCTCACCGACGTTAATGAAGGTGATGGTGGGTTTGCGGTTGTTCCCGGCAGCCATAAATCCTGCGAACCCACACCCGCAGGCATCCGGTCTGTAGAAGACGACATGGGGCTGACCGTGCAGCCTGTGATGAAGGCAGGAGATGTCCTTTTCTTTGCGGAGACTGCCACCCATGGCACACTCCCGTGGAAGGGAAAGGGTCAACGGCGTTCTATCCTTTACAAATACGCTTCCCGTGGCGTCGCTCGCTCAGTGGGTCAATTCTTTACACCTGAAGCGCGTTTCGGCGAGTGGACGAAAACGCTCTCACCTGAACAACATGCTGTGCTCTATGGTCCAGGCGTTCACACGGGGGGCAAACTTCCCTTACTCGAATCCGATGGAAAGAAAACTTGGGTGGTGGAATAATACCCCATCAACGTTCGCTACCACCCGCCGTGGATGGAGCTTATGGATTATTGACAATCAGAATCAATTTGAACTGCGAAATGGAGATATGCGAGATGGACAAGCGTGAACGTTACTTCTGGGACATCACAGGATACCTTATTGTTAGCGATGTATTGACAACCGATGAAATTGCAGCGGCCAATGAAGCGATTGACTATTATGCAGACCAAATTTATATTGGCAAACCCAACGAAGGTGCCCGGGATTCTCAGGCACTGCGTGGCACCGAACACCGCGCCCTGCACGGTCTGCTTGAGTTAGACGAACCGTACTGTATCCCTTTCCGTAAGATGCTCGTGCATCCACAAATCATCATGCGCCTCAATGTAATGTGTGGGAAAGGTTTCCGATTCGACCACGGCCCTTGGGTGACCGACAGTGTAAAGGGCACTGAAGGGCTAACACTGCATGGACAAGGTGAGCCACACAGGCCCTACGTCGCTTATCACCACCAGAATAACAGGATGCACTGTGGCGGGGTAACTGTTACTTGGCAGTTGTCTGACATCAATGCCGGCGATGGTGGATTTGCCTGTGTACCCGGCAGCCACAAATCTAAATTCCCCATGCCGCACGGTGTACGAACCTGTGACGATGATATGGGCGTGGTCATTCAACCAGAGATGAAGGCAGGCGACGTGCTTTTCTTTATGGATGGTGCACAAACACACGGCACGCTCCGGTGGCAGGGCGAACATCGACGCCGATCGGTGCTCTTCAAATATGCTGACCGGACCTCCGTCCGCACAGGGGTCGCAAGAGCAATCGCACCCCCAGAAACCTATTGGGGGGAAGAGCTTGTTGAAGGCATGACAGAAGAACAACGCGCTGTTATGCATGGACCATGCTCATCGCTCCAGACTACCGCCCTGACGGTGGATAGAGATGGTACAGTACGTGTCGAGGAGGGCTAGATGTTGTCGAACTAGAAATCCCTTTGCCTTAGCGCGGTAATCTTCCGGTTGAGTGCCGTTTTAACAAAAACCCCTTTAGGTCTAAGTCCCAAGCATTTAGACTTAAGGTTTTGCAGAGCTGTACAGCTCTGCAAAACTCTAAGATACAGATTGCTTTACCACATCTATGTAAACATGGCTAATACAGCGTGTAAGAATCCCAAGTCTTTACGCTTGGGAGTATGTCAACAGTTTAGAACACAGGAGAAGATTGCTATCATTGAAGACAGATAGTGGAGTAGGTGAAATACCTGTTTTTGAAACGATTTTTCCTAGTTGAACGTATTATCTTCTTGAAGACGTTTTGTGCTACGGCGTAGTGTCAAATGGCACTAGCGGCTTACAAAAGTTGACCGAACATCGGTTTAACGCTAGGAGAGAATGATGTCTTTGACGCAGGCAACACTATCTTGCTATGGCGCAGTCAATCCTTTAGCAGGTCTTTCATCAACAGCTCTGCGTTTGTATGGTGCGCTAGAGGTTTTTAGGGATACCTACCAATCCCCAATGAAAGATGGCTGGTTCCGGGCACCTCGGTTGGATAAACGGCTTCAACAGATTAATTTATCCAAGTGGGAAATTCAGAAAGGGTTTACGGAACTGGCTGATGCCGGATTGTTAAAGATGCGGACTGAACGTAACACCCGGTGGTTTCAACTTAAATGATTGAAAGCCCCCAGCTGTACAAAAACCTGCCCAATATTATCCTTGCCTCAAAATCGCCACGCCGCGCCGATTTGCTCAGGCAGATTGATCTCCCTTTTCAGGTACATCCCAGTGGAGTGGAAGAACCCAAGATTATACATGTAGATCCGGTGGCTGCTGTGCAAGAACTTGCGCTTACAAAGGCGAGAGCGGTTGCTGCCAAGTTCGACGTAGGGCTCGTTCTCGGTGCAGATACCGTTGTCGTTATTGATGGGGAGCCAATTGGTAAGCCGGAGAACAATGCACACGCTATCGAGATTTTAACGCGACTCAGCGGAAATCGGCATGAAGTAATCACCGGTGTTGCCTTAATTGATATCGAACGCAAAAACGAAGTGGTGTGGACGGAAAAAACAACAGTCTATTTCAGGGGATTGCATCAATCGGAGATTTTGGCGTATGTCCGCAGCGGCGAACCATTGGATAAAGCGGGGGCTTACGGGATACAAGGAAGAGCGGGGGCTTTCGTCGATCGAATCGAGGGGTGCTACTTTAACGTAGTAGGACTTCCGTTAGCGAGCTTGACTGCACAGCTCTGGAAGCAGCTTGAGATTGATTCAAAAGAGTAATCAAAGAATCAATCTAATAAAAAAATCAGCGAGCGCCATACTGGTGTTCGCTAGAATCTTGCGTAAACAAGTAATGAATCGAAAAGACAATTCCAATCCTCAGAAGGAACATAACGGGCTCCCAATATGAAAATCCTTGGCGTTGATACGTCAACCCCCATCGGCAGCGTCGGTTTAATTGATGGAGAACGTTTCATTGCTGAGCATACCCTTAGTATTGTCAAAGCGCATTCCTCTAGGCTCATGCCTGCTATTGATCAGATCTTGAAGTGGGCAGATCTCACTATACACGACCTCGACGCGTGTGCTGTTGGGATAGGTCCGGGGTCATTTACGGGCATCCGAATTGGGGTGGGCACTATCAAATCGTTCTGCTATGCCCTTAAGAAACCGATTATTGGCGTCTCAACGCTAGAGGCGATCGCATATAACCTCCGCTACACAGATGGCTTAGTCTGCCCAATCCTCGACGCGCGGAAAGATGAAGTGTACGGTGCGGTCTTTCATGGAGGGCAAAATCTTCTGCGAAAGTCTGATGACCTTTGTGTGCCGATTGAGTCTCTTTTGGACCAAATTGATGACGATGTAATCTTTGTTGGAGACGGTTTGCAGCGGTATGCCCCGGTTGTTATAGAGCGATTCGGTGATGATGTTCCCCTCGCCGATCCAATCTTCAATGTGCCGCGCGGAGCGAGTATTGCAAGAATTGGGCGTGCCCAATTGCTCAATGGACAATCGGATGATTATTTTTCACTAACGCCGAATTATGTTCGCGACAGCGTTACGTAGCTTGTGCTGTGCGTTGTGTCATACTACCTGAACTACGCATGCTCGTTCCCGATTTCTTGTCGCGTTCAAAGTGTCGTAATGGTTTATTAATTGAATATGCCCCAAGTCAGATTCTTTACTTTTCTATCCCCAGAGATAACACCACTCCTTACTCAATATGCCCCGCCGGGTTTTGAGGTTAGCATACACACGGGCAATCTACCAGATGAGGAGAAAATCCCCCTCGTACGGGAGGCGGACTTTCTGATTCTTTTCCCCGCTCAAATCTCAGAACGGGTCCTCCGATCTGCTCGGTGCCTCAAGCTCATTCAACTGGTCGCCGCCGGTTATGATAGCTTGGATGTGAGCCTGTGCCAAGAACTTGGCATTCCTGTTGCCAACAATGGAGGGGCGAATTCCATTGATGTCGCAGAGCATACTATCAGCCTCATACTAGGCTTTTATCGCCGTCTGATAGAGTTAGATCGGAATGTTCGGACTGACCGATGGCGTGATATTGACACCGGATTGTCAACATACACCATCAACGGAAAGACGGTTGGAATTGTAGGCCTTGGAAACATCGGAAGGCGTGTTGCTCATCTATTGCGTGCATTTGGGGCGCGCATCCTCTACTATGATCAGTATCCACCTGCATCGAACATAGAGTCAGAGCTTGGCGTAACTCGCATGGCATTGGAAGACCTGCTTCGAGAGTCAGACATTGTGACGGTGCATCTGCCCCTTACGGGCGAAACCCGTGGCATTATTGGCAGCCATGAACTTTCTCTGATGAAGTCCACAGCTGTACTTGTCAATACGTGTCGGGGCCCCATCGTAGACGAAATTGCGTTGACAGAGGTGCTGCGTGAAGGACGTCTCCTCGGAGCGGCCCTTGATGTGCTAGCGCAAGAACCAACGGCCCCGGACAATCCTCTTCTGAAGCTGAACAATGTGCTACTCACGCCGCATGTCGCCGGCGTAACATACGATACATGGACGCGAAGAGGGGAATTTGTGTTCCAAAATCTTCAGCGGGTATGGGAAGGAGAGCCGCCGCTGGCAGTCGTGCAGGAGAGCCAATAATACCAAGCGAAGCCTACAACGTTTTCTTAGCATTATCAGAGCGTTAGCAGCTATCAGTCGGGGCAGCGTCGAAAAGACACAAAACCGTTATCAGGAGTTGACATGAGTCGAGAAAATCCATATTTACAAATAGATCAACAGATGGTTGGTGACATTTATACAGCGCGGGAGGTGATGGATAATCTTACCGTGTTGTGCGACGACTTCGGATCGCGATTCGCAGGTACGCCGGAGGAGCGTGAGGCCGCAGATTTCATTTGCGAGACTTTGAACTGTTACGGTCTCAAAGACGCTCGACTGGAGTCCTATTCCTACGCGGGGTGGTCACGAGGTCCGGCAACGTTGGAGATTATCGAGCCCATTCAGAGGTCCCTTCACTGCATCTCACTCCCCTACTGTCCTGCTGACAAGACTACGGCGGAATTAATCTCTGTTGGCTATGGTAGTCCTGCAGAATACGAGGACTTAGGTAATAAAATGAAGGGCAGAATTGTAATGGCGGGCAGCGCATCTCCCCCTGATCTGGGCCGATGGGTGCATCGCAAGGAGAAATATGAACGCTCCGTCTTGGGCGGTGCCGGCGCCTTTATTTTTATCAGCGAAAGCCCCGGCGTTGGCCCCGAAACGGGGAGTCTGCAAAACGACCAACCTGCCCCGATTCCGGGCATCTCGATATGCAAAGAGGATGGTGAATTTCTGACGCGGCTGATGGAGCGGAAAGGCACAGTTAAACTGCGTCTTCACACGACCGACCTCAATGAGCCCCGAACTTCGTGGAACGTCGTCGCCGATCTACCGGGAAAGGAAAATCCTGATGAGATGGTAATCCTGGGCTGTCATTACGACGGTCACGACATCTCGCAGGGAGCCGTTGATCCGGCGTCGGGTATGGTACTCGTCATCGAAGCTGCACGAGTGCTTGCTTTGTATGCCGGTGAACAACTCAAGCGAACGGTTCGATTTGTCGGTTTCGGTACCGAGGAGATTGGGTTAACCGGCGCATTTCGCTACGCGGACGCCCATGAAGGTGAACTAGATAACATCCGTTTTGTGTATAATCTTGACGCAGCGGGCGGTTCGAGCCGAAAAGGTGTGGTGCTGCATCGCTGGCAAGACTTAGCGCCGTTTTTTCAAAATGCTGCAAAAGAGCTTGCAGCTGACGTTCCTGTCGGTCAACATATGCATCCCTATTCCGATCACTTTCCATTTGTCCTAAAAGGCGTTCCAACGGGCCACATGGGTGACCCCGAAGCTCCACCTTCAGGCAGAGGTTTTGGCCATACGGCGTATGATACACTGGACAAAGTGGAGTTGGAAAATCTGCGAAAAGGGAGTGCGGTAGCGGCGCGGCTGGCATTGCGAATTGCCAACGCCGATAACTTTCCCGCCGAACGCCGGAATGCTGAGGCCGTTCAGACGCTCCTCGACACAGATCCGGGCTTGGAAGGATACCGCGTGTCGCTGGAGTTGAGGAGGGGGCATCAAACCTCGTAGAGAAAAATGGATTCCCCTGTGCCTTCCTACTTCTAATCAGATTTTTTTGAGAACGAGGAATGGCAGGAGCTAGACGTCGAGACTCAACCTACCTCCGCGGATTGATCTGACGTCCTCAGACCATGCTGAAACTATCTACGTCCGGTAGTCCGCATTGATGCTAATATAATCGTAGGAATAATCGCACGTCCACATGGTAACGGTGTCATCGCCGGCATTCAGATTGACGGTAATCGTTACGGTATCCTTGGAAAAGAGTTCCGTGGCTTTCTCCTCGTCAAATCCTGCGTCCATCCCATCCTTAACAAGCTGGTAGCCGCTGAGCCAGACATCCACCTGATACGGGTCAAATTCCGCTCCCGACTTCCCGACCGCCATCATGATACGTCCCCAATTTGCATCCGCTCCAAAAACGGCCGTCTTCACGAGAGGCGACTCCGCGATTGCCCGGGCTGCCATCTCCCCTTCCACTTCGTCCTTTGCGCCGTTGACGACTACTTCGACCAATTTCGTTGCACCCTCTCCATCTCGCGCAATCTTTTTTGCTAATTCAATACACGCAAAGTCCAATCCTTCACGGAATGCCTCGTAATCCTCGTCGGTTGTTGCCGTGATTTCCGGGTTTTCGGCGGTGCCCGTTGCCATGATTAGCACCGTATCGTTTGTACTACTGTCTGTATCCACCGTCATGCGATTGAAAGACTTCACGGTGGATTCGCGTAACGCCTGTTGTAGCGGTTCACTAGCGATATTCACATCTGTTGCTAGGAAGGCGAGCATCGTCGCAAGATTGGGAGCAATCATCCCTGCCCCTTTAGTCATGCCACCAATCCGAGCGGTTTTCCCCCCAATTTCGAACTCTACGGCAATCTCTTTTGGAACGGTATCCGTGGTCATGATCGCGAGGGCGGCGTCATGTCCACCATCTGGGTCCAAAGCTGGCGCAGCGAGACGGATGCCGTTACTGATTTTGTCCATCGGCAACTGTTGCCCAATAACCCCTGTCGAAGCTACCAATACGAGACTTGGATCGATACCGAGTGCTGCCCCTACCAATGAGGCCATCTGTCGTGCGTTCTTCATGCCGAGCTCACCCGTACATGCGTTAGCGTTCTTGCTATTAACGACAATCGCTTGAGCCACGTTATCACTGAGGTTTTCCCGGCACACCAAAACAACCGGGGCACACACACGATTTTTCGTGAAGACACCCGCCGCCACCGCTGGCGCGTCCGCTGCTATCAAGCCAACATCCTTGTCGTTCTCCGGTTTCAGTCCTGCATGGACGCCGGTCGCTCTCAACCCCGGTACTGCCGTTATGCCGCCATCAATCTGTTTCATCACCGTTCTCCGTTGGATAAAAATTCGATTTCCTTTTCTGCTTTTATCATAGTCCGAATGAGTGCATCAATTATAGCGAGTCAGATGGAAATTGTCAATTATCAATTCGTGGCGGTCCGTATGAACCCAAAATGGAGCGACCGGTCAAAAGTCCTATTTTCGATTGTTCATGGAGGGCTTTGATGGTATAATGCGATTGTATATGTGAACCACCAATCAAGTCTGCCGAATTGCAGGCATTAGGGACAGATGGTGCCACTCAGCTTGAGTCCTTGACTATCTGGGCAAATTAGCGATGAATCTATATAAAAAATACAAACCGGAGAAAGGATATACTCGAATTATTGAGACCGACGAGATGGGGGTAACGGGACTTAGTTTCGCTATCCTCAATCTGGATATCGGTGAATCTTTCTTTGAAGACACCGGAGACAACGAGGTTATACTGGTTGTATTAGGTGGGCAATGTGAATTACTTGTCGGGCATAACGGAAATAAAGCCCACGGACTCATCGGTGAACGTACTAGTGTCTTTGGCGGTGAGGCGTATCGTGCATCTATCCCTTTTCGGACAACATACGAAATCCTTGCACACGATGAGCCGGTCGAGGTCGCAGTTTGCAAAGCGCCTTCCTTTCTTGAAACAGCAGCAGTCATCCTCGAACCGGGAGACAATTTCAGCCGTGATGAACATGCGCTGATGGTTGACGAAACACCTGTTCACTCGATCTCTGGCGAAGCAATTTGTTTCTACCGTCTCACACCCATGGAAGGATACGCCTCCCAACGCATTCATAGTGAGGTGGATGCGTTTGAGCAAACCGTGGCCCTCCATGACAATAGCGTACTTGCGCTGCCCAAAGGCTACCGTGCCGAGCTTGTCGAATCGAAGTTTCGATTGTACTGTCTTTGGATTTGCGTTTCCTGATAGAGAAATAGATACTGCAATTTGTCAGAGGAGGCAAAACGATTATGGAGATTACCACAGTACAGGTGAACCATTTTCACGTACACGGCTTCTTCTTTATATCTAATCCTTTTGGCGAGGAACGAATGCGCGAGATTGAGCGAATCGCTGTGGAAAATGAGGGAAAGTGGGCGAGCACAGATTGACCCAATGGACTGAACAAGCTTGCCTGTCAATTTCTTACGGTGGGGGAGCCAATCCTTCAGGTAGTGGAACAACCGCAGCTCGTCGAGGCTGCTAAACGTTTACTGAATTGTGAGAGGTATCGGACTGCTGGGACTTTGTTGTTACCTGATCACCCTAGAACTCCAATACCTCATTGTTTTTCCGCCACATATATCCTTTGCGCTTTTGTGTCTTGGTAGTTCAATTAGGACTGATGTCTAGCTTGTGGCATAGGCGAAGATAAATCGTAGAACAGATGCTTTAAAATAGCGTCAACGACCATTTCATGGGCTCGGACAACAATCAGATTCATGTGTTGGCTATGTGCAAACATCTCTTGCGCGTGATGTTTCAGAGACGCCATCGTTGGCAGATTGGAACGACAAATCTCGGTGAGAAAAGCGTGAGCAGATGGCCGGGATTGGCTGACCCGTCGGCGTAGCTCTTCAAATTTGGGGGTGTGTGCCCACGCATGGCGAATTTGCTCACTGATAGTTTCAATCGGGAAACTCGTTGCCAACCGTTGGGCGGCTCGTTCGATGACGTTTTTTGGTATGCCACGTATTCCTTGAACTACGGTGGCAGGTGGGGCGCGAAGGTCCCAAACAATTCTAAAAAAAGCCAAGAACTTCAAAACGTAATATGTGAAATCGATCTGCCACCAATGGAACCCTTGTCGAGTTGAGCTTTGAAAGTAATGGTGGTTGTTGTGCCATCCTTCACCAAAGGTAATGAGTGCCAGAAACCAGTTATTGCGCGAGTCATCCCCGGTGACGTAAGACTGTTTGCCGATAAGGTGAGCTAGCGAGTTAATCGCAAATGTGCAGTGAAAGAGGAGCATCGTACTAATGAAGAAACCGACCACCAGTCCAGACCAACCGGAAACCAACCACACCCCGACTCCCAACAGCGCTGGTGGTGCGTGTTTGTACTTGTTGAGCCAAACGAGCTCAGGAAATTTCATAAAATCCTTCATCAGGTCGTAGTCCGGTTCGCTCTTGGTTGCCGAAAAAATCCAACCGAAGTGGGCAAACCAGAAACCGTTTTGAAGTGGCGAGTGTACATCTTGTGGGGTATCGGAGTATTTATGATGTTTGCGGTGATGGGCTGCCCACCAAAGTGCACCCTGTTGTGCCGACGACTGTGCAACGAACGCGAGCAAGAATTGGAATACGCGGCTGGTTTTGAAGGAACGATGTGAAAAATATCGATGATAGCCACCCGTAATGGCAAACATGCGGACGGCGTACAATATACCACAAAGTATAAGGTCTGACGCCTGAAAACCGGTCCAGATGACCGCAAAACAGGCAAGATGAACGAGTGCGAAGGGGATGACTGCGGGGTAAATGATGTCAACCTCATCGGCATGACACGCAGTCTTAGGGAAAGACACTTGCAGTTATATTCCTTTCTTTTTCTGTTGTGAGTGGATACGCCGCCGCCCTTCTAGGCTATCAAGGATGGCGAGGGTCACGATCGCCTGAGTGTGTCCAAGTAATGTGGGCATCTTAAGCGATCTCTTAATTAGCGCGAACAAATGCCGCATAGAATTTTTATTGAGGGGGTGGGCGACGTCCGCTATTCCTAGCTTTATTGGGACGAATATGGTTCCGCTTGCGGCGTGATAGGGTCTTTCGTAGCGGCTTTGAATGGTCCCTCTGGGATTGGCTTTCCGGTACGAAACTACCGTAATCAAAATCAGGTAACCGCCGCCGTTCGATTCGTGTACCTAGCAGTTTTTCAATGTCCCTTATCATCTGTTCATCCGCTCGGTCGGCAAGCGTGAATGCTTCACCAGACCGGTGAGCGCGGCCGGTGCGACCAATCCGGTGAGTGTAGGCATCGACAGTGTCGGGGATATCGAAATTGATTACGTGCGATATTTCCGACACGTCTATGCCGCGCGCAGCAACGTCCGTGGCGACAAGAATGTCGTATTGCCCATCGCGAAAGCCATTGATCGCTTTCTGCCGCTGACTCTGCGACATGTTACCTTGCAGTGCTGCAGCACGATAACCACTTTTTTCCATGTGGCGTGCTAGGTTGCGGGCGCGATACTTTGTGCGGGTAAAGATCAAGACCCGGCCGGTGGGTGTCTGTCGCAACATTGTCAGTAGAAAATCTTTCTTGAGGCTATTGGGCACCGGGTAGACTGCGTGTGAAACGGTCTTCACCGGAGCGCTCTTACCGATTTGAACCGTAACCGGATTTTTGAGGATATTATCTGACAGTCTGCGAATATCCTCTGGCATTGTAGCTGAGAAGAAAAGTGTTTGGCGTTGGGCAGGCAGTAGCTTCAGGATGCGGCGAATATCGGGGAGGAAGCCCATATCGCACATGCGATCAGCTTCGTCCAACACCAGCATCTCAACGCCCGATAGATCGATGTCGCCATCGTAAATGAGGTCAAGCAGGCGACCAGGACAAGCAATAACAATCTCTACGCCACTCCGCAGCCGCAAGACCTGAGAAACTTTACTCACACCTCCGTAGATGGATACGCTGTTCACATCGGTATTTTTGCCAAGATCAAGCCCCATCTGATAAATCTGTTCGGCGAGTTCCCGTGTGGGCGCAATGATAAGAGCACGTACACGACGGAACGGTCCCTTGGTTAACCGTTGTAAAATAGGCAGCATGAAAGCTGCAGTTTTACCGGTGCCGGTATGGGCTAAACCCATTACATCATGTCCTTCGAGCACCATGGGGATGGCTTGCTGCTGAATCGGGGTAGGCGTAGTGTAATTGACTGCTTTAATTCGAGCGACAATGCGCGGGTCAAAAGAAAATTGTTCAAAATTCACTATCGGCGCGTCTCCTTTTTATCAAGTCGTGCTTTGAAAGCCTGTTAAGTATTCCGGTGACCGTTGCATTGCTAAGGCTGGCGTTTTCCGCCAATTGACCTGCTGTTATCTTTCCTGATCGTGAAATCTCACCTAGGACGATAATTGAGGTGCTGTCAACCCGTGGTAGCGCGCGAGATGACTCGAATAGAAATCGATTGCCTGCATGATGCACCTGAGTGCCATAAGCACTTCAGTCCGTATATCTTTTTAATATAGAGCCATTGTGTGTCCTTTCTATAAAGAAAGAATATGCAACAAAATTATACGGAATAAGGGCCTTGTTATTTGTTTCGCAGGCTAAATAATAACATGCCAAAACTCGTAAGTCAAGACGAAACAGCGGTACTATTGGAACATCAGTTTGATGTAGGGGGCGAGGAGACAGGAGCGGGAAAGAATTACAAATTATAAATGGAAAAACCCAACCCCATCTTCTTATTGGGTTTTCCCTTGTCGGGGTTGGTCTTGTAACTCCCATTTCAGCCTTGTATCTTTCTGGTTAATTAAAGGGATTCTGCATACTTACGTCGAGCTCATGTTACGAAGCTCAAATTGTTGAGGCAATGTTACAGCGGGAGCTGTTGAAGGGTGTTTAAATAAATAAAAAATTAGTGTGCAAAATACTTATTGTTCATGGAAATTGCTTCAGCGGCTCACGCTAGTTTAGGCGTGCGATCTGGTCTACATCGTGAAGCTGCTGCAGTTGAGTTTAGGCACTCGATAAACAACGGTGGGAATCAAAACGAACAGATGAGATTAACGAAATCCTTAAGCTCATGCCGTTCGGGTAACATCATGAGGTTTTCTGTTGACGCCGGATCGAAGCCATGATATAAAAATGGACAAGCCGAAGTCGATCATGGGGCTAGTGGCTGATCGGTTGACTAGTTTTCAGACCATTATGCGATGACTGCCCGTCCGAAGTTCATTTGTCATGTCCCCAGAGCACCTGTCTCAAGCAGATGCGGTGCATATTGCCGATAAGTGCTTGTCTCACTCAAGTACGATATCTTTGATCCGATTTCCGACAACAAATACCCTGTGCTTAATACAAATCGTACCAAAGAAGTGTTTGATTAGGAGGAAGTCGGTTCGTCGAATGACTTCTATTTCTGCCAACAACTTAATTCGCCAAACTTCAGGATAACATAACTCAAGTGAGGAGAAAGAAATGCTATGAATACCAATCCTATTGTCATTGGCATGATCGGTGCGGGCTTTTCCGCGACGTTCCACGTCCATAACTATCGACTTGTTCCCGGCTTGGATGTTCGCATCAAAGGAGTCACTGCGAGGACCCAAGAAAGTGCTACCGCTTTCGCTGAAGAACACAACTTGGAAACCGTTTATCCTACAGCGGAAGCTCTGTTTGCGGATGAGGAAGTAACTGTTGTTGATCTCTGTGTCCCCAATTATCTGCACTATCCACTAACCGTTCAGGCTGCCGAAGCCGGTAAGCACATTATCTGTGAAAAACCGCTGACAGGCTATTTTGGGGATGGGGGAGAAACGCTCGTGGGACGCGAGACCTCCCGACGTGCCATGTTTGAAGCCGCGCTAAAAGCCGCTGACGAGATGGTGGATGCTGTTAAACGTAACGGGGTGACATTCTGTTATGCGGAAAACTGGGTGCACGCCCCAAGCATACAAAAGGCTAACGATATCCTGGCGCAAAGCGATAATAGTATTCTTCGCATCAGCGCCGAAGAGTCACACAGTGGGTCCCATTCTGATTACGCAAAGGAATGGCGATACTCCGGGGGCGGTGCACTTTTCAACAAGGGGTGTCATCCTGTTGGTGGGACACTCTACCTGAAATACAACGAAGGGGAGCGAAAGTACGGCAAACCCATCAAACCCAAAAGCGTTGCCGCAGAGGTCGCAAACCTGACACATCTTGAAAGCTTCGTCAACGAGGACGAAAAGTGGATTAAGGAGGGATGGAAGGATTGTGAGGATTGGGGATCGATGATAATTACGTTTGATGACGACTCCGTCGCACAGATTACCGCGTCAGATATCGTGCTTGGCGGTATTCAGAACGTCTTGACGGTCTATTCGAGCAAAGCAGTTGTGCAGTGCAACATAAACCCCAACACAGGGATGTTGACGTACACACCGAGCGATTACGTTTTGGGGAACACCTATATTCGTGAGAAAGTGGAAACCCGCGCCGGTTGGCAACTGACCAACCCTGACGAAGATTGGATGAACGGTTTCCCACATGAACTCACTGACTTCTGCCAAGCGATCGCTTACGGGCGACCGCCCAAAAGCACGGTAGAGTTGGGGCGGGACATCCTCGCAGTGTGTTACGGAGCATATATCGCGGCAGAAACCGGTGAGCGTGTCGATCTTTCTCAGTGGATGTAAAAGGTTCGTTGGGACTAGAGAGATGCCCGACGATGTCTGTTTAACCTAATTTAACCTAAGTTGCTAGTTGCTAAACCTGATTGGCTCGGATAGGCATATCCGAGCCATCTTTGCGCGTGTGCAGTGGATTTGTCAATCCACTGCGAGCCATGTTGACTCGATTTAGCTTTCATTTCCCTAGTTTGTAACGTCCCTCATAAGTAGCAACTTGCGGCAACTTAATAAAAACAATTGATAACTTTACAAGGAGTCAATCCATGAAGTACATTGTAAAAACCAAAGAGATGCCATGGAAGCCAAAGTTCTTTCCCGGTGAAGAACAACAATATGGCGATTTTAAGCCGCTGTGGCAAGAACACGCCACGGAGCAATTTGAAGTCCGACTGACGCGGATTCCCGCCGGTGGAACAAATACAAAATACCATACCCATACAAAAGAGGAAGAGTGGTTCTACGTACTAAGCGGGTCGTGCCACATCAATATTGAAGGAGAATGGTATCACATCGAAAAAGGGGATTCAGTCTTTAAGCCGACCGGTACGTATCACATCTTCAGAAACTTCGGGACGGAACCTTGTGAGCTGATCATGCTTGGGACCAATGTAGAAGGCAACGAGGTGCATCGCTTGCCGGAGCCGGAACCGCCCGAAACAGAATAAGGCAAGCATCTTCCGCGCCTAAGCGACGGTATCATCCTTAAAACGAAATGCAGCGGTTTTGGTGAATGCTGTGGAGGTAATGGTCGGACACAAATGTGTTTCAATGTGCTCAACTACTAAATCCGTTCCGCGGAAATGGCTAAATTCAGACGACATGGGTTGAAAGAGCGAATCTGTTAAATCACGGCATAACACGACATTCTTTCCGTGGTAGACCATCTGTCTTAGGCCAAACGGACGCCCGGAAACGCAGATATTGGTGTGAACACCCATCAGAATTACATTCTCGATGCCACGTTCTTGCATCAGGTTATAGATCTCTTGACCGTCGTCGCTGATTACATCTTCGGCAGCAATATTAATGGTTGAGATCTGCCGGTTCCAAGGTACTTCTCCACCTTTCCACTGTCGAATACCTTGGTCATCAGGGACCCAACCGGAACACGGTTCACTACAACCACACCCACCACTCCGCATAAAGGACAACGGTTCCCCTTCACGTTCAGGATCCCAATAATTCCACTTGATTTCCACAGGCGATGCAGTAAACGATGCTTCTATAGCCCGACGACGTTGCGGCGTATCGTCATAAAATGACATCGTACCACTTGGTGCATGAATGATGAGCGTATCTTTCTCCCGTGCTGTGCAAGTCATGCGATTCGTGGTTGGTACCATCTCTGCTACCCGTTGAGCGGCACTTTTGCACGTATGATCATTCCACATGTCACAGATAATAATTGCCGTTTGTCGTGGATTCCAGTGGACAGTTTGATGGATCTCCTGACCTTTGTCCCTACTACGCTGTTCAAGTAAGAGGTCTTTCTGTTTCCGACTTGTCATTGTTTTCTACCTGTCAGTCATAATTGATATGTTGACGTTTGACGATACGTAGGTCGGGCATCTTGCCCGACCTGCCCGTTTTGCTCACTACCAGCAAATAGCCTGCTAGTTGCTGCACACGACTACTCTTCAAACGCTGAATCAAACGCACGAGCGGATGGCTTGAAGTCGTAGCCTTTGACTGCAGCACATGCTTCGCGTGCACCGTGCTCCCGGTCCATGCCGCTGTCCTCCCATTCGATAGAAAGAGGTCCATCATACTCAATGTTATTGAGCGCACGGATGATTTCCTCAAAATCGATATTGCCTCGACCGATTGACCGGAAATCCCAATACCGCCGAGCGTCACCGAAATCCAAGTGCCCGCCAAAGACACCGGAGAGGCGCGGCGTTGACGACCACCACACGTCCTTCATATGTGCATGGTAGATGCGATCGCTGAATCGCTCGATAAATGCGACGTAATCAACCCCCTGATAACCGAGATGGCTTGGATCGTAGTTGAACCCAAATGTTTCACGTCCGTTGACCGCTTCGATGGCACGTTCTGAACTCACGATATCGAAGGCAATTTCGGTCGGATGGACCTCAAGCCCGAACTTAATCCCGGCCTCATCAAAAACATCGAAGATTGGATTCCAACGGTTGGCGAAGTCCTCAAAACCGGCATCAATCTGTGCCGGGTCGTTGGGCGGGAAAGAATAGAGCAGATGCCAGATGCTACTGCCTGTAAATCCGTTGACAACACTCACACCCAGTTTTGCTGCGGCGTGTGCGGTTTTTTTCATCTCTTCAGCGGCACGTCCACGAACGCCTTCGGGATTGCCATCGCCCCAAATAGCGGGTGACAAGATCGCTTCGTGACGGCTATCTATATTGTCGCAGACCGCCTGTCCGACAAGGTGGTTACTAATTGACCACACTTTAAGTCCGTATTTTGCTAATAGGTCGTGTCGTTCTTGGCAATAGCCATCGTCATTGAGGGCTTTATCAACTTCAAAGTGATCTCCCCAGCATGCCAATTCCAGTCCGTCGTATCCCCAATCACTGGCTTTTTGTGCTAACTCTTCAAGTGTTAAATCTGCCCACTGTCCCGTAAATAGTGTTACAGGTCTTGCCATCTTATTCCTCCTTGTATTAGGTCATAAAGAGTAGGGGGTTGGCAAGGGATCTGCCACCCCCAAAGGATGATAGATATTACATTTCACTTTATGCTGGCGGTGTGTAGCTCGCGTCTACCCAGCCCCGTTTATTGCCGCTCTCGACCGCTTTGTGGATGAAGTGAACACCTCGTGCACCATCCTGCACCGTTGGAAAATCTGTATCGAATTCATCTGGCGTTTCACCGGAGAGTTTTGCAGCAAGTGTGCGTGCAGCGTTGACATAAACATTGGCAAACGCTTCTATGAACGCTTCAGGATGTCCAAAGGGCAGCCGTGAGTTGTGTGCCGCGATTGACGCAACATAGTCGTTACCGCGCTTGTATATATGTTCAGGGCCATCTGGGAAGCGAACATAGAGATAGTTCGGATTTTCCTGATGCCATTCGAGCGAAGCCTCCGTACCGTAAACGCGGATACGAAGATTGTTCTCCTCACCAACAGCAATCTGCGAGGCGAAAAGCAGCCCCCGTGCACCGCCTTTATAGTGGACTAGGATATTTCCATCATCTTCGAGTTGCCTTCCTTCAACGAAGGTGGTCAGGTCTGCACAAATCTCTTCCAACTCTAAACCGGTGATATAGTGAGCGAGATTTTCTGCGTGTGATCCAATGTCCCCGATGCAGGATGAAACCCCCGCTTGGCTTGGGTCTGTCCGCCAAACTGCCTGCTTTGCTCCTTCACCTTCCAAGAACGTCGCCAACCATCCCTGCGGATACTCGACAACAATTTTCCGAATAGATCCGAGCTCTCCCTGCGAGACCAGCTCACGGGCTTGCTTCACCATAGGGTAGCCTGTATAATTATGCGTCAACGCAAAAACGGCATCGTGCTGCTTCACTAACTCGCAGAGTGCTTCCGCATCTTTTAGCGTCGTTGTCATCGGTTTATCACAAATGACATGAAAGCCTGCTTCGATGAATGTTTTAGCGACGTCAAAATGAACGTGGTTTGGTGTCACGATGGACACAAAGTCGATACGCTCCCCTTCCGGTAAGGCACTCTCTTTTTTTGCCATTTCCTGATACGAACTGTATACACGGCTAGAGTCAAGTAGTAATTCTGCGCCTTGTTGCTGCGATTTTTCAGGTGATGCAGAAAAGGCTCCGGCAACAAGTTCGATTTCCCCATCGAGTGCTGCAGCCTTTCGGTGAACCGCTCCTATGAATGCATCCGGGCCGCCGCCGACCATTCCGTAACGTATTTTTCTTCCAAGTGGCATATGATTATCTCCTACAATTTTATAATGCTGAACCCACCTTATAAATCCATGGGTTGCAAGCACCGATTATAGCACGATTTGTGCTACTTGTCAAAATGATTCAGATCCGATCAGAAATCTGCGACCAAGGCCTTGCACTTCAAGAGCAAAAGATGATAAACTTGCTGCGCCGTTATACATACAAAAATGATGCACTTCATACGGAGTTCGGCAAACGGTGAAAGGAGAGTTTATATGCCGTTACGCGTAGCAGTTATCGGGATGCGGGGGATTGGGAACACACACGCCAACGTTTATCATGAACATGCGGGGACATCGTTAGTTGCCGTGTGCGATATGGTCAGAGAACGCGCAGACGAATCGGCACAGCGGCTTGGGGTAAAGGCATATTACAGTGTTCCATCGCTCTTGGAAAATGAGGAACTCGACACCGTCAGCGTTGCGACGGGAGGCTTTGAAAACGGCGGGGCTCATTTTGAGCCAACGATGCAGGCACTTGAGGCAGGATTGCATGTGTTATGCGAAAAGCCGCTGTCTAACGATGTCGCTCGCGCACGAGAAATGGTCAACAAAGCGAAAGAGAAGAACGTCTGTTTGGGAACAAATCTCAATCACCGTTTCACGCCGTTAGCGATGCAAGCGAAAGAGTGGGTAGCAAATGGCAAACTGGGGGACCTGCTCTTCATCAATATGGCGCTGTGGATCGAAAATCCGAATGAGACCTCGCCGTTCTTCCATCTCAGAGCCTTGCACCCACATTCGATTGACGTAATGATGTACTTCTGCGGCGAAGTGGAGAAGGTGCATGCGTTCGCAGGCCGTGCACCGGGACGGCAGAATTGGAGCAATGCGTCAATTAACCTTAAGTTTAAGAGCGGTGTGGTTGGACATCTCAGTGGTAGTTATGATGCAGGGCGTCTAAATGAACGGTGTGAGGTTGCGGGAACGAATGGACAGTTTGTCCTTGATGGCGTGTTTGAGAAGCTAACTTTCTACCCCCGGCGAAATGGCGAAGTCGAGGAGTATTTCAACCCGCCGCCGGGAGCAGAGGGACACATGGACTCGTTCGCGGATACCTTCCCAACACGGATTGGCGCGTGGATTAGACAGCTTGTAGATGGGGTTCCGTCTGATGAAATTGATGCCTCTGGTGCCGCGGGCCTCGCAGCGCAGGAAATCATTGAGGCGGCGATTAAATCGTTCCAGACCGATACGGTGGTTACTTTATAGCGACCGGTTGAGGGCTGTACCTAAACTGTGAATTCTAGCTTGCTCTCCTCTCCTGCACGCATCGCTGCGTAATGTTCCTCAAAATTCAACATCTCAAACAGGCTTACACCTGCTGCCATCTGCTCTAGCATCAGATCTTCCTTCCGCTGAATTTCCTCAGCGATTGGAATCGCTGCCGACAGTTCATCGATAGACCCTACGATAAGACCATCATCATCGCCAAAGATAACATCCCCCGGATTCACGATAACGCCGCCGCAGGGGATTGGGATTTGCGTCTCGAAGATCTTAGCGGTTGTCCCTGCAATCGGATTGAAAGATCGTGCGTAGTAGGGGACATCTAAAGTTCGGATTGTTTTGGTATCGCGACAGGGACCATCTATGACGATGCCCGCTAACCCCTTCCGCGCTGCCTCTGTCGGAAACAGTTCGCCCGCCACCGCACGGCGACTTCCTTGGGTATCAATCACAAGCACTTCGCCCGGTTCAGCGTCCCGCAACCCCTTGATTACCGTGAGAAAGTCCTCATGACAGGTCACCGTATGTGCACGCCCGACAAGTTTGAGTCCGGTTTGGATAGGACGGATGGCGGGGTCGATAACTCTGAACTCTTTAATTGTGGGATCGGCAGCTCGCCCTGCCTTGTTGCCATCGCATACGCAGGCTGTATCGAGTGCCAACAGACGCTGCTTAATGTCTTCAAAGTCCATTGTCTTGGCTCCTCAAGAAATTGGGCGCAGGTTTGAATAAGCCTTCTGAGCGAGATGTGGAAACAGTTCATCGTGAATCTCAACACATTGCCAAAGATGAACTCTGCGTTTCTCATCAGCGGTATCAAGTATGGTCGGATAATACATGCTGGCGCCGGTGTCGACGTTGTAGCCGCCGGGTGAGTGAATGCTCAAGTACTGCCGCAAGGTCTTAAGATCTGGATCGGTTGTGCAGTGCCGGGTCAGGTTCATGGTGAACATCCGGCGCCGTTTACCGCCACCGAAGGACGCATGATAGGTGTCGTGATTAAAGATGACCAGATCACCCGGATTCGTTTCTAACGCAACGCTGCCGGGAAACTCCTGTGGTGGAACACCGAAAAGTCCTTCCGATTCGTTCGGGTTTATCTCTCCTGCTCTCACAAAATGTTCCGGACGTTGACTGCCGGGGATAACTCGCAGACAACCGGTATCGGCTGTCAATGGATCGAGGTAGAATGCAATCTTGCAGGAAAAGAGTTGTCCCCAATTACCATCTGGATGCCAACCCGTGTCGCCGGTATAATAGTTGCCGTCCCCGCTAGCGTAGTTAAAATCCTCCCCCAAAACCCCACCGGCAACACCAAGCACACGCGGATCATCTAGCAATGAGCAAAGCCTCGGCCGATGCTCGATAGGTCCGCCGAACATAGTTCGTTTTGAGCCATCGTGTGCCTTACCTTCACCGAAGTTTTGGATGGAGAAATCAAATTCTTCAGTAATCCATGCGACCTCATCGGGCGAAAAGAGACTAGGAAAAGCTAGGTAGCCAAAGGTATTAAAAAAATTGATCTGTTGTTCGGCGAGTTTCATAAGATCCCTCCAGAGTATAAAATTGACCGGTTTAGCTGCGCTTTTCCTGTTCTGGGAAAGGTCTCCGAATATCGTAACGTCCCTCTGTCAGCGTCGGGAAAACACCCTCCTCGAGCAGCAATTCAAGCGGCGATTCGCTCGTTTCGAGCGGCATCGTGACCACATTTTTGATCCGCAGCGACTCATAGATTGCCATCATAATTTCCATGGTGTACCGTGCCTGTCGTCCCGTGCTTCGATGCTCAGCAATTTTTCCCTCCATCCAATCAATTAGTTCTTGGTACTGATCGGTTGGCTCCGGGCGCGGCTGAATCTCCTGCCACCCACTCGCTTGATTGTTCTGAAGCAGCACAGTCCCGTCTTCCCCCATTTTGATTTGCCCATCTGTTCCGGAGACTATCGCTGCTGAAACTACAGGTTCAGGTAGGTCGCTTTCATAGACACCCCGTGCGCCGCCCTCAAAGCAGATTAACCCCATACATAGATCTTCACACAGAGTACGACGTTCCCATCGGTTAGTAGTACGAGAAACCTGACCAATCACCCAGAGCGTCTCCGGGTCAGACAGATGGTATCGCATCCCGTCGATGGCATGTGTGCCGATATTGAGCAAACCGGCATTCGGCTTTGACCTACGGTGGAGCAACGTCGGTTGTCCAATAGCACCATCTTGGACAAGCCGACGTATCTCGGTGTTTGCCGGGCTAAAGCGCCCATTATGCCCGATGACTAGCTTGGCATTGTGCTCCTCACATATTGCGATCATAGTGTCCGCTTCACCCAAGGACGCCGCCATCGGTTTTTCACCGATAATACCTTTGACCCCTGCCTTTGCCGCGGCAACGGTAATCTCAGCCCGGACTCCCTGCCAAGTGGTAATGCTCACAATATCGAGTGCTTCTTTTTCTAGCATCTGGTTGTAGTCGGTATACACAGCGGGAATAGAGAACTCATCGGAAAGGCGTTTCGCCGATTCCGCATTTACATCCATCGCCGCGACCAATTCTGTTGCTGGATTTTGGGTGTAAGCGGTCGAGTGGGCGCGTCCCATCCCACCACAGCCAATAATACCGGTGCGATAAGTTTTAGCCATTGGTTTACCTCATTTTTTAGCGGTTGTGTGCTAAGATTTACCTGAGAAAATGTCTACTCTCTCTATCTAGATAGCGGGGGCCATCCTTCCAAAGATGAGTTAGTCTACCCAAATCGGTTCAATCGAAATTTATCTATCGGATAATCGGTTTTGCCATCAGTGGCGAGTTCAGCGAGAATCTTGCCGACAATGGTTGAAAACTTAAAGCCGTGTCCTGAGAAGCCTGCTGCGACGAAGATGTTTGAATTCAGCGGATGATGCCCGATAAGAAAGTCGTGGTCTGGCGTGAGCGTATACATACAGGTCGCGCCTTCAACAAAAGAGGGATTGACCCCCGGCATAATTGTGCCGAGCCACTGCGCCAACGCGTTCCGTACATTTAGGTCTAGCTCCCGATCAACAGTCTTGGGGGAGGTCACCGGTCCATGCCCGTCATCAGCTACCTTGATTCCGGGCCCGTAGTAGGGAAAGCCGTAGTATCCCCGATCATAGTCTCCGTAGACGGGCAAACGGTCTGGCTGGTACAACGCCCCTCCATCTTGCGGTTGGAAGTAAAATTTCTGCTGCCGTGTCACCCGAAGGGGTAACGAGAGATTTGTGAGCAGCTGCGAAGCCCACGGTCCGGGGGAAATGATTAGTCGTCTGCAACGATAGTTGCCTGCTGAGGTCTCAACTTCAGGGTGCTCCTTGTTGGCCTCAATATGATGGACCCTCATCCCACTATGAACCGTTGCCCCGAAACGCTCAGCCTGCGCTACATGCGTCCGAACACAACGGCTTGCGTTTAGGAAACCAGAGTCCGGTGTGTAACAGATGACGCTGTCCGCCGGGAGTTGAAGCGCTGGAAATCGGGCGGTCACCTCTTCCGCCGTCAATACCTCGTACGGCGTTTTTGTTGCCTGCATGATGCGAATATTTTGATCCAATCGTTCGTTCCCCGGCTCGGCAAAGGTTAACATGCCGTTGCGGGTGAGCAGTTGTTCGCCAGAAAGCGTTTCTAATTCTTGCCACAGCGGGAGGGCAGCTTTCACTAAGTTTACGTATACGGCGTTGTTATAGAAAATCCGGAATACCCTTGAGTGACCGTGGGAGCTGCCGTGCGTATGACCGACGGGATATTGATCTATGCCAATCGGCGCCGCATCTTGACGAGCGAGGTGATATAGGGCAGCACTACCCATTGCGCCTAACCCAACAACGAGGATTTCCGTATCTTGATACATCTGTTGTCCTCCTATCCCTCACCGATCCTATTGACCGGTTTAATCAACGATGTAGACACGCCTAGCATTTTCTCCGAGGATCATCGCTTGGGCGTCAGAGGAAAGCGCTTGTGTGTGCAGTTTTGCCAACCTCACTAACTGAGGATAATTCAGATGCTGAAGCAGGCCCGGCAGGTCCGTGCCCCATAGAATTTTCGACGGTCCGATACGCTCGATCGCCAGGTGAAGATACCGTTCTGCAGCTGGATAGGGAAAATCCTCGTCCGGCAGATAGGCTGGCAAAGCGGCTGTATCAAACCACACATTGGGCAGCTGTCCAAGATCAATCTGCTCCTGCCATAAGTTCCAGGGTTCCGCCTCCGCTTCTGCTGACGGATTCGGTTGCCCTAGATGTGCAATAACAATCCGCAGATCCGGATGCCCCTCGGCAATGGCACACACTGCCTCGGTCTGATAAGAACGGCTGCCTATTGCCCCCAAATCAAGAGTCAATACCAATCCGCGGTGTTCAAGTTCGTCCCAGAGCCAAGCGATATCGGGCGTATCGAGCCTAGCATTGGGATGCAAACCACACAATCCAGTCGCCTCAGAGCATTCTAACTTGACGACCCTAAACTTTGAAGACGTTGTGAGCGTCTCAAATTCCTCACGATTGTTCGGCTCCCATGGATCGAAATACGCTGAGCCGACGAGACGATCGGGATAGCGGTTCAGCGCCTCAAGCACATACGAATTACACTCCCCATAAAATGGCCCTTGGAGCAGCACTGCTTTCTCAACACCCGCCCAATCCATATTAGCTATAAGCATTTCAGGTGTGAATACAGTTTTTTCGTTATACGGTGGCAACAGTTGGGTTTCTTTGTCACCAACGGCGATACGACCATAACCTAACCCGCGTGTGGGACCCGCACCCGTTGTGCTGTGGACTTTGGGGAATATGTGGGCATGTGCATCAATAATCATGGGCAAGTCTATCCGTATTTTACTCCAAGTTCGCGTGTCTAACAAACATCGACTCCGGGGTTGTCCCCGTCTTCTCCATCAGCAGGAGGACAATCGCATCTAGAGTCAGCAGGAGGATCTGCTCAAACAGAGACCCCATCGGCTGCACTGAACGGAAACCGAGATCTCTGTTGACTTTTGGTGAGGGAGCGGGGATAGTGAGAACCACCTCTGCCGCCTGAGCAATTGGTGAGTTTTCATCAATAGTAATGAGGCAGATGGTCGCACCGATTGCCTCCGCTTTGTTAGCACAGGTCACCAAGCTGCTAGTTGAACCCGAACCTGAGCCGATCAGCAGCACATCTTTTTCTGTGATGCTAGGGGTCACGGTTTCTCCCACGACATAGGTATCAAAGCCGAGGTGCATCAAACGCATAGCAAAACTCTTCAACGCTAGACCGGATCTGCCGGCACCAGCGACAAAGATTGTCTGGGCATCTAAGATCGTATCAACTAGCGTTTCCGCTGAATCGTTGTGG
>JAJEAL010000114.1 GCA_022822785.1 Candidatus Poribacteria bacterium
CACCCGCTTCTTATTGACCCCTGATAAGTTTCCCCCCCCCCTGACAAGGGGGGCTAGGGGGTTGGGGGATTTAGAGGGGCGGCTGTGCACCGAGAATGCCCAAGTAATTCTAAAATCTACCATAGCTGCTAATCTATTCGGTTGCCGGTGCCATATCCCAAGCATCAACGGACTTCACATCTACACTCTCACCGCGGCTGAATAGTGTCACACCGAGACTGTCGTCACGGGTCGGATAGATCCGCTGTGTCACACACTGACGCCCATTGGCGAAAACCTCTAACACCGAACGGTCTATAAATAGACGCAACTTGAGTGATTCATCGGGGAATAGCTCAAACGGCGCTTCTTGGGCGCTCACCACTCGCTTGCCTTCAGGCACCCGTTTCGTCGCGCTTTCATTGCGGTAGTAAATATATCTTATGCTTTCATCAAGGCTGGATTTGCTAATATCTACGCTCAGTGTCTTTGCGCTCGGGTTGTACACAATGGCGGTCTGTTCTTCCCTCTCCGGCGAACACCGAACCTTCACGCCAAACTCAGCGCCATCTATTGGGTCAACCTCCACAACCAGTTCCAGACAATCCCCCTGAACATCGTCAAGTGCCAATTCTGAATCGGCGGTCAGATGGATATTCTCGTGATGACGGTGATTCTGCCGCAGCACCCTCAGTTCGGGGGCAGGCTCAATGGTCAAACTGCTATCTTCGGCTAGTGATAGGATTCGTGGCAGGGTCATCACGCCAGACCAGCCGGAGGCACGTTCCGATGCTTCTGTTCTCGCCTCACGGATCCAGTCAAAGAAGATGCGACGGCCATTCCCATCTAACATAGTGATGCCGCCGCCGAGGTGTCCGCCGGGCCAACTCATGCGTGCATATTGCTCCGGGTAAAGCCGGTCCTCCTCATATCGTCCGAGATAATATTGGGTTCCTTGTAGATGACTGCAAAACAGTAACATGTGTCTATCCCCTATTGGGAAGAAATTCGGGACAGCGCAATCCTCATCCGCCTCGGTCCAACGCCGATTTGATTTATAGAATGGGTGCAGATACTCCCAGTGAACCATATCGGGGGACTTGAACAGATAGGCGGTATCGCCTCCCGCTGGGTCGCGATTGCCACACAACGCATACCAAAAATCGCCGTGCTTCCACGCACACGGATCATAGACACGATACTTTCCATAATCCGGATCGTCCGGTTGCGGGACCGGTATAACGGGGTTCGCAGGATGTTTCGTCCACTGAATTAGATCTGGATCCTCGCTGGTAGCGATACAGGTCCCTTCAGGGACGCCGTGGTAAATTAGCGTCGGAACACCATCGTTAATCACCGCACCGCCACTGAAGCAACCGTCCCGGTCAGGACCGCCCAACGTCGGTGTCAATGCTATCGGATGGTGCGTCCAATGCACAAGATCTGGACTCGATGCGTGTCCCCACTGAATCCATTTCCAATAGGCACCGTCGGGGTTGTGCTGATAGAAGATATGGTATCTACCATTCCAAAAGAGGGGTCCATTGATGTCATTCATCCACGCCCACGGTGGCGTGAAGTGATATGCCGGTCGATGGGGATCTGTCTGAAACTTCTCTCTCAGTTCCTGTGCACCTTGGATGAGTTGTTCCGTCTTTTCAATTTCGTTGGCCACTATGGGTTCACTCCCTTCATACTCTTGGAGATCTGTCACGAAGGCTCGATGCCCGGTAGCAAAGGTTGTTCTGAACCAACATTGCCTATTACTCCCGTATTACCTATTACTTCAATTTGGCGTTTATATAGCAGGAAGTTGGGGATAGGAAGCGGATCCACATGCAGGAGCTCACTTGAATCGTTTTTTACCTGGTCTCTCAGCTCCATCAGCAAACGGCCCAAAGCGTTCACTCCAATTAGCGTATCCTTATCTACCGGCTTGGCACCCCAAAAGTCATCCCGTCTTGATTGTTCTACTATCGGGAGGTTTGCGGTGTCTAACAATAGTTTGCTGAATGAATCCCAATTCTGGACGAGTTTCACTCGCAAGCACCAGCGCATAATTTTAACTCGAACCGCATCCCAATCGGGACGAGAGTTTTGTCGATGAGGTTTGCCCTTCATCTTTGCTGTCATTGGGCTTCTCTGCTCTATAATCAGTTGCTGGATTTCTGGCATATGTGGAAAACGGCAAGCCTGATACAACGCCTCGGACGTGCGAATTTTAATGCTATTCACAACGAGCGGAAAACCGCCGGCCATGTTAGATAGACCGCCATATGTTTCTTTAGTTTTGAGGAAAACAGCGGAGTCAGCGCGGCGATACGTCCGCAGCTGGTTATTGCCTTGGCTGTTAGTTGCAGTAGTCATTTCGGCTCCTCCTATGAGTCATAGATTTTGCGCGGAAACAGCGGATACCATCTGCCGAGGGGATGGTTATGTGAGTACTCCGGGTTCCCATACCAAAAAGCAAGCGGACAGTTGTTAGGGCAGTTTCGGTAAGTTACAAACAACGATCCGAAACCGGGGGGAAATCGATAAAAACCAAGAGGTTTAAGCATCGGATTAGGTTCATTGGCAAAATTGTATATCTTGTGTCCTGCAGCCAGAAGTGCACGCTCAAGCAACTGGCGACTTTGTTCGCTAGTAAAAAAGCGACTCACTCCATACCCAGGGTGGCGTGGATAAAAAGAGGTATCGGAATAAACCTCCGCCGTTGGCCAAAGTACGTCGGATCGATTTCGGTATGAACGCCGATTCTCAAATACGAATTCATTGAAGAATATCCGAAAATTGATGCTGATTTGCTTGTCCGCTTTCAAGCGTTCTAAATTTTGTTCATTTTCAATCCAATATTTTCCGAGTTCATGTATTGCGATAACCATTACGTACAGCGTTGCGTTTGCTACAGCTTGACCTTGCATCCAATATGAGAGGTCGTGTATAACACGCTCTCCGGTGAAGATAGTGTCATCAAGATAAACGAAATCACCTCCTGCGGAACCCTGGTAATCGATATCGTAATCGCATTGCTCTCTCAGGATTTGACGGAATAACTCGCGGATTTCACGCTGACTCCTACCGTTCCTTTGAATATTGAGGATATGTGCCTCCCGCCAAAAATCGCAAGAAAAATTTCCTGCTATTTGTCTCAGTAATTGTAATACCTTTCCCTTAGAAACGTAAGTGAGTTTGAATATGTGATCCAATTCACGCAGCATCGGAATTTGCACCTTTTCATCAAACTGGCTAATCCATTGGTCAACATGATCTGGGGTGGGTTCAGCTATTTCGCCCGCCCGGTAGTCCTTGATCGTGTTAGTTATAGATGCTAGCAAATTCCTTCGTTCAGTCATCGTGGCTCCTCACCGTTCATCACTCTGTTCCTAAGAGAAATCTCTTATCCATACGCCCCACGCGGGTGTTCGCCGAGCAGTTCTCGTTGGCGAGGATTGCATTGGTCGAGAATATCACGGGACAGACTGTAATTGAGAAAGGGCCAAAACCGTTGTGCAACAAATCGACGGGCGTAACTCGGAACAACCGACAGCCGGGTGCGGTCTGTCCGGTTTGGCGCTCCGCGATGCCACATCTGGTTGCTATACATGATACAATCTCCAGCATTGCAGGTCAGGGATACCGGGCCTTGACCCCGCCAATGCGGTGGATCGCCGTCTTCAAGCTTCGGCTGCCGACAGGCACGATGGCTGCCAGGAACTACCTCTGTGGGCCCCAATTCCATCGGAACATCCACAACGTAATAGTGGCAGTTGATCGTGTTGATGATAGGCGGATATTCCACATCATCACTCACATCTGCCGGGCGCTGCAGGTAAATTTCGTCGGAGTGGAATCTCGATACTTCGTTTCCTGCAAACATCCGGTGCCCCTGCAAGCCGATAATGTGCATCCGTTCACCGAAGATACGTTCCATCAGGGTGAAAATAGGTTCATTCAGCAGCAGATCCACAAAATCCATCCCTTTTTCAAACAGACGCACCAAGGAGTTGGATCCATAGCCGACGGACGGTTCAAACTCGGCGATACGGTCCCGAAAGTGCTCGACCGCCGGCGTAGGCAAAGCGTTTGGAACAATAATATATCCCACGTCAATCAGCTGTGCTTCCCAGTGGGCGAGCTGGTCTTCACTCGGTTTTTCGGTATTCAGTGGTGGGGTCTCAATCTTTTCAAATCGACTCCGTGGAGAAGCGGTGGAGGCTTTTTGCATATCAATCTCCTTTCAAATCAAATTCCCATCTGTTCATTCTACTACTGATAACGTTCTTCGGGGTGGAATCGGTGATCGCCCAGTACCTGAAGCAGACGTTCACTCGCGCCTTCCAGGAGGTGTGCCGACATCTTGTAGTTGATGTAGGCGTTATAACGTGGAAAGGACCATCGCCTACCGTACTGCTGCTGGAGCAGATAGCGAACCTGGCCCGACCGATTCGGGGTACCACGATGCCAACATTGCGGGTCGTGTAGATAGATGTCGCCCGCCTTGCACAGTATCGAAACCGGTCCACGCCCTTCAAATGTCGGCGTATCGGTTTTCGGTGGGTTTCTGCCCGAATAGTGGCTCACAGGAACGTATTGCGTCGGACCGTGCTCAATCGAATCGATATCCGTCAGCGGCACCTGCACAGTCAGCCACTGCACCGGCAGATCGATGCGAGGATCGTGACGCGGGACATCATCGGGAAGCGGGAAGAACAGGGCATCGTCTACATGCCACTGGTCTATTGCATTCGTGTCGTCAGTCCGTAGGACGTTCATGCCGCACTGCTGGAAACCCTTGCCAAAAATCGCCTCCATCAGGCTGAAAATCGGCTCACGAATCAGTAGGTCACAGAAGATACGATCTAATTCATTGGTGTGTCTGAGGATGAAGTTCCTCTGGACATAACCGCCGTTTATAGCCTCCGGATCGACAAACAGCACATCTGTCTTCTCACGCAGCGCCTTCACTTCATGGGGTTCAAGTACCCCCGGAATTAGCGTAAATCCATTTGCTCTGAAATCACGGATGATTTCAGCTGTCCGTTCCTCGCTGAAAGGTTCTCCTGTGTTAATCGGTGTCGAATTCAAGGGAGTGTCCTCCTTTGCGGAAGGATCCAAATGATATGAAGCGAACCTTGCAAAGATTTTATGCCATCGCAAGATTGGATTTCTACACCATTCGGTATCATAGCAAAGTTAGGGCAATTCCGCAACGAAAAAGGTGTCTGCATAGGGGCATGAGGGATTTCCCAATCCCGATACACCGCTCAAATCTTGATAAATTGAGAATTCTCGATCCGCGCAGCGCAATCCGCGCTACGCAGGACTTGCGAGACAGGGACAAACCCGAAAACTCTTGACCTTGTTTCGGTTTCGTCATAATATAAATTCAAACTCCAAAATTTCAGCGATAATGCTCCGGCCCAGACGCAACCCCAAGGAGGCTAAATCTCATGAAAGCTGCTGTGTTATATGAAATCAATACGCCACTGAAAATCGAGGAATTTGATCTGCCGGATACAGGACCCAATCAGGTGAGAGTGCGAATCGTCGCCAGCGGCGTTTGTCATTCCGATTGGCATGTCGTCAAGGGCGATTGGCCCCACATCCCAATACCGAGCATCTTGGGTCATGAAGGGGCAGGTATTGTCGAGGAGGTCGGGACTCAAGTCACTGGGCTTCGTGAAGGCGACCACGTCATCCTGTCGTGGAAGCGGACTTGTGGCTACTGTGAGGTGTGTCAAAAAGGGTTTCCCACCCTGTGCGAGCTCCCGCCCGATAGCTCCACCCTCCCCCGATTCCCCGGCGACCAGAGAACGATGGAAAAGATGGCAGGGCTAGGCACCTTTGGCACCCATGCGCTGCTACCGCAGGACGCAGTTGTTTCCATTGATAAAGATATGCCTTTCGCACAAGCAGCATTGATTGGATGCGGCGTCATGACAGGCGTGGGCGCAGCCATCAATACCGCTCAAGTACAGGGCGGAAGCTCAGTGGCAGTCTTCGGCTGTGGCGGTGTAGGGCTCAACTGCATTCAGGGTGCAGCGATGGCCGGTGCCGAACCGATTATCGCAGTAGATGTCCGAGACAACAAACTGGAGATGGCAAAGCGCTTCGGTGCAACCCATACCGTCAATGCCTCTCAAGAGGACCCTGTCGCTCGCATTCAGGAGCTCAGCGGCGGTCCCGGCGTCCACTATGCCTTTGAAGCGATTGGGATTACGGGTGAGACGTTCCTCCAGGCTATCCAATGCACCCGAAGGCGGGGCATCACTGTTTTCGTCGGTCATGCGCCCGAAGGCACACCTGTTGCCTTGGACGCCCGGATGTTGATGTATGAGAAAATGGTCATCGGGTCCTATTACGGCTCCGCACGGCCCCAAGTAGATTTTCCGCGTCTAATTCGTCTCTACAAGGCGGGAAAATTAAAGCTAGATGAGTTGGTAACCCGGACGTATCCATTGGAGAAGGTCAACGAAGCGTTTGAAGCACTGGCGAGAGGCGAGGTCGCGCGTAGCGTATTGATGCTTGATTGAGATGCTTAAAGTCACGGTTTTTGCGCTGAGACGAGAATCGCAGGCATCGGAATCTCTACCACGCCACTCTTTTCGTAAGTAGCGGCTGCCTTGATAACGGCTGCGCGAATCGCGGTCAGTGCCATCCCAGATTGGACGCGGAGCAATCCACCCGTACGCGCCGTACCGTCGTAGAACGCGACAAAGAGTTCATCGGGCGAAGAAAGTTGCCATACCTGCTGTACCTCTGTAATCGAGGTATGGGTAAAGCCGATTGCCCGTAGAGTTCCTTCGCTTTCGACCCGATCGCTGAAGCGAAAGAAGGGAGGACCTTCAGGCAGTGGGACGTTCGGATCGCCATGGGTTTCAATCGCCCGGAGCATAATTTGAAATCCGATGGCGCTTGCAGGCTTTGCCCAGACGGTAAAACCGATCCGTCCCCCGCGGCATAGAACGCGATACGCTTCTCTCAACGCTTGTTCGGGATGACCGAGATGCAACAGGCCGAAATTGATAACAACTACATCAAAGCTGTTGTCAGCGAAGGGCAGCCCCTCTGCATCGCCTTGGCAAAAGTCAATTTCTGGATACTGTTGCCGCGCTTGGGCGAGCATCGCTGTTGAGAAATCGATCCCGACAACCCGCAGCCCTTTTCTAGCAGCCGCCTGCGCGACGTTACCCGAGCCAGTTGCGACATCAAGGAGACGCATCGCAACCCCTCTGTGGAGACCGGACAGAAGGGGCTCTATCGCTTGACTGGTGAGAGATGTCCAAAAATTGTGATACGTCCTCGCGCTCCGCTCCCATGCGGTGTGTTCAAATCTCCAAAATGGGTCAGGGTGTGAGTTGCTTGTCATGATGAGTGTGTCAGGGCGAATATCACTAATATGCGCTGTGCGATGTCGTCAACGGACACCATCGAGAGGTGAGGAGATGATTAAACAGAAGGTTTGTCGCTTCAGGGGTGCCCATCTGTTTCAAAGCAACCATGGTCGGTCCCATATCTTCGGTCGTGTCCTGCGGATAGTAAAAACCCATCATCCACCGACACCGGTGACGCCGTATCTGTTCGTCCCCTTCGTAGGAATCTTTATGAAAGTTGGCTCATGTTAAGATTTAGTGCAACACAAGCCCCAAGAACTGGCAGTACCCTTTATCAAGCGGTTACTCTCCCCCTGCTTGCGGGGGGATTAAGGGGGGTACAAAAGCACACTCCTTTTTGCACTTTCTTTTTCCATGAGCCAATCCTAAAAACCGATAGACGCTTTCGCTCTGTGTATGGTAGGCGCTGTTTCCAACTGCGCCGATTTGCTCCTCGTGTATGGTAGGCGCTGTTTCCAACTGCGCCGATTCGCTCCTCGTGTATGGTAGGCGCTGTTTCCAACTGCGCCAATTCGCTCCTCGTGTATGGTAGGCGCTGTTTCCAACTGCGCCGATTGGCAATGTCCAAATAATTCTAAAATCCACCATAGTTCATTTTCTCTTTTTACATTTCACGCATCACGTTTCACGTTACCAACAGCCTCAAACGGACCCTATCTTGTCATAAAGATGTCACCAATTTCGTAGAAATCTTGAGGCGACGCCGTACAAACTGTGATACGGAGTCAATGCCCATATTGAGGAGTACGGTAATAAGAATCAGCAAGATTGCCTTATCGATCTGGTCATCGGAAATTGCGCTGTCAATGTAGAATCCCAGTGTATAGATGCCCAAGATACCGAGGATTGCCGACTCTCGCATCATCACCTCCCAACGATAAAACAGGAACGCGAGAAACTGCCCGTATACACGCGGCAAAATTTCAAACAGGTATCGATCTATCCGTCTCCCGGGAGCATCTATCCGCAATTGCACCAAGTCGGCGTTGTTGCTGCACAGGAAACCAAGAATTGCGCCGTTATGTAGCAGAATCGCCCAGACAGCGGGGAGCATCGAAGGCCCCCACAATTGCACAAGGATATACGCGAGGATATACTCCGGTGTGGTACGGATAACAATTAGAGCATAGTGCGAAATCCGGCTGGCTATCTTTCCCGAGAAATGCCGGCAAGCGAAGGGAAAACTGAGCAGCGCAAATACACCCGTCCCTACCAACACAATCTGCGTGAGCACCACCGTATTCCATATCCCTTCCCACGCTTCGTGGACAAAAATCTCGCTAGCCCAGCTCACAATCGGTTCCCATGCGAATGAAATCTCGCGCGTACCGTCCAGAACCCCCTCTCGGCGCATCGGCCACGGTAGGAGGTCGTAGGTGAAAAAGCGAACGATATTGGCCCACGACACCGTGATTGTCCGCGACAGCAACACAAACGACGCCGCGATATAGAGAGGGACAAGGCGGGGCGTGAGCCAGTACCTGAGCGAGGCTATCAAGATATAGAACGCATACAGCAGCGCCCACGCCTCCGAGTATATCCCTTCGCGGAACGCGGTCTCAAGGTGGAATCCGAGGGTCGGCAGTCCGATGAAGCCAAGAATCGCACTAGAGCGTAGCGCACACTCAAAACGGTAGCCCGTATAGTGTTTCGCATCAGCATAGATGATGGGCAGGATACCGTAGACGAAGCGGCTCAAACCGCCAGACGCTCTCGGTACGCCCTCTAGTGGACGCCGATCCGACTCTTGAATAATCTCTGCATACACCTTCGCAAAGATACCAGCATAGGGGATTGCGATGGCGAGTACGCCGCAGGTTGGGTTGAGGCCTACAATAGGAAGAAAGATGAAAGCCCAAAAAATCTCATGAATCGCGCGGACAAAAGCGCAGAACAATCTGACAGGGGTAAAATGGAACGCGAAAGCCAGTCCAATGCCAAGTATGACAGCCAGAAAGATTCCGCAGAAGGCAAAAACCACTGTGTTGAGCAGCGCGAGTTTCAGATTCCAAAGGGAAGGGACATCTGGAGTGAGGGCGCCCCAAGCCATTCGGCTCAGCTCAGTCCACGGGTGTAGCGTAGAGACTTCCAGATCCGCTAACAGGAGGGCTATCAGGGCGATCGCAACGAAGAACAGACTGGTTTTTAACATGGTGATAGTATCCCTCTTGAAAAGTGCTGCCTTCAAAAGGGTTTCCCGTTCCGATACAGTTCCGTCAGCATCGTTTGCGTCACTTCCTTGGTTGGTAAATCGAATTCAATCTCCCCATCGCTCAAGCCGACTATCCGCCGCGCGAACTTTAGGGCAAATTCCACTGCATGCAGCGATACCACAACGGTTTCTGTATTCTCAATAATAATTTCCATCACCGTGCCCGCTTGATGGGGATCCACTGAGGATATCGGTTCGTCCGCTAACAAGATATCCTCTCCGCGATAAATCGCACGCGCAACGGCGACCCGCTGCTGCTGCCCGCCAGACATCGACCCAACCTTTTCAAAAATTTTCTCCTCCATTCCCAACTCGCCTAAGATGGGAGTGATTTCCTGCAGCTCCTGCTTCTGTGGCTTAATTAGGTTCAAGAGATTGTGGAATGTGGAATATCGATCAAGCCGTCCCGTATAGATATTGTGGAAAGCAGAAAGCTGATGTACTAGCGCATAGTGTTGATCCACGTATGCAGACCGGTCCGCAACACTATTGTAGAGTCTACGCAGCAAGGTCGTTTTGCCGGCACCGCTCGGACCGACCAATGCGACCTTTTCGCCTCTGTCAATTTGTAGGGTGATATTTTTTAGAACAACGGTGTTTTCGTAGGCTACACTTTCTGCAGCCAAGTTAAACAGTTCAGTATTGGGAGATGACTTCATATTCTATAAATTAAGATGAAAGTTGAAGAACTAATCCTCGTCAATATAAAAAGAAAGTGCACAGCAGCTTAGAGAAACCGAGTTTTTTCTTGAAAACTCGGTTTCTTTGCGTGATTTCTTACAAATAAATGTTGGACTTGTGCAGCTGACTGTAGAAGGGGCATCCCTGTGACCCCAAACCCATCTCTGTACCACAGATTAACTTGTGCAGCTGACTGTGAGCCCTTGCACCCTTTGATATTCAGGTCTGGGGAAGGGTTCGTCTGTACCACAGATTAACTTGTGCAGCTGACTGTGAGAGGGGCATCCCTGCCCCGATACGTAAGTCCTATAAACGTAACCTTAGCGTGGAAGCAAGACCTCATTCGGAACAACAATGGCGCCAGAGATAATTTCCGCTCTCAATGATTCAACGGTTGCTATAATTTCGGCCGAAAGCTCAGCTCGGTTGTGCTCATCAAGGGCATAGTCAACCCCGCCATCCGCGAGTCCGAGATAGCGGATACCTCCCATAAAAGCACCGTCAATAGTTTCGCTAATCACTCCATAGACAGAGCTCTCAATCTGTTTGACCATGCTCGTCAGGACTGTCCCCGGTGCGAGGTGATTCCCGTTGGAGTCAACCCAAATGACATACGTCCCCTGCTCTTGGGCAGCTTGAAGTACGCCCAAACCGGATCCACCCGCAGCGGTATAAATGACATCGACGCCGTCCGCATATTGGGTTAACGCAATCGCTTTCGCCCGGTCCGGCTGATTAAAACCGCCTATATCCTCACTGATGTAGTCTATGGACACAACCGCGTCCGGATTGACAGCGTGAACCCCAGCGACGTAGCCAGCTTCAAATTCTCGCAATAAGGGTACATCCACCCCACCGATATAGCCAATCTGACCGGTCGCCGACTTTAACCCGGCAATTGCCCCGACCAGAAATGAGCCTTCGTTTGCCTTATAGTTAAGACCTGCCACATTGGGAAGGTCAAGCGCAACATCGACAATTGCAAATTTGACATCGGGAAAGTCAGCGGCGACACGCGACAACGGCTCTCCCATCTGGAAACCCGCAGTTATAATCAGAGCGGAATTTTGAGCTGCCTGTCTGAACAACATCTCTGTCGCTACCGGATCGCTCTCCATTCCAATAACTTCGTTGAGGTGAATCCCCAGTTCCGCTTCAGCACGTTTGACCCCAAAATGGAGCGCGTCGCAGTACCCCGAATCCCCAATGCAATCGTCCGGATATATCAGGGTTACACTGATCGATGCGGGATCCGCCGCACTGCTTGGTGGTTCGGAAAGGATGAGCTCCTGAACTAAGTCACAACTACACAGTAAAAGTACCCCTAACATCCAAAAGGGATATTTTTTTAAAATACTAAAATTTTTCATGTTTGCTCCTTTGTGGTTACGCAAATCCTCGCTTCCTTGAAATGTTAGCATAAGTGCTAGATTATCGCAAGCCTAGCGGCAGATACCATAGGGCTGTTCAGTTTTCCGCTCGTAGTCACAGATTGCCTAATCTGTGATCGCCCGTTGCGTAGAGACGTTCAATTTGATGCAGATATTGACATCGGACTCAAGCACCGATTATTTAAAAGTGCATCTTTATTGTCTGAATCAAGATTTTCAGGATTAAAGGATTTACAGGATAGAAAACAGAATAGGAGTTACGCAGTTGAACGCTTGCAGCCTTGTAATTTGGCGATTCATCACCGGTGAATATGACCCTTGGTACCCAACGAATTGGGCAGCTACACTCAGGCCACTAGGTTCGTAGTAGGGCGATTTATCGCCCGTCCAAACGCGCAATAAATTGCGCTACTACAAACTGAAGTGCGTAAGTCCTACAGAATCTGAAACGTGATGCAGTGCATAGGTGCATTTAGCCCCAGAGGGGCGACATGTTTATAGCCGGGTGATAGGTCCCTCCTTCCAAGCCCCAGCGGGGCGACATGTTTATAGAATCTTAAAGTCCCCCTGATAAGGGGGATTTAGGGGGTTAAACGCATGTATCGGGGCGGAGCGCAATGTGTATAGCGGAAATGTCATTGTAGTTTCATGAGGCAAATTCTCGTCAAGCAGCTCACACATCAACGGCCTCCAGCTCATCTTCAGATACGCGACCGCTTGCTCACGAGATACGGTTGGAAAGTCATCAAGGAATTTGTTAAGCGAGTCCCCTGCTGTTAGATGTTGAATCAAGCTCTCAACCGGAGCACGGGTGCCAGCGAAAACCAAAGCGCCATTCATCACCTTTGGGTTGCGGGAAACAATCTGTTCCTTTTTCATGCTGGGATTTCCTTGAATCCGATATGAATTTTTCGCTCGTACAAAGAAATCGTGCAACAGCAACTGTAAAGAACAACGATCGTTGTTCCCTACTACCTAACCCGTAGATCCCATCTAAACCTCGCTTCGGACATCTATCTTGCCTGTTACCACTTCGGAGATAAGGGATCGACGGTACTCTTTGAGGAGTTCAATTTTTCGCTGCTCCACGGATATCAGTTTGTCAATCTGTCCCGTCTTTCGATCGAGGAAGTTGGCGATTTCTGTTTGTTCAGAAAATGAAGGAAAGATAGCAGGTATATTTTTGAAACCATCATAATATAAGTTATGCCTCTGGTCCACTACTTGGTAAGATTCCCTATCAAAGATTGCTTTATACAAATCAGTCCGAAATAGATAGTGAAAATACTTGGAAACTGCCTTTGTAGTAGGACGACAAACCTGATAGGCGGGGCTAACTATTCCTTCATAATCGGACATACCTATTCCACCCTTCCAAGCTGTCATTACATTAAAAGCAATATCCCCAACCTCTACGCGCTTATAGAGGGATTTGTCCGCAGATGAAACATCTTTTTGCCCTGTTTGACTTTTCGGGATTATTCCCTTTATGCCAATTGAAAGTAAAAGCAAATTTGGATAACCTACATCTCTAATTTGCTCGAATATAAACTTATTGCGAACCATTTCCCAATGCTTTGGAATCTTCCCAATCCACTCTATCCCCGACGGTTTCATCTCCACATTTGGGTCAAGTCCCTTCGTCACTACCTGATTTATCAGGACGGTTCGTTGTTCGTGCAGCAGTTCTACCTGCCGTTCCTTGATGCGGATGAGCTCGTCAATCTGTCCTGTCTTGCAGTTAAGAAAATTGGCGATTTGGGTTTGTTCAGAGAACGGTGGCACCACGCAAGTGATATTAGAAATATCATTTACTGTAACAGCATCATAAGTGGTGCCGATCGCAACGACATGCAGCTTGGTACGGACAACCTCAAGCAAATATTTAGCATAGCGGCGTTCAAGTTGACTCGTGCGAGGACGTATTGCACACAAACCACGACCAATCCCGTATTCTTGATCTGCAACATTGATGGCTCCTACAGGTGCACGGACTGACAATAAAATATCACCGGGGATTGCATGTTTCCTGGCTGTTGGACAATAAATTTTCGGTGTCGGATGATGCGGTCCAAAATCAGCGTTGCCTTGAAGAAAGGGGGTACCCAGCGAATCACTGTTGTATTCTTCCGAAGGTGGTGATTGACCCATGTTTAAGTCCGCAACATACTTCAATCGCTTCACCTCAAAATGTACGGGTATCTTCCCAATCCACTCCACACCACTCTCTTTATATTCAGGATAACGCCTCATAACCCGAACACCTCAATCAACAGGCCGTTGTTTTCCGTTCATGTTAAGAAATTGTACAAAGAAACCGAGTTTTTTCTTGAAAACTCGGTTTCTCTGAGCTGCTCTGCACTTTTCTACATGAACCTCAATTCCTTATAATCCCAACCTCAATAGCCGTATCAAGAATAGGTTGGTACATAGAATTATCGGCAGGGATGAACTTTGCCCTCGGAAAAGCGTTAAGTATCGCCGGATCCGTGATGTCGAGAAGGGCATCCTGAACCTTCTTAATGAACCCCTCACCATAAGTTTCCTCCACACTGCCGCGGATTGTCCAGTTATAGTCTGGGTAGCCGGGGGTGCGCCAGATGACCTGTACCTTTGTTGGATCCACCTTGCCAGCCTCAACCTCCTTCAGCCAAACCTTGAAATTCATCGCCCCCACCTCATAGCTACCCGCTTGAACCAGCGCCAGCGTTTTGGAATGATCGCCACTGAAGCCGACCCGCTTAAAAACGTCACGGGGGGCCTTCCCTTCAAACGCCTCTCGGATGAAAAGTTCAGGCATCAGCCGCCCTGAAGTCGATCCCTTCGAACCGAAAGTAAATGTCTTGTCAGCGATGGCTGTGGGAAACTTTTCAGAAAACGACAGGCCCGTACTCGTGTTAGCGATGAAATAGCTGATGAAATCGGGATCTTCAGCGCCTTGCGCGATAGCGACCGAGTTCGGAACTGCCATACGGGCTTGGACGCCTGACAATCCACCAAACCAAGCCAGTTGAACTTCGTTATTCTTAAACGCCTGAACCGATGCGCTATAGGATTTCACAGGGATGTATTTCACCGTGATCCCCAATTCCTCCGAAAGATAATCAGCTATCTTGCCGAAGCGTTCTTCCAGTCGAGTCGTGTCCTGATCCGGAATGGCGGTGAACGTAAAATCGGCACCCCATGCCGACACGGTTGATAAAGTAGCAACTAACAATAGTGTAACAATCAAAATAGATTTCATCTGATGAGTAATTCCTTTCTTTTATAGTAGGAGTTACGCATTTGAATGCTCAACCCCTTGTAGTTCGGCGATTTATCGCCAATAGATACCGTTCCCAACGCCCGATGAATCGGGCAACTACAATAGACGTGCCTCAGAGTTCGTAGGGAACAACAATCGTTGTTCCCTACTGAAATGCGTAAGTCCTAAAAATTATAAATGGTATAAAGATTAACGCGGTCACTCGTACCGTTCTCAAAACCGACGTACTCCGTTACCCAATGGAGATACTCAATACCGAGCGTGAAATGTCCGAAGACAGACTGCACTGCGCCATACACGGCGTAATTCAAATCTCTACCGCCATCGTTGAGATCGGCATCATCAGCGTCATCCATTGCGATACCGGCATGGAGGACATTTTTGTAGCGTTCGGTTTTGACAGCGGTCCAACTCAACTGTGCGAACCCGCCCATCGCCTGAATCTCCGCTCCGGTTACGGTGTTGATTCCCTGAAGAATGCCCCCTCGGACGTCGCTCAGGTTTTTCCCCGTCCAACCTTCAGCGGTGAGCGCGAGACGGTCTTGATAAAGCGGCAGCTTGAGGTCTACGCCGACCACACTGCTCTGAAAACTGTCTTCTTCAGTGCCATCAAGTGGGGCATCTAACTCCTCCCACGCCTGATGTACCCATGCACCGATTTCAAGTGGGTGAGACTTGTCATCCGCTGTTTTCCAGAGCGGCAGACGCAGCGCGAGGCGTCCCTGCAGCGTCGGTAATCCAGAAACCTCGCCGTCAGGCACACCATTTTTATCAAGGTCTTTCCGATCAATAGCGTTGGTGAGTCCAGCTGCACTCTGTATCAGCAGTTGGCTTGCGCCAATCGGTAGGGTATACTGGGCGCGGGTCTGTGGGCGCCGATCCGCTAAATTTCCTGTCCCCCACATCAACATATCAGCGTTCACAGACGGGTAAAGCGGTGAAATCAGGTCGGATGTCTGTCCCGCGAGCAGGAGAAAATTGCCCCATTGGAGTTTTGCCCACGCATGCCGCATCCGGAACATATTCCGCGAATCCGATGCGGGACCACCGTAGAAATCGACCTCAATCCGTCCGGTGAGTTTGGCCGAACCAATCGCCGCTACGTCGCCACCGTTCAAGTTCAAACCGAAGCGGGTCATGCGGGTATAGAGGGTGAATTCGCTCTGATTTTCTGGGGCAGCGCCGGGGGCATTGGGATCCTCAGAACGTACGAAAACCGGAATCTGCGTATCACTCATCCGTGAAGTATCATAAGCCATATCCATGCGCAGAAAACCGTAAAATTGAATATCCGATCCCTTCTGGGTTTGTCCTGCAAACACGGTTGTGGAGCCTATCAGTAACAGGAGAAATGCAGTTAGGCCAACATTTCTCCACAAGTGGTCTGTCATTAGTCATCACCTTTCAAATTCTAAGTTTTTCAGAAACTGATAATGTTTCTGGATATGGATTTCCGTATCATGTGCATCAAACCAAGAGCGTCAATACACATCTCCTAGACGAAATTGTAACCATCGGACTATGTTATCATATCTAAAGAAGAAAATCAAAACGATTATATTGTCAATGGAGATACTTAGTTTTCCGCTCTGGCTCATGCGCCGCTGTTGATAGTCGTGCATTCACTGCGTCTTATTATGCTAGTTGAGCGTCAGCGAAATCCCGATTTATCCGGAATCTTATCGGGGCAATACAGATACAATTCTCCATAGCAGTGGTAGAAATCCCTTGACTCTAGCCCCCCGCTCAGGTATCATGTCCAAATCTCAGGTGATGGACAAAGGATTTGATTGATGAAAATTATCGCTGTCGATCCCTTTTACCTCAAGATGCCGCAGATTACCGACGCAGCCGACGGCACACAGGATACACTTCTCGTGCGCATCCAAACGGATGACGGAATAACTGGGTGGGGTGAGTGCGATGCCTCACCGCTTGTATCGCTAGCCGTGTATTGCTGCCCAATGTCACATGGGAATATCATCAATATCCGTGACTCTTTGATTGGAGAAACAATCGATAGTCCCGACGACGTGATTCGACTGCATCAAAAGGTTTTGCGGAATGGACTCGACATTCAGCAGATTCATCACGCCTACAGTGGGGCAGACATCGCCTTATGGGACCTCATCGGACAGAAGGTGGGGGAGCCAATCTATCGCCTGCTCGATCCGCAACACCAAAGTTATGCCAAGCTTCCCTACGCCTCGGTCCTCTTTGGCGATACCCCCGAAGAAACCTGCCGGATTGCAACACAGTTGCGTGAGCAGGGATACCGTGCTGCAAAGTTCGGGTGGGGACCGATGGGGAAATTCGGCCAGCAGAACGACATCGCCTTGGTCCGTGCAGCGCGCGAAGGAATGGGACAAGATGCCCAGATCATGATCGATGCCGGCGTCGTCTGGGGCGAAGACTATGAAACTGCCTATGCCCGTACAAAACGGTTCGCGTCGTTTGCGCCTACATGGTTGGAAGAGCCGCTCGCGCCCGACGCGATTGAAGCATACACGGCGTTATCACAGCAGAACCCGCCGGTGCCGATTGCTGCAGGCGAGGGATCCGGAACATATCGTATGGCAGAAGACCTTATCCTGCACGGTGGGATTCAGTTTGTGCAAATCGATGTCGGCCGCATAGGCGGTATCACCGCGGCTTTCCGCGTCCGACAACTTGCTGAACAGCACGGGGTTCAATATGTGAATCACACCTTCAAAAGCCATTTAAGCCTTGCCGCTTCACTGCATGTATTTGCGACCAATGAATCGTTCAGCCTGTTGGAGTATCCGGCTGCCGGTTCTGCGCTCTCTCAACGCCTGACGGTTGAGCGGTTGGAAGTTGGGGATGACGGAATGGTGGCGCTGACGGGTAAGCCGGGGCTAGGCGTACATGTTGATACAGGGGTCATGGATGCATATCTAGCGCCGGTATGGATTCAGGTCGGCAACGACGTTATTTTTGAACCGGCTGAACTTTAATAGCCTCCGTGTGACTATGGTGAATTAGAGAAATAAATAGACACTTTCGCTCACCGTGTTGGGTAGGCGCTGTTTTCAACTGCGCCGATTGGCAGTGTTCAAGTAATTCTAAAATCTACCATAAATCTTGAGACTCATTTGAAAAGAAGGTGCAGTGCAACTCAGAGCAACCGACTTTTTTTCCGAAAAACTCGGGGACTTTGCACGGTTGCTTAACGTGGACGGACTTTGAAAAAACTATATCAAACGACTAACTGGACGCTAACAATGGAGAAAAATATGATCCAGAAATATCGAGGTGCCTCGATTTTGAACCTTATTATGGCCGCCTGTGTGATTTTCGTTTCTTGTGGAGATGAGGGAGAAGTGGTACAACCTGAATCCCCTACCTCACAGCCGCCGACCGCGAGTGAGCCAACCCTTGAACCTACCATCCCACAACCAGCGCAGCCAACTGAACAGACTCCTCAACCGGTTGAGCAGATGCCACAACCCCCGGAACAGCAGCAACCACAACCGGTCGAGCAGATGCCTGAACAACAGCCACCGCCGGTAGAACAGCAGCCACTACCACAACCCGAACCACCCCAGGTCGAACAGATGCAACAACCAGAGCCACCGGCTGCCCTTCCGGGAGTTCCTGATGATACCGCCGGATATGATCAGTGGCTGAAATTGAATGCTGAACCAATCCCTCCCGTTCCGGGCTTCGACCCACATAATGGAACGAAAAATGTCTATGTCAACCAAACGCGTGAGGGCATTGCGCCCAATGGTGAGCAACAGTTCCCTTATCCGGACGGCACGATTGTTGTAAAAGAAGCGATGCGCCCAGGTAAAGACTTTATCGGGCTAATCGCCGTGATGTGGAAGGAAGCAGGGACCAATCCCGCCTTTGGCGACTGGAGATTTGAAGAATATACACGAAACGCGGCAGACGCAGAGTTCCGTCTGCTCGCTGAAGGCGCAGTCTGCACAGGGTGTCATGCAGGCGCGGCTGCTACAGATTTTGTATTCGTACTACTTGAATAATGTGCAAGAGACAATCCCGACTTTTTTCGCTTTATTACCCTTTACACATACGGAGGTCATCAATTGAGTTACAGATTTCAGTTTGCATTTTTGGTCTTTTGGCTCTGTGGGCTATTGACCTTTTCTTTCGTCTATGATAGTGGGGCGCGCCCCGAATTTGCGGCGATGGAAGACAAGGAGTGCGTTTTCTGCCACCTTGACCCCGCCGGCGGAGGACCGCGAAACGCAATCGGGCAGGTTTATGAGGATAACTATTTTGAATTTCCCGAAGATTTCGACCCAGAGGCAATTATGGCGGAGGCGGAGGAGGTGCGCCAGCGGCTTACAATGGCAGTCAACATCCGCACCGCTTATATCAAAACACTCCATGTCAATCTCGACGGACGTGAAAGGGCAACCTGCACCTCCTGTCACTCAGCCGTTGATAGCTTTCTGCTGATGCAGGGCGAACTGACCGTTAATGCACAGGCATCAGACAAACTCAGGCTGACTTTGTCCAACAATATGGGAGCCCCCCTCAACATGTTTGCCACGGTCGACGCTATCCCCACACACCTCTACGTCAAAGTTGGGCAATTCCGGCTTCCCTTCGGCCTTAAACAACGGGACCACAACATCTTGGTTCGTCAGGGGTATAACCTCGGTTCACACAAACGGGATGTCGGCGTCGAGGTCGGCGGCACTTACGGCAAGGTGTTCTATAACGCTGCTGTGGTCAACGGAAATCGGACTGCCGGGCAAGCCGCTGATAACAACCAACATAAAGGGTGGGTTGCAACTGCCGGCGGCACGCTAGGACCGGTCCGAGGCGGCGTCTCCTTTCTTCTTGATAGGGATAGACAGTTGGATCGTGAAATGATTGCCGGCGCGTTTTTAACTGCCGCTCTCAAAAATCTTACCCTTGAAGGCGAATTCAATTTCGGGGGCAGCTTCGGTGATGATGAGAGCATCGGCTTCAGTGATGACGACATCGCGTCTAAGGGATATTACGCCGGCGCCAAATATCGCGTCATGCCGGAACTAATGCTCTCCGGACGTTATGGACTGTTCGATGGAGACCGCACGCTCAAAGGGGATGGTCGTCAGCGTATAACGCTAGGCGCACAATATATCTTCATGCAAAACGGATCGCTTGAGCTATTTTACTGGCTCAACTTTGCCAACGATGACCGAAATAGAGAAAATGCTGACCGACAGCTTGAAGGGACAGATCAGCTTATCTTGATGTCCCATTTTTGGTTCTAACGCGCTCTGCGCTCAGGTTAAGCAATCGTGCAACCGAAGCCGAGTTTTTTCTTGAGAACTCGGTTTCTTTTTATACTTAAGACTTACGCGGCTGGCTCATAAGTCCCCCTGACAAGGGGGATTTAGGGGGTTAAAAATCAAAAATCTACCCCCGTGTGCTAAATTGTCCTGTAAAAATTGCCGGCTCATGTTAAGCAATCGTGCAACCGAAGCCGAGTTTTTTCTTGAGAACTCGGTTTCTTTTTATACTTAAGACTTACACGGCTGGCTCATAAGTCCCCCTGACAAGGGGGATTTAGGGGGTTAAAAATCAAAAATCTACCCTCCCGTGTGCTAAATTGTCCTGTAAAAATTGCCAAAAATGTCCTCTATAGGGAGATGAGATAGAATGTCTACTGCAACCAGTACAATACTTGGACTGATTTTTCTCGGTTTGGGAAATGCCTCCGTATTCTTGATGTATAAACTATGGGGCTATCCCTTCGACCATGAGACCCGTACCAGTGCGGCACCAAAATCGCTGATGTTTATCCACCGTGCTATCGGCTATGCCTATCTAATCCTTTACATCTTCATGATGTGGCACATGGTCCCCCGCCTCTGGAACTATCAGGTGGAGCTCCCACCGCGTACCGTGGCTCACCTAATGCTCGGTATCACAATCGGTGTGCTACTGCTAGTCAAAATTTCGATTCTCCGCTTCTTTCGACACTTTGAGGAAGCGATGCCTTATATCGGGACAGGGCTCTTGATATGCACTTATCTGCTGATTGGTCTCTCTGTCCCCTTCACCCTGCGGGAAAGTGCCCTACGGGTAAAGAGCAATGTCTTCAGCGATGCTAGCATTGAACGGACATATACGCGGCTACAAATGGCGGGATTGCCGCCCGATGCGCCACTTGATATGTTGGCATCGAGGCGGAAACTGCGTGAAGGACAGGCCGTTCTACTGAAGAAGTGCGTACAGTGCCACGATTTGCGAACCATCCTAGCGCGGCCACGTACCCCACCGGATTGGGTGCGGACCGTCGACCGGATGGCAATCAAGCCGATGATAGGGGAGCCGATTACCCTAGAAGATCAGTGGACCGTCTCAGCATATCTCATCGCTATCACACCTGAGTTGCAAGTGTCAGCGAAAGAGCAACGGAAACAACGGGTGCAAGCCAGCCAAGCGCAAAACGCGTTAGCTGTCTTAACTAATCCCGATGAAGCAGCAGATGAGGTGATCGTGAATCCCGATGAAGTGATTGTGAATCCGGATGAGGTTGAGGAGATAGATGAAACGTCAGCTGAAGAGGCTTATAACCCGGAGGATGCAAAAGAACTGTATGAAATCACCTGCTCCCTCTGCCATGACCTTTCAGATGTTGATAATGCTCCACCCACATCGGAGGCGGAGACCACAGAACTTATCGCCCGTATGATTGATAACGGGCTTTTCATCGAGGAAGAAGATATCAGAATCATCGCCCGCTACCTAAATGAAACCTATGTGAACCCGTGAGGTGGCGAGGGCGTGTTGACATTTAACAGATTGAACCGATGCTGATGCCCCTTAAGGCGATTTCGGACTTCTGTAGGGGTAACCCTTGTGGTTACCCTGTTGTTTGGGCAGACACAAACCTACCCCGCTGAAATCAATAATCGGAGGTCGGGCATCTTACCCGACTGATAACAATCCGCGTCTCCCCTAAAAGGTTGCGCTATCCTTGCGATCGGTTGATATCCAACTCGGTCATCATTCGCAGATTCAACAGAGGGGTCATGGTGCCTCCCGCTGCCGGAATCACTCGGCCGGTGTCGTATATCTTCATCGCAGCAATGGCGGCATAGGCGATGTCCTCCGGTCTGCCCGGCCGAAACATAAAGACATACCCCTTTTTCGACGCTTCCTCGTAGTCCGGGATACGAATCCGCGATAAATCTGTGTCGATCACACCCGCCTCGATGCCGTTGACTTTAATCCCCTCTTCTGCCAATCGTCCCGCGTAAGCCTTCATACCCATCTCCAAACCCGCTTTGGAGATGCAGTAGGCAGCGCGATTATCGGACGCGATTGTGTCTGAAATGGATAGGGTATAAACAATACACCCACGAATCCCCTCGGCAATCATGTAATTCGCGACCCGCTGCGTCAGAAAGTGCGGCGCTTTAAGATTGGTCTTGATGAGGGTATCGAAATCTTCTTCAGATTCTTCGAGGATATCGGCTATCCGCGTAATGCCCGCATTGTTGACCAGAATATCGACCTTGCCAAAGGCGTCAACCGCAGTATCGAGCAGTCTCTGATGCTGTCCGAGGTCGCTGACATCCGCTTGCGCGATAACCGCTTGTCTGCCAAGATTTTCGATTTCGTCCTTGACCTCTTCCGCTGCTTGACGGTTAGTGTTGTAATTCACAAGAACATCCGCTCCCTGACGGGCGAGCTCAACGGCAATTGCCCGCCCAATCCCTCGACTTGAACCGGTGACAATTGCGCTTTTGCCCCCTATGGAGACATCTGTTGCGAAAAATCCCATATCTTGCTCTGATGACATGTGCTCCTCCTATTTCATGCCCTGCGTCTTCTCGCAGCGGCAGCTCTTCTGCCTCGCTCTTTCTGTTGATCACCGGAATTTCGCTCCGATTTCGCGTCCGCAGACCGATAGTAAATTCGTAGCGGCGTCCCGCTAAATCCGAATGCCTCACGGATACCGTTCATCAGATAGGCTTCATAATGGGGCTGAATTTTATGTGCATGACGGGCAAAAAGTAAAAAGGTTGGTGGTCGGACCTTAATCTGCGTCATATATTTCAAGGAAGGACGCACACCGCCAGAGCGTGGGGGCTGGTGGGCGTTTTTAAGATGGGTAAGCAGGTTGTTTAACGCTTGCGTGGGAACGGTCGTCGAATATTCACGATCAATGGTGAGTGTGAGATCGAGCAGCTTCATCACGCGCAGCTCCGTGAGCGCCGAAACGAAAAGCATCGGAACATAGAATAGCTGCGGCATTTGACGGCGAATCGATTCGACAAATTGGTTAAAAGTGGAGTTATCTTTCGCAATCAAATCCCATTTGTTGACCGCCAAGATGCACGCTTTACCCTGTCTGGCAATGTAATTGGCGATGGTCTTGTCTTGATGCGCGATTTCGCGAGTAGCATCGACAACGAGCCATGAAATGTCACTTTTGCGTATGCTACGGATAGCGCGTTGGACGGTCGATTGTTCCAGCTGGCTGTTGATAGCAGTTTTCCTACGCATCCCTGCCGTGTCAATAAGCTCAAACGGCACCGCATTATAGGCAAAGCTAATGTTTATCGCATCGCGCGTTGTGCCGGGCTGATCATCCACAATTAGCCGATCCTCGCCAATAATTGCATTAATGAGAGAAGATTTACCGGCATTCGGACGCCCAACAATAGCGATTTTAATCGACTCTGCAACGGGATCGGCCCTTTCAGTCTCTGCTTCCGGCATGGCGAACACAACTTCGTCAAGCAGAATATTAATCCCCATGTTCTGTGCACACGAAATGAAAAAAGGATCGCCGAGTGCAAGTTGGTAGAACTCCGTGCCCTCGGTCTCCAGCCGAACATTGTCCGCTTTGTTGACGACGACAAAAATCTCTTTGTCCGTTTTTCTCAGCATGTTTGCAATCAGCAAATCTTGCGGCATAATTCCCGTCTGGGCGTCAACAACAAACAGAATTACCGCCGCTTCCTCCAAAGCGACTTCGACCTGCCACTGAACGCTGCTAATGAGGTGATCCTCCGGATCGAGATCTAAACCACCGGTGTCTACAACCGTAAAGTGGCCATCGCCCCACTCAACATCAGCGTAAATCCGGTCTCGGGTTACGCCCGGCAAATCGTGGACAACGGCGATCCGTTCTTTCGCAATCAGATTGAAAAGGGAAGATTTTCCTACGTTGGGCCTTCCAACGATTGCGACAACTGGTTGTGTCATGAGTTACTCCTCCTTCCCTGCTCAATGGATAACGCTGCGCCGGCGTAGATCACGCAAAACGAACTGTTCGATCGGCGTTTGATGATTCATACGAATATAAGTTACACCACGATTCACGCAATAGCGTTTCAAGCCCTCACAAAAAGTGTTCAATCGTTGGGTATAACTCGCGCGCGCCCCCTCATTCACAGTGATTTCTTTAGCCTGTCCTGTTTCCGCGTCCGCTAACTGTAACTCACCCGAAAGTTGAGGATGCATCTCCTCTTCACTCAGCAGGTGAATGAGGGTTAGATCGAAATTGCGGGATAGGAGTCGTTTAACCCCTGTGTCGTAACCGTCCATATCCCAAAAATCCGAGATGATAATCGCAACGCCAGCTCCCTTCGTTTCAGTGACGAAGCGCTGTAAGCAGGCCGCTAGGCGCGTCTCTCCACCTACGACGATTCCCTCAACGGCTTGTGATACCTGTGAAAACTGTGCTTTGCCGTACGCGAAAGATACAATCGGGACCAGCTGATCTGAAAACGTATAGACCGATATACGATCGAAACTGATTAAACCGATATAACCCAGGGCCGCAGCAACCCGCTTAGCGCACGCTAGCTTCGTAGGTTGACCGAAGTTCATTGAGGTACTATTATCAATCAGGATAAAGATTGGGAGATCTTCCTCCGCGTTGAACAGCTTCAGAAAAAGCCGATCCAGCCGAGCATAAATGTTCCAGTCAATGTAGCGCAGGTCATCCCCAAGTTCATAGGTCCGATAGTCCGCAAACTCCACGCTCGCGCCTCGATTGAGGCTGCGCCGCTCACCCTTAAATTTCCCCCGAAATACCTGTTCAGAACGAATCTGAAGGCGAGCAATCTGTTTCAGAAACTTGGGGTCTAAAAGGGCCATTGGCTTTTCACCTTATCAGCGGATTATGAACGACTGCCTGCGTCAACAGTTGGCATGATAGTCTACTATTTTACCAAACAGTTGCTTAAGCTGCCACACAAATGTCTTGAACATACAAGATTCTGTTTCTCCTGTCACCCTATTGGGCTATCTAGCAACTTGCGCTACGATAATAGAATCTTCGCTATCAATCTGAATTTTGACTTGCAACTACCTATAAAATGTGGTATATTTTCCGGGCTTTTTTGCAGCATGGCTGAAAAAAGACGGGCGTATCGTGGCCCAATCAATCTATTCCGATCTAAGCGATCGGGAAAGGCGGAGGTCTAAATCCTTTCCGCCTGTTTTTTTCCACTTCTTGTCTGCGCCCGTAGCTCAGCTGGATAGAGCACCTGACTTCTAATCAGGTGGTCGCAGGTTCGAACCCTGCCGGGCGTGCCAAATCTTTTATGGTGGATGTAGCTCAGTCGGTAGAGCGCTTGACTGTGGATCAAGTGGCCGTGGGTTCAAATCCCATCATCCACCCTTTTTTCGGGGCGTAGCGCAGCCCGGTTAGCGCGTCTGCTTTGGGAGCAGAAGGTCGGAGGTTCGAATCCTCTCGCCCCGATTTTTTGCGAGAATGTCGTGCCTTATTATCGCATGGCGGGTGTAGCCCGGTTATCCTATGCTGATGTGGAAATCGAAGCGCCGTATTCTACGGTGATAACCGCACTCAATATAGGCTACCGTCCCCGACTAGCGCTTAACCATTCCGTAATAAAAGCAGTAACATGCGTCCGTAGTTCAATTGGATAGAGCAATAGACTTCGGATCTATAAGTTGGGGGTTCGAGTCCCTCCGGGCGCACTTGTCTTTGGCGCCGTTAGCTCAACCAGGCAGAGCATCTGACTCTTAATCAGGCGGTTGAAGGTTCGATTCCTTCACGGCGCACCATCTTGATGCGGGCGGGTGTTGGAACCGGTAGACAAGATAGATTTAGGATCTATTGGGGTTTTCCCCGTGAGGGTTCAAATCCCTCCTCGCCCACCAAACGCCTTTTTTAATATAATCTGGAGGTCTACTTGAAGGTTGAAGTTGAAAGGTTGGGAAACAGTCAGGTCTGTTTACGCATTGAAATTTCCCCCGAAGAAGTTGACCAAGAACTTGAACGTAACTGCCAGGCCTTGCGAACCAAAGTATCAGTTCCCGGCTTTCGCAAAGGAAAAGTTCCCCTGAGTATCCTCAAATCACGCTTTGCAGAACACCTCAAAGCGGAAGTCATCCAAAATCTTGTCCCACCTGCCTATGAACAGGCGCTGATTTCTGAACGGCTAATCCCTCTCGGTAACCTTCAGCTGTCGCCGCCCATGAACCAGATGGAACTGGCGGAAGGGCAGCCCCTTGCTTTTGAAGCGACACTTGACGTCAAGCCTGATTTCTCCCTGCCAGAATATGAAGATTTAGTCATTGATAAATCGCCACCTAATGTGCCGCGTGATGAGGTCGATGATTATGTGCAGCGGTTGCAGGAACAGTATGCCACCTACATCCCCCTCGAACTAGACCGATCTGTCCAAGAAAGCGATTCCGTGCGGCTTGACTGGGAATGCCTCGTCAATGGCAACCCCATCACCGATGGGAGTAAACAGGATGCAGATATCGACCTAGGCACGGGAATGCTCCTGCCAGCCGTAGAGGCTGAGATAGTGGGGATGGCTGTTGATGAGACCCGACAGGTTGAAATTGACTTCGAAGCCGATCATGAAAACCCTGAACTCGCCGGTAAACATGCCCTATTTAACGTGACGCTACGAGCAATCACCGAAAAACAGCTACCAGCCCTCGATGATGAATTCGCAAAAGATTTGGAATACGAAAATTATGAACAATTGAGAGGCGCAATCTGGAATAATCTTGTCGAAGAACAGAAAGCACTACACGATCAACGGCAGCGAGAAGATATCCTGCAACAGCTAATTGAGAAAGCGGACATCGAAATCCCTGAATCTATCGTCGATCAGCACGTCCAGCAAACGGTCCAAAATATTCTCTTACGACTACGGCAAGAGGGACGAACCCCTGAGCAAGCGGGAATAGATATGGAGAAGTTACCAACCGAATTGCGCGAAGATGCAATCAAGCAAACGAAGCAGGCGTGGATGTTTGAGGTCATTGCTGAACGTGAAAATATTAGGGTCACAGACGATGAACTAGACCTAGAAATTCGACGCATCGCTGACCAGCAAAATCGAGACGCTCAAAAATATGCGAGCCTATTGAGGGAGAGCAATCGTTTAGAGGAGTTCCGAGACACCCTACGAAATGATAAGGTTTACCGGCTCTTGATTCAACGCGCTTCTGCCAAACAATCTTTGATTATTTGATGATATACCGAAAATACAGCCCGTCACGGTGTCAGGAGAATTTTTAGTATGAACCTCGTTCCGATTGTGGTGGAACAAACGAGTCGTGGTGAACGCTCTTACGACATTTATTCGCGGCTGCTGAGGGATCGAATCATTATGGTTGGGTCGGTAATTGATGATAATGTTGCTAACAGTGTCGTCGCCCAGATGCTCTTTTTGGAGAGCGATAATCCCGATGCGGATATTATACTTTACTTAAACACATTGGGCGGATCGGTGCCAGCTGGATTAGCAATCTATGATACAATGCATTATATCAAGCCTGATGTACAAACATGGTGTGTCGGTCAAGCCTATAGCATGGGCGCAATCTTGCTTGCCGGGGGCGCAAGTGGTAAACGGTATGCCCTGCCACATTCCACCACCCTCATTCATCAGCCCATCACCAGTGGTATTAGCGGTCAGGCGTCCGATATTGATATCCATGCCAAAGAGATTCTTCGGACCCGCGAAGAGCTATACGCCATCTTAGCAGAACACACAGGACAAGCGCCGGATAAAATTAAGGCGGATGCAGACCGAGACTTTTACATGACAGCTCAAGAGGCACTTACATACGGCCTTATTGATTCGATTGCCGCGCGCCGATCTGCCGAAGAAGCCGGACCTGAGACCGAATAGGCATACCGTTCAACGGTCGATAAATGCACAAAACGCATAGCGAGTTGAGGTGACAGGTGCTTCCTCAACCTAATGTGATATTGTAGTTTTCATTAAACAAATTTGGAGATTTCCATGCCGGCAATTATTGATAGTCAACGGTGTTCTTTCTGTGATAAGGGTCACGAGGAGGTGCGGAAACTCATCGCCAGTCCCATCGGATCTGGTGTCTATGTCTGTGATGAGTGTGTTGAAGTCTGTAGCGACCTCTTGGCCGATCTGTATGAGCCCGAAGAACAGGACGAGTTTACTGAAACCTCAGATTCCCTATCCCTCCTGCGTCCCGCTGAAATTAAAGCACAACTTGATAAATACGTAATTGGCCAGGATGAAGCCAAGAAAATTCTTTCCGTTGCTGTATACAATCACTATAAAAAACTACAATTTCATCAAGATTCAGATGTCGAGTTAGAAAAAAGTAATATTCTGTTGGTTGGCCCGACGGGAACGGGTAAAACCCTGCTCGCGCAAACCTTAGCCCGTGTCCTAAATGTGCCTTTCGCCATTACCGATGCAACCACATTGACAGAAGCGGGGTATGTGGGTGAGGATGTTGAAAATATCATCCTCAAGCTTGTACAAGCCGCAGAAGGCGACATCGCGCGCGCAGAACAGGGAATTATCTATATTGACGAAATTGACAAAATTAGCCGTAAATCCGAAAACCCTTCCATTACAAGAGATGTTTCTGGCGAAGGGGTCCAACAAGCCCTACTGAAAATTCTGGAGGGGAAAACAGCGAATGTACCCCCACAGGGAGGGCGCAAACACCCGCATCAAGAATTGATTGAAGTCGATACGTCAAAGGTGCTCTTCATATGTGGCGGCACCTTTGTTGGCTTGGATAAAATTATCGAGCAACGGACGGGAAACCAAGGGATAGGATTTGGATCCACGGTTCAGGCGAAGAGCGAAAGAAAGATTCACGAAACCCTCTCACAAGTTGCGCCGAGGGATTTGGTCCAGTACGGCTTTATCCCCGAATTTGTCGGACGTTTGCCTGTCGCTGCAGTCCTGCACGACCTTGACGAATCAGCGTTAATCCAAATCTTGACTGAGCCTCAAAACGCCCTGATTAAACAGTATCACCAGCTGCTGCATTATGACAACGTGTCGCTCCAGATCGGACAAGAGGCGATCAGAGCAATCGCTCAAGAAGCTATAAGGCGTGAAACCGGAGCAAGAGGGCTGAGGGCAATATTGGAGAACCTGATGCTGGATATCATGTATGAAATACCATCGTCTCCCAAAATGGTCAAAGAATGTATCATCACTGCGGATGCCATTTTGAAAAATGAACCACCTGTACTAGTTTATGAAGATGAACAAGAAGCCCTAACTGCCTAGCAAATTAACGAATGAGCGAATTACGTATCACGCACTACGTTTTACGTTCAAGGAGTTCATTATGACTCAAGATTCAAGCAAAGACCATCAGGCTGATGAAGTTTTAATACTTCCGGTTATTCCTACCCCCGGAAAGGTGTTCTTTCCACGGACAAGCACCCCCTTAAATGTCATTCGCAAAATGGGGGTCCGAGCGACAAAATACGCCCTGGAAACAGGTCAGGATGTGCTGTTGCTCAACCAAAAGGACAAAGACGAGGAAAATCCAGGCACCGATGGCTTTTATCGTGTTGGAACTGCTACCAACATTGCTGACTCTTATGACCCACGCGATGGAAGCATCCGGATTGCAATTGAGGGATACAGCCGTGCGATTGTCCTACGCTGCTTTGAAACAGACGGGTTCCTCAAAGCAGAGGTCAAAATTGTGCGCGAGGAATCGGACCAATCAAAGCAAGCAACCTCGTTGATGAAAGCAGCGGTCACAGCATTTGAGGAGTATGTCAAGGGCAATCGCCAAACGCCTGAAGAAGCGTTGATGGTTGTCCAAAAAGAGACTGAACCGGGGCACCTGGCCGACTCAATTGCTAGCTTCACCAATATGGAGGCGGAACGGTTGCAGACCGTATTGGACGAGATTAACCCGATTAAGCGGCTTCAGATTATTATTGACCTGCTTCAGGAAGACTTAGAACTTTTCAAACTAGACGATAAAATTAATACACAGGTGCGCAAGTCCGTTGAGCGAACGCATAGGGAGTTTTACCTTCAGGAAAAAATGAAAGCTATCCAGAAGGAACTCGGTCGAGGTGACGAACAGAACGACATTGATGACCTGCGCGAACAGATTGAGGAAGCGGGGATGACCGAGGAAGCGCAAGAAAAGGCGTTGAAAGAGCTTGACCGACTTCATCAGATGCCACCCATGTCCGCAGAATCAGGGGTTATCCGCACCTATATCGACTGGCTCCTCGCTCTACCTTGGGATAAACAGACAGAAAGCAAAATCGACCTAGAGGAAGCCGAGAAAATACTGGACGATGACCACTACGGCCTCAAAAAACCGAAGGAACGAATCCTTGAATATCTTGCCGTATTACAATTGGTCAAGAAACTCAAAGGGCCCATCCTCTGTTTTGTAGGACCACCCGGAGTTGGAAAGACCTCATTGGGGCAGTCAATTGCTAGGGCAACCGGGCGAAACTTTATCCGCATGTCTTTGGGAGGAGTACGCGACGAAGCCGAAATCCGTGGACATCGCCGAACCTACATCGGATCTCTACCGGGCAGAATTATTCAAGGGCTGCGGGACGCTAAATCGAGGAACCCACTCTTCCTCCTAGACGAAATCGACAAAATGAGTATGGACTTTCGAGGCGATCCCGCGTCGGCCCTGCTTGAAGTCCTTGACCCTGAACAAAATGGCACTTTTCGTGACCACTACCTCGATGTCGCGTTCGATCTCTCGGAGATTATGTTCATTACCACTGCAAATACACGGGAGCCAATTCCACCCGCTCTAGAAGATCGCATGGAGATTATCGAACTCCCCGGCTACACCGAGTATGAAAAGCACAAAATCGCCAATCTCTTTCTGATTCCTAAGCAGATTGAAGCCCACGGCCTCAAAGAGGAATCCCTCACATTCACGGACGAGGCAATTTTTGGTATCACTCACAAGTATACCCGCGAAGCGGGCGTCCGAAACCTTGAACGTGAAATTACCAGTATCTGTCGTAAAGTTGCTCGAGAGGTCGTCAAAAACGACAACGCTGAGATGAAAGTTGATGTCGGCGTTGAAGATTTGACTGAATATCTCGGGCCCCCGAAATTTACCCAAGGAAAAGCGGAAAAACAGGATGAAGTCGGCGTTGCAACCGGCTTGGTCGTCTCTCAGGCAGGTGGAGATGTCGTTCCAATTGAAGTCGCTACAATGGATGGAGACGGCAAGTTACACATGACCGGCAGGCTTCAAGAAATTATGCGCGAATCTGTTCAAACAGCACTCGGTTATATCCGCTCTCAAGCGAAGTCGCTTGAGATGCCATCCGATTTGCAGTTCAATAAGCGCGATATCCATATCCATGTGCCCGAAGGCGCGATTCCCGTAGAAGGGCCCTCGGCAGGGATTACCCTCGCCACCGCTATGGTTTCTGCGATGACCGGGCAGCAGGTCCGTAAAGATATCGCGATGACCGGTGAGATCACGCTGCGTGGGCATGTCCTTCCGATTGGTGGGTTGAAAGAGAAGGTGCTCGCAGCACACCGCAACGATATCAAGAACGTCATTATCCCCCAAGAGAACGATAAGGATCTCCCTGATATCCCCGAAGAAGTTCGGGATTCCTTGAAATTTTACAAGGTCAGCGATATGAGTGAGGTGTTAGCGCTTGCTCTAAAAAAATCCGATTCGTCTAATGATGCCACTCAAGAGGGGGAGGACATAGCTGAAGTGTTAGATTTACCGCTGGGGACACCCGATGCGCCTCGACAAATTCCTACAGGTGAGCCGCCTCATTAAACGCCGCACCGTTGCCAACTCGATTTGCAGCCGTGGACGGGTAAAGGTCAATGGACACACCGCAAAGGCGGGGAAAGAACTGTCCGTCGGCGATACATTGTCAATTAACTTTGGGGATGAAGAGGCGACTGTATATGAAGTGCTAGAGGTACCTGCCGGCAATGTGCCGAGAGGGCGAGCCTCAACCCTCTACCGCCGAATTGATAACTCAGAAGATAGCGCGTAGATTGCCAGACCCCGGTCGAAAATCGGGGTCTTTTTTTGTCTAATTTAGGAGTGAACGTGAACCCTAGGAGAAAATATTGACATGAGCAATACCGATATACACCATTACGACCTTATCTGTATTGGAAGTGGCAGCGGCGGGTTTTCAGCGGCGATGGCCGCCAAAGCCGAAGGATTGAAGAACATTCTTTTGATAGAGAAACGCCGTGTTGGATACAGCTTATGCACCAACGAAGGCTGCATGCCCTCTAAAACCTTACTGGCCTCCGCAAGCGTGAAACGTACCTTTGAAGAGAGCCCCGATTTCGGCATCACCGCTAGCGACCTACAAGTCAACTGGTCAACCGTCCAGAAACGGGTCCGAACCTTAGTGGAAGATGATTTTTTCGCCGCACGCAGAGAGGCTATCCTTAACGCATCGGTCGATATCGTCGAGGGCAGCGCAAGCTTCATTGACCCACATACCATTCAAGTTGCGGATAACCGCTATGCCGGAGAGAAAATCGTTATCGCCACCGGATCGACGGTAGATGTGCCACCCTTGCCCGGCTTAAAAGAGACCGGATACATCACCAGTGATGAGGCGCTCTATCTGGAACACCTACCCAGTTCTTTGATTGTCATCGGCAGTGGGTATATCGCGCTGGAGTTGGGCTATCTTTTCCACATGGTAGGGGTCGAAATTACCATGTTAGTCCGCAGTCCGCGGGTCCTTAGACGCCTTGACCCGGATATCGGCTTTGAGTTACAGGACCTGCTCCGGCGAGACGGGATGAACATCCTGACCGAGACCCAACTGCAATCGTTCAAGCGTACAGAGAACGGTAAGGAGGTACGCTTTGTGCAAAACGGCGAGGAGAAGGTAGTCAGTGCGGAGGAGATTATGGTAAATACGGGTCGCCGTCCCACGGTAGATGGTCTAGGCTTAGAAAAAACGGGTTTGCTGCTCGGTGAAAAGGGTGCGATTGAAGTCAATGACTACATGCAGACCAATGTGCCACACATCTATGCGGTCGGTGATGTCACCGGCAAAGCAGGACTGGTCTATGCCGCGACGATGGAAGGGAAAGTTGCCGGCTTACACGCCGCCGGAAAACGCAGCGTCAAAATGAACTACGACCTAGTCTCCAACATCATCTTCTCTCACCCGGAAATTGGCACAGTCGGACTCACTGAGGCGGAAGCGAAGGCGAAGGGGGTGGACGTCATCGCCGTAAAAACGCCGATGGAAGACATCGGCAAAGCCGTCGCTATCGGCGAGATAGACGGTTTTGTAAAGCTGGTTGCCGAGCGACCATCAGGACGTATCATCGGGCTACATATCCTGGGACCCCATGCCACCGACATCATGCAGATTGCGCTACCACACCTCTATCACAACGACACTGTATTTGATGTGCTGAATATCCCCTATCCGCATCCGACCCTCGGCGAGGCGCTCAGCTACCCTGCAGAAGACATCGCGGATGAACTAACCGCCACCTATGGTAAATTAGACAAATAAGTGAATATTTCCCCAAGTCCCCCTGCAGCTCCCCTGACAATGGGTCTCCCCCTGATAAGGGGGCCAGGGGGTTAGGGGATCTTCTCCCTTGTCTTTCCCTTCTTATCAGACGGGTTGGGGGATTTAGGGGCGTGTTTGTAGGTACAGATTTTCCAATCTGTACATGTGCATCGCCAGTATCTAGGGCGTGTTGACATTTGGCTTTTGCTGTCGCGAGAAACCCTCAAATCATTGGAGAAGATACCAGAAACCGAGTTTTTTCTTCAAAACTCGGTTTCTTGTCTGGGGTGTTACGTCAGTGCACCGATTTATGTCTCTCTATTATCTGGCCACAATGAAATGTCAACAGAACCTAAGTCATTCTAAAATCTACCATAATACTCACGATACATCACAGCTTGGAATGAGTTATGGAAATTCCTCTGCTTTATGACATCTGCATCATATTCGGTCTATCAATTGGCGTTCTACTAATCTGTCATCGGTTGAATGTGCCTTCAATTATTGGCTTCCTCGTGACAGGCTTGATTGCCGGTCCTCACGGGTTAGCGCTAATTCAGGCTGCTCACGAAGTCGAAATCCTAGCAGAAATCGGCGTCATTTTACTGCTGTTCACCATCGGCATCGAATTTTCACTGAAGAATCTGCTGCAGATTAAGCGAGCCGTGTTGATAGGGGGATCGTTACAGGTCGGATTCACGCTGCTAGCCGCGTTTGCAATAGCTCGGCACTACGGTCAAGTGGTCAACGAATCACTGTTTATCGGTTGCCTTGCCGCTGTTAGCAGTACGGCGATTGTGATGAAACTGCTACAAGAGCGCGACGAAACGCGAACACCGCACGGACGCACAGCATTGGCAATCCTGATTTTTCAGGATATTGCCATTGTCCCGATGATACTAATCACCCCAATTCTGGCTGGAGAGCAGGGCGACATAAACAAAGCGCTCATTCTACTGTTAGCAAAGGCTGTGGGGATGATTGCTGTCGTGTTTGTTGGTGCAAAATACATCGTCCCGCTTATTCTATCGCAAGTACTGCGAACGCGCAGCCGAGAGGTCTTCTTGTTGAGCGTTCTCGCCATCTGCCTCGCTGTCGTCTGGTTAACCTCGCGTTTCGGCGTGTCATTGGCACTCGGGGCATTCCTCGCCGGGCTAATCGTTTCCGAATCGGACTCGAGCCACGACGCACTCGGTCACATCTCACCATTTCGGGATGTGTTCACCAGCTTCTTCTTCGTGTCGGTCGGTATGTTGCTCGACTTTCACATACTATTTCAAAAACCGTTACTGATTGCGGGGCTCACAATCGGCACGCTCATTGGCAAGAGCATCATCGCAGGTGGAGTAACCTCAATCCTCGGATACCCGCTACGAACAGCCATTCTGGCGGGACTCACACTCAGTCAGGTGGGAGAATTTGCATTTATCTTGTCGAAATCAGGAGTCGAATACGGCTTACTCGACGACACAAATTACAAACTATTTCTCGCTGTTTCGGTTGTAACGATGGCGGCAACGCCGTTTATCATCTCAGCAGCACCCCGTATCGCTGATGGATTATTACGATTGCCGCTGCCAAGACGACTCGTGTCGGGATTGAAATCGACTGCCTCAACCCAACATACCGAGCTCACAAACCATCTTGTCATCATCGGCTTCGGAGTCAACGGTCGAAATGTCGCAAAAGCAGCACGGGCGGCGGACATTCCCTATGTCGTCGTCGAAATGAATCCTGAAACCGTCCGAACGGAACGGGCAAATGGTGAGCCGATTTTCTACGGCGATGCTATCTACGATGCTGTGCTTCTCCATGCGAACATCAAATCGGCGCGAGTGGTTGTAATAGCGATTTCTGACGACGCTGCCTCCCGCCGAATCGTAGCCGCTGCCCATGCCTTGAATCCAACCGCGCACATCATCGTCAGAACACGCCATCTAGTTGAAGTCGAACCCCTGTATCGTGTCGGTGCACACCAAGTGATTCCGGAGGAGTTCGAGACATCGGTCGAAATTTTTACACGGGTGTTGATGGAATACCTCATCCCGCACGATCGGATTGAACAGTTCATCGCTGAGGTGCGTGCCGACGGTTATAAGATGTTCCGTGCGCTGTCCAAGGACACCCCGTCCGTTTCCAATCTGGAGATACATCTCCCTGACTTTGAGATTGCTGTCCTACGGGTCGATCCGAAGTCGTCTTTTGTTGGGAAATCGTTGGCAGAACTCGCCCTACGAGGAAGGTATGAGGTGACGGCCTTGGCAATCCGACGGGAAGAGCAGATCTTCGCTAATCCGCACGGCGCGACACAGATTGAGTGCGATAATGAAGTGTACCTGCTAGGAACCCCTGAAAAGATTGCTCAAGTTGCCGATCTGTTTGACAACCCTGAAAGTCAAAACCTAACGCAAACAGGTGACGACGATTGATGTCAAGAGAACTCTGACGTTTAACATCACCTTTTTACCGGTGTTAACCGTACTAGCCAGATAACTCCACAAAAAGCACCCACATCGGATTATCCCCGACTGTGTAAGTCTCCAAAGGTTGGAGCTCACCGCTCTCTGGGTCAATCCGATAAGTGGCGAGCCGCCCCGACCCTTGACCGCCAGCAAACAGAAAATTCCCCGTCAAATCAACATTGAACGCTCTCGGCGTTGGCTCCGTCGGCTGTTGACCAATCGCGGTCAGGGCCCCCGTCACATCATCGGTTGCGAAGCCAGCAATGCTGTCATGTCCACGGTTTGAAACATACACAAACTTTCCATTCGGCGTGATATGGATCTGTGCACAAGAATTTTCCTCGTCAAAATCAGCCGGTAGCGTTGAGAGCGTCTGAAAAGCGGACAAGGTGCCCGCTGACGAGTCAAAATTGTAAGCCGTTATGCTGCACCCCTGTTCGTTTGAAGTGTAGACCACATCTTGGTTTGGATGAAAAACGAAATGACGCGGGCCCTCCCCTTCCCCAGCAGCGAGCACGGGAACGGAAGCATTCGGGGTCAGCGCGCCGGTGTTTTCGTCAAACTGGAATTGAAAAATAGCGTTAGACTCTCCGACGTGCGGGAGAAAGGCGAACTTATTGGACGCATCGGTCATAATGCAATGCGCTTTGTTCGCTGTTGGAATCCAGTCGATAGCAGGGCCACCCACAACCCCATCTGCGCCGATCGGATGAACCGATGTCGCTCCAGCACCGTAATAAGCCGAGAGTAAGAAGTTGCCGGTCCCATCTGTGGCGATATAGCACGGATCTGATTCAAGCGATACCGACCCTATCGGGGATAGGTCGCCTGTGCTTGGATCGATGCTGAAACTAGCGATTTCCTGTATCGAGCGGAGCCCCGCGTAAAGAAATTTGCTCCCCGGATCCACTGCTAACGGACCGGGGGCACCGCCAACCGCTACATCACGCTCAAATGTGAGCTGCCCTGTATCCCGGTTCAGGGTAAAGGTCGAAATTTTGTTTTCGCCTGCAATCGGAATGTAAACATAGTATGCCATCTCTGTTTCCTTTGCTAAATAGGGTTATGATTCAATACTCCGTAGGAGTTACGCACTTCAGTTTGTAGTAGCGCCATTCAGGGCGCGTCCCGACAGGCGATAAATCGCCGAACTACCCCCTTGATAAGGGGGGCAGGGAGGTTGGTTTTGAACGTTCAACTGCGTAAGTCCTAACTCCGGTGAAATGATCGGTTAAATTACTGTAAATCCACTATTTCCTACCTAAAAGGTGACTGTCAATTAGTGGGCATGATGTTCCTTTAAAATATACGCTTTGCGGACCAGTTCCGGATCCTTAGCGAACCGCTTTGTTGCATCGATCAGATTATCAATGTGCGTGTGCATATCCCTCTCGATGTGGGCAATTCGGTCTAATAAGTAGGTTTCCTGGCTCTGATGAATCGCTTTCCTGATAACCGAGAGGAGATACATATAGACTGTGTCCGCTTCACTTCCTTCTATCTCAATGGCAATCTCAAATCCCTCTTGGAGCGTAACCTGTTCTGAAACGACCTGCTCCTCATATTTATCGAGAGCATGTCTAATCTGCTGAATAGATACAACCGGCATCTCCGTGGCGGGGGTGTTCAGTCCAAAACTCCGGGCACACAGCGACCTGCCAAAGTCCACGAGAATATAGTGTTGCCACTCCTCCGTGCTCATCTGCTCCCAAAATCGAGCGACCCGCTCATCAACATTCCCCAGCAGAAGGGACAGCGTTGCGTACAGTTTTGCATGCCTTAGCTCAATATCTTGACATGAATCGAATACTTCTGCTAAAGTCACGGGCAGTTTATCCTTTCTAATTAGTTTGATAGATTATACTAAACATAAGTATAGCAGCATGTTAGCCGTTAATCAAATAAAAAGTAAGGTAGTACCGCGATCGTCGTTGGATTTGATAATGTAGCCGAAATCGTAATCGACTCTCACGGGGAGGCAGGAAAACCGATACGTTTAGGGCTATTTATGGTGAACAATATAAATATGTAGACACTTTCGCTCCCCATGTTTGGTAGGCGCTGTTTCCAACTGCGCTGTCCGGTCTCCCCTTTGGTAGGTGCTGTTTCCAACTGCGCTGTCCAGTCTCTCATATGGTAGGCGCTGTTTCCAACTGCGCTGTCCGGTCTCCCCTTTGGTAGGTGCTGTTTCCAACTGCGCTGTCCAGTCTTCCATTTGGTAGGCGCTGTTTCCAACTGCGCCGGTATAGAGTGTCCAAGTAATTCTAAAATTCACCATAGTTTTCCGCCCGTAGTCGCAGATTGCCTAATCTGTGATCACCTGTGGCGTAGGCCCCCCCCCCCTCAATCTGATGCAGATTTTGACTTCGGACTCACGCACCGAAAAACCGAGAATTAAATGACCCTCTGCCGTTTGTAGTAGCCTTTAGCCCCAGCGGGGCGGCATGTTTATAGCCGGGCTTCCAAGCCCCAAAGAGACGCGCGGACTTCGATCAAAAATAGAGCATACCCCTGCCCGTCGGCAGCTGCCCACCAAACGGATTCGGTCTGTACGATGGATCGGGAACCGTATCGGAGCCGGAGACTCTCACCGCAACGCCGGCAAATTATCCCAGCTGCACTCAAGGCAGAAGTAATTGGCTCCACCAATCTGTTGGATCTCCCCGTCACATTCTGGACATGTCACTATCGTCGCTGATGCGTCAGCCTGATGATCGGGACTACCGGCAGTTGAGGCGTCGAGGTTACTCCGAACTGTATCAATTACCTCTTGCGGATGGAGGGCTAGGGGTGGAGGCGTGCTACCGGCAAGGTCAATGAAATCGCTGTGATAAACGTTGATTTCATTGGCTGCATTGACCTGGCGCAGGAAGATTGTGTACTTGTTGGGAGCGATTAGGTAAGCCTCTGCGTCCAAAAGTTGAACGCCCGTCCCCACAATCAGATCGTATCCGTTGAAGTTGATAAGCCGGCGGCTATATCGGGTCCCGCTATTGTAAACCTCAAACAACTCGTGTGTCCGTCCCGAAGATAAAAGAAGGCAATACTGACGGCACAGATAGCGGTCTAAACGGGCTATCGGTAAAAAAACGTCCGCTTCGGCAGCACCCCTCAAAAACTTGGTAAACATCTTATAGGCATCGTTGGGGATTTCATTCCGAATTTGCCGCGTCAGGTTGCGGCGGGTGCTGTCTCTGAGTGTGTGCAGCCGGTGAACCTCCCACGAGCGGAGCAGAGACCTGACCTCGATATCAAGTTCTTGAGGATGCGCCGGCGGTCGGATTCGACACAAGTGCATCGTCGCCTGATCTGTTGTTTTAATCGTAAATGGGAGCATGTTCATCGGATCAATCACTTCTGTGTTGAAACAATGTTTGATAGCAACCTAAATTAGTTTACCACAGGGGGTGAAGCGTGTCCAGCAAAACCGAACACAGCTGCCCGGTAGGTGCGGTTTCCAACCGCACCGGTTTGGAGTGTCTCATTAATTTTAAGGTCCACTATAAATAAACTAGCTCATGCAGGAGTTACGCAGTTCAGTTTGTAGTCGCGCAATTCATTGCGCGTCCCGACAGGCAATCAATCGCCCGACGACAAACCTAAGACCTGACTGTAGTTGCCCGATTCATCGGGCGTTGGAAATGGTGTCCTACGGTGGTGAATCGCCGAACTACAAAGTTTTGAATGTTCTAGGGCGTAAGTCCTATCATATAAAAGGTGCAAAGCACGAACAAAAACCGAGTTTTTTCTTCAAAACTCGGTTTCTCTTCCATTAACATAAACCAATAAACTTTCTCTCAAAATAAGCGGTTTTTTGTGTTGTCAGTACAATCGAAATCGGTTATACTATCTGCCGACAATGCAACTTGCATTGCTGCCGGAATATAACCCCATTCGATAGAAGCCTTTATGACGACTCCCGCTCCACCTACTAAACAACCACCCGAAAAAATTACTTGGCGCACAGTTATCCTTTCGCTCCTTTTCCTGCCGTTTATCTACGTGTGGCATATTGAGTGCGAAGCGCTCCGATACACCTTTCCGACGCTGATGGCGCCCTTTTATAGCGTCGTCTTTACCATCCTCGTTTTAGTTATAATCAATGTTCCCATCAAAAAGTTCGCCGCCAAGTACGCCCTAACGGGTGGGGAATTAATCTCTCTCTACGTCCTGATGTCGATGACGCTGCTATTCATGTCCTACGACATGTTCCTGCCACTAGTCTCGATCATCGTTCACGCCTTCTATTTCGCCACGCCGGAGAATGAGTGGCGCGACCTGTTCTGGAAATATCTGCCAGAGTGGTTGACCATTAACGACCCTGACACGCTAAATGCCTTTTATCGTGGTGACGAGGACTTCCTTCAATGGCGCTATCTTCGCCGCTGGATAGAACCTACGCTGTGGTGGTCCGCTTTCACATTTGCTCTCATTTTTGTGATGCACTGCATCAATACTATCATCCGTAAACAGTGGGCAGAGCAGGAACGGCTTGTCTACCCAATTGTTGAACTCCCTTATCAAATCTCTTATAACAGTAAGACCTTCTTTCGCAACGGAGCTATGTGGTGGGGATTTACAATCGCAGCGTTTATCAGTATCCTCAATGGACTCCACCTCTTTTTTCCGATTCTCCCTGAAATTCCGGTGAAGCATTTCTCCTTGAATCTATTCTTCAGCGATAAACCGTGGACCGCCTTCTTGACCGGCGGAAGTGCTATTTTGGTCTATCCGTTTGCCGTTGGGCTTAGCTTTCTAATGCCGCTTGACCTACTCATGTCATGCATCCTCTTTTTCTTCTTATACAAAATGCAGGCTTTCTTTGGAATCCTATCCGGCCTGGACAATCTGCCCGGTTTTCCCTTCCCTTATGAGCAGAACATCGGCGCATATACCGGGGTGTCCGTGATTGTGCTATGGGGGACACGACGGCAGATATGGCGAGCGTTCCTCCAAGCTATTGGGCGGAGACCGCGTGAGGACGAGAACGAACCGATGCGATATCGGACCGCATTTTTAGGCCTAGTATTCGGTGGCATATTCATCATCTGGTTCGCAATGCGCGGCGGAATGGCGCTCTGGATTGCGGTCCTCTTTTTCGTCGCACACTTTCTGACCATTGCCATCGCTGTCACCCGTATCCGTGCACAGATTGGACTCTCCATCCATAATACAACCTTCATCGGGCCACACCATAGCCTCGTCAGTCTGTTTGGCACACGACGGATTGGTGGGCAAAATCTCACCTGGTTTTCCCTATTCTTCTGGTTCAATCGAGACAATCGCAGCCACCCAATGCCGCATCAGCTTGAGGCGTTCAAACTGGCTGAACGGGGAAACCTTGATGTCAAAGGATTGTCCCGCCTGATGCTCGGCCTTATCGTTATTGCGATGCCGTTGTGTATTCTAATGTTGGTGAATGTCTTTTTCGATCTCGGCGTGGATAGCGGTAAGGTCGGAGGGCAGATTAACAGCTTTGGAGGACGCTCCTATAATTTTTTACACGGCTGGCTCACAACACCACGCGATGCGGACACCGGACATATCATCGCCATAGCCATTGGATTCCTGTTTACTATCTTCTTGGCGGTGGTGCGGAGCCACCTTTTCTGGTGGCCCATCCATCCACTCGGCTACGGAGTCGCCTTCCATATGTATACCTTCTGGGCCGCCTTCATCGTCGCCGCCATCGCTAAGTGGGTGGTACTCAAATATGGCGGTATCCGCCTTTATCGGAGAGCCGTTCCGTTTTTCCTAGGGTTGATACTCGGTGACTTTGTCATCGGCAGCTTCTGGAATATCTTAAGCATTATGATTGACCGACCGACATACACGTTCTATTACTAATCTCAACAGCGTGAAAGGGGGCTGCAATGCCTAAAAATTGTGACACCATGGTTGCCTTACCGAGCGCAACCAAAGAGAACCAAACAATCTTTGCCAAAAATAGTGACCGATCGGCGACCGAGTGCCAACCGCTTGTTCAACACGCAAGGAAAACACATCCCGCTGGAACAAGCACAAAATGCCAATTTGTCGAACTCCCCGAAGTCGCAACAACCTATCGTCATATCGGCTCCCGTCCGTATTGGTGTTGGGGCTATGAACACGGGGTTAACGAACATCAGGTGGTCATCGGAAACGAAGGATTGGGATCCAAATATGAGTTCGATTCCCCGAAGCTGATTGGCATGGAGCTGATACGACTCGGCCTCGAACGCGGAGCAACCGCCGCCGAAGCTGTTACCGTCATGACAGACCTAATTACGAAATACGGTCAAGGGAAATTCAGCAACGATCAAGGCGTCCGCACCTACGACAACGGCTATATTATCGCCGACCCTACAGAAGCCTACATCCTCCAGACCGCTGGGCATCAATGGGCGGTCAAACAGGTGCACGACGCGGTCGGAATCAGCAATGTCTATTCTATTGAGGACGACTGGGACCACCTATCGCCGAACTGTATCGATGATGCCATTACGCAAGGGTGGTGGACGGATTCGTCGGCGCGGTTTAATTTTTCCGACGCTTACAGCCGTACAGCAGACCGATCCGTCGGAAGTGGTGCCAGGCGTCGGAAGCGTTCCTGCGCGGTCCTTAACGCATACACCGGCAAGGTTGAAGTACAAACCATGATGGCGTTGTTGAGCGATCACTCCGACGGAAGTCAGCCCGATGAACCGTTCCAAACCGAAATTGCGAGCGGGCCCTCCATCTGCGTTCATCACAATGACAAAGGAGAGGGCGGCAACACCGCTGCAAGTATAGTGGCACATCTCTGCGACGACGGCTCACGGCTGCCTGTCTACTGGTGTAGCTTCTATTCGCCCTGTTTAAGCGTCTTCCTCCCAATGTTTATTGAAGGGGAGTTGCCACAGGTCCTAGCAATCGGCGATGAAACCCCTTCGGAGGATAGCCCGTGGTGGCTCTTCCGCCAACTGAGTCTGAAATTGCGCCTAGACGAATCCAGCCGGATCCCAACAGTGCAGAAAAAATGGGAGACGCTTCAAACCCAACTCTTTGCAACCGCTTATCAGATAGCCAAAGAAGCGAAATTCCTTATGGATAAGGGATGCCAAAACACCGCCAATCAACTGCTGACACAATATATGGCGGAGAATGTCGAGGCGATGTTACGAACCGTTCGAGGGATGTTGGCGGAGGTCGAGCAAGCCATCGAAATGGCTGCCGGTTAACATATGCCCCCGCTGAACGGAGGATAAGCTATGGCAGATCGCTCAATTATCCCACAACAGCTGAATCCTGAACTCACTCCGCAGTTAGCACAGGAGGTCGATTTTTTCCTGAAATGGGGTTATCTCGTTGTCGAGGAGGCGATAAGTCAAGAACAGGTGGAATCGCTACGTGAGGCGTTGGATGAAACCTTTGACAGGAAGGGCGAGCAGTTCACCCACCAGCTTCTCGAGGAGGACCAGCGCTTTGCGTTCCTCTTGGACAATCCGCCGGTGCTTACCCGCATGAAAGCCATCCTCGGCAACTGCGTGCAACTCCACAGCGCGACCGCTCGCGTGACGCAGCCCGGCGAACCCGATCAGAACTGGCATCGTGACGGACCGTGGCCCATGGCGCCAGAAAACACACCTTACGGCAGTATCCCCGGTCAGATTAACTGCGGCTACTTCCTCGACGAATTGACGATGGAGAACGGCCCGATTGCAATTGTTCCGGGCAGCCAACGGGTCCCCTTCCGGCCACCTGAAGGACACCCACATTTTCCGGACGAGAAATTTGTCCTTGCCACACCCGGCCAGGCGGTTATGTTCGACGGATGGATTTATCATCGCGGCGTCGCCAACAATTCCGACCAGCGCCGCCGCGTCTGCCTCATGTGCTACCAGAATGCGTGGATGAAATCCCGCGAGCCTTTTGACGGGCCCCGCGTCACCAAGCTACGCGAAAACGGCACGCCAGAACAGCAGCTCCTCCTCGGTGGACTGCCGCATTGGTAATGTCTATGCCCTCCCGTTGCACACGGTACAATCCCAAAATATAGATGGTTATCACGGCAAGCCTTCTGCTTGCCTTTTTTCTTGTTCCCTATTCAGTGATAGCTACCCAAGAGCGGAAGCAAGGTGCCCCACCCCTACGATGTAGGTATGCCGTCAATCACCCAACCTGTAGGATGGACTTCCCAGCCTCAATATGTTTCCCTTACCCCTAGTAGGTGCGGTTTCCAACCGCACCGGACATCACTCAGCTTGCGCTACTTATGCCAGATCGCCTCAACTACGAAGCTTTGAACGTTCAACTGCGCAAGTCCTATCCCGATTTATCGGGGCCGAGCACTATATGGGCACCTGAACGGTGAATTACGAAAAGCGCCCCGGGAACATAAACCAAAGCCATCCGCTGTCTTTAGCCCCAGCGGGGCGACATGTGGGTGGCACCAATGGCGATGAATCTGTTAATTATCCGCAATGAATAACAAAATCTAATACCAGTAGGAGTTACGCACTTCAGTTTGTATTAGCGCCATTCATTGCGCGTTCCGACAGGCGCGTCCGACTATAAACCTAAGACCTGCCCGTAGTGGCAACTCTTGTGTTTGCCCACCTATCCTGACAATTTATTGATTTTCTGCTGAAATGTTTCGCTTTTCGCTCCAGAGGAGCGACCTGTCTATAGCACAGGGATAAGCGCAATACACGCGCTCCAGAGGAGCGCAATGTGTATAGTATTAGTAAACAGGTAACAATTCTCAACTTTGGCTGCCCCCTCGCCAAATCCGGCAACACTCCGGTAACGGTAACCGGCGGAAACGCTAGATGGGAACGCTTGATATTTCAATATGACCGCCAAGCGGATATTCTGTACATAAATACCTGTGAACCAGAGCAGGAGAGCGAAAAACTTGAGGCGAGATCACCGCACGAGTTAACCCTGAGACCGACGAAATCGAAAATCTTGAGAGTCCATGTTTTCTACGCGATTACTGCGTTGGGTTACAACCAGCGCGGCGCACTATTCTCCGTTTCAATCTCATACTTGAGATTCTTCTAATTGATAGTTAAACCGTCTGGACGGCAGACGCTAAACGCCGTCGTTTCAATCTCATACTTGAGATTCTTCTAATTGATAGCACCGACAAGGACGCCCGAAAATGACCCCTAATTATTTTGTTTCAATCTCATACTTGAGATTCTTCTAATTGATAGCGAACATCTTGCACTCGACGAAAGTAACATATTCCTTGTTTCAATCTCATACTTGAGATTCTTCTAATTGATAGTTACCATCTCACGATGGTATG
>JAJEAL010000147.1 GCA_022822785.1 Candidatus Poribacteria bacterium
CTCCTTGCAAACTTTTTGTAAGGTGCATACTACTCGCTTTATTGAACCGGAGAAGTGCTGTTTCTGTGGATAAACAATGGTACTGCAGCTGTGATCGGATTGAAACGGTAGGGTGTTGTTATGCTACAACCCGCGCGATAAAATTGGCCAACGGTTCTTTACGGTTTTCGTCAATGTTTGCCATTGCTTGGTAGAAAAGACCACTTCTGGTTCCAATCACAAGACAACAGAGTACTGACGGATCCACTTCGCTGATATAGACGCCCTCTTCTTGGTCGGTCAGAAGTCTCAATTCGTCAACAGAGTCAAGGAACCGCTCCGCTATCGCTTCCTTGATTTGCGTTTCATACTGTTCAGCAAGTTTGTGTAGGTTACTCAGTTGTTTCATACTTATACCTCCTTTTCTAAGGTCTTTCATATACCGTTTCTGTCAGTTCCAAAAGGAGGTGCGGCTGCGGATAAACAACTGTAATTGAGTTGAAACGGTAGGGTGCCGTTAGGCTTATAGTACCGTGCCTGCGACAAAATCGGTCAGCGTTTCATGGTTTTCGTCAATGTTTGCAATTACCTGATAGAGATGGCCGTCCTTGCTTCCGACCGCATGGCAGCACAGTGCTGACGGATCTAACTCGCTGATATAGACGCTGTCTTCTCTAGTCAGAAACCTCAACTCATCAGCGGGGACAGAGAACCGCTTTGTTATTGCTTCTTTGATTTGTGTTTCATGTTGTTCGGCAAGTTTGTACAGTTTGCTCAGTTGTTTCATACTTATACCTCTTTTTCAAGGTCTTTCATGTATTCCAGTTTCACGGGAAAGTCCATCCAAACTTTTTGTAAGGTACATACTACTCCTTTTATTGAACCGGAGAAGTGCTGTTTCTGTAGATACGTAGTGGTACTACAGACAACTATGATTAGATTGAAATGGTAGGGTGTTGTTATGCTACAACCCGCGCGATAAAATTGGCCAACGGTTCTTTATGGTTTTCGTCAATGTTTGCCATTGCTTGGTAGAGAAGACCACTTCTGGTTCCAACCACAAGACAACAAAATGTTGACGGATCCACTTCACTGATATAGACGCCCTCTTCTCGGTCAGTCAGAAGCGACAATTCGTCAACAGAGTCGAAGAACCGCTCCGCTATCGCTTCCTTGATTTGCGTTTCATACTGTTCGGCAAGTTTGTGCAGGTTACTTAGTTGTTTCATACTTATACCTCTTTTTCAAGGTCTTTCATATATTCCAGTTTCAATTCCCTTCAAGCGGGAAACTCCTACCAAACTTTTTTTGTTAGGAGTTACGCAGTTGAGGTGATAGAAATGGCGAACATACAGCTAACTGAGGAAGAGGCTAACAGCAAATATCAAGAAGGTTATAATGACGACAGATATGGCTCAGGCGGTGATTTCTTTGATGAAATCTTTGAACTCGCGGAGGGAATCGTGGAGATGAGCGTTACCGCGATGAGTCTTGGTGTGATTAATTTTGATAGTGAATCGGAGAAGTACGATGCTGGTTGTAAACAGGGAGAAAGGGACGGAGAAGAATATGATAACGATGAATGATAAGGAGATTAATTCTCAATCCCGAACTTTGGCATTGCGATCCTCTTTATCCTCAGGTTTCGGTCGCGCGAGTGCCTACCGATTAATGGTGTTCTATAACCACTCTTCCGGACGACGTCGTTCCTCACGGTCTGCTTCTGTTCCGCTATCTGCTTGTAGGACAGATCTTTTCTTTGGTATAACGATATTAAGTCTTTCGATAAAAAAAGTGTTGACATATCTTTGTGTTTGGTTTAAGATAGATAATTGTGTGGGGACTCCGAGTGGCAGCTCGAAGCCCCCCTGAAGCAAAACGAGATAGAGCCTCGAATCGCTTCGTGATTGAAAGGTGCTAGATACACCTAACAATCTCTTATAGTATAACCCTTTACGCTGTTTGTTTCAATCTGAATAAAAGGGGCTGCGCGATTCGGGATTATCCCTAAAACGCAGCCCCTTTTTTTTGGGTTGACACCGATGGCGATAAGGAGAGCAGTTTTGGATTGGCGGACTAGCAAGCCGTTTCTGTATTTCCTGTTCGCGCTATTAATGGAGCACAGTGCGCTCATCGGAGAGGGCATTGTGGTCCCTAACAACCCTTCAGCCTCCGCACTATATCCCTGCCTGCCGACCGCTGGTATAGCCAACCGGCTACCACTCGGACAATCCCAGCTCCCCGCTGGGTCGATTGAGACGATACGAAACTGGATATTAGCCGGAGTTCCCGATTGGGCAGTCCCCTCGTCCCCTAGTAACCGCTTTATCTACCTTACTGTCATTGAGCCCCACCTGATGCCGCTTACCCCGTTTAACTGTCAATTTGCCTGCTACTTTACCACGCCCCACCTCTATAACGCTGGCGAAAGAACTGATATTCTGCATCTCATTCGATTCCCCCGCAGAAGCATGACTCAAAAAGAGATTCTCGGTAGGAAGAGGGTGATTGTTAATCGAAAAGAAGGTTTTGATGATTCTTTACTTTTAACTATGATACACGGGAGACTACGCCCGTTTCTACCGTTGTCAGCTTATTAAAATAACGCTATCAACCTACGCTAAAACCACTAAAAAAGAGGAGAAGATATTTAACCATGAAAAATCTACGCTGTCTAAGTATTCTCACGCTGATGTGTGTGTTGCTATTCCTAGCAGGTTGTGCGTCTATTGAACCTGAACCACCCCGGGCGATTATCACTTTTGACTATAATCCGCGGGAGGTTACCCCCGGCTCTGCCGATGTAACATTTGCAGTCGTTGGGGCACAGATTGATACACCCGTCGGGCTTTTTAGGACCTTTGCTCGCAATATGGCAAACGATTTCGGGGAGATACTTACGGCTCGCGGCTTTAGTACCAAAGGCCCCTTCCAAGAATACGACCTCATGACCTATTCCGATAAGGAGGGGAGCGATCTCGTTCTCACAGCTGAAATTGAGTTCACTTCTGATTTGACTCAATTGAACTATTCCAAATTGTATAGGGTGAACGGTCCATTAACGGTGAGTTGTCACATCAACCTTGTGGCTTATGAGAGCCTAACGAATAATCGCCTGTGGACGAAAAGCGTGGCAATTACGCCGGTAAGGGTGGAGATCGCCTCCAGAAAGACGTATCCAAATAGAGCCAGTTTACACACCCTTCTCGTAAATGAAAACCAATTCTACACAGCCCTCGGTCGCGCCCTCGAAGCGCAATACACCGAGATTATGAACAGGATTTACGGTTACCTTGAGCCAAAGGAGATGGCAACTGTAAAACAAGCCGCCCAAAAATTGCGTGAGCGGAAGGTTTTCCGATAAGTTATCCGCAGCTTTGTGGCGTCTATTGTTTTTCTGGTAGCGACTTTGAAATCGCTTCTAGCAAGTAATTAGGTCAGTCTTTGTCGACTAAACTGTCCATTCAATTAACCTAAAAGGAGAAAATTTAGATGAGATATTCAATTTTGCAACTTAGCATAGCCGCTGTAATCTGCATTGTTATAGGTTGCGGTCTCCCCGCTGAACCTCTACGTGAGTCTATCACGTTTGACTATACACCTTCAAAAGAAGCCGCTCCCGGTTCCGCCAACGTAACGTTCGCTGTTGTTGGAGCGCAACCTGTAACTCCCACTCAACAAGGTGTGACACAATCACTTCTTCAGGCTCCAGTGCCTCTTTTTGAGGACTTTGCTAGCACTATGACGAAGGACTTCATGGAGGTTCTTAATGCACGGGGATTCGGTGTAACGGGTCCGTTTGAAACCTACGATAAAATAATGCATCCCGTTAAGGAGGCGAGTGATCTACTTCTAACCGCCCAAGTTAAATTTATAGCGGAGATGAGTGGAGTTCAAATTGCGAAGCGATTCACGGTGTTTAGTTCTACTAGATACTATGCGCTCCAAGGTTCCGCGACGGTTAAATGCGATGTCACCCTCCTTCTCTCTGAGTGTTTGACTAACGAACCTATGTGGACGAAGAGTATAGCCATGGAGCCATTTATGGTGACCCTTGACTCTTCGTCTGCCGCCTACTCGAATCACGAATTGGCTGCCCTTGCCACTAAATATGGGCAAATTCAGCAGCACCCCCTGACAGGCATCCCGCTAGAGGTATTTACAACCCAAGTGTTTCCTAAATGTCCGATAGGGGTGTTTCTGCAAAAAGATAACAAATTCCACGCAGATCTTGGACATGCGCTTGAGGCACAATATGTGAAGATTTTGAACCAAATTGACGTTTATCTCGATCCGAGGGAAATAGCGATTGTAAAAAATCAAGCGATGGAACTGCGGAAGCGAAAGGTTTATTAGAAATGCCAAATTAGGGAAATCTCTTGCTCTTTTTTAGTGTTGTGTGAGGGTTTTGGTTTAGGAAATCATAAAGGACTAGGACTTACACAGTTGATATGAGCAAGGCACTTAAAAATCCTTAACTTTAATCTGCGCGAAATTTTCAAAGTCCCCCTGATAAGGGGGATTTAGGGGGTTGGCTGTGTATTGGGGGTGCCTGATTATAGTGAATTATCAAAATATGTAGATACTTTCACTCCCCATGTTTGGTAGGGACTGTTTCTAACTGTGCCGGTACAGAGTGTCCAAGTAATTCTAAAGTTCACCATAATTCCAACATCTACTATAAATGCGATTCAAACGCCTATTTCTGACGGTAATCATCTTATTAAATTGTTCGCTACCTAGCTTTGCAGAGGAGCCAACCATCCTTAGACATGGGGGTCCCGTTTACACGGTGGCATTCTCACCGGTCGATGCGTCGCTGGTTGCCAGTGCCGGTGAGAACGGCAGCATCAAACTGTGGGATTTGCAGAACGACACCGTAACAACGCTCAGAGGTCACACGGATACCGTCAACGCCGTAGCATTTTCGCCAAACGGGGAGTTGCTTGCCACCGGAGGCGATGATTGGACCTTCAGACTGTGGAATGTTTCACGAGGGCAAAATATCGCAACCCTTGAGCATAAGGTTGACCGGACCCGATGGCAGGTCAAGGATGTGGCATTTTCACCCGATGGGCGACTGCTCGCCACCGCTGGTGGACATGTCAAGCTATGGGAGGTCACTAACCAAACCGAAATAGCTACGCTTCAACACAACGGGTATGTCTGGGCATTAGCATTTTCCCCGAATGGACAACTGCTCGCCGCCGGAGACGGAGAGGGCACCGTGAAGATTTGGGAGGTTCAGCAGCGGCAAGCCATCGCACGGTTAACAGGCGATACGACCGCTGTTTATTCGGTCGCCTTTTCACCTGACGGACGAACCCTCGCGAGTGCCGGGTATCAGGGGGAAGTTAAGTTGTGGGCCGTCGCCGACTGGGAACTCCTCGGCACCCTCCAGAATCGGGGAACCGTCTATACAGTTGTTTTCTCCCCTGATGGGAAAGCACTGGCGAGCACAGGTCACGAAACTGTCAGCTTGTGGTCTGTCGAAAATGGCGAAAGTATAGCGTCGCTAACAGGGCACACCGGCTGGGTCAGGGCGGCCGCCTTTTCACCCGATGGTCGTTTCCTCGCCAGCGGTGGCGATGATAGGATTGTTCGGGTTCAGAATATCGAATCCCATCTACAGACCCTGCAACAACGGGATATGGTTCGATGGATCTACTTCCTCCCCAAAGACCGTCGCGCTCAACAGGGCATAGATACGCAGCTGGACACTTTGATAAAGGACACACAGCAATTTTACGCCGAGCAGATGCAACTCAGCGGGTTCGAGCGGAAAACGTTTACCTTTGAAGCCGATGTGACCGGAAAAGCGGTGGTGCATCAGGTGACCGGGAAGTTCAATGATTGGTATTATCGTAGTGACACGCTCGACAAAGTCATGGAAGAAATCAACGAACAGTTTGATAGGTCAAAACATCTTTACCTAATCGCCATAGATATCGGTAGCGAACGCATCGACAGCCACTGGTGCGGGCGGGGTGGATTTGAGTGGTCTGGCGGCGGAAAGGCAATCATCCCCGCCTCCGGTGGTTGTTTTGCCGTTGATACCACCGCCCACGAACTCGGACACGCCTTTGGATTGGAACATGATTTCCGGGACGATGCCTATATCATGTCTTACGGGGGCGGAGCCAGACACCGCTTGTCGCACTGTGCTGCGAAATGGTTGGATGCCAACCGATTTTTCAACACCAGCGAAATCGCTTACAACGAACCCACCACCATTCAGATGCTCCCACCGCTAGCATATCCACCGAATGCCACCAGTCTTCGCTTCGAGATAGCCGATACCGATGGACTTCATCACGCCCATTTGGTTATCCCAACAGTGGCCGGTGATCCAGCTGACGGCGAGAAATTGCACGGCTGTAAATCCTTAGAGGGCGAAATGAACCGAATTGAATTTATTACGACCGGATTGACGGACTCCGCTGCGAGTGAAGTGAAACTTCGTGTTATTGATGTGAATGGAAACTTCACAGAGGAAACATATTCGATCGAGATGAGTGATGTCGTGCGGGTTGATGTCAACGACGATGGAATCGTCAATGTTGTGGATCTGGTACTCGTTGCGGCTTTCTTTGGTCAGTTGAGTGTTCCCGGAGCTGTCTTGAACTCAGATATTAACAGCGATGGTGTTGTTGATGTCGATGACCTCCTACTAGTTGTCACGGCGTTGCAATCCTCCGCCCCTGCACCTCCGGCACATTCACAACCATTTACCGTGTCTCTACAGCGGTGGATTGCCGAAGCGAAGGGACGCAACCTTAGAGATGAAACCTTCCAAAAAGGCATTGCTATGCTAGAGCAGCTCCTCCTATCATTGCATCCGACAGAGACGGTGCTTTTAGCAAATTATCCTAATCCGTTCAATCCTGAGACATGGATTCCCTACCGGTTAGCCGAGCCAGCCGATGTGAAACTCACGATTTATGACACACACGGTGCAGTGGTGCGTCAATTCGATTTGGGGCATCAGCCTGCGGGGGATTACACCGATCGGTCAAAGGCGATCTATTGGGACGGCAGGAATGATGTCGGCGAGGCTGTCGCAAGCGGCGTCTATTTCTATCAACTCCGGGGGTCTTCATCCCAATCTGTCGGGACAGGTGACTATTCCAAAACGCGGCGGATGGCAATTCTGAAGTAGCCACCTTCGCTCCCCGGTAGGGGCGGTTTCCAACCGCACCGGTTTGGAGTGTCTCATTAATTCTAAGGTCCACTATAAAAAGGAGACCGAGTTCTTCTCAAAAACGCAGTCTCTGAAGTGACTTGCCAATCCACAGCGAGCAGCACTCTCAAGGTTTAACCCAATGGCAATCCACTTCCAAAAAGGAGCAGTTTATAGTGCGATTCTATGTAGTAAAGTATACTGTTGGTTAAAGTCCAACCAAGTGAACTTACCACTTCTGAACCTTACCCTAACTGCGTTGCTGGAAACGGCAGGGTGGGAAGCAAGGGGAAATGGCAAATGCACCAAAGGGAATG
>JAJEAL010000095.1 GCA_022822785.1 Candidatus Poribacteria bacterium
CGCATCTGATGTGGACGCTGTATTACTCTGCCATTCTGATCCGAAGACAAAAGTAGCAGTGGCAGCGTTTAATGCGGGAAAGCATGTCTTCATTGAGAAACCGATCTGTTTTTCCATTCAGGAAGCGGATGCTATCAATGCTGCGTGTCAGGCGGCGGGGACGGTTGGACAAGCGGGATACATGAAAGTGCACGACCCCGCGTTTGAGCTGGCAAAGCGTGAGGTCGATACGATGGATGACATCCGGTTCGTTCAGGCGAATCATCTGCATTGTGGTAACGAGCTCCACCTCCGTAACTTTCGGATCAAACGGTTCAACGACCTTCCGCCGGACGCAATGCGCGAAGCGGGTGAAGATGGAGCGAAAGCGCGTCACGATGCTATTGGGGATGCATCTGGTGCAGCTAGTAGTGCCTTTTCTACACTTTCAGGCAGCGGCATCCATGACCTTTACGGTTTCCGTGCCATGCTTGGTGTGCCGGAGGCAGTAGCGAACACAGAGTTGTGGAATGGTGGGCGGGGTATCACAACAATACTTGAATATCCCAACGACGTGCGCCTCGTTTATACATGGGCAGCTATCCCCGGCTTGTGGGATTTCAAGGAAACCTTAGAGGTTTATGGCGACACGAAACGTGTGATTGTCAAATACCCCACAGGCTTTTCGCGCGGCATCTTGTCCACCGTCACGGTGCATGAGATCGAAGCGGATGGCACCACGGTTCTCAAAGAGCCAGCTATAGAGTGGGAGAGTGCCTTCAGCCGTGAAATTCGCCACTTCCATGCTTGTATCACCGAGGGGATTCCCTGTCGTACATCGGTCATTGATGCGCGTAACGACATCGCACTGATTATCAACATTGTCAGGTCCTATACTGAACACGCACGAATTCCGAGCAACTGGTAGGACTAGTAATATCGATTCAGCCTTGCTTTACAAGGCCAAACCAAAGCCGAAGGACAACCCATATCAATGAAAATTACGGACTTAAAATGCACTGTCTTGGGTAGCAATCCCGTGATTCGCATAACAACCGATGAAGGAATCAGCGGGTTGGGAGAGGTGGAAGCTAGTAAACACTACCTAAAGCCTCATATTATGTTTTACAAGGACTTCATAGTTGGTGAAGATCCCACAGATGTAGAACGGGTCATGATGCGGATTCGCAAAGGTGGTAGCTTTAAGCCGTGGGGTAGCTCCGTGAGCGCAATAGAGATGGCGCTTTGGGACATCGCCGGCAAAGCAGCAGGTCTTCCGGTGTACAAGCTACTAGGGGGCAAAATCCGGGATAAAGTTCGAGTCTATAATGGTGGAGTCAGGTATCCAATGGACGGAAATTCCCCAGACGCCTACGCAGCAAATATGGAAAGGATGAAAGCTTCTCCCGAAGGGTTCACCATTATTAAGCAGGGCATTGCATTTCATAGCGGCATGCCGAGCGCGTTCCCGGACTACTTCTACGGCGAAGTACAGCCAGGTCGTTTTGCGAGGACTAGTGGCGTTTTAACTGAGCGTGGGTTGAAATATACGGTCGATTGTGTTCAGGCGATGAAGGATGCCTTGGGAGACGAGGTTGGCCTGGCTCTGGACTGTGGTCCCGGATTGACAGTTCCCGATGCGCTAAAACTTGCCAAGGCTGTGGAGCCGCTAAACGTGATGTGGCTTGAGGATATGATTACCGGTGACTATGTGCCGTACGTTCTGGCAGACCTTTACCGGGACGTCACGCAAAGTACATCAACCCCCATCCATACTGGCGAACAGATCTACCTTCGACAGAACTTCAAGGACCTTATTGAGAAACGAGCTGTGGATGTAATCGGTCCTGACCCGTGTGACATCGGTGGTATTGCGGAATTGAAGTGGGTTGCGGAATACGCAGACCTTCACGGCATTCTGATGGCACCTCACGGTGTACTTGATGGGCTTATTGGGCTCGCTGCGCTTGTTCAGGTGTCGGCGACCTTGCCGCAGAACTATATCGCCTTCGAGTATCCGGTTGGAAATCCCAAGTGGTGGTATGATATCGTCGAAGGGCTGCCAGATCCCATTGTCGAGGATGGGTTTATCACCGTTTGGGACACGCCCGGTATGGGGGTTGAGCTCAACGAAGAAGCTACAAGGCAGTATCTTCCTGAAGGCGACGAAGACTTTTTCGATTGATTCGGTCGGACGAATCGTCTGCATTTTGGTAACGCGCTTTACCTTCGTAACTGCCGGATTAAATGCTTCTATGACTGTCCGCCGGATGGGGTGGATTAGGCGGGTGAAGATGGAGCGAAGGCGCGTCGCGATGCTATCAAGGAGACATTTAGCACTGCGGATAGTGCCTTCTCCATGTCTTACATGGCTAGACTAAAGCCGAAGGACAACTCATATCAATGAAAATTACGGACTTAAAATGCACTGTTGTAGGTTCCAACCCTGTGGTTCGCATAACAACCGACGAGGGCATCAGCGGGTTGGGGGAGGTGCCGGCTAGGAAACGCTACCTGAAGTCTCATATTATGTTTTACAAGGACTTCATAGTTGGTGAAGATCCCACAGACGTAGAACGGGTCATGATGCGGATTCGCAAAGGTGGTAGCTTTAAGCCGTGGGGCTGCTCGGTGAGTACGATAGAGATGGCACTTTGGGATATTGCCGGCAAAGCGGCAGGGGTTCCCGTCTATAAACTCCTGGGAGGCAAAGTTCGGGATAAAGTTCGGGTCTATAACGGCGGGGTCAGATTTCCAATGGATGGAAATTCCCCGGACGCCTACGCAGCAAATATGGAAAGGATGAAATCCTCTCCCGAAGGCTTCACCATTATTAAGCAGGCAATTGCATTTCATAGCGGCATGCCGAGCGCGTTCCCGGACTACTTCTACGGCGAAGTCCAAACGGGACGTTTCGCAAGGACTAGTGGCGTTTTGACTGAGCGTGGGTTGAAATATACGGTTGATTGTGTTCAGGCGATGAAGGATGCCTTGGGAGACGAGGTCGGTCTGGCTCTGGATTGTGGCCCTGGACTGACGGTTCCCGATGCGCTAAGGCTTGCCAAGGCTGTGGAGCCGCTAAACGTGATGTGGCTTGAAGACATGATTACCGGAGACCATGTGCCGTACGTTCTGGCAGACCTTTACCGGGACGTCACGCAAAGCACATCGACACCCATCCATACTGGGGAACAGATCTATCTTCGACAGAACTTCAAAGACCTCGTTGAGCAGCGAGCTGTGGATGTAATCGGTCCTGATCCGGGTGACATCGGCGGTATCGCAGAGCTGAAATGGGTCGCGGAATATGCAGACCTTCACGGCATTCTGATGGCACCTCACGGTATAGGCGATGGGCTTATTGGGCTTGCCGCACTCGTTCAGATGTCGGCGACCTTGCCGCAGAACTATATCGCCTTCGAGTATCCGGTCGGCGACCCAAAATGGTGGTATGATATTGTCGAGGGGCTGCCAGCTCCCATTGTCGAGGATGGGTTTATCACCGTTTGGGATACGCCCGGTATGGGAGTCGAATTCAACGAGGAAGCTGCAAGGCAGTATCTTCCTGAAGACGACAAAGACTTTTTCGATAATTAGGGGAACGGATATGGCGAAAATCAGATTAGGGGTCATCGGTGCCGGTGGCATCGTTTGTCGGCTACATCTTCCTGTCCTTGTTGCTGGGGGTGACTTTGAGGTTGTCGTGCTTGGCGGCAGACGAGAGCACCGGCTCAAATACCAATGTGAGCAGTTCAACATCCCCCGCTGGACACAGGACTACGATTCTATCATTGCAGATGACTCGCTCGACGCGATTCTAGTCGGCACGCCTCACCCGCTTCATGTGTCTTGGGGAGTCAAAGCGCTGGAAGCGGGGCTGCATGTTCTGATGCAGAAACCGTTATGCGGCGATATGGACGAAGCGAATCAGTTTGTGGAAGCGACAGAGGAAACCGGGCTAACCGTGATGTGTTTGCCTCATGTAAGTGCTTCCGTTAACAAAGCGCGTCAATTACTAGCGGAAGGCGCGATTGGTAGGGTCTCAGGGGCGCGATACCGAACTAGTCACGGTGGCCCCGAAATCTACTATGCGGAGATTCGAGACATTTTTGGTGAGAAAGATGATGATCTCTGGTTCTTTGACGCTAACCGGGCGAGCGTTGGGGCGCTGTTCGATATGGGTGTCTATGCGGTCGCCGGATTGGTCACAATGCTAGGGACGTTTAAGCGTGTGACCGGTTTCGCAACTACTTTTGATAAGCCAACTGAGTTGGAAGATGTGGCAACGCTCGTTCTCGAAATGGAGTCGGGGGGCATCGTTACCGCTGAGACCAGCTGGTGTGACCCCGCTCGGACGCGGGAGACAAGCGTTCACGGGACTGCGGGTAAGCTCACGCTACCGGGCGAGGATGGAGCGGAATTGAGTCAATGGACACCGACATCTTACACCCGCGAAACGGCGCCTGTGGACGTGAAGGCGATTGACTGTTCAGACGCTGAGCTCGGCGATATGCACACACATTTTGCAGAATGTATCCGTGACGGTAAGCAGCCCCCACTGTCGCACGTTTATGCAGCGCGGCATGTCACGGAAATTTTGTTAGCTGGCATGGCATCTGCTCGAACGGGAAGCGCAGTTGACCTGACAACTAGAGCTGATGCGTGAAACGTAGGACGTAAGATGGACTGAACCCCCAATATAATCACTCGGAGTTAACTGTTGCTACCCCTTAACGGAATGGCTACTCTCAATATGTCTGAGCTGAAAGGAGTTACAAATGCTAACCCAAGAACAGATCGATTTTTATCATGAAAATGGTTATCTCGGTGTGGAAAATGTATTGTCGGCGGAAGAGGTCGCTGACCTCCGACGTACTACAGAGGAGTTCGTTGAGAAATCCCGCGAGGTCACTGACCATACCCATGTATTCGACCTTGAACCGGGGCACACCCCGGAATCTCCCCGCGTGCGTAGAATCAAAAGCCCGGCGATCCACCATATTGTCTATGACCAAACGCTACGCCATGACCGTATCCTCGACATCGTTGAACAGTTGATTGGACCGGGCGTGAGCCATAACGGTCATAAGCTCAACATGAAATACCCCGAATTCGGCAGCCCTGTCGAATGGCATCAGGATTGGGCGTTCTATCCTTATACCAACGACGACCTGCTAGCAGTTGGTGTGGCGATTGACGATATGTCGCTAGAAAACGGTTGTCTGATGGTTATTCCCGGCTCTCACAAGGGACCAACCTATGACCATCACCAAAATGGTGTGTTTGTCGGTGCCGTAACGGATCCCAATTTTAGTCCGGATAATGCTGTCCCTGTCGAAGTCAAAGCAGGGGGTATTTCGATTCACCATGTTCGGATGCTGCACGGTTCTGCCCCCAATCAATCTAGCAAACCCCGCCGGCTGCTGCTGCTCCAGTACTGTGCCCTTGATGCTTGGCCCATTGGCGGGGCAACATGGGATGCTTTCAAAGCTCTCGTGCTGCGTGGCGAGCCCACCAATCAGCCGCGTGTTGTTCCTGCTCCTATTCGGATTCCTCAGCCGTATGCCGAGAAAACGGGATCAATCTACGAGGTACAGACGCTTCTCGAAAAGCCTATCTTTGCACAGAAGAAAGCCCAATAGCCAGTGCTGTCTAGGTGAGAGGGCGACAAGTGAGGCCCGGTGAGTTAAGGAGACGACCTAATGGCAAATGGTGTTGTGAGGGATAAATTTTGGATCTGGGGGCATGATGCTGGCAGTCACAATGATCAGTACGGATTGACGGCTACCTCGCGAATGACGCCGGTGGAAGGTGCTTTCTATCTTAATGTGCCGAATATCATATTGGTGCGGTATCACGATCTGCCGCAGCCGCCGTATGAACAGTATGCACTAGCGTTTCGTCCGCTGCAGCAGGTGGTGTGGTCTATCGTCGGAGCGGGCGGTGCTACGGAACAGAATGAGGTGGAAGCGGCGCGCAATCTGGCGACAAAGTTCCCGAATTTTACCGGCGTAATGATGGACGATTTCTTCAGTGATCCAGCAACGGGTAAGGTCGCTGTCCACGGCGTCGAATCATTGAATGCCATTCAAAATCAACTGACCATAGCGGATCGAAAACTGGATCTGTGGGTCGTGCTCTACAACCACCAACTTGAACATCCTGTGGGACCGCATCTGGAAGCGTGCGATGTCGTTACCTTCTGGACGTGGACTTCTGAGCAGTTGGCGGATTTAGAGAAAAACTTCGAGCGTGCTGAAGAGATTGGTCCGTCACCGCGTAAAATACTCGGCTGCTATATGTACGATTACGGCAATCGTCAACCGATGCCGGTTGACTGGATGCAGCATCAGTGCGAAATCGGGCTGCAATGGCTCCAGAATGGTCGCATTGATGGCATGATTTTCCTCGCTAGTTGTATCTGCGATTTGGAGTTGGAAACTGTTGAGTGGACGCGGCGCTGGATTCAGCAGGTCGGCGATCAGCCGCTCTAATACCTCAGGGCGTATTGATTTTTTAGCAAAGGGGAGGCGTAACAATCATGATAGAAGCCATTCAGAATGTGACCGATTTTGACCCGAAAGACTCTTTCACTTCAGGGCTCCAAGAGGCGGTCGATGCCCTCCCCAAGAGCGGAGGGATTGTTTGGGTCCCGCCAGGAGTTTACACCGTGCAACGTCATGTAAGGCTGCGCCATAACGTTACCCTCCGCGGTGTGGGACAATCCAGCTGCATCGTCCGTACACCGGAGGTTTCTTCACCGCTTGTGAGCGAAGCCCAAGCAGGGGATACGAGTGTCGATGTTGAGAGCGACTCGGAATTCGCTGTTGGTATGGAGGTCAGTGTGTTCGACAAGGCACAACACGGTTGGTACGCCACGCACGCGTTCATTGTGGGGGTCAGTGAAAACAGGCTCCATCTGGACCGACCTATCAATCGGCCCTGCCGTCCGGACCGAGATGGTATGGTTGCCCACGCTTTTTCAGCGTTTGTGGGGTGGGAAGAGCGCGGGTGTGAGCTGGAATCGCTTTGTATCGATGGCGGTAATGCGATAGGTCAGAACGTTTTTGTCGACTTTACCGTATCCGCGATTCATCTGGTGCGGACGGTAGATGCCCGCGTGAGAGGCTGCGTTGTACAGCATTGGCCCTCCGATGGGGTGAGCGTTCAGGGCGGGGTTGGCGCGATTGTCACCGATTGCCTCGCCGAAGGTTGCTTGGGACACGGTTTCCACCCCGGTACGTCCGTCCAACACAGTCTCTGGACCAACAACATCGGGCGCAATAACGGTCGTGATGGGCTTTATTTTTGTATGAACGTCCGCCACTCCGTTGTCAGCGAAAGTACTTTTTATGGGAATAGACGGCACGGTATCGGCGGGTTAGCTGATGGCGGCGACCAATATAACGTGGTTGCCAATAACACCTGTGTCAACAATGCCTGTCACGGTATCGACGCCTCTCGGGGCAGCGATAATACTATCAACAGCAATATCTGCCTGAACAACTCACAGGAGGAGCCCGGCAGATATAGCGGCATTGCCCTGACAGATGTTACGGGGATGACCGTCACCAGCAATAGATGTCTCGACGATCAGGATTCACAAACGCAAGCCTACGGGGTTGAAGAAAGTGGGGAGAGCGACAGGAACCTCATTGTCGCCAACCACTGTCATGGGAATCTGATGGGTGGTGTGTTCACTGTCGGTGCCGATACAAAATCTGTGGACAACCTTGAATAAAACCGGTTTTTCACTTTACTTGGTGTGAATTGCCAAATCTAGTCTTATTGCCGGATTTAGCGCAGGTGCAGACGCCCATCTGCCACACAAAGCGCTGCTATTCCGGTTCATTCTCCGCAGCCCGTGGTGCAAGTTCGTTCCAGACTTCACCAAATTCATAAACCTTCTTGAACATCGTGTAGACCCCGTCCCACATTGCTGTTCGCGCCGCAACCGCAGCACGATTATCTCCGTCAGCGAGGCCCTCTTTGAGCTTAGCTCCCATCTCTTTCTGAGCGCGGGAACAGGCTTGGGCTGCTTCCGCAAGACTCTCGGCGACCGCAACGTGGTGGTCAATCAATTCTTCAATCGATTGGTTTGTGTCCATATCTAGGTCGTAGGCGTTGGGCGACATATATCGGTGTGGTAGTCGTTCTCCAGCCTCAGTGCGTGGGGTATGGGTCGGATGAATGTGGGGGGTCACGGAGAGGTACATAATCATCGGTTCATCCCCGATTACGCGCACCCGGTGAACCTCGTCGGCTAGCGCAACGCACATTTGACCGGGTCCCAGTTTCTCAACCCCATCACCAATTTCAAATATGACCCGTCCTTCGAGGATTAGGAAAATTTCATGTCCTAAATCGTGGCTGTGAATATCAGCGACACTACCGGGTTCCATCCGTAAAAAGCGGGAGCGGATCTGTGGGGTGACTAGTACGTTACGAATGTCCTCGTCTTTGTGATAATCGTAAATAGCAAAACTCATTATTTCCCTCCAAGTTCAATATGGTTGATAGCAACACGGTTTTCTATACAATCAAAAAGCTCCTTTAATCCTGTTCAAGTGTATCAAATTATACTGAAAAATCAAATGCCAAAATGTGGTCTCTAGGCTTTCAAGGTTTTTTGTATTGACAACGTGCCGCAATCACGTATAATGAGCTGATTATTAATTACTGAAACACTCGTGAAATTCAGGCTGTCATTTTAATAATGATTTGGGAGCCAACAATAGACAATTTCGAAGGAGAATCAGCGATGGCAGACAAGAGGTACCGAGTCGGCGTGGTCGGACTAACGGGGATCGGAGCAAATCGTTTAGAAGCGGATTCAGGATCGGTGCTGAATACCCCGATGCCGGGGTCACACGTTGCCTCCTACGCAGCACTCCCTCACACAGATTTGGTCGCGGTATGCGATCTGAAAACAGAGTTGTTTGACCAATTTAAGGAACGCTGGGGCGATGTGCTTCCTGATGTACAGACCTATACAGACTATCGCGAAATGCTTAAAAAAGAGAACCTTGACATCCTCAGCGTTGTCACCTCCGACAACCGCCACACCGATATTGTGGTTGACGCAGCAAATGCGGGGATAAAGGGTATCGCCTGCGAGAAACCGCTCGCCACAACGGTTGATGACTGCAATCGTATGATCGCTGCTTGCGAGGCAAACGGTGTGCCGATTTCGATTGATCACACCCGAAGGTGGTGGCCCGCCTATCATCGCGCACGCCGGGCAATCCGTGAAGGGGCAATCGGTGGTGTGCGTCGCATTGTGGCGCACATGGGCGGTCCCAGAGCCATGCTATTCCGTAACGGTACGCACCTGCTAGACGGTGTTTGCTTCTTTGCTGAATCCGAACCGGAATGGGTGTTTGCAGAATTAGATGAGGGTTTTGAAGACTACTTTTCCTATCGTGGAGATGGTGGGCGTAGCCCGGCGGGCGACCCCGGTGGCAGCGGATATGTCCATTTTAAGAACGGTGTCCGTGCATTGGTTAATGCGTCGAAGGGACAGGCGAGCGGTTTTTGCCTTGAGATTATTGGCGAGGAAGGACGCTTGGATGTGGAAAACACAGTGACTTTGTCAACCGGTGCCGGTAGATCTGAGCTACTCGACCTTCCACCGCACATGGTTATCGGTATACCCGCCTACATTGAAGAGCTCATTCATGTGATAGAGAACGGCGGCGAACTGCTCTCTCCTGCGTCGGAAGCTAAGAAAGTGGTCGAAATTATCGTCGGGTTTCTCAAGTCCCAAGAGCGTGGTAATGTGCGTGTAGATTTGCCGCTACCGCCGGGGAATTGATACTTAATCCAACAATTATACCGTTAGATAATCTATCAAGAGGTGAAATATGTACATTCAGCATGGGGACCTACCTGAACCAAAGTTCCTCCCTGAAGGGACGACGCTTGAATACGCGACACAGGACCAAGACTGTCGTTCTCTTGAACGGTTCGCTATCCGTACCCTCAACGCAGGGATGCGTACTCCAGAGATTATCGATGAATCGCGTGAATCATTTTGGATCGTCATCAGTGGAGAGGGGACGATGACCCGTGGCGATGAAACCACCCAAATCCGACCACGAGATCTAATTATCACGCCGCCCGGAGTTCCCCATTCGCTCATTGCTGGAGACAGGTCCGTCAAATGGTTTGATGTTGCGTTCCATTCTGCCACATGGAAGATTGCTTCGGAGGCGTTGGAAGACGGGGTTGGAGATCCGCACGGCGATCATGTTAAGGGCAAACCATCGTTGGTACGGGGCGAAGAGCTGCCCCCGCAGGAAGGGGATTCCTGCTACCGGTATCCGCACGCTCGACCGCATTCGACGTTGGATCATTGGGACCAGAATAGCAGCGAACCCGGGGCACGTGCCGCCAACCATGTCCACGACAGCCACGAGGAGTTCTGGTACATCCATGAAGGTTCGGGCCATGTTGAACAGAATGGGCACATCTTTGAGGTTTCGGCGGGCGATCTTATCGGACATGCGCCGGGCGTTCATCATACACTTATCGCTGAGAAGGAGCCGATCCGCTGGTACTGCTTCTGCATGAACCGTTGGTTGATGCCGCTTGTCAAAGACGCGCTTGTTGAGGCTTAACTGGGTTGGGTAAGGTTTCACAACTTCACAATGAAATTCCTCTGTGCTTGAAAGAAATCTAAATGAATGAACTCGCCAAAATTCTAGCCACAATCCGCCGCCCGTTTCAGCAGGAGATACGGAGTGGTTGTCAAGACAGTGTGGTGATTAACGGATTGGGAGCTTATGTCCAACTCTGGGTCAGAAATGCAGAGCGGTTGACGCTCAATCCTGCTGAGCAGCAGCTATTGGATTCACTTGCAGCACTGTTCTCTGATTATGAAGCTGCCTCGCCGAAAGACCGCCGAAATGTCGTGCAAGCTGCTATGAAGCAGATCGACGAGATGACCTCGGAAGATTCGCAAGCATCGCCTAGGAGAAAATCTACGGCAACAGCGAAGGTGGACGACCTTCCCTTATTTCAATCGTCGCCGAGTCAGTCACCGAAAGCGTCTACGTCTATCGTGAAACCAGCCGCGAAGAGTAAAGGTCAACAAACGCTTTTCCCTGCTGACTCAAAAGTTGGCGAGGTGTCAGAGGTGGTCACCCCCTCACCTCCACGTTTCGCAGCGCCTACCGATTCATCGGGATCTGATGCCCCTCGTTTTGATACTCAACCGGCACCCCCAGAGAAGGTATCGATTAATGAGGTCCCTATCTCAACTGATCCAGCGTCGCTGAAATTTTTGGAGACGGAGATTCAATATGCAAGCGGAATCGGCCCGCGTCGAGCGGCGAGACTGATAGCAGAACTCAATATCCGCACTATCGGCGATCTGTTAGAATACTACCCGCGTGACTATCTCGATCGTGGGCATTTCCGCTCGATTTATGACGTGGGGCGGACCGGCGACTATGAGACAATTCAAGGCGTAGTGGTCAATCAAAGCGACTTCAGGCCGAGCCGAAAGGGAGCCAAGTCCGTTGGCAAAATTGCTGTCTATGACCAAGCCGGCGTGGCGCAGTTGGTCAACTTTGGGCGGCGTATTGGCTACCTCAAAAACCTGCTGAAAGTTGGAACGCCCGTTGTCGTCAGCGGCAAATTTACCCGCCGCAACAACGAAATCCAAACCACCGATTTTGAATTTGAGGTGCTTGAAGAAGAGGACGCAGATCTCATTCACACGGGCAGAATCGTGCCGAAGTACGGGTTGACGGCGAAGCTGACCCAACGGATGCTTCGACAGTGGACTAAAACGGTCATAGATGGGTACGCAGGAGATTATCCTGAAATTTTGCCGCTAGACATCCGGCAGCGCAATCAGCTAATCGATCGGTGCACGGCAATCCACGAGATCCACTTCCCATCATCGGAAGGGTATAAGGACGCCGCACGGAGGCGGCTTGCGTTCGATGAATTCTTCCTACTAGAATTGGGACTTGAGCTCAAGAAACAACGCTGGGAAACAGAGGAGAAGGGGATCGCTTTCGAGGTTGAAGGTGAATTGCTAAATCAGTTTATTGAGGCGTTGCCTTTTCAGCTGACTGCTGCACAGAAACGGGTCATCGAAGATGTTAAGTCCGATATGGCGAACGTGCAGGCGATGAATCGGCTGCTTCAAGGCGATGTCGGTTCCGGGAAGACTATCGTTGGAGCGGTCGCTGCCCTATGCGCGATTCAGAGTGGGTATCAGGGCGCGCTGATGGTGCCCACGGAAATCCTTGCGGAACAACACACTTATAACCTCTCGGAACTGCTTGAACCGCTAGGACTGAAGGTTGTCCTACTCAAAAGCGACCTCTCCAAAGTGGAACGCGACGAAGCTCTCGCTGCCATTGCCGAGGGCTCAGCGCATATCGTTGTCGGGACGCATGCCTTGATCCAAGAGGGTGTAGAGTTTCACCGCCTTGGCCTCGTCATCATTGACGAACAGCACCGTTTCGGTGTGATGCAGCGGGCGACGCTCCGGGACAAAGGCACAACCCCGGATGTCTTGGTCATGACAGCGACCCCCATCCCGCGGACACTTGCCTTGACAATTTATGGAGATCTCAACGTGTCTGTGATCGATGAACTTCCGCCGGGGCGGCAGAAGATAACAACGAGATGGGTAAGAGAGAAGGACCGCGAAAAACTGTACAGACAGATAGAGAAAGAGGTCCAACGTGGACGACAGGCGTACATCGTCTATCCGCTCGTCGAGGAATCGGAGAAATTAGAGGATATTAAAGCTGCAACGGAGATGGCAGACCACTTTCAGAGCCATGTGTTTCCGCAGCTGCGAGTTGGATTATTGCATGGACGGATGCGATCTGCCGAGAAACAGGAGGTTATGGGACACTTCAAAAATAAGCAAATTGATATTTTGGTGTCCACTACCGTTATCGAAGTCGGGATTGACGTGCCCAATGCCACGATCATGCTGATTGAAAATGCCGAGCGCTTTGGATTGTCGCAAATGCATCAGTTACGTGGTCGCGTTGGGCGTGGTACGCACAAATCCTCTTGTCATCTGATTAGCGGTCCAATGACCGACGATGGAGTGCGTCGAATCAAGGCAATGACGCGAACCAATGACGGTTTCGAGCTTGCGGAGGCAGATTTGGAGATTCGAGGTCCCGGCGAATTTTTTGGAACCCGTCAATCTGGGCTGCCAGACTTCAAAATCGCCAATATCCTCAGAGACGGATCGCTGCTCGAAATTGCGAAATCAGAGGCGAACCGGCTGGCTAAGATGGACCCAACCCTGAGTCAGCCTGTGCATCAGGTATTGAAAGCGGTGTTGCAGACACAGTGGCGTGGACATTTGAAAATGGCATCGATCGGCTGATTAAAAGGAGTCAATAAAATGTTGATGACCTATACCGCAAAATATACAAAAATAGATTCCGGGTACATGGGACAATTGGTCGAATGGCCCGAAGTACTCACCGAAGGAAGCACTTTGGAAGATTGCCGGGAAATGTTTCAAGATGCACTACATCAACTGATAATGGCATATCATCAGCAAAGCCAAGAGATTCCGGTTGGAGGAGCACTACTCGAGCAGATGCCTGTTGAGATAGGAAATGAAAGATAGTGTAATCTAATCAAATATTTTGAGGAAAACGGGTTTTATCTATTGCGTGAAGGTGGACGACATTCTATCTACACGAATGACCAAAGGACAATACCGATCAAAAGGCATCGTACCATTGATCGAATAACCGCCAATCAGCTGTGCAAACAAGCTGGATTGAGGCCGAAATTCTGATATTGAAAGGAATGATTTATGGCTGAAAACGAAGATACAAATGTAGAGAGACATGCTGACGATCCCTATGTCCTTAGAAATGAATATATCCAAGAACCTCCCGTCGGTTTTTGGAATACGGTCAAGTTTCTCGGTCCGGGATTGATTCTGGTGGGCTCCGTAGTCGGTTCAGGAGAGATAATTCTCACAACAACACTCGGGGCAACGGTCGGTTTTGTGATGCTCTGGTGGATGCTGCTCAGCTGCTGGGGTAAGAGTATCGTGCAAGCGGAACTGGGGCGTTACGCTGTCTCATCGGGTCAAACCGCTCTCTCAGCGTTCAACGACATCCCCGGTAAGTTTCCTTTTTTCCGCAACAAAATGTCTTGGTTCATTTTGCTATGGTTCCTTCAGCAGATTCCCGGTCTACTGGGCGGCGGCGGAATCTATGGAGGGGCGGGGCAGGCGATGAGCATGATGATGCCGTTTCTGGATTCGAGATGGTGGACAATTATCGTTGCCATAGTGACAGCGACGTTGATTCTGAGCGGTACGTATCGCTTCCTCGAAAAGTTGCTGACCTTCATGGTGGTAACCTTCACTTTTATCACGTTGACCTGTGCGATTCTGTTACAATTCACAGAATTTGCCATTACATGGTCAGATTTAGGGGCCGGACTAAGATTTGATTTCCCCGCCTTTGCGATTGCGGCTGCCCTAGCGGCTTACGGCGGCACCGGCGTCAACGCCGGTGAATCAATGGCGTACACCTATTGGTGCACCGAAAAGGGGTATGCCCGTTTCACGGGACCGACCGATGACAGCGAAGGTTGGGTCAACCGCGCGCGCGGTTGGATTCGCGTTATGCACACCGATGTGGTGCTGACGTTAATCGTTCTGACTTTTGCAACGATTCCTTTTTATATGCTAGGCGCCGGCGTGCTCAATCGGATGGGACAGATGCCCGATGGATTGGATACGCTCAGTATTTTGTCTAACATGTATACACAGACGCTAGGTCAGTGGGCATGGTGGTTGTTTATGGTTGGGGGATTTTTTGTCCTTTTTTCAACGGTGGTTTCGGGACTCGGTGGTGGTTCACGGATGATCGCTGACGTGATGGGTGTGATTGGTGTCATCGATTCCAACGACTACAAGATGAGGATTCGTGTCCGACGAATCTGGGCGGTGGCTGCACCAGCTATCCAGTCAGTATGCTATTTCTTTGTCAAGAATCCAGTCTGGATGCTCACTATCAGTGGTACAGTTGGGGCGATGATGATGCCGCTTGTCGCTGGCAATACTATCTACCTGCGATATTTTCGCACTGACCGCCGTATCGCACCGGGCAAAAAGGAAGATACTATACTTTGGTTCTGCTTCCTTGCGATGATCGGTCTGGCAATCTATGCCGTTTATCTTCAGTTCGCTCCAACTTCAGAGCAACTATGAAAGGAATGAATCGGATGCTCACTCCCGACGAGAAGCGATTTTATGATGAGAACGGTTTTATCTTAAAGAAAACACTTGCTTCGCATGAGGATATAGAAAAGATTCACGAGGAGATCAAGGACATCCACAATCGGATGGCGGAACAACCTGTCGACGGGGTCGGTCTCTCATGGGAAGAGTTTGATGACCCTGCCCTATCCCCACGCCTCAAGCAGCTGATGAATAGTGAGTTGATAAGTCCGACCTTAAATAAGATCTTGAGCTCAGATACGATGTTGGACATTCTCGAACAACTGATCGGGCCCGATGTTTCACTGTACCACAGCAAGCTGCTCCCCAAAGATGCCAAAGATGGCACAGCAATTCCGTGGCATCAGGATTATGCCTACTGGAATCGGGACGATAACCGTCCGTTAATGGTGAATTGCCAACTCGCAATTGATGCCACAACGCGGGAAAATGGCTGCATCCAATTTGTCCCCGGCAGCCATAAGTGGGGATTACAAGAGCACCAACGGCGTCAGCAGACCTTTGGCGTATTTCTGCCGGGACATTACCATGAACGCGAGGACGCTGTCCAAGTCGAGATGGCACCGGGCGATGGGGTCTTTTTCAACGCGCTAATTATTCACGGCTCTGCACCCAACACTTCTAATCTGCCTCGACGGATGAATACCTTTGCGTATAACGTCACCGGTAACGGTTTGATGCAGTGTCGGCGGGCGTTACGCGGCAAACCGCTGTGATCCATGAAAACACGAGCGCGCTTCCTGTCTTGATACGAAAGTAGGTATATGATATGGCTTCTAAGAAAAGCGTTGATTTCGACGAACTTCTGGATTCTAACGATTCCACAATTTACGATATGGAAACCCATTCACCCGGTCCTGAGGGCAGCCTGCCACTGACACCGGAAATGCTACTCAATTTGCCGAGCGGAGATGTCTTCGCTTGGAGCCATAATGCAGGTATGGGTTGGGCACCGGGTGAACTCAATCGGAGAGAGTTCCTCATCCTAAGCACGCAAGGGGGTATCCGTGCACCCGATGGAAGCCCGATTGCACTTGGCTACCACACCGGGCATTG
>JAJEAL010000066.1 GCA_022822785.1 Candidatus Poribacteria bacterium
ACTGTCGGTGATGTGCACCCTGCCGAGACGTTGTTAGGACAGAACTTCCCCAACCCGTTCAACCCAGAGACATGGAGTCCCTACCAGCTTGAAAGCGCATCAGATGTGGTTCTCTCTATTTACGACACAGCGGGCAGTATCGTGCGGACGATAGACCTCGGTTTCAAGCCACAAGGGTTCTATATGACGCGCTCTAGGGCGGCACACTGGGACGGTCGTAACAACATGGGCGAGTCGGTTGCATCAGGGGTCTACTTCTACAGTTTGCGGACCACTGATTTTTCAGCGACACGGAAGATGCTGATACTGAAATAGCATCAAACGACCAGATGATGGTTAACAGGTTCATTATGGAGAGGGGTGTATGAAAAATTTAAAGATTCGATGGTTGGCAACGCCACTGATAATAGGCGCCGGTATCTTTGTTGCGACAACGGGACTGCTGATGTTCTTTGTTACGGCAGACCCCTTCAGGTTCGCTCATGAAATCGTTGGCGTTGGATTTGCTGTTGGCATTGTGCTCCATATCTTGAGTAATTGGCGACCATTTACCAGATATTTCTCGCAAAAAAGTGCTGCCGGCATTATCGCGCTAGGCTGGGTGGTCGGTATCAGCTTGGTTACGACCTCGGCAATGCGAGGTGAGGAAGATGCTGAGGACCGGGTTGTGGACCAAATTGAGCAGACCTCGATTCAGCTGCTCGCACCGGTCGTTGGTGTGGAGGTCGGTGCGCTCGTAGATCGACTCAAGGCGGACGGTTTGGTTGTCGATAATCCTGAGATGTCTATCGAGCAACTCGCTGATAAACACGGGACAGACACCGAGGATATATTGCTCTTGATATTTCGATGAGCCGGTAATCGTTCATTTGACTTATGGGACTATCGAATCAAATCTACTGATTTTGAGTTAGGTACAAAATTGCGAGTTTTTTTTGATAGTCCCGCCATCGTTAGGTCTTGCGTTCCCTAAGCCCTAACAACCTTGACGCCTATCGTTGCCCGTGGGCGTCAAGGTCATCTTTTCGGTGCTGGCGGAGTAGTGATACGCCTTGCTGTCCAATCTGCTATGTGTTGCAAACCGACAGCATAGCCTTTTGTCCAGATAACCTGTTAAGGTGCCAACGGTTTTGACAGACTGACCCCTTGGGCTTAGCCTGTCAAAAACTCAAATTTCGCTTGGTTGGACAGCAGGATTTCAGAGGAGCCTTTTTTGATGTATCAAGACCTGTTGGGCAAGGATAGGGTCCATGATATACAATACCCCCAAAGGCACTAGGGCGTTTTTAATCCGGTGTTATTCTGACTGATTCATGAGTTTTAAGGCAATATGGCAGTTCGTCTCAATCAAATAGATTTCTGCCTCCTTGAGCTATGGGGTCACCCCCATAGAGATGAACTGCCGCCAACTTATGTCAGTCATCCTCATGGTTGATCGCTAGCGTTTTTGGGAGGTTGACGCTTTGAAAGGTTTACGTCTGCTAAAAACCTTTGTGAGTCATGGCGTCCACCATAGCCGGGGGGTGACTGCCGCCATTTCGACGGACAGGAGGTTTGGTATACCGGATAACGTGCTGTTAACGATACTTATCCCTTGTTTCATTCTTGGTGCGATCATTCGGCTGATCGTCTGGTTCAAAAGGGGTAAGTGAGGTGATATAATTTGGTGAGTTGTGTATCGATGTGATGCTATATTAACCTAAGTTGCTAGTTGTCAACGCCGCTCGGTTTGGATAAACATATCCGTATCATGCAGTAGATTTGTCAATCCACTGCGAGCAGAAGCTTAACATTTATCTGACAATGTACTATTACTCAGTCATATAAATTATGTCCATTCCTTCCTCTTCCAAACGGCGACATGACCTAGACGCCCTGCGTGCTATCGCCATGCTATTAGGCATTGCCATGCACGGATTGCTAGCATTTATTGAGTTTCCTTGGCCAATTCAAAATTCGCAAACAAGTCCCGGACTTGCACTTATCTTTTTTGCAGTACACGGATTTTGGATGCCGGTTTTCTTTGTCATGAGCGGTTTTTTTGCTGCCATGTTATGGCGTATGCAGGGCTTGAAGTCGTTATTGTGGCATCGGTTTCGGCGTATCTTCTTGCCGTTGGTGTTGGGCTGTGTCACAATAGTCCCGATTACAAACTGGATTTACGAAAGGGCAATTCAATCTGCATTGCAACGTGCCATTGTGGCAGCCCCCTCCCGTTTCGTTCCAACAGATTCTGGGATGAATATTTGGATTGCAGCAAGAACTGGAAACCTTGAAGCCATCAAGGCGCACTTGGCAAATAAAGTGGATCTCAGTGCCCACGATTCGCAGGCAGGACTTACCCCTTTATCGTGGGCAGCCTTGATGGGAAACGCAGAAGTCGTCGAACATCTCATCAAATCAGGAGTAGATGTAAACGGCAAGAATAGTGATGGCGGCATACCACTACACGAAGCTGTTTTTATGGGACAAGATGAGGTTGTTGCCTTACTGCTTCAAAATGGTGCGGAGATGGATGCCACGGATAATCAAGGTGAAATACCCTTAAACCGCGCCCGTGTAAGGTCAAAATACACACATGCTAGAGCCGCTGCATTACAAATTAAACTATATCCATTGCGCCTAGCAAATGCAAGGAGGCGTGTTGTCAATCTTCTCTCTGAATACGAGAACACGGGAAAGATTCAATATAAGTACAACGCTGTTTGGCGTTTGTTGACAACAACAGAAATATTTGAACACCTCTGGTTTCTTTGGGTTCTCTGCTGGCTGGTCCTCGCTTTCGCCCTATATGCCGCAATTGTTGACCGGATGCAGTGGACAGGCCCACCGCAAAAATTCATACTCTCGCCTCTCCGATATCTTTGGGTGATTCCCCTAACTATGCTAGCACAATGGTTTATGGCAGCAAAAGGTAATGTGCCAAATTTTGGCCCAGATGTTTCGTCAACCATTTTACCAGCACCTTATATACTTGTCTATTACGGCATCTTCTTTTTCTTTGGTGTCCTCTACTATGATAGTGATGACTGTACGGGAGAAGTTGGGAGACGGTGGGCAATCACCTTGCCAATAGCTATGTCAATCATCTTTCCCCTCGGATTGACATTTGGGGTACTGAATTTTATCGAACCTGTGTTTGGACTTATTCCGGGTTCACCCATACATCACCTTATTTCGGTCGCTATGCAGGCAGTGTATGCATGGCTGATGGTCTTCTCCCTTATGGGGGCTTTTCGTCGATTGATGTCGAGAGAAAGCAAGGGGTGGCGCTACATCTCGGACTCCTCTTACTGGCTATACCTTGCACACCTTCCCTTAGTTATCGCGGCACAACAAGTGGTGCAAATGTGGCAAGTGCCACTGATTGTCAAGTTCAGTCTAATATGTATTGTGGTAACGGGGCTTCTACTGCTGAGTTACCAATTTTTGGTACGTTATACCTTTATAGGGGCGCTGCTGAATGGCCCACGCCAGCGTCCTCAGAAAGTTGTGAGTTAACCAAAACCCCTAGTATCCTGACCATACCTTCATTCTACAAGTCCTGATTTGGACAAAATATGACTTTTTGGCTCATATCAAAAGAAAGTGCAAAGCGCGGGGAGAAACCGAGTTTTTATTGTGACAAGTCACTCACGGCTCGGCTTGGATAGACATATCCAAGCCATAAATACCCGGCTGATAGCACCATGTGCTAGGGAGCTGTGTAGTGGATTTGTCAATCCACTACGAGCAAGACCATTAGCATTTATCTGATAGAGTAATAATCTTGAAACGAAAATTGATGATATGGATAAACACCTCACACTCCAACCAAAAAAAACTGTAATGAAACGTTATTGGCAAGATGGTAATGGAACGCCAAGAAATCCACTTCGACAAACCCCGAACAAGGAGAAAATGATGCACACCCCATTCTATTACACAGTATCTACCGTCGCTTTATGTTTACTTGTGGTCAGTTGTGGACCGGCACCGCAAGGCGAAAGGATGCCTATCCCAAGCGCAACCCGTGCACAGTCTGCTTCAACCGAGTCTCAGAAACTACCGGCATCGTGGACAGGAGTGTCTTCTGCTGCGTCGATTGATGTGACGAAAAAACCGCTGTTGAAAACGTTCTTTAGGACCGCGCCGAGTGTCACCCGGCTCGATGACCTCTATGCGACGACAAGGGGGACCGTCGAAAATATAGCCGTTGTGTCCAACTGTAACTTGGAGGTATTGAAATCGTTTGTGGTAACGGGTTGGGCTCCCGTTATCTTGTTAAGACGTTCTGGCAAAGGACACCTCACCGTGGTAATGGGCTACAATGATGTCGCCCAGCAGATTCAGGTTGGGAATCCGCTCGGTGCAGAAAGGGCCGAGCGCAGACTGACCTACTCAGACTTTCAGAAAGAGTGGATAACGGGATCGGGATCCAAATGTGTCCTGATTACGCCCCAAAAACTGAACGAAGCGGCAATCCATACCGCATTGAAAAAACACCTCCCTGAAGACCTGTTTGCTCGGATTCAGGTCAGAAGCCGTTGAAACACGGACCGAACCTGGTATCTGGAGGTCAATCGTGAAGTTCAGAGGACAGAGAAATCCGCACCCTATTGCCCCCAGGCCCGGTAAGTGCGGTTTCCAACCCTGGTCTCGATTTATCGGACCGCACCGCCTCCCGACGAGCTATGACACCAGTAGGTGCGGTTTTTAACCGCACCGCATCCCGACGAGTCGGGACAGGATACGGAGAGCAAAAGCGTCCATTCACTTTTAGGATTTACTATAATCTGAGTATCGGTTCTAACTAACCAATGCGTGTGGAGGGAAAAAGATGATTAGAATAGCGATAGTCTTGCTGATGTTGCTCACTGGGTGTGCAACGCCCCAGCCGGAACCCCGATTCATGGGGCAATATCTGAGCCTGACGGGTGAACCTTTCAAAACGGCTTATCCCGACATCAAGGAATTGGACAGAAGCACACATGGTAACTATGTCAAATACCTCACGCTTAATGGAAAAATCTTGATGGCTCGCTATGACGAGAAGAAGGGGGCGTGGCAGATAACTGTGAGGCGACCGCACCCCAATGAATTGGAACAATACAAAGAGGAGTGGCATTTTGACTAGCCCCAAACGTTATTATAACCTCTTTGGATAGTCAACTGCGTAACTCCTACTCTTGAGAAAAAAAGCGAGGTAATGTTTTATGCAGATGCAATCTATTACAGCCAATCCGTCTCAGATTATGGTCGAGCAGCTTGCGGCATTGGATGTGAAGTATCTGTTTTATAATTCCGGCTCACGCGAGGCACGCTTTTTCGATGCCTTGCATGCTCACTCAGATATACACGGCATTCTGGCACTCCATGAGGGTACTGTCGCAGCACAAGCAGGCGGCTACACGCAGGCGAATCTCGATCCGGCGGTCATGGTTGTCCATCTCGGCGCGGGACTTGCCCAATGTTTGGGGCAGCTCATCAACATCTGGTCGAGTGGCTTGCCCGTCGTCGTCATTACCTTTGCGGGTGACACCGGCAGCTACGTCGATCGGATTGAACTGGATCTCAATCACAACTTCGGACCGACCGCCATCGCCGCGCCTTTCACAAAGCAAAACTGGACCGTGATTGAGCCTGAAGGGCTGCCGCAAGCGATTCACCGTGCGTTACTGGTCGCCAAAACGCCACCGGTGGGTCCCGTCCATCTCGCTGTGTATGATCGGGCACTTGGGGCTGAGCAGATAACCACAAACATTATTGAGGGAAGTATCCCAGAGCTCCACGCGGGTTATCCATCAGATAGTGATGTCGAGACGATTGAATCTGCCTTGCACGACGCGAAGGCTCCGCTATTTTATATTGGAGATGGGGTCTGGAAGAGCGGCGCGGAAGACCAAATTATCGCGGTCGCTGAACACTTTGGCGTCCCCTGTGTCAGCAGCTACGTCCCCGTCGGCACTTGGGAAAGAAGCATCGCCACGAAACATCCACTCAATTGTGGACGGTTGGATCAGACGGTAGATATCCTTCAACCTGATCTGATTGTTTGTATCGGTGTACATCATCGGGGCGGCGGCAGGTCGGGCGATTTCGACGTGTTTTCTAAAGCGCGGCAGGTTATCGCCATTGGATCTGATATTGAGCATATCAAAAATATCCCGCATCTGTCTATAGCGATTCTAGCGGATGAATGTCGGACCTTTGAGCGGCTTCTCGAATTGGCATTGAGTCATTCACCCCCAAATCACTTCGACGAGCGACGCGCTTGGGCAATTGAACAAGCCGCCGCGTTTCACGTACAGCGAATAAATGAGGTGTGGACGACTGAAATTCAACCCAATCAGATCCGGCCATGGATAGTTGCAGAGACGCTAGACACCGCCTTAGAACGGCGTGGCGGTGGGTTGGTGATGCTCGAACAATATGCGGTCCCTTGGGACACTGTGGGCGGATATACGCTTTCATCAGACACCGTAGCCGGTACAGATACTGGCAGAAACAGATACATCCGCGCTGCCGGTGGGTCTGAGGGCTACGGGGTGGGTGGAACGGTCGGCTTGAAACTCGCAGCCCCTGAAAAGCCGGTCGTTGGATTGGTCGGTGATGGTTCGCTGTTGTACGCAGAGTCAGGGCTGTGGACCGCAGCACATCATAGCATACCGGTGCTCTACATTATTCCCAATAACCAATCTTATGGCGCAGTTGCTTCCTCCTTTGGAAACGCGGGCGGGGTGATGAAGGAGACAGGGGAATATGCCGGTGTCGTTCTGGAGGGTATCAACCCCGTGAAACTCGCGGAGGGGGTCGGTATGGAGGGGATGCACGTCCAAGAGGAGTCTCGCCTTGCTGCGGCAATTGAACATGGACTGAACGTGGTTGAAAGGGAAAGACGCCCATTTCTCTTGGATGTTCGCTTGCCGCTAGGGTTGCCAGAAGGCGGACGTGCTGCGGCGCAATTTCGGCTTGCGGATGCCATGTAGACAGTTCAAGTCCACGAGGCTTAACAGCCAACTAACTATATTAGGACTCACACAGTTGAATGCCTCAAGCCTTGTAGTTCAGTGATTCAGTACCGCCCAACACAACTTACGACGCCCGATGAATTGGGCAACTACAATAAATTCGTAAGTTTGTAGTCATGCGTGTAATAATATCCGATAAAATCCCTTATCGGACACTAATAGCGAAACAGGTTGGACTTGCGGAGTCGGCGACGACGGTAGCGGCATTGCAGATATTGATGGAATAGCGTAGGGAGTGGGGTGTCAAGACATGAATCTCGACCTATACGAAATCGGACATTTTAGGCGGGTTTTTAGGAAAAACGGAAAATATAGATCCAGTGTTTATAAGGGTCCGGGCAATCTCAATAAGAAAAAAACGTCCGATAACTGTAGAACAACCAGAAAGGAGTAATTTATGGCGTTAGATGACTTGAAAGAAGTTATTGAGAAATTGCAAGGCGTAATCAAGGCTTACCACGACGATGATGATTATCTGTCTAAAAAGGAGTGGCGTACGCGGCACGCGCTGATTAATCCGTTGTTGGAGGCGTTAGGTTGGGAGGTCTCGAATCCGGCTGCTGTTCAAATTGAATATCAGGTGAAGACTAAACGGGCGGATTATGTATTAATACGGGAAGGGGAAGACAAACCTATTGCCGTGATTGAAGCGAAGGGGTTGGGCAACAGCTTAGAAGATGATGAAACAGCTCAGGCTCACATCTACGCGAATCAGGCTGGCATTGATTATATGATCGTCACTGATGGCGATAGGTGGAAGATGTTCAAAGCCTATGGCAGGGGCACATTGGAAGAACGGCAGATAATGGAGTTCCAGTTATCTAACGATGTGTCTCATGAATGTGCGTTACAGGCGTTGCGGATGTGGTCCCCCAACCTTGCCTCTGGTAGTCCAAAGGAAGCGATGCCTCCAGTCTTTGATGCTCCAGACGACAAAATGAAGGCTGATCCCGCCGTACCACCTAAACCTGCGTTGGCGATCAAAAAAGATTTCGCAAATACAAAGGAGTTATATCTCGCCTACTGGACAGCACTGAAAAATCACTTTGAACAGCGCGGTAAATGGAATGATGACATCAAGTTCCGAAAACCTCTGCAGCAGTGTTTTATGACTTTTGCCGTCGGGCATTCGGGTTTTCATATCCATACTTGGGCGAGCAGGGACAAAAGATATGTTAATGTTGGTCTCACGGTGAAGGGGGCTGAGGGAAAATCTCACTTTGACCGCTTGAAAAAGAGCAAGACAGTAATTGAAAGAGAGATTAGTCCTGAATTGGAATGGGAAGAAAATCCCAAAGAGAATTATATCCGTCTCTACCTGCGTAACACCGATCTTGAGGATGGAGACGACTGGAAGCGACAGCACCAGTGGCTCTGCGAACAACTTGAAACCTTTTACGAGGTATTCTCGGAATGGATTAAGGCACTCTGATGTCAGCGATTACCGATCCTAAATAAAGGAGTGGAACGGGCGAGATTGAATCAATAAACTGAAAGGAAACAACAAATGGAAGTCAATATAGCGGAACTTATAACCATTATTACTTTTTTAGCGGTGTGCACTGGATATATTCGGCGTAGAATTAAGAAATTTGAAGAAATACTCACAGAAAACAACCGGCGAATTGAAATACTTGACGGAGCGATTGCAGAGATTGATAAACACCTTAATCTGTTACAGAAATTCGTGATGCACGAGTCAAGCAACAGAATTAAAAGTCAAGATGAAAACAAAAATGTCCGATAACCTGAATTATCAAACATAAAAGGAATCATAGTCTTGATGTCGTCGGGGGTCTGTGATTCCTCGACGGAGGGATTACGATGAAACCCATCAGCATTTTAGCCATTGGTTTTTATCTGTTAGCCTGTGGTGATTCCCCGCCCCCGGAGCCGATTGACAAATGGGTAGGCACATGGCAGGGAGAAATGGACCCAGATGGTCCCCTTTTTACGGATTGGAAGGATAGCGATTATCTCTTTATCGTTGCAGCGGGCGGAGATTTTGAAGTCAGGCATAAGGAATCGGGGAAATTGGTGGTTTTCGGCGTTGTTACCGTAATGGCTTTCGAGTTTACGATGTATGTATCAGCTGTGGAAGACTCCGGCAACGATACATTCATAATGTCCGGGACATGGGCGAGAAACGGTGAGTATTTGCACATCCACTACCGCTACCGCACGGAAAGTGAACGGGTAAGCCGGTTCAAACGGTATCCTTAAACGGCGGTCACAAGACACTACTTAGATAAGTTGTGGAGTGAAGTCCGCGTCAAGCGCCCTTCTCTAGATAAAGGGGGTGCCCGTTACCAACTCACAAAGGAAGAACGCGAAAAACGTCGTGAGGATTGATGAAAGGAGCGTCAATATACGAACTGTCAGGGTTGAATGGGAAGGACCGCTTTCTCTTGACCAGGTGAAAGCGTTGGATGACGAAGACGACGACTGCGGTTTATACCAGATCTACGGTCGCCACATCATTTTCGGTGCCGGTTCCCTGCTCTATATTGGAATGACAACGGTGACTTACAATCGGCGATTTTTTAGCGGACCCGATCCTCACATTGATTGGCTGGCGGAGGACCAGGAGGAGGAAGATTTGTCGGTGGTGGTGTTAGATGTTTTGCATGAGGCGGGCGTACCCCTTCGGGGCGGGGCAATTAGTAGGCGGATAGATATTCCTGCTTCACAATTCGTTAGTGTTTCATATCCGCTGATTCATGGTGTTCTGGAGTCCCTTGCATGTAAAGGTCTTGTCTGTCAGCCTATGTACGATATAGCCGAATACTCGTGGGGGCTTACAGAGAAGGCGACTGAAAAAATGAAAGAATAAAAAAGGGATCTTTATGACAAAGGCAATGACGCGCCTTGAAGGTTATATCGTCGCTGTGCTCCTGCTATCGGCGGTCCTATATGACACGAATTGTGCGATGTTCACCCAAATCAACCCCTACGGCATATCAGATGGGCGTATCATCGAGCAGACTGTCGAAGATATGCCTATCATAGGCGTAGCGGTGCTGCTCGCATCGGATAATCCGAGGGAAGTCTTCGTGTGGGTGTTCGGGGAGATGGGCGGGAGCTGCACCGAGCTTCATGAGAGCCTTCAAAAGCAGGAAGGCGATACGATTACTATTCAGCTCACAACACTAACGACGATACGAGACGGTGTGGGGTGCACTCAGGAGGCGAGAGCCTATTACGAGACGTTTTATCTTGGAATCTTGTCGCCGGGCGATTATAAAATCAGCGTCAACGGCGTGGAGAAGCAGCTTCGTATTGACTAACTCGAATTATGGGACATTCCCACCTTATGGCAGTCAACCTGACAACACCCTATGGAGCGCTTGAGTCTCCGGTGATTTGTCAATGCAGAGGTTGACTGCCGCCAACTTTAATTAAGGAGGATTTAAGAATGAAAAGTAGTTTAGGCCGTTTTAGAGTAAAGCCGTTACTGTTGCTGATGTTGGTTTGTATCACTTTTATCGGTTGCGATGCAATAGAGGAAATACTCACCCTAACCACGTTGACCGAGGCGGTCGCTATCATCGGCGCTGCGAGTGGTAGCGACCTAACTGGCATAGCGATGTTCATACAAGAAGGCGATACAATCACGGTCTTCATTGAGATTGAAGGTGTATCTCCGGGGCTCCACGCCGTTCATATCCACGAAAATGGCGATTGCAGCGCCGCTGATGGGACATCTGCTGGCGGTCATTGGAATCCGACGGACGTCCCTCACGGCAAATGGGGCGAGGGGGAGTTTCACCTCGGCGATCTAGGCAATATAGAAGTCGGTGAAGACGGGATAGGCACGTTTGAGTTGACGACGGATCTTTGGGAAATCGGGACCGGCTCTGATTTTGATATTGTAGGCAAGGGTATCATCGTCCACGCGGATGCTGATGATTTTACCTCGCAACCATCGGGTAATGCCGGCGCACGGATCGGGTGCGGTGTGATTGAGTTAGTAGAATAGCTTAGATACAGACTTCTGGCGGTCAATTCGTAAAACGGATCAAGGTCTTGCATAACCTTGACCTCACTTGTGGCGGGTTGACTGTCCCCAACACGCTTGCCGTTTACGTTAGGGCGAGTCGTTTCATACACTTTATAATCTTGGCTTAAGACATAGTGCAAAGAAGCCGAGTTTTTTCGGAAAAACTCGGTTTATCTTCCTGTTTTGCACTTTCTTTTTACATGAGCGTTAATCTTAAAAAAGGAGATTCAACATGACTATCAGCAGATTCACCCCCTTTGGGTTTGTCTTAACGATTGCCGTGCTAATCACGGGACTTTCTGCCTGTGACCAGATCGATCAACTCCTCCGCCCCACACCGCCCCAGATGGAAGGACTCCGTGGCGAGATTTCGATCGGTGTCGTCTTACCCCAGACGGGACACTTAGGCCCCGGTGAGTTCGGTCCTGGTGCTTTAGTGATGGAAAACGGCTTTAACATGGCGGCCGAAGAGATCAACAACTCACAACTCAGCGATGTAAGACTCAAGCTCATCATCGAGGACGACCAAAGCACCGTCGACGGTGCCGTTGCGGCTTTCAATAAACTGATTCATGGTGACAAAGTCCCCGTCATCATTGGTGTCTGGACATCAACGGTCGCCCGGGCGGTTTTCCCGATCGCGCAGGAAAATGGGGTCGTGGCTTTCAGTCCCGTCGTCATCTCCCCCGGCTTGACAGAGATTGGCGATTTTATCTTCCGGGCAAGTCACAGCACAGAAATGCTGATTCCTGATGGGGTCAAGGTGACTCAGGAGAAACTCGGCTACCAGCAAGTCGCGACGATCGCCGAGAGCAACGATGACTTCTCTGCGAATAGTGACGCGCGATTCAAAAAGACATTCGCGGATAGCGGCATTGAGGTCGTGGCTTCGGAAACGTTCGAGACCGGTGATACCGATCTTTCCGCACAATTAACGCGCATCAAGGAATCCAATCCGGAGGCCATCTTTGTGTCGGCACAACAGATAGGGGTGATTAAGATCTTAACCCAAGGGCGTCAGCTTGGGATTCCTTCTGAGATTCCCTTTATTAGTCTCGTTCTGTCCGTCGATGAAATCCGAGAGGCGGGCGCTGCCGCCGAGGGGGCAATCACTTTTACCGACTGGGTCAGCACCGCTGATACACCGGGCAATGGTGCATTCGTTCAGAATTACACCGCGAGATACGGTATGGAACCGAGCGTCTGGGCGGCGCAGCCGTATGCCGCTGTCTATATCTTGGCAAAAGCGATTTCAGACGCCCAATCCACCGATGCAACGGCGATTCGGGACGCATTGGCGGCGGTCAAAGACTTCGATACAATTCTCGGTCAGTTTTCCTTTAACGCTGTCGGGGACCCGGTCTATGACCCGGTTGTATTGATTGTCAAGGACAGCGAACTTCAGGTCTTTGAGTGAATCTCCAAATAGCAGCGGGTACTGATAATCACTTGGGTACTGACGGTTTGCGCTCACAGCAGTGACGATTCATAGGACGAGGTGGTCATGATGAAAGGACTTATCTTGATACTCCTGTTGAGTTTTATCATGAGCTGTTCCCGGTTAGAAATTGAACCTGCTTGTTCTGTCAAATCTATAGCGTTTTTGGCGTCAGACGGTTACGGTATGGGTTGGGATTGCTTGCCTGTCTCATTGAAAGATGGGGAACTGAGTATGGGTTGGGAAGGCATGACAGCATCTCAGAGACGGGGCAAGTTGGTTGTATTCGCTGTCTATATAGATGGTCCCTATCAAGGTCGAGCCTACCGTCCGCGTAAAGATGATCTTGGTTCTCACATAGTAAGGGAGAGGAAAAAGGTGTATTTGTATAGCCCATCAGTTTTGGAGGGCAAGGTAAACTGAAGTCGCAGGTTGACCGCCGCCCTAGTTCATGTGAGGTTGACAGAGCCTCAACAGAATTGGCGGACGCTCAAGGGACGTCCTGTGAGCGGGACAAGAGGTTGGCTCGACTGATGGCAAGCAAATCCCAATTGATAAAAGGAGACTGTAAAATGTTTTTGAGATTTTTGTTGATTATTCTTGTTGCCGGACTACTGTTTGGCTGTGGCAATGAAGGTAAAGTTGTGGAGCCTATCGTTTCCTCCGTTTCCCCAGATGATGTTGACCCTGATGCAATACAAATGGGAACTGTGGTCATTGCCGATACACCCGATGAGTGGGGCGTTGATGAATATGTTCTAAATTCTGCTGTGATAATAGACGATAGGTTGGAACTGAGTATCTCCTACAGCGGCGGTTGCGAAAAGCATCAGTTCACCCTTGTTGCTTCGAGTGTTTTCCACGAGTCATTTCCTGTGCAACTGAGTGTGTCTCTTGCCCACAATGCGAATAACGATCCGTGCGAGGCGTTCCCAACGGAAACCTATCACTTTGACCTAACCCCAATTAAGACGCGCTATCAGGCAGCTTATCAGCAAGAATCAGGTGTCGTCATTTTGCTGCTTAAAGACGCCCCCAATGGTCGGCTTGTCTACGATTTTGAAATATAGGTGACACCCCGCATTGATGTGAATCCGGGGAGACCCCAATTAACGATAAAATTAGCTAATTTTGTCTGTAATTCCCTAAAAAAAAGGAGATTCGATATGAATATCAGAAGGTTCATCCCATTCGCGTTTGCCTTAACGATTGTCACGCTGATTGCGGGGTTGAGTGCCTGTGATGAGTTGGTTACGATACTCTCTGATGACGAGATGCCAGCGCAGCTACCCGACGAGATACGAATCGGGATAGTTCTACCCTTTTCAGGTCAGTATGTCACAGGACCGGACGATCCGCTCGTGCAACTCTACCTCAACGGGTTTTTGTTGGCGCGAGACGAGATCAACGCAAGACAGCTATCGCCGCCCCATCTTCAATTCATCATTGAGGACGACCAGAGTACCGTAGAAGGTGCCCTTGCAGCCTACAATAAGCTAATTCACGAAGATAGGGTCGCCGCTATCCTGGGTCCCGCCAGTTCGACCCAAGTGGAAATGGCGTTCCCCGTGGCGGAGGAAAACCAGATAGTGGCGATCGGGGCGTCGGCCGCGGCTCAGGGATTGAGTGCGATCGGGGATTATGTGTTCAGGGTGAACCAACCAGTGAATACACTCATCCCCCGCGGCGTCAGGCTCACCCATGAACGGTTGGAGTATCAGCGCGTTGCCAAACTTGCCACGAGCGATGATGTTTATTCAGTGAGTGCCGACGCTATCTTTGCCGAATCGCTCCATGCGCTCGGTGTCGAGGTCTTGACCACCGAAGCGGTCCCCCTCCGCGCCGGCGATTATACCGAGCCACTCACACGGATCAAGGAACTCGCTCCGGATGCGATCATGGTCTCAGCGCAACCGTCTGATATGCCGGATATCCTGATTCAGGCACGTCAGGTCGGCATCGGGGCAGACGTGCCGATAATTATACCCCTGCTCAGTTCGACCGAGGTGCAGAAAGCAGGCGAAGCCGCCGAGGGTGTAATTACCTTTGCCGCATGGTCAATCAAGGCAGACACCCCCAACAACCAAGCGTTTGTCCGCAACTTCCGTGCAAAATATGAATCAGACCCGAACCTGTTCAGCGCGTTGGCTTACACATCAGTCTATCTCCTGACCAATGCAATCTCCGATGCCGGGTCAATCGAATCGGACGCGGTTCGTGATGCACTCGCTGAGACGAAGGATTTTGATACCGTGTTGGGCAGATTCTCCTTTGACGCGGTGGGCGATCCGGTGTATGATCCCGTCATGTTGATTGTCCGAGATGGCGGGTTGGAGGCATTTATGGTGAATTCTAAAAATAAATGAACACTTCCGCCCCTCGGTTTCGATAAATAATTCGGTAATACTAGATTTTCCCCAGGCCCGGTAGGTGCGGTTTTCAACCGCACCGAATGCAGTCCAACCCGGTAGGTGCGATTTCCAACCGCACCATATAGACGCGTGGGTTGAAACGGCGCAGTTAGAAACAGCGCCTACCAAATCCCGATTTATCGAGATCCCGTGACTACGGGACGAGGAGACTGGTAGGTGCGGTCCGATAAATCGAGACTAGGGTTGGAAACCGCACCTACCGGGCCTAGGGGAAAATATAGAGTTACTGAATTATTTTCTGAAACCTCATTTATGGTGAACAATATAAATATGTAGACACTTTCGATCCATATGTTTGGTAGGCGCTGTTTCTAACTGCGCCGGTATAGAGTGTCCAAGTAATTCTAAAATTCACCATAGTTTGCGGCATAAGATCACAATCTAACAGATCGCGGTACAAAAGAATACTTTGTTGGGTTTCACTCTATCTATAAGCAGGTGGGGTTCAACGACCCTGCCCTTATTGGATTTGATAGGGATTGACGTTTAACCGTTCAACCCAACCTATGGACTGGTAAATGTCAATTGATGATCTCATCACAAACAGAAAGGAAATATCTTAATGAATAAGTCAATTCGGGCTTTACCGATAGTGCTGGCACTTTGTGCAGTGTTGGTATCTATGCCCTCATGGATCTATGCCAAAACGGGTGCAAGACAGGCGCTTCAACTGAAGGCGGCATCGACATTACAGCGAATAAGATCCGCTTCAGCGAGCGCGGTGCGTGTTCGCTGGCATCAAGACAGAGGGACGGTGCGGAGCCTCTACAATCTGACCGTACCCGCACCCGTGGGGACGCCTGAAACATCGGCGCGTCAATGCCTGAGTGACTACTGCGACCTGTTTGCGATGACCGATCCGACGGTCGAGTTACGGTTAAAAGCGGTCCAAAACAGTTTAACGGGCAGACATATCCGATTCCACCAATACCATAGAGGGGTCGAAGTGTATGGCGCATCAGTCTCCGTCCATATCAATCGCAGTGGTCAGATACGGGTTATCCACAACAACTACTTCCCCCAGATCGACATCAGTACATCGGCATCGCTTTCAGCAGAACAGGCGATAAGCATCGCTTTAGCCGAGTCGGGTGCGATTGATTTACGGAAGCCGTCGCAGGCGGGGTTGGTTATTTTTCCTGCTCGTGATGGTGTGTATCATCTCGCTTACCGCGTGATCGTGCACCTCCGTCGCCCGTTAGCGGGTTGGGGGTATATCATAGACGCCCACACCGGTGCGCCGTTACATCAACGGAGTGTGCTGAGGTTTGCAGACGGACGGGGGCGTGTGTTTAACCCGAACCCCGTTGTCGCCCTTAAAGATTTGACACTGATGGATCAGGACGATTCAGCGGACGCAATCCCCGATGACGCCTACACCGACGTGATACTCTCCGAACTGGACGGGACCGGTTATCTGGATGGGCGATACGTGAGCACGCGATTGACCCCCGATCGGGCTAACGAGCCGACATTGGAATACAACTACCTGCGCGACGATTCCCGATTCGAGGAGGTAATGGTCTACTATCACGTCGATGCAGTGGGTCGTTATCTGAAAGGGCTCGGCTTCGATTTCGTAGACGATTGGCAGATCCCTACCAACGTCCACGTCAACGCCTCGAACAATGCGTTCTACGACGACAGCGACGGCTCAATAAACTTCGGGGATGGCGGTGTTGATACCGCCGAAGATGCCGAAGTGATTATCCACGAATACGGTCATGCGATTTTGGATCGACAGGTGCCAAACATCTACATCGGCGAAGGGGGCGCGATACACGAAGGGTTCAGCGATTTTCTGGCAGCCAGCTTTTACAGCGCGGTCAGCGATGGCTTCGGTGATACGATTGTTTTTGACTGGGCAGGTTTAGAAGCGCCTGAGTTTTTAACCCGCCCCGTAGATGGTCACAAGCACTACCCCGAAGACATAGTAGGGCAACCCCACGACGACGGGGAGATGTGGTCTGCGTCGTTATGGCAGCTTTTCCAAGCACTCGGACGCGACGGGTCAATACGGTTGGTTATCGAGAGCCATTTCTATCTATCGTCCGGCGCAGAATTTGTCGATGGCGCATCCGCACTTTTTACAGCGGATCAGGAGCTAAACAGCGGCGTCAATGCCGACCTGATTTTGTCGGTCATGGAGAACCGTGGCTTCTTGACACCGCCGACATTGGCATCGGACAGCTTCGAGGAGAACGACACCGCGGATACCGCTTCTGCTGTCGAGCTTCCGTTTATCAATGGGGAGGTGTCTATCCACACAGGCGACGATACGGATCACTATCAGTTCCAGTTAACCGAGCCGATGCAGGTTGGGGTGGGCATAGACTTCCAACCGATCTACGGCGAGTTGATGCTCACCTTGACCGGCCCCACGGGTATCGCGCTGGTTAGCTTTGAGACGAAGGCGGTCACATCGCTCGAATTGGAGCCGGGCGATTATCTCGTTGCTGTTTCAGGTGTCAACGGTGCGACCAACGATTATCAACTCGCGCTTATCATCGACAACCACGGCGATACACCGGAATCGGCAACCGCCGTAACGATTGGTGATACGGTAGAGAGTTTCATCGAGTTCACCGGCGATACCGATTTCTTCGCATTTGACGGTGAACAAGGAACGTTGATTGACATCACTATTGAGACGGACGACTCCGATCTCGATTCGCTCCTTGTCGTCTATGGGCCGGATGGTGTTCTGTTTGCCAAAAACGATGATGTTGCCTCCCTGTTTGACCCGTTCTCCGAACGCAATCCGAGTGGGATAGATTCCCGTGTGAATGAAGAACTGCCCGCTGATGGGACATATCTGATCGCAGTGAGTAACATCGCCCCGCCGAAACTGAACACCCCTTTTGGTGGAGTCAACTATTCCTATACGCTGTCAATAACAGAAAATGTTGACGACCATGCGCCGTGCGGTAGCGGCGAGGAGACGCCGTTGGTTTGGGACGAACCGGTAACGGGGACGATCAATCTATTTACCAGTTCAGAAAATCCCTTTGGCGAAGATGCCGACGGGTTTCGGTTCGATGCCGCTGCGGGCGATGTCATCAGCTTGCACCTTGCCGTCGAAAGTAGCAACGAGTTTACATTTACAACCCTCCGCCTGTTAGATGAATTGGGTAATGAGTTACTCTCTAGCCAGACCCCTTTCGATGGCTCAGACCTGCGGATTGAGGGCTTTGAAATCGGTGCCGATGGCGTCTATTGTGTCGAAGTCAGCGGGCGGGTTTCCTTGACAGACGAGGATCACACCTATACGCTCACACTCTCTGAAGGCGAGCTCCAGGACGACGATCACGATACTCGGTGGGGCGATCCGACGCCTATCACATCGGGCGTCCCTGTTGAGGGAGTCATCAGTTTTGACGGGGATGCTGATGCGTTTCAGTTTGACACGACAGCGGGCGCGGTCATTACATTGGATGTGGAGCTGAACCCCCAAGCCCCGTTCTTCGGTGTGATGGTGACGCTGTATGACTCCAATTTAGAGCGGTTGACGGAGTCTTTTTGGTCTGGGTTTGATGAACCGGGAGCGGAGATTTTCGAATTTGATGAGCTACGAAGCGGATTTACGATTCCTGAGTCAGGCACTTACTATGTCGAAGTCACCACTTTTTTCGGAGAGAGTAACGACGATTCCAGTTACACGCTCACCCTAACGATCGAAGGTGGCAGCGAACTCGGACTGTTTCCGCCCTATGATGTCAATCAAGATGGTAAGGTGAACATCTTTGATCTGGTGCTTGTCGGTCAACATTTCGGCGAGACATTCATCAACGCCACGCCCACCGCTGATTTTGGACAGCGCCGATCGGTCTCGCCCGAAGGGGAGCTGCGGCTTCTGATGACACCGAGTGTAACTGATAGACGACAGTTGACGGTCTCCATCGACACCACAGCGATTACTGATCTTTACGGCTACCATTTCTCAATCCAGTATGATTCGACAGTGTTGGAACTCATGACCGCCTCACCGAGTCTGCAGCTGGCGGATGCGCTGCAACAGAGTTATTGGAGTGTCGCTCAACAGGGGACACAACTACAACTGATACAGACACGCCAGGGCGCAACCGAAGGGGTCGCAGCGGAAGGGGCATTGGCGACACTCATTTTTGATGTCAAACAGACCCAAGCACCGACCCCACCTGTCCAGTTGGTTGATGTGCAACTGGCGGATTCGCGGACCCGCGCGATTCCGGTCAATCTAGTTGCCGAACAGGTCTCGATGACAGAGCTGTTCCCTGATAAGCCGATGTTAATGCAAAACTATCCTAACCCGTTTAACCCCGAAACGTGGATCCCGTATCAGCTCTCTACCGATTCGGAGGTGGTGCTGTCAATTTACGATTCAAACGGTGAGCCTGTCCGTCGATTCGATTTGGGGTATCAGCACGTCGGGACATATTCTACTCGCGGCAGAGCGGTTCACTGGGATGGCAAAAATGAATTCGGTGAGAATGTGGTAAGTGGTATATATTTCTATCACCTTTTAGCGGGTGATTATTCCCAAACACGAAAGATGCTGATACTCAAATAGTATCAAATGCCCCTCCCGGTCCCGGTAGGTGCGGTTTCTAACTGCACTGCATAGGCACAGTTGAAAACAGTACCTACCAGACGGGAGAACGGTAGGTGCGGTTTCTAACCGCACCGGTTTGGCGTGCCTCATTAACTCTAAGGTTCACTATAATTGAAGGGTGCTCATAAATCTAGTGACTGCAACTCGATTCTATAGACATTGCCCCCTATCGCCGGCTGTAGACATACCACCCCGCTGGGGCGGAATACATGCTGATGTCAAAAATAGGTATAGAGCGAGGCAGAGGGTCAATCGTTTCTTTCGGTCCAGCGGAGCGCAATGTGTATTGCTCAGTTGAGGGGGGATTGGGGGGAACGGTTAAAAACCAATCGGTATCCACGTAAATCATTTGAGGGTATTCAGGCTACAGGCATCAAAATCTACTTATGAGCACCCTTCATTTATAGCGAATTCTAAAAATAAGTAGACACCTTTGGCAGGTTTTGCCCAGTGGAGGCAGATCTTTTTTTATAAAAAAAGCTAAAGATTTTGGTATGAAACCGATATAATATATAACAGACTTTATTTTTAGAGGTAAACCGCAAACGTTTATAGGTTCACTTTCCTCACAGTGCGCTGTTCATTTGCCAGATGAATAGGGCTTAACAGGCGAATTGTTACCTATTTGTAACAACCCCAAAGGAGGAACAGCTATGACACCTCAACGCGGTCCTCATTACGCCAAAAATTGTCCCTTTCACATCAAACCCAACCAGCCTCTGAGCGCAGGGGAGTCGGTGGTCCGGTGCGTCGAATGCGTCGCCCACGACTGCGACCCGCTAAAGCGATCGAAGCCGGATCTGCATCAACTCGCCTATCTCACCATCATTGAAAACACGCCCAAATATGACGAAAATCACCCAAGCGGTGCGAGCTTCGGCACATTTATGCGCTCCCGTGTGTGTGCCACGCTCTGGAATGAGCGCGATAAAGACCTGAAAGCCATACCCTATTCCGCACTTGAAGCAGATAACGGAGCGCAAGGTCAGAAGGTCAATCGATTGACCAATGGTCTGGTTGCCGAGGCCCTTTTGTGCGAGACCGTCGAAGATGCCGTGACATCGAAGGTCGATGTCGAAAGTTTCAAGGTCGCACTGCCCCAACTCTTGCCATGTTTATCCGAAAAAGAGCGGCAGGTCGTTAAGATGAAGTTTTATGAAGGGATCAGAGCCGTTGAGATAGCCAAACGGCTCGGTCTCAGTGAGGGGCGAATCAGTCAATTGTCCCGCAAAGCGCTCGCGAAGTTGGGAAAAGCCTACCTGTTTGGAGTCACCCCATCATAATGAACCACTGAAACTCTGAACAATCTTGTCTGTAACAAGCCAAACCAAAGAAAGCGAGGGATCGTGATGAGTTACAAGCAGAAGTTAGGCTACATGGTGCTAGGCGCGGCGATGACCGTGGTGGGGATGGCAGTGTCAGTCTTTTCCCCGTCGTTGAACGCACAGAGACGCGGCGAGTATATTGTGTGTACAGGGCTGGTGGTGGTTGACGGTAAAGGGAATGATGCGATTCGCTTTACCGTCGGTAAGAATCGGAATTTTATAGTTATCTACGATAAGGAGGGCAAAAAGGCGATTGGCTTACACACCGATGGAACAGGCAATGGCGTCGTCGTCTTTGATAAAATGGGCGACATCAAATGGCAAGCCCCTTAAAAAGATTTATAGCTTTCAAGTTTATAGCCGGAAGGCTTAAAGATCTTGAGGAAGATTTCATTTAGGAAGCTCCTAACAATTGAGGAGGAAACACGATGAGACGGACTAACGGCATACCCAAACAAGGTGTAAGAGTCTTAATTAGATATTGGCACGGGTTTGTGGTCGCAGAGTCTGGTGATACGATGATGCTGCTATCGAAAAACAATTTCATCAATCAGATTACCTATAAGACCGAAACCCAACGGCGTCAGGCAGTGGAACTGATGTGTGCGTTCGCTGAAGGCAGAGTCAGACGCCAGATCGCTCCGGTTACTTGGATTGCCCCTGAAATCCTATCGTTCCACCCGGCGCTCACACTGGGTAGGTGAGAGAAAAGGGTACGATTATGTTAGTTCGTATGTCATTGTTCTGCACACCGGGACTTGCAGGTGCGATGCACAGAGAGCGGGAGGTTGACGGTGAACCGTTTAATTTCATCGGGAGCTGGTTTTTCGTTCCGTTGGCTTTTTGTTTTTGCCATTCTTTTCGAGTCAAAATCAGAATAGATGTCTGCTAAGATTGATACGCCTATAGACAGGCGAAAACTGATATGGTAAAATCCCTTGAGGTGAATCAATGGATTTAATATTAGAATGTTTGGTTGTTCCCTCTTTTGAGTCAAACTGCTGGATTCTCGGCTCCATTGAAACGCGGGAAGCGGTTGTAATTGATCCAGGAGACGAAGCGGGAATCCTTCGAACATTGAAAACTCATAAATTGACGCTCAAATACCTGATACATACGCATGGACATCTAGACCATGTTTCTGCCACGGCTGCTATCCAACAGGAGACAGGTGCACTAGTACTTATCCATGAAGCAGCCCAGATCCTTTTGGATAACTTGGAATTACAAGGCGCGATGTTTGGGCTCACAGCACCACCAGTTCCAGCTGTTGACAAGTACATCTCTGAAGGAGATAGAATTGATTGGGGAAGATACACGCTATCCGTGATTGAAACCCCCGGCCACAGTCCCGGTGGCATTTGTTTGAACTTCGACGGAAAAAAGATTCTTTTCGCGGGTGACACGCTTTTTCAGGACAGCGTCGGACGCACGGATCTGTGGGGCGGAGATTATCAGCAGTTACTCGATTCGATTCGAGATAAACTGTGGGGGTTGGGCGATGATATAATCGTCTGTCCCGGACACGGTCCCCGTACCACAATCGGGAGAGAAAAACGTGAAAACCCATTTCTACAAGGATTGTAGTGCCGATGAATGGATCAGAACCGAAATACGGAATCGTCATATTTAAAGATGTGATGATGCCGATGCGCGATGGGGTCCGATTGGCAACCGACATTTATCGACCTACCATTGACGGTGATCCAGCCCCGGGCAGGTTTCCCACCATTCTAGGCCGCACCTCCTACGACAAGAACAGCCCACAGATGTGGATCGAACCGGTGGCTGAGTTTTTTACCCGGCGCGGATACGTGACGGTCATCCAAGACCTGCGTGGCCGCCAGCGTTCCGAAGGCACAGGGCAATACTTCCACACCGCTAATCCCAATGAAGGATACGACGGTTACGATACTGTGGAATGGATCGCCGCCCAGCCCTGGTCAAATGGGCGGGTGGGCACCGTCGGCAGCTCACACGGTGCGATCGTCCAGAGCGTGATGGCCCTCTACCAGCCCCCGCATTTGACAGCGATGTGGCAGGATGTAGGTCCTACCAACATTTACGCACACGAAGCGCGTGAAGGTGGGGCGATGGCGCTTCACATGTTCGGTGCACTATTCCTCCACGCCCACGATTCACAGGAGATTCGGGCCAATCCAGTAGCGAAAGATTCAATCGCGCAAGCGATGGCGCGTATGCGTGAGTTAGTCTTTGCGACACCGTTTAAGCCGGGACATACACCACTAGCGGTAGTTCCCAACCTTGAGCAAATCCTTTTCAACTACTATTATCGTGGTGAATATGATGAATTCTGGCAGCAGGATTGTTGCGATCAAGAACGATACTTCGATCGGCACATTGATGCCCCTTCAGTCTTCAGCGGCGGTTGGTACGATCCCTTCTCCCTTGCGACAACGAACTACTTTGCGACGATGTGCAAGCAGAACCGAACGCCTCAACGGTTGGTGATGGGCCCGTGGAATCATGGGGCGATGCGTGGTGAAGGGACCTCATACGTGGGAGATGTAGATTTCGGTCCCGATGCTGTATGGGGTGATCACGTCTACAATAAAGAACGTCTCCGCTGGTTCGATCGGTGGCTGAAGGATGTCTCAAATGGACTGGAGGATGATCCACCGGTACGAATCTTCGTGATGGGTGGTGGTGACGGGGGGCGCAACAGCGAAGGACGTTTGAACCACGGTGGCATGTGGCGTTCAGAAAAGGAGTGGCCCCTCGCTCGAACGAAATACACTACCTACTACTTCCACATGGATGGCGGGCTGGGTACGGGGATGCCCGGAGAGAACGACTCGCCCGCCCGGTTCCAACACAATCCGGACAATCCGGTGCCAACTATTGCCGCAAACGTCACAGGCTTCTACGAACTGGTAGCCTTAGGGGAGGGGATGGCAGCCCAGTACACACCGCCTAGAGCGAGGATGCGTAGCATCGTTATGGACGGTGCGGCACACCAGAAGGAGGAACCCGGCATCGTTGGGGCTAAACCGCCGTATCTCCCTCTCGCCGAAAGACCTGATGTCCTCGTATTCCAGACATCACTGCTAGATGAAGATACTGAGGTGACGGGCGCAATGACGGTGAAACTGTGGATCTCGTCTTCAGCAGTGGATACCGATTTTACAGCGAAGCTGATTGATGTCTATCCGCCAAACGAGGACTATCCCGCCGGTTACCACATGAATCTCGTCGATTCTATTATCCGTGCCCGTTACCGGGAGGGGTGGGAGAAAGAAAAATTGATGCAACCGGGTGAGGTCTATCGGGTCCAAATCGTCCTGCCACCGACCTGTAATCTCTTTAAGGCGGGACACCGTATTCGGGTGGATATATCAAGTAGCAACTTCCCGCGATTCGACATTAACCCAAACACGGGTGAACCGATGGGGCGACATACACACACAATCATAGCGCAGAATACGGTGTACCTTGACCGTAACCGTCCGTCGCACATTGTGCTACCTATCGTCGCCACTCAGCTAGACGGAAATCATCTTCATTAGTTTTCGTTTCTCCGGCGAACTGACCGAAGGTCATTATTCGGGGTTTCGGTGGATTAACTGAAGACGGAGGAGTGCTACGATTCTTTTTTGTTTTTAGGAAAATAACGAGCACATCAGCTTGTTCAACGTTCTCAGGGATTTCTGCTAGTTCAATTTTCCCGTCACGATAGGCACCTTCTACCGTTAGAAGCATTATGATTCACCTCACATTCCGATTTGGTAATTCTAAATTGTACTGTTCACTGTGCCGATTGTCCACCAAAATCATAAGTGGTGTGAAAGACTAGTAGTATTAGCGTCTTATAAAATTGGAGTTTCGTATGCAAACAGTCCGTGTGGCAACCTTTGATGGTCCCGGAGCAGAACCCCAGATCCAGACCGTTCCCCGGCCAGATGTCCCCGACAAAGCAGCGCTAATCCAAGTCGGTGCCTGTGGGGTGTGCGGCACCGACCTACATATCCTCAAAGGTCATTGGCCCAAGCCCCTGCCTTGGCCCTTTACGCTAGGACATGAATTGGCTGGTGTTATTGTTGAGAAAGGCCCCGGCTTAGAGGCAGATTTTATGGGCAAACCGTTAACGGTCGGCAGCAAGGTCATGTTGCCGCCACTGATGCCTTGTGGAGAGTGCTACTATTGTGCCCACTACCCGGAGCACGCCAATCGCTGCCTCAATCCGACCTACTATGGTCGCTACCTACCCTTTGATAAACCGCCGCATCTCTGGGGCGGTTGGGCGGAGATGGTCTATGTTGACTTAGAGATGTTGCCAGCGACGAAGATTTACCGGCTGCCAGATGACATGTCGTTGATGCTAGGTGCGCTGACTGAGCCCCTCGCCTGCTGTATCCGTGCGCTTAACCGCGCTGCATCAATCAACGGTTTCCGATTCGGGGATACCGTCGTCATCCAAGGCTCCGGGCCGATTGGGGTATTGATGATCACCGCCGCCAAGGAGATGGGGGCAGGCCGTGTCATCATGGTGGGAGCGCCTGAGAATCCGCGGCTGGCGTTGTGCCGCGAGTTTGGCGTGGAAGCTACCGTGTCTATTGATGAGCATAAGACAGCGCGGGCTCGGATTGATGCTGTCCGCGAGATTGTCGGCGGCTTTGGTGCAGATCTTGTAATCGATTGCAGCGGTCACCCCTCAGCGGGGCCAGAGGGGATCGAAATGCTTCGGGATGGGGGAACCTATGTAGAAATGGGACAGTTCACCGACGCAGGCTCCATTGAGACGAACTGGCACCGCATCTGCATCAAAGACATAAAGTTGGTGGGAAGTTGGGGAATTACCGCCAACGACCTGCCCGCGGGAATTGATATGCTCGATCGGGCGCAGGACCGCTATCCGTGGCATCGGATGCAAACAGAGTTTCCTTTTACCGAAATAGGAGTAGCGGAGGCGGTGCAATGTGCCATGACGATGCGTTGTGTCAAAGCCACCATCCTACCGAATACAGAGATCGACTAATTCTGCCAAATCGAGATAGATTCATGCTAAGAAATCGTGCAATAGAAACCGAGTTTTTTCTTGAAAACTCGGTTTCTATTAGTGTTTTGGCTTTACTTTTTATACGAGTTCCATAAGTCGCACTAATGAACAAATAATTTTCACGTTTCACGTTCTTCATGCGTTCCATTCTCTTTTGACGCGAATCTTGGGATATATTCATCTCAAGATTCATTTCCGAGCATGACTTCTACCTGATCCGGTGGGGAATAGAAGTAAGAGCCCGCCTTCCACTCGCCGATATCTCCAATCAACCGTCGCTGTCGCGGCGTACACCGTTCCAACAGTTCGGGCGACGCCTTTTCAAAATCGAATGCCCGCATACATTGATGGACGTAGCAGTAAATCAGCGATTTGCGGGGTTTATCGGACCTGTTTGCGACGAAACCGTGCCACATCGCATGAGGAAAGACTGCCACATCGCCTGCTTCTACAGATAGCGGCAATGCTTCAGGGATATAAGGCCCATCCTTAAATCCGCCCTCTGGAAAGAGCCGGTTGTGACTGCCGGGAACGACCGTAAAATTACCCATGTCCGGTTCAGGCAGATCTGTCAAGAAATACTGAAGCTTGATTTGGAACGGCAGACTACTTTCACTCACCCGTATCTGTCGCATCGCCTGACCGCCATCTGTGTGCAACAGCCCCTTGCCCTCAGGGTCCGTCGGTCGGACAATAACTTCAGACATACTCAAATGTATGTACGGACTCATCAACTCAAGCACGATCGGAAACGTTACGGGATGATCCATCAGATCTACAAAGATGTCGTGCTCCTCCATGACGTTTCGTCGATCTAACCCTGCCTCCGGTTTCACATCCGGTTGTTGGAGGTGTTCCTCGTACATCTGATCAACGACGGCTGTCAGGTTCTCAACCTCCTCCGAAGATAGGATGCCTTTCATAACCAGATAGCCATCTTCCTTCCACTGCTGTTTCTGTTTATCGGTTAAGACACTTTCCTGTCCTTCAATCAATGGTGCCGTGTCCATGGTATCCTCCTTGAAGATTCCTAAGAATATCACTTAACTCAAACATCAAAAAAATAGCACAGTGGTGTCCATTTATAGTGGACCTTAGAATTAATGAGACGCTCCAAACCGCACCGCCTTGCCCCCGGGCCCTGGTAGGCGCTGTTTCCAACTGCGCCGATGCGGTGCGGTTTCTAACCGCACCTACCAGGCACGGGGAGCGAAAGCGTCTATTTATTTTGTAGAATTTACTATACTTAACAGTTACAAGGAGTAGATTGACACTTGGGACAGCCAGCCGCATAAATTTTTGCAGCTTCCGTGAGATCGACACCGAGCAAACTAGCGAGCGTTGACATCCACGCAAACACATCAGCGAATTCAGCACGAAGCCGTTCTATATCCCGTTTCTCACGCCGAATCTCTTTGGCAAGCTCGCCGACCTCTTCAGTGAACCAAACAAATGTGCCCTCTACACCGCGTTCAGCATCTTTGTCATAGTAGATCCGCTCTATCAGGTCTTGAAATTCTTGAATGGTCATTATGGATTTCCAAAAACAGGCCTTACGCAGCTAGCCGTTGGCGGGGCATCTTGCCCCGCCCTGAAATGCGTAAGTTCTAAAAAATACACTTCCGATTTGGTTCTGCGTCGTGTATACTTTCGCACGGAGAAAGAGTAAATAAAGTTCTATCAGAAAGAGGTGTCAACAGTTATGGCAAACGACAGCACATGGCCCCATCTCAAGCGAGATTTGAGATTCTATCCCTCCAAATGCGAGCATCCACGTCAGCTTTCCCAAGAACAGATCGAATTTTACAATCAGAACGGTTACCTGAAGGGATTTCGTATCTTCAATAACGAGGAGACGGCTGCGAACCGACAATATCTCGACAAGTTACTCGCGAATCTCGAACCCGACAAAAACAGCTACTCAATCAACGGCTATCATAAGCACTGCCAAGGCCTCTACGATCTCGTGGTAAATCCAATCATTTTGGAGTACATTCAGGATCTGCTCGGACCGAACTTCGTCTGTTGGGGAACACACTATTTCTGCAAGATGCCCGGCGATGGAAAAACAGTCTCATGGCATCAAGATGCACATTACTGGCCCCTAACCCCCTCAAAGACTGTCACTGTATGGCTTGCTATCGACGATGCGGATATCGAAAATGCCTGTATGCAATTTATCCCCGGATCCCATCGCCGCGGCGAGCTAAAACATCACGCTAGCAATCCCGCTGAGGACAATGTGCTATACCGAACCGCCGAAGCCACAGAGATTCGCGCCGAGCCCGTTTACATCGAATTGAAGGCTGGTGAAATTTCCCTGCACTCCGACCTGCTGCTACACGGTTCGCCGCGCAACAACTCCACTCGTCGTCGTTGTGGACTGACAATGCGCTATGCTTCGACAGATGTTGTCGCGCATGAAGGATGGAATCAGAGCAGCATCCTCTGTTGCGGCGTGGATGCAGACCGAAATTGGGCGAACCTGTCACGCCCCGAGAAAGAAATTGTATGAAAGTCCGATGCCGGCGACGAGTTCGCCTCAATGGAAACACATTAAGGCGTGAGTATCCCGTCGCAAATCAATCCTATCTTAGCAAAAACATGCCTAGTTGTCAAGCCGGATGCCGGGGAAAACACTTGACAAAAAAGTGTACCTCTGTTACGATTTTTCCTCTCTCTAACATGGCCTGTCTCTACTATGAAAGGACATCAGAATGATTACCGAGAAAGTTCTAGGCGCGTATACTATTGTCGGCACACTCTCGCCGTCCGAACAGGCAGCGTGGTATCGCAAAGCGGTGGAAGAGTGGAATATCAAGACCTTTGAAGTTCCAATTTTAGCGGGTGTGCCGGTAGTGCCCGAGGTCGTTGACGTACTCACCGAACTGTCCGCTTCTATTGTGGCAACCTTTGTAGCACAGTGGGCAACGGCTGGGCAGAAGAACCCTGCGTACGGTCTCTCCTCACTGGACGAATCGCTTCGTCAAACAGCGGTGGTGGATGCCTGCTCATCATTGCAGCAATGTATGACGCTATCTGAGGCTGGCATCCGTGTCCGTAACGTCTTCGTTCACACCGGCGGGTGCTCCGGGGAAGCTCTCCCACACGCGATCGCATTCCATAAAAGTTTGACCGATTTACGCGAATTAGCTGCCGCTATCCTACCAGACACCACGCTATCAATAGAAGTAACCGATAGCCTTCCTTCTGACCATCCGATACCGTTTCCCGCAGCCAAGAAGGCTTCATTGACGCTACCGGACCTTATCCAAATCCTATCCTTCGTCAATCGAGAGAGCGCGTCAAGACAGCCTATTGCGCTCATGGTGAATTGGGGACGCCTTCTGGTCAACGGCGACGCGCCACTATCAATCCTACACCAGATCCTAAAATCGGATGTGCCGTTGTCGGGTGTGATTTTGTCCGGAGCCGGTCCCTCTACTGACGGATTCATGGACTCCCACAATTCGCACCTCGATCCCCAGAGCGGATTTACTGAAGAGGATGCAGTCGCCTGTGCTTCGGTGCTAGCGTCAAGCTCTCAACCGATATTCTTGGGCACGAAATGTAGCACCGCTAAAGGGGAAGAACAACTGCCGACCGAAACAGTATTAACAGCACAAGCGGAGTTGCTCAACCGGGTTAACCAATAATGACAAAATATAAATTGATTGCGCTCGATATCGACGGCACACTCGCTAATTCGAGCGGGAGGATTACCACCCGTACAAAAGAAACTGTACATCGCGTCGCCCAAACAGGAGCGACCATCGTTGTCGCCACCGGACGACGTTTCATTACAGCAAAACCGAGGGTCTTACAACTGGATTTTCCGGACGTATTGTTGGCGGCGCACAACGGTGCAATCCTCAAGCGTCTCAACGGCGAGCTTCTCCACCATCAGTTACTGTCCCACACTTTAGCGCAAAAGGTTGTCCAGATCGCGAAGGAACTGAAACTTCGTCCGGTTGTGTTTGAGGGCACTCAGGATTCGGCAAATCTTTTTGTTGAAAACTACGGAGATCAACTTGACGATTGGGAGCGCGAATATCTCTGGGAAAATAAGGCACACCTGAAATGGGTCGACAATCTGGCAACCGATTTGCCAGGCGATGTGATCGAGATTATCTCCGTCGTTCCTGCGGAGAAAGCACATGATATCGCTGCAGTTTTTCGGAACCGCTTAAACGGACAGGTCAAACCAATCCTAGTAATTATCAATAATGGGCGGCTTGCGTTTCTGGGCCTTTCTCACGCAAGCGTCGGTAAAGATTTACCGCTACGCCACCTCGCTGAAAAGATGGCGATATGCCCGTCGGAAATTCTCGCAATCGGCGACAACTATAATGATTTGGATATGTTGCAGTTTGCAGGTACAAGTGTGGTCATGGAAAACGCAGATGAAGCGCTTAAACAACGGGGGTTCCATGTGACTGCTTCAAATGATGCGGATGGCGTTGCAGCCGCTTTGGAACGGTTTGTACTGTCGGGAGATACTGCTTGAGGAAAACTTCCCGCCGCCCAAAAGCTTAACTTCACATTGAGGTCTTGATATGGCAGATTCACCAAACATTTTACTGATTATGTCGGATCAGCATAGCCCACATTTCCTTGGGTGTGCTAGCGATGAATTTGTGCGAACACCAACGCTTGATCAATTGGCGGCGCAGGGAGTGCGCTTTACCAACAATCACTGTGGCAACCCCCTATGTGTCCCTTCACGGATGACGTTCTTGACAAGCCGCCATAGCTCAGATATCCGCGTTTGGACGAATCGGTGTCGGCTCCAATCTGAGATACCTACTTTTGTTCACCATCTTGCCAACGCCGGGTACGAAACCACTTTATGTGGCCGTATGCACTTTAATGGAGCCGACCAACGACACGGTTTTGAGCGCCGAATTATCGGTGATATCAGCCCACAATTGGGACACATTCCCACCTCCACAGCTGGTCAAACCGCTGCCGGCGTTAGAGTTGCCGGACCGGGGCGTACCGCCTATTCTCGCTATGATGAGGATGTTACGCAGGTTGCTTGTCAGTTCCTTGAATCGTTGGACAAGCAACCAAGAGAGCGGCCCTTTTTTATGACAGTTGGATATGTGCTCCCACACTGTCCATTTATTGCTCCGAAACAGCTTTTCGACGAATATATTGATAAAATTAGTGTGCCACAACTACCTCAAGGCTATCACGATTCGCTGCATCCATTCATGAAAGCGTGGCGAGAACACCGCCAAGTCGATGAGCTCACAGATGAGCAGGTGAGAATCGCCCGTGCCGCATACTATGGGCTAGTAACATTCATGGATGAACTGATTGGAAAAATAGTCTCTACGCTGGCAGATACCCACTTTGGGAAGGATACACTGATTATCTACACCTCTGATCACGGAGAGATGGCAGGCGAGCACCGGATGTGGTGGAAGTCAAGCTTTTATCAAGGCTCCGTCGGTGTACCACTCATCTTTTCCTTGCCTGGACAAGTTGCCGAAGGTCGGACAATTCCTGAGACCACGAGTCTACTCGATATTGGTCCGACACTTGTTGACCTCGCAGGAGGCGAACCGATGTTCGGGGTACGTGGACGTAGTCTCAAACGATTTTTGTGTCAGAACGGAGAAGCTGCTAACTGGCACAACACCGCGTTTGCAGAGCTGGGTGGTCTGCAAAACGATCCCCCCGCCCGAATGATTCGTCGCGGACAGTGGAAACTAAATCAGTATCACGGGCATAACCTGCCGCAGCTGTTCAATCTCGAAACGGATCCCGACGAGTGGAACGACCTTGGGGCTGACTCCGCTTATTCAACGGTTCGAGATGAGCTGTGCGATGAAGTTTGCGCCGACTGGTCTGGCGACACGGTGCTCCGCGCCCTCGAAACAGCTCAAAACGATTCCAAGGTCCTAGAGGACTTTAGTAGGAAGGCGCGTAAGTCCACGGAGGACGCGCCCGATCTTTGGACAGCTCCCGATGGCTGTAATATCTTCCCTGAGGTCTAGCCCTCAAATCTGTAGGGGATAAGAGCGGCGCACGACAAACCTACGGATTAACTGCAATTGCCCGATTCATCAGGAGAATATCATGCCGCATTTTGTTGAACTCCAGCCACAGCATCTGAACGAATTGACTGCCTTTTGCAACAGAAACTTTGAATTGCATTCAGGGCAGTTTGAAAACGAGATTTTGCATCACCGAATTTTCGACGACCCCGATTATTCGCCTGACCACGGCTTTCTCCTCCGTGACAATGGAACGACAATCGGTTTTATGGTTGGTGTGCTGCGTGGAAATGAGGCATGGCTAAAACTGTTTGCTGTGGATCGCAATCGCCGTAGATCCGGGCTTGGGAGCATGATGTTGGCAGAAATAGAAGCGCTTTTTCAATCAGACGGTGCAGAGCGCGTTCATATTCTGAATGCCTCGCCCTACTACTTTATGCCCGGTCTAGATCCACGGTATACCGAAGCATTCTGTTTCCTCCAATCTCACGGCTACACCTTTGAGCGTTATGTTCACAATATGGCGGTGGATCTCACGCAGGATGATTTTGACACAACGCGAGCCGAGGCACGAGTTGCGAAAGCAGGCATTCAGATAAGACGCTTGGAGCCCGAAGATAAGCAGGCATTTTACGAATGGATGTTGGGCACTTGGAGCCAACATTGGACGACGGAATCGTGCAATTCGTTGAACAATACGCCGGTAACAACCTTTATCGCCCTTGATTCAAATAGCAACATCTGCGGTTTCGCTACCTACGATGTAACAATGTTTCGGGGTGGGTTCGGGCCCACAGGTGTAGAGGAATCGTTGCGAGGGTTGGGTATTGGAAAAATTCTCTTTCTCCGATGTCTCCGAGACATGAAGGATCGGGGCTATCCGCGTTGTGAGATTGGATGGGTTGGCCCCATCTCTTTTTATGCACATACCGCGGGCGCACAGATCTGTGGGACTTTTATTCAGGGAAATAAGGCGTTGTAAGAACCAGTAACTGGGAGACGTTGAAATGCCGTTAAGACAGACGAAAAATTGTAGCTCCAAGCCCGGTCGTCAGGAGAACACTAAATTGAACGCTCTAGGTATGTTACAAACCTCTCGCGTCAGCCTACCTATTGTATGGGGTGTACATGTCCACTAGCAAGATGCATGTCGATGAGATCGATACCAGCGCATCGCTTGTGTTTCGGCTGCTCATCACACAATTTCCGCAGTGGGCAAATCTTCCCATCGAGCCAGTCCATTCCGCTGGCACAGGTAACGCGCTCTATAGGCTTGGCGATGACATGGTCGTGCGATTACCCCGTATTCCCTCGGCTGTCAGCCAAGTGGATAAAGAACAGAAATGGCTTCCTAGACTTGCTCCACTCTTACCGCTCAACATCCCAGTTCCACTAGCAATGGGAAAACCTGGCGATGGCTACCCATGGCATTGGTCAGTCTATCGGTGGCTTGAAGGTGAGGATGCGACTGCCGAGTCCATAGCTAATCCATATCAAGCTGCGACCGACCTAGCTCAATTCATAGCTGCCCTCCAACAGATTGAGGCTGCCGACGGACCGCCGCCGGGGCAACACAACTTTTATCGCGGGGTGCCACTGGAAATGCGAGACCAAGAGACTCGCGACGCAATCACAGCCCTACATGGCGTTCTTGATATTGACCGCGTGACTGCGGTGTGGGACGCAGCAATTACGGTGCCAGCGTGGAAGGGAGCACCCGTCTGGCTGCACGGAGACCTGCACGCTGCAAACCTGCTCGTCCAACAGGGTAGGCTGAGTGCCGTTATCGATTTTGGAGGGTTGGGCGTGGGAGATCCCGCATGTGACGTGATGGCTGCATGGCTGTTCCTCTCTGCTGAAAACAGGTCGGTATTCCGTGCCGCGCTACAGGTTGATGACGCAACCTGGGCGCGAGCTCGTGGCTGGGCGCTGTCCGTCGGGCTGATTGCGCTCCCATACTATCAAACGACCAATCCGATACTTGCCGGAATCGCCCGACGTGCAATCAACCAGACCCTCGCCGATCATGAGGATATCGGATTCTGTGATTCTCAATAAGGGCACAAGTTATCGGCTACATCCGCGCAATCCGCTCAAGGGCTACAATCATCCGTTGAAACGTTTCTGCTAACAAATCTACCTGTTTTGATACCTCCGCCTCATCCTTCGCTTCGAGTGCATCTTGGAGCCCCGGGAAAACAACTGCAGCGTATCCGCTGTGAAGACCAGGGGCATAAGCCAAGTGCTTGAACCATGGACGTAACGGCAAACCAGAGTCGGAAAGTAATATCTGTTCTAAGCCTTGGAGACTCTCATTAATCTCTGCCGTTTTGGTTAGCTCCCTAGTGTCGAGGCGCATGGTGAAATCACTCTGGAGATCTACTGCAATTTTTTCCCACTCCCTGAGTAATATCCGTAGCCGTTCGGGTCTATCCTTTGTGAGAGTGCTTTGCTTGTTTTCGTTCTGTAGCGCTTTAAGATGGCTTAAAAGCTCATCTGCGTATGCCCCATAGTCGAATGGCAGAATATCCGCACTTGCAAGGCGTAACGCGAGAATCCCCCAGATCTGCGTCATTGCCACATGATACTGGAACGTCGGATCGCCGAAACGCTCCACCCAGTAAAAATTATCCTGCATGGCGTGGTAGACACCGTAAGGTCCATAGAATCCCATACTGATGGATGGAATCCCAAGATGCCCAATAAAGGGCGAATGGTCGGAACCGCTGCCAAGATTCCCAACCCTTGGAACGTGATTTTCCTGATCCTGCCGCCACGTCTCATACACTGTCTGATGGGTCTGTGGATCCATAACAGCTTGCGTAACCTCTCGCATCAGTAACTTGAGCGAAGGCACAGCACTTGCATAGAACTTCTGACCTGTGGTCGCAATATCGACATTTAAATACGCAATCGCCTTCTGCTGAAGTTCAGTTTTTAAGTCTTCAGCCCACTCCGCTGAACCGACGATGCCAAATTCCTCCGCGTCCCAACTGGCAAAAACGATGGTGCGTTTGGGGCGATACCCTTCCTTTGCCAGCTGCCCAAGACAGCGGGCTACCTCTAAGAGACTGACCGTGCCACTGCCCGGATCCGCGGCACCGTAAACCCAAGCGTCGTGATGGTTGCCAAGGATCACCCATTGGTCAGGGGTTTTTACCCCTTTGAGCTTAGCAATCACATTATAGATTAAGCGATTCTTGTGCTCACTGCGAACTTTAAGGTGAACTTTTGCAGGACCAGGACCGATATGATATGCAAAGGGTAGCCCGCCCTGCCATTCTGCCGGAACGTTTGGACCTGCTAATGCTTTGAGCAGTGGGGCTGCATCTCGGTACGCCAACGGGGCGACGGGAATCTGTGGAAGATCTGTTGCCTCTGCAATTGGGAGCCGATGGGCGTCTTTTGTTGATGCCCACCCCGGTGTCAACGGATCGCCAGCGTACTGAAAAATATATTTCACTGTTCCGCGTTGAATCGCATCCGCGGATCGCCACGGTCCACGCGGATACACATCCCCTTTCATATATCCATCATCTCTCGGATCGGAATAGATAATCAAGCCGATGGCACCCTGTTCACCGGCAACCTTCGCTTTGACCCCTCGGTAGCTACCTCCATATCTTGCGATAGCAATCTTACCCTCAACAGAGATACCCATCTCCTCTAATTTCTGATAATCCGTGGGCAATCCTCTGTTGACATAAATCAGATCGGCAGTTACATCTCCGTCCGGCGAATAAGCGTTATAGCCCGCTACTATATTCGTTTCGAAGGAATCCTTATCCCACTCCCAGCTCTCCTCCTTGCCAGCCGCGAGATACGGAGTCGGCGCAATCATCTCGACGCGAACTTCGATTGGGTACGGTAAATAGACCTCGTACTCATAAATCTGGGCATCCATGCCGTATTCTCGGTATTTGTTGTAGAGATATTGAGCAACCTTATAGCTGTTCTCCGTTCCGGCAAGGTGTGGCTCTTCTGTTAATCGCCGTAATTCCTGCCGACATCTTTCAGGAGAGGTTAGTTGCTTAAACGCTTCCTCATATCTTTTTTGTAAAACTGAGTTTGGACGGGTAAAACCACGAAGGTTAGCTGACGTTTGAGCAAATAGGGGGAAGGTGATAATGGTAAAATAGAATATGAAGCAAATCTGTAACCAGATCTGATAGTTAGCCTTTATCCGTTGAGCCATCAATAACTACCTTTCTATGAATTGGCGAAAGAGCCCCCGATAGTTCAGGGAGCAGAATTTCATGCAATGATAGCACACCTTCTGCTGTTTGTCACTGAAATTTATGCCGACCATTACGCATACACTCAGTTACTGATAGACTGCATCGAAACCGGTTGACAATCAACTTCGAGGAATGATATGCTAACTTAAGTTGCAGAATTTTCTGGGTATCCAACCGGTTGAGCCTGTTTCCGCCCGAAGAACATTGTGAACGAGAGCGCGGTCCAGATGAATTGATATCCAGCGCAGCTTACGGCTGGGGCGCTGTAGGTCAATCATCCAAAATTGATACCGATTTCGTCAAAAGTGTTAGATTCTGTTAGATTTTGTTGTCCCACACTATGTATCAAAGATTCGCGGTCCTGATGGATAAACCAATGAACAAATCCACTTTGTACCTCACCTTCCACACTTTCGTACTTCAAGCGAAATGTTGGATGGGGGCAGTCTTAATTTTCTGTTTAATTATGTCCTTTGGCTGCTCGGATGATACAGAGATCAATGTGCAGGCTGTTCAAAAAGGACAGATAGATGGATGGACAGCTTACAATAAAGGCGATTTTTCCGATGCACTTCTGCATTTTCAGCGCGTCATTGAGCTAGATGCAACCGCTGCGGATGCACATAACGGCTTGGGCTGGACCCATCTTAGTGTTTCGCACGAACCTGCAATCACTCCGGATATTGTTGCACAGGCGCAAAAGGCATTTGAGGCTGCTATCCGATTGGACACCGCCAATGCGGACGCCTGGATCGGGTTAGCCAACACCCTCTTTCTCCGCCGTGAGAGTACTACTGATTTTCAAACTGTACTGCGTGCCATTGATAACGCATTACAAGGGGATCACCGTACCCTTTTTCGACATGATTATCAGTCGATTGCAGATCTTCAAACGCTCAGAGCTATCTGCTACTACTATCTTGGTCAAAAAAAACTCGCTGAATCAGCGGTGGAGAGTGCCCTCCAAGCCGAGCCATCAAATACCGCCGCGCTATCAATTCAACAAGCCCTAAAATAACAATACCTACTGACTCAATGGAGCCACAAAAAATGGTTTTTACATTGTACCCATCACGTCTTACCCCCTGTCTCTGACGGACGCAACAACTGCAAACTACAATCCATAGGAGAATTCGATATGCTACTAGAAGGCAAAAAAGCACTCATCACCGGTTCACGACGCGGAATTGGACGCGGAATCGCCCTCGCGTTAGCACAGAACGGTTGCGATATTGGACTCAACGATATTGAACACGACGAATCCGCAGACCGGACGATTGGACTCATTGGCGACACTGGACGCAAATGTACGTTCACGGTTGCTGATATCAGTAATAGTGATTCAGTGGACGCTTTATTCGATGAATTCCTCACTGAACACGGTCGGATTGATATTCTGGTAAATAATCCGTACTGGTCGGAAAATATGCCGTTTCTCGAGATTACCGAGGCGGTCTGGGACCGGACGATGGCCGTCAGTTTGAAGGGTTACTTTCTGTGCAGCCAACGCGCTGCGAAGGAGATGATTAAGCAAAAATCAGGTGGGCGAATTGTTAGCATCTCCTCCGTCCATTCGGTGCGAGTGTGGGAAGAGGATACCGCTTACGGTGTTGCGAAGGCAGGTGTGATTCGTTTGATGATGAGTGCCGCTCGCGACCTGGCGGGGACTGGAATCACGGCTAATGCGATTGCGCCGGGCTGGATCGATAGCCGCGAGTTACCACCAGACCGAGAACATGAGCGAGCGCAAGGTGGAGTCGGTGGCGATGCGTTGTCATCAATCCCGAGGCGTCGGATCGGTGTGCCAAACGATATCGCACAGGCAGTTGTCTTTCTCTCTTCACCGATGGGAGATTATGTGAACGGCACATGCCTGACAGTGGACGGTGGATTTCTCACGCATGGCAACACGTAAAAGCATAGTCTCGACCGATGGAAAGCCTTTTACACTGTTCTGTTTCAATTTACTCTGTTTTAGCGCCGACGTTGATTATGATAAGTCCACAAGGAATAGTCATTTGAATAAAACACATCTGTTTTTCTGCGCTGTTCTCACCATTCTGATTACTTGGGAACTCGCGGCTGCTGATGCGCCCAAAGTCAGCACCTCATTGCCATCTAGCTCCGTTGCCGTTAGCGACGATGCCCTTGCCACTTTTCTGAACCCCGCCGGTTTAGGTGCTGCACAGCGAGGGCTTAACCTCTACTATCTGCGTGCCGGTGAAACCGATGGCTGGGTCGATGATACACTTCTGATCTCCGCAGCGAAGGCAGGATTTGGTATGGAGTTCGCCACCGGTAAAGACGGTATCGATTTTAACCGCTATACACTCTCCAGCGGGGGCAGCATCGGTCCTACACTTTATTGGGGAACCGGCTACAGTTGGGTTAATTCTGATGACGAAGATTACGACCGACTCGCATCATGGGCTTTGGGATTGATGTTTCGGCGGCGATACCTTTCAACGGGCATTATCGCGCGAGACCTAAACCGCCCCCGTTTCCGCGGAGAGCGACTCGGTAGAACCTACGACTTCGGCATAGCAGTTCGACCCAGTACCTCCCGCATTACGCTTTCGATCGATGCCCGAAAGGTCGAAGATATTAAGGGATTAGATTTCAATTTTGGCGTAGAAATCCGGCCCCTTCGTTGGATGACGTTGCGCGGTAGCTTAAACACTGATAGCAGCTTTGACATCCGTTTTGGGATTAATTTTCGACAGTTTGGGCTGGGTATGTATAATCGTTTCGACGAAAACCAGCGTTACCAAGAAGGGATAGGGTATATCTCGCTGTCTCAGGCACTGCATACGACTCGGCACATCCGGCGAAATGCTTTCCTAGACGTACAGATCGATGAAATTGAAACAACGTTTAAGGTCGCAAAAAGAGATTCGGAGGTCGCGGGAGCGTTAATCAAAATAGGGGATAGTCGCTACGGTATCGGCCGTTTGCAGGAAATCCGTGATGCTATCTTGGATTTTAAGAAAAGTGGCAAGCAGGTTGTCGCCTATATGACCAACTGTTCGACCGGTAGTTATCTGCTTGCATCGGTCTGTGATTGGGTTGTCCTACACCCCTCCGGTGAGGTGCGTTTGATTGGATTACGGTCAGAGACCGCGTTTTACAAAGGAGTACTCGATAAACTCGGCATCCGAGCGGACCTTGAGCACATCGGTAAATACAAATCAGCATCAGATGTCTTTACGCGCGAGGAAATGTCGGAGGCGCATCGTGAGGTGCAAAACGTAATCCTTGACGATCTCTACGATCAATTGACTCAACTGATTGCGGATAAGCAGAGTTGGACCCAAGCCGATGTGAAAGTACTTATCGATCAGGGACCATTCACGGCAAAACAGGCATTAGCGCACGGCATCGTGGATCAACTTGCCTATCGCGATGAACTCAAAGGCATAGCCAAAAATCTCACCGGGAGAGATTGCCGTCTGGTCAAAGCGAGTCAGTATCTAAGTATCGTTGAATATGGATATGATTGGGAAGCGCCTTTACCCAAGATTGCTGTGATTGAAGCGGAAGGGATGATGATGACAGGCGAAAGCTTTACAGACCCTTTCACAGGAACAAGAACGATGGGATCTGCTACTATCGCTCGGGCTATCCGACAGGTCCGGAAGGATTCATCAGTCAAGGCAGTCGTTCTGCGGATTGACAGTGGGGGCGGGTTGGTTGTTGCTGCCGACACAATCTGGCGAGAGTTGATTAGGCTGAAAGAGGTTAAGCCGTTGGTCGTTTCGATGGCTGATATCGCTGGATCCGGCGGATATTACATCGCCGCGCCGGCAGATGTCATCGTTGCCGAACCCGGTACTATCACCGGTTCGATTGGTGTTATTTCGGGTAAGTATAGCCTCAAAGGGTTTTATGACAAAATTGGAGTACATAAAGAGATAATCAAACGTGGGAAACACGCGGACTTCTATACTGACTACGGCGATTATCCCGCAGAGGAACGTGCGATTGTTAATGCCCAGATCCGGGAGATTTATGACGATTTTATCGCTAAAGTGGCGGACGGACGCGGCATGACAAAGAAGGCAGTCGATCAGATTGGACAAGGCAGAATCTGGACAGGCAAACAGGCCAAAGAGATTGGGCTCGTTGATGAACTGGGTGGATTAAATCTCGCCCTTTCAATCGCTCGAAGAAAAGCAGGATTAGCAGGGAAAGAAGTGCAGCTCATGCGATTGCCGCAGCAGGGAGTGTGGCAACAGTGGCTGGCTGCCTTTCGCATAGCACGGTCGGGCCCCTCCCCAACAAACTGGAAATTTCCTGCGCTTGCGGAGGAGATTATGGCGCACCGGGCCTTCTTGTTGATGCCGTACAGCGTGCAGGTTAATGATTGATATAGGGAGAATCAACAGAAGGTGAGTATGATACCAATGGGCGTTGTGTGGAAATACCATCGCACAGATTAGAACTTAACTCAATTATAGGGAGAGGAGATGCGGATGAAAGTTACAGACGTCAAAACATTTCTCGTTCACCCCGGTGGCGGTAAAAACTGGTTATTTGTTAAAGTGGAAACGGATGAGGGGATCTACGGTTGGGGAGAGTGCTACACCCAAGCTGACCGTGACCGCACCATCGAAATCCATGTGCAACAGCTAGCACGCTATCTCGTTGGACGCAACCCTTTCAACATCAAGCACTTTACCTTTATGGCATATCACGATTTTGCTGGGAAGCGTGGATCAATGGAGTTCTATTGTGCCATCAGTGGAATCGAGCACGCCTTATGGGACATTACAGGAAAGGCACTCAACGCGCCGGTCTATAACCTGTTGGGGGGACCATGTCGGGACAAGATTCGTGTCTATGCCAACGGTTGGGGCGGTCGCACGATTGAAGAACGCGCAGAACGGGCAGTACAATTGGTCGAACAGGGATTCACCGCAATGAAGCTCGATCCACTCCCCAATCCATGGCGGACACATATCAGCCGTGAGGATGAACGTGAAGCTGTTGCGTGTGTGCGGGCGGTCCGCGACGCTGTGGGACCGAATATCGACCTGCTTGTCGAAATTCATCGTCGCCTAGCGCCAATCCACGCCATCCGTCTAGCTGAAATGATGGAAGAATTTCAACCGTTCTGGTACGAGGAGCCTGTCTCCGCCCGAAATCTGGACGCGCTCGCCGAAGTTCGAGCCGCGATTAATTTACCGGTTGTCACGGGCGAAGAGCTCTACACCAAAGCAGAATTCCGTGAGGTGTTCGAGAAAAGTGCCGCAGATATCCTTAATCCAGATATCTGCAATTGTGGTGGGATTCTAGAACTCAAAGAAATCGCAGCGATGGCTGAACCGTATTTCGTGATTATGTCACCACACAACTACAACAGCACAACGATCGGACTAGCAGCAACAGTGCAGGCTTGCGCGGTGATGCCTAACTTCCTTATTACTGAATACTTTGTCAACTTCACCGAGTGTGGAAATGAGATTTCCGTGCCACCAATTAAGGTTGAAAACGGTTACATCCAATTGCCTACTGCCCCCGGATTAGGGCTATCACTTGACGAAGCGGCGCTGGCAGAATATCCATATCAAGAATTTCCAGCACGACATTTGCGTCATTTTAACGAAGAAGGTCCATAGGACAAGCGCGAACACCTGCCCACTGTTCCTACGGTCCCACGGTTTCAGGCGAGGAACTGTTAACAATTTACCCCGCTCGAAATTCGGTGGGGCCGGTTGAGGTCTTTCTTTCCGCTTGACGGAGGCATCTAGGCTGTGGTAAAGTTGAGAATAAGGATGCCAGATTGAAAAACTAAAGGGTGTGATCAGATGAAACAGCGTACGCACGGAAAGCGAAAACTATCAAAAGCCCTTCTATTCTCGCTGATACTGCATCTTGTTTTTATGGCGATTTTAAGCACCTCGTGGAGACAATCGACACAGGTGAAGGATGATCTATTCGTTCAGGTTGAAATTGTCTCAACGGCTCGAGAACCGGTGCCCAGAGCGTTGAAGCGCCCGTTACATCCCTTGCCAACTTCCAATATTTCAACACCCCAGTCCCCGTCAATCATCACGACCAATCCGGTATTGAGTCCACCTCGTCCGAAAATTGCCACCACCACATCGCGGAATGTCCCGGGTGCACAATCATTTTCAATGTTGACGGAAGAATCTATTCCGCTAGCATCAGCGCACACTTCCATCGGCGATGCTGCTTTTGCACCATCAAGTCGGGGAGCGTCGAGGGGAAAGGAGGGCTGGTTTGGCAATGGGTTGGTTAATGATAGCCGAATCGCTCGGCCCCGGGCTTCTCTCGGTCTTGAAACAGAGACGATGCCTTCCGATATTAACCACTTGACGCAACTAGATGTAGCGCTCGTCAAAATTGGTCGTCACCTCCTAAAAACACGCAACAGCGATGCGCTTGACATCGTTTTTGTTATTGATGCCAGCAAAAGTATGCGGAATGATATTGATGCCGTACGCAATCATCTGAACCAAATGACAGATCTACTTGAAACAGCGGGTATAGATTTCACCGTTGGATTGGTCGCGTTCCGAGATGGTACGAGTTTCTCCTTGCTAGGTTGGGATTTTCAGGTAACCCCTCAAACGACCTCGATTCAGGAACTGAAAAGGAAACTGGCAGCTATTCACTGTCGGGGTGGTGAAAAGGCGCTCGACGCACTCGTTCAAGCAACCGCCGAAGTAAAGTTTCGTCGCCGCGCAGAGCGGCGATTCGTCTTGGTTACAGACGAATATGTAAGCGGATCCTACTCACCCAAGACAGTGTTGAAGAAGCTCAAAGCTGAGAAGATTAGCGTCAGCATCATCGGACGAGATGAACCTTTTCAAAAGCTGTTGGCACAAAACACCAGAGGGCTCTGGATACCAATTTCTAGCTTGAAACAATAAAAGTTGAATAGGGTCATCGATATTAAACCCGGCAATGCTAAGAACTGATGATTATTTACTTATGTCTTAACTAAGCACTATTAAATAATAAATTATCAATTTCTAGAGTTTTAAGTTATACTGTGTGTAAATCTACCTCACAAGGAGTGTCTTGAGTGATGATTTACGCAGAACTTAACGATGTGTTGGCTCTTGAACGTCTTGATGTTG